>NZ_JAFBCM010000001.1:5419903-6039807 GCF_016907715.1 Tenggerimyces flavus | reverse complement strand
GCAACGTGCGCGGCACGGTGTCGTTGACGAAGTCGCGACGCAGGTCGTCGAGCAGCGCGCGGTCGCGGTTCATCGACGCCGTACCGACCCATCCGTAGCCGCGGGCAGCGTCCCAGGCCTGGTTCGACAGCTGCTGATAGCCCGTGACCAGCGGGCTCGCGGTCGTGCCAGCATCGATCGCCAGCGCGAGCGACGCTGCCGGCGGAACGGAGACCAGCTCGAGCTCCCGCGTGTCCGTGACCACGCCGTCGACGACGACCTCGATCCGCACGGACGCCAGTGAAGGCGTGCCGTCGGGAACGATCGTGAGCTCCAGGTCCGACAGCGTCCCCGGCGTCACCCGCGCCGACACCGGCGCGGCGGTCCAGCCGGCGGGCACCACCGCGCGGACCGTCACGTCCACTGCCGCGTCCGTCGCCGTCACCTGCACCGGGACCGCCTGCGACTGGCCGCCGAACACCAACGACGGCGCGGTGAGCTCGCTGATGATCGCCGGGGGAGCGGCGAGCGCCTCGTCCGGGATCGCCACCGCGACCAGGTGCCAGTGCTGCCCGGGAACGTTGCTGAACTCCAGGTCGATCGTCCCGCCCGACGCGCCACCGTTCACGGGAATGGACAGCCACTCGAACTGCCCACCCGGCAGGAACACGCTCGTCCCGACGACCTCGCCGTCCAGTCGAACCGTCGTCGGGAATGAGTCGCTGTTGGTCTCTCCCGTCAACAGGTACAGGGAATGCTCGCCGGCCGGGATCGTCAGCCGCAGCGTCCGGGCGACGGTGTCGTTGACGAAGTCGCGGAGCAGTGGGTCCGGCTGGTTGCGGTCCCGAGACTGCGGCGCCCCGTCGACCCAGCCGTAGCCGCGGGCCGAATCCCACGCGTCAGAAGGCGAAAGTCGCCGGTAGCCGTCGAGCACCGGGCTCGTCGGCGAGCCGGCGTCCAGCGCCAGCCTGCAGCGCCGGCCCGCCGGTGCGGTGATGACAGGGATCTCGGTGATGAGTGCCGGCAGCTTGCCCGCCTTCAACGTCGGGCGCAGCACTGCCGTCTCCGGACGCAAGCCGGGGTTGACGGGGATGCGCTCCTTCCCGATGCCCCGAGAGGGCAGCGAGATCGTCGCCGTGCCGCTGGTCCAGCCCTCGCGGGCAGGCAGGCCGGCGACGAGCTCGGCGGTGGTGGGGGAGGCGTTCGCGACCTCGAGCTCGATCAGGTTCGGCCATCCACCCTGCAGGTGGACGGCCGAGGTGGCCCTCGGTGTGATCTGGACCCAGGAGCGCTTCGTGTCCAGGATCCGGCACGCGGCGAAGTAGTAGCCGACGATCGTGTCGCGCCACAGTGTCGCCTGGTCGAGCTGGCGGTCGAACCGTTCCAGCGTGTCCGCCCAGCGCTTCTCGTCGATGTGCCCGCGGAGCGTCTGCCAGAGCTGCCGCATTTGCACGACCGACGTCCGGCCGTCGAAGTGGCTGTCGTAGATGTGCTGCAGCACGGTCTTGCCGGACTTCAACTTGTGCGAGTACGGCACGTGGTGCAGGAACAGCAGCAGCTCGTCAGGAGTGGACGCCACCGACTCGTACCGCTCCTTGACCGGCGAGTGGTAGAAGGCGGTGTAGCCGGTGCCGGTCGCGACCGTACGGTCGAAGCCGGTGCCGTTCTCGTCGGCCTGGTGCCAGATCGTGTTGGTCTGCGGGCTCGGCGTGAAGTGGTCGGCCGTGATCTGGAAGCTGATGCCGAGCGGGTTCGTGTAGTCGATATACGTCTGCCACGAGTCGAGCAAGATGCGGTTGACGAGGTTCACGACGCGCGAGGAGTTGCCGAACGTCTGCCGCGTCCACTCGTTCGCGATCGCGCGCGCCGGCAGCGAAGGGTTCCAGGCGAGGCGCGCGTACCCGTGCGTGTTGGCGGCGTTGAGCTGGTTGCGCGTCCAGTCGGTGTCGTCGCCGAAGTTCATCACGCCGGCGACGCCGCTGAGCCCGTAGCCGTAGGTCTGGCCGGAGACGATGTCGGCGACGGTCGTGCCCGTGCCCTTCGCGTGGGTGTCGAAGTCGTACACCTCCTTCCACATCGGGACGAGGTAGCACAGGTGGGTCGACTGCCCGGTGTACTCCTGGGTGATCTGCAGCTCCATCATCGAGTTCGTGTTCGGTAGCCCGCCGAACAGCGGATGGACCGGCTCGCGGACCTGGAAGTCGATCGGCCCGTTCTTGATCTGCACGACGGTGTTGTCGGCGAACTTGCCGTCCAGCGGCGTGAACGTCTCGTACGACTTGTTCGACCACTCCAGCGCGTCGAAGTCGTGCACGAACGCTCGCCACATCACGATCCCGTCGTGCGGCTTCAGCGCTTCGGCGAGCAGGTTCGCGCCGTCGGCGTGCGTGCGGCCGTACGAGATCGGGCCAGGCTGCCCCTCGGAGTCGGCCTTGACGAGGAAGCCGCCGAGATCGGGGATCGTCGCGTAGATCTCGGTCGCCTTGTCCTTCCACCACTGCTTGACGCCCGCGTCGAACGGGTCGGCGGTAGCGAGTCCGCCGAGGAGGATCGGGCTGGCGAAGTTCACCGACACGTACATCGCGATGCCCCACCTGCGCAGCACAGCGGCGAGGGGCGCGAGCTTGGTCAGCATTTCCGGGGAGATGAACTGCGCGTTCGCGTTGACGTTGTTGATGACGGTGCCGTTGATGCCGACCGAAGCGAGCGCGCGGGCGTACGTCTCGTAGCTGGGCCGCGTCTGCGGGAGCTCGTTCCAGAAGAAGACCGAGTCGCCGGCGTAGCCGCGTTCGACGCTGCGGTCGAGGTTGTCCCAGTGGTTCGCGAGCCTGAGTTGGTTGGCGGGGCTGTCACTGAGGTTGACTTTGTCCAGACTGGCATGGGTTTGCACGAGTCTGAGCAGGTGGAACGTTCCGTACAGCGCGCCGCGTTCGCCGTTGCTGGCAACGAGGATCGCGTCGAAGCCGTTGATCTTCTTGCGCTGGATCGTGTAGCCCTCGAGGCCGAGCTCGCCGAGCTTCGTCCGGTCGGCGTGCTGCGCGACGAGCGCCGAGGAGTCGGGGGTGCCGACGACGATCGCTCCGTGGCCGGACACGTTCGGCTTCGACGGGAGGTCGCGGCCGAGTGCGGTCTTGAGGGCGCTGGTGAGCTCGCCCGCGGCGCTCTGCAGGACCAGGTTGTCGGCGGGTGGCGCGACGACGTAGGTGAGCACGCGTTGGTACGCGCTCCGCAGCGCCGCGTCGTCGATGAGCGGGTAGCGAAGCCACAGGTTCGAGCCGTCCTCGTCCGGCAGTCCTGTATCGGCCAGCGCGACGCGCACGTCGGACCAGTCGCGCCAGCCCACCGCCAGCGCCGCGCCAGCGGCGGCTACGAATCCACGACGTGTCAAGCCGTCCGTCACAGCGATCCCCTTGCCTGGTTGCAGATTGATGGCCCCGCGAACGTAGGTGGCGACCTGTCCCAGGTCAACTACCGCAAGCGGCCACCGGAGGCTGGATGGTGGGCCGGATGGCGGGGGTGATGGGCCGAACGGCTGGGCCGGATGGCGGGGCGGCTGGGCCGGATGACGGGGGTGGGTGGGCCGGATGGTGCGGTGGGGCTTGGTTCGACCCCGACTCTCGTATGGTTAGGTAAGCCTTAGGTAACTCGATCTTGGAGGGGATCCGTGAGCCGTCGACTCGCCAGCGTCATCTTTGCCGGAGCGCTGCTCGCGGCCGCCGCGGCGTGCGGCAGTTCGTCGCCGGAGGCCGCGGCGCCGGCGCCGACCGAGGGGGGCGCCACTACTCCCGCCGCCGCGCAGGCCTTTCCGGTCACGATCAAGCACCAGTTCGGCACCACCACGATCCCCGCAAAGCCGACCCGCGTCGTCACCGTGGGCTTCAACGAGGCGGACTTCGCGCTCGCGTTCGGCGTCAAGCCACTCGGCGTTCGCGACTTCATCGGCGAGTTCAAGGAGGAGACTCGGCCGTGGGCGCAGGAGGCCCTCGGTGGGACCCAGCCGGTGAACGTCGGCGACGAGATCAACTTCGAGAAGGTCGCCGCGCTCCAGCCCGATCTGATCCTCGGCCTGTACTCGTTCGTCGACAAGGTGCAGTTCGACAAGCTGGCGGCGATCGCGCCGACGGTCGGCCCGGTCACCGCCGACGGCAACATCGACTGGAAGGAACAGACGCTGTTGACCGGCATGGCCCTCGGCCAGGACGACAAGGCGAAGCAGCTCGTCGCCGACGTCGAGAAGAAGTTCGCCGACGCCAAGGCCGCGAACCAGGCGTTCCAGGGCAAGAAGCTCGGAGCGATGTTCGGCCTGGACGGTCAGGTGTGGATCCTCGAGCCCACCGACCCGCGGGCGCAGTTCTTCACCAACCTCGGCTTCGCCGCGCCGGCCAAGAGCGGGCAGATCAGCGGGGAGCAGCTGCAGCTGCTGGAGAACGACGTCCTCGCCGTCCTCGGATCCGAGCCCGCCGCGTTCGCCGGCAACCGGCTGTTCCAGCAGCTGTCGGTGGTGACGGAGAAGCGGACGGTCTGGTTCGGCACGTTCGGGACCGATTTCTCCGGCGCGCTCGGCTTCGGGAGCCCGCTGAGCCTCCCGTACGCCATCGACCTCGCCGTACCGAGGCTCGCGAAGGCCGTCGACGGAGACCCCGCGACGTCGACCGACTGAGGTATTCGGGTTGCGAGGCGCTCGAAGGCTTTGATGTACTGCCCACATCTTGGTCAGCCAGGTCTGAAGGAGTCTGTGATGCGAGCTGCGTGCATGTCCCACTCGAAGGGAGTTGTCGCCTACCCGAAGGACATGTACGTACGTGACCACGCTCAACCTGGGAATCCTGGCCCATGTCGACGCCGGTAAGACGAGCCTGACCGAGCGGCTGCTCTACGCCGCGGGGGTCATCGACGAGGTCGGCAGTGTCGACGCTGGGAGCACCCAGACCGACTCACTCGCGCTGGAACGCCAGCGCGGCATCACGATCAAGGCTGCCGTCGTCTCGTTCCCGATCGACGACGTCACCGTCAACCTGATCGACACCCCGGGCCACCCGGACTTCATCGCCGAGGTGGAACGGGTCCTCAGTGTGCTCGACGGCGCCGTGCTCGTCGTCTCCGCGGTCGAGGGCGTCCAGGCGCAGACGCGGGTGCTGATGCGCGCGTTGAAGCGGCTCGAGATCCCGACCCTGATCTTCGTCAACAAGATCGACCGTCGTGGCGCCGACCCGGACCGTGTGCTGGCGAACATCGCCGAGAGGCTCACTCCCGCGGTCGTGCCGATGGGCGACCTCGCCGGAGCTTCTCGGATCGTCGAGCAGCTCGCCGAGCGGAACGACCAGTTTCTCCGGGCGTACGTCGACGGCGCTCGCCTCGGCGACGACGTGATCCGGCGGGAGCTCGCCGCGCAGACGCGACGGGCTCTGGTGCATCCGGTGTTCGCCGGCTCGGCGATCACCGGCGCCGGCACGCCGGAGCTGACCCGCGGGATCGCGTCGTTGCTGCCCGCGCGTACGGGCGACGTGGACGGTCCGGTGTCGGGGACGGTGTTCAAGGTCGAGCGCGGGTCGGCGGGGGAGAAGGTCGCGTACGTACGGCTGTTCTCCGGCACCGTGCACACCCGCGAGAGGCTGCCGTTCGGCGACGGTCACGAGGGCAAGGTCACCGGGATCAACGTGTTCGCTCAGGGTTCTGTGCCGCAGCGGTCGGAGGTGTCCGCGGGGGAGATCGGCAAGCTGACCGGGCTCGCCGAGATCCAGATCGGTGACGCGGTCGGCCTGCCGGCGTCGAACGCGCCGCGGCAGCAGTTCTCGCCGCCGACGCTGGAGACCGTGGTCGTGCCGCGCGAGCGTTCGGAGAAGGGACGGCTGCATACGGCGCTCGCACAGCTGGCCGAGCAGGACCCGTTGATCAACCTGCGCCAGGACGACGTGCGGAACGAGCTCTACCTGTCGCTGTACGGCGAGGTGCAGAAGGAGGTCATCGAGGCGACGCTGGCGAGTGAGTACGGGGTCGCGGTCGAGTTCCGGGAGACGACGACGATCTGTGTCGAGCGGCCTTCCGGGTGTGGCGCCGCTGTGGACTTCATGGGTGATGACGACAACCCGTACCGCGCGACCGTCGGGCTGCGGGTGGCGCCACTGCCGGTGGGCTCCGGGGTGCGGTTCGGGCTGGAGGTCGAGCTCGGGTCGTTGCCGTACTCGTTCATCCGGGCGACCGAGGAGACCGTGCGGAAGACGCTCGCGCAGGGTTTGCACGGGTGGCAGGTGACCGACATCGAGGTCCTGATGACGCACTCGGGCTTCACGCCGCCGCCTCCGTACGGCTTCAGCAAGTGGTCGAGCACGGCGGGCGACTTCCGCCACCTGACGCCGCTGGTGCTGATGGACGCGCTGGCCGAGGCGGGGGTGCGGGTGTACGAGCCGACGCACCGGTTCTTCCTGGAGATCCCGGGCGATGCGCTCGGGCCGATCCAGCCGTTGCTCGGCCGTCTCGGTGCGGTGCCGCTGTCCCAGGACCTGCGTGGTGCGGTGGCCGTTGTCGAGGGCCTGATCCCGGCGGCGCAGGTGGACTCGCTGCAGCGCCAGCTCCCGGAGCTGACCCATGGCGAGGGCGTGCTGGAGTCCAGCTTCGACCACTACGACCCGGTACGGGGTGCGCTACCGAGCCGGCCGCGGACGGATCACAACCCGCTCGACCGCCGCCAGTACCTGCGGGTGGTGAAGCGGGTCATGCGCCAGGGCTTGGAAGGCTGACGGCGTCGCCCGGCTCGTGCGCGGGAACGTCGAGCACGATGGCGCCCGCGCTGGTCGGTTTGGGTCGGGGGCGCCCTGGTCCCATAGGTTCGGACGAGGGTGCCCCCGACCCAGTCAGGCGGCCGGCGGCGCTCCGGCATAACGTGACAGCGCTTATATAAGTACTGTTACAATACTCGACGTGCCCAACGTTCCGGATCCCACCGACGAGTCGATCTGGCGTCCGCTTCGGCTCCTGCAGGCGCGGATGGACGACGACATCGCGCGGTTGTACGTCGAGAGCGACCTGCCCGAGCTCAAGCCGAGCTACGTGATGGAGCTGCTCCGGCTCCACGCCCGAGGCCCGATGACGATCAAGGACCTCGCCACGTCCGTTCACCGCACCCACTCCGCCATGAGCCAGAAGGTCGCCGCCATGCGGGCGGCCGGGCTCGTCGAGACGACGGCGGGCAGCGACGCCCGCAACAAGGTGGTCGACCTCACCGACAAGTCCCGGCAGATCGTCGAGAAGCTCGCCGCCGAGTGGCAGGCGACCGAGGCTGCCCTCGTCGCGCTCGAGGACGAGCTCCCGTACCCCCTCAGCAAAGCCGTTCAGGACATCGAGAAGGCCCTTGTACACAAGAGCTTCCACGACCGCATCCTCGACCAGCTTCGCGGGAGCACGGCATGGGAGTGAGGCACGCGTTCCTCGACCTCACCCCGCTGCGGACGTCCCGACCGTTCCGCCGGCTGTTGATCGGGCAGACGTTCTCCGGCTTCGGCGGCCAGCTCGCGGTGGTCGCCGTGATGTTCCAGGTGTGGCAGCTCACCGAGAGCCCGGTCTGGACCGGCGCCGTCGGGATCGCGCACGCGGCGCCGCTGCTCGCGTTCGGCCTGTTCGCCGGCAATCTCATCGACCGGCTGGACCGCCGCAAGTTCTACCTCGCGGCCATCACCGGCCAGGCCGTCTGCTCGGCCGTGCTCGCGATCCAGGCGCTCGCCGGCAACGACCAGGTGCTCATCGTCCTCGCGATCGTCGCGACCCAGGCGGCGTTCGGCGCCGGCGCGGGACCCGCGGCGCGCACGTTCATCCCACATTTGCTGCCCCCGCAGCAGGCCGCCGCCGGCCTCGCGCTGAACAGAATCTCCTTCCAGGGCACGATGTTGATAGGTCCCGCCCTCGGCGGCTTGGTCATCGGCTGGTGGGGTGTCGGTGCCTGTTATCTGGTCGACGCGGTGTCGTTCGGTTGCGCGTTCATCGGCGCGTTCGGCCTCCCCGCGATGCGTGCGACCGGTGACGTGCCGCGGCCCGGACTCTCGGGGATCGTCGACGGGCTGGCGTTCATCGTCCGCAGCCCGTTGGTACGTGGCGCGCTCGCCACCGACCTCGCCGCGACGCTGTTCTCGATGCCGCTCAGCTTGTTCCCGTTGATCAACGCCGAACGATTCGGCAACGACCCAAGGACATTGGGACTCTTCCTCACCGCGATCGCCGTCGGCGGAGTGGGCGCTTCGGCGTTCTCGGGTACGTTCACCAGGCTCCCGCGGCCGGGCGTCGTGATGCTCGTCGGCTCGGCCGGCTGGGGCGTGGCGTTGGCGCTGTTCGGCCTCTCCTCTCAACCCTGGCTCGGGCTCGTGTTCCTCGCTGTCGCGGGTGCGGCGGACACCATGACGGTCGTGTCGCGCAGCACGATCATCCAGCTGAGTACGCCAGATGCCTTGCGGGGAAGGGTTTTCGCCGCCGAGCAGATCGTGGGCGTGGCCGGGCCGGACCTCGGCAACGTCCGCGGCGGGGTGGTGGCGGGTGCGACGTCCGGGCTGGTGGCCCTGGTGTCCGGCGGCGTGCTGTGCGTACTCGCCGTTCTCGCGGTGGCGGTCTCGACGCCGGGCCTGCGGAAGTTCGTCACCGAGCGGGAGTCGGCTCGTACCTGACGAGCCTGCTCGCCGGACCTGGCCAAGCCGAGCGGCTCCGACTCGCCTAGGGTGGGCACGCAGGCGACGTTATCGAGTCAGGCGGGCGTCGGCCGCTCCGATGTCAACGCCAAGGGGGCTCCTTGACGCAGGTCCGGTGTGTTGTTCGGCGCTGCGTGGGAATGCTGGCGTGGTGAGAGCGTCCCTAACGGCCACTTTGTCCCGCCCGTGGCTGTCGTCGCGCCGGCAGCGGTCGATCGCGCTGCTGACCGTCGTCGTCCTGCTCCTCGCTGGTGTGCACCTGATCCTGCGCTTCGGTCCGGCGGTCGCCGGGCTGGTGGCGGCGCCTCTGGTAGCCATGTTGCTGGTGTTTCTGGCGAGGCGTGCGGGGCTGACGTGGGACGAGCTGGGATTGGCGCGCCGGTCGCTGCGCCGCGGAGCGGTCTACACGTTGCTGCTCGTCGGGGTGGTGGCCGTGGGTTACGCGGTGACTCTCTTCGTGCCGTTCGGCAAGGCGTTGTTGACAGCGGTGTCGGTCCAGCTCGAGTCGTCGGGCTCGGCGTGGTTGGCGATGCTCGTTCTCGTACCGCTCGGAACGGTGTTGATCGAGGAGATAGCGTTCCGCGGCGTTCTGCTCGGGTTGCTGCAACGGCATCGCGGCGCGGTGGTGAGCAGCCTGCTGTCGTCGGTGTTGTTCGCCGCGTGGCATGTGCTGCCGAGCCTGCGCCAGGAGTCGACGACGGTGGAGTGGACGATCCTCCCGCCGCTCGCGTTCGTCGGGCTCGCGGTCGCGTTCACGTGCCTCGCCGGCCTGGTGCTGTGCGAGATTCGGCGCCGCAGCGGCAGCCTGCTCGCCAGCGCTGGCCTGCACTGGGCCGTGAACGGGCTCGGCATCCTGTTGCTGACCCAACTTTCCTGACGCTGTCGATCTGCTCTTTGCTCTTTCGTGTAGACAGTGACGAAGTTCCTGCTGCCGAAGGGGTTGGCGCATGAAGCAGTACCTACTGAGCATCAACATGTCGTATGAGGGCGCGCCGTCCGAGGCCGAGCTCGCGCCGGTGATGGCCGAGCTCGCTCAGCTGAACGCGGAGATGCAGGCTGCCGGTGCCTGGGTGTTCGCGGGTGGGCTGCACCCGCCGACCACGGCGACGGTTCTGCGGGCGCAGGACGGTGTGGTGGTGACGACCGATGGGCCGTTCGCCGAGGGCAAGGAGGTGCTCGGCGGCTTCACGGTCATCCGGGCGTCGGACCTCGACGAGGCCTTGGGGTGGGGACGGAAGCTGGCCGCGATCCTGACTCCGTTGGCGATCGAGGTCCGTCCGTTCGACGGCGAAGCCGAGGCATGACCGCCGAGATCTCCCGGATCTTCGCCGCCGAGTACGGGCGCGCGGTCTCCGTTCTGGTGCGCGTCTTCGGCGACATCGACGTCGCCGAGGAGGCGGTGCAGGACGCGTTCGCTCGCGCGGTTGAACTCTGGCCTTCGGCGGGTGTGCCGCCGAGCCCGGCGGGCTGGATCATCACCACCGCGCGGAACCGCGCGATCGACCGGCTGCGGCGCGAGTCCGCCCGGTCGGACAAGTACGCCCAGGCCGCGCTGCTGCACGCGCAGTCCGAACCCGTGGAGGAGGGGCCCGTGCGAGACGATCGGCTCCGCCTCATCTTCACCTGCTGCCACCCCTCGCTCGCGCTGCCCTCGCGGGTGTCCTTGACGCTCCGGCTGCTGGGTGGGCTGACGACCGCCGAGATCGCGCGGGCGTTCTTCGTCTCCGAGACGACGATGGCGCAGCGTCTCGTGCGGGCGAAGGGCAAGATCCGGGACGCGCGGATCCCTTACCGCGTGCCTTCCTCTTCAGAGCTGCCGGATCGGCTGGCTGGCGTTCTCGCTGTCGTGTATCTGATCTTCAACGAGGGTTATACGGCGAGCTCTGGGTCTTCGTTGGTGCGGGATGACCTGTGCTTGGAGGCGATCCGGCTGGGGAGGCTACTCGTCGAGCTGATGCCGGACGAGCCGGAGAACGTCGGGTTGTTGGCGCTGATGCTGCTGATTTCCTCGCGGCGGCGTGCGCGGGTGTCTGCTTCGGGGTCGATGGTCTTGCTGGCCGACCAGGACCGATCGCTGTGGGACCGGGCGCTGGTCTTGGAGGGGCAGGGCTTGGTCCGCCTCTGCCTGCGGCGCAACCGGCCCGGGCCGTACCAGCTGCAGGCGGCGATCAACGCCGTGCACTCCTCCGCGGCTTCGGCTGGGGAGACGGACTGGGGCCAGATCGTCGCGCTGTACGACCAGCTGATGGCCATCGCGCCCAGCCCCGTCGTGGCGCTGAACCGAGCAGTCGCCGTGGCCGAGGTCTCCGGGCCCGCCGCGGCCCTGCCCTTGGTCGAGGCGCTGGCCTTGAACGACTTCTACCTCTACCACGCCATCCGCGCCGACCTCCTCCGCCGCCTCGACCGTGCGGACGAAGCACGCGCCGCCTACGAGGCCGCGATCGCGCTCACCGACAACGAGACGGAGCGCACGTTCCTCGAGAGCCGGCTCAGAGCTTGATCACCTCGTCAGCCAAGGTCCCTCGGAGGTCGTCGGCGAGCCCGGTGGTGTCCGGGCCAAGGCGCTGAAGCTCGCGCACGACCTCAAGGGCTGGTATCCACGTTCGGCGCTGACCAGATCGCACGAGCTCTTCCTCGCAGGCCTCGACGCGCCGCAGCACTTCGGCGGTGTGATCGCGGAGGTCGCGTGCGGAGCTCGAGGCCATGCGACAAGCGTCGCACGTTCGCCTAGCGTCCCATCGGCCCGGCGCTCGGCAGCTCGTTCTCGGCGAGGGGGAGAGCCTCCACGGGGTCGGGGAAGACCTGACCGAGTGGCGCGACGAGAAGCTCGGTCACTCGCCCGCCGTCGAAGACGACCGCGTAGGTGGCGAACTCCTGGTCATAGCCGCAAGCCTCGCAGGGCGGGCCGTAGCCACCGCACCAGGAGCGGGTGGTCCGGCGGACGAACGCGCAGCGACTGCTCTCGTCCCACCGCAGTTCTTCGCCCAGCCGGTAGACGTGCAGGTCGAGGACCCCGTGCCTGAACTGGACCCGCACCTCCCGCCGATCGCCACATTGCGGGCAGCTGGCGTCCGCACTGACCACGTTGAACATCCCCACGGCCTCAGAGTAGGTGACAGCGGTCTGACCTGCGGAGACTTCATCCTTGACGTGTACACATACATATATGTATAGTCGTCGTCAGTTGGATGGAGGAACGACATGCCACAGAAGACGATCTACGTCGCGGACGGGGATCTGCCGTTGTTCGCGCGGGCTCAGGAGTTGGTGGGCGGCAATCTGTCCGCGGCGATCACCACCGCGCTCCGCAGGCTGATCGCGCTGGAGGAGGGGCGGCAGGAGGGGTTCGACGAGATCGTCGTCCAGGTCGGGCCGGGCGTCGGCCGCAAGGTGCGGTTCGTCGGCGTACTGCTCGGCGAGTGGGGCCGCGCGCAGCCGACGGGGTTGGTCGAGGAGTACCGCGTCTACCGCAGCCGCACCGGGAAGTACGTCGTCCACCTCAAGCGCTCCGACGAGTACAAGTCGACCAGCACCGGCTGGCGCAGCTGGGTCGGCCTCGACGTCGCCAACTGGGGCGTGGTCAAGGGCGACCAGACGCTGACGATCGTCGACACCCTCGAGGAGCTCAAGGAGAAGATCCCGGCCGAGCTGTACGGGATCGTCATCAAGCTCGCCGACCAACCCGCGGTCGAGGACCTGGACATCTAAGAAACACACAAAGAACACACCCGGCACGACAGTGAGTCGGCCGGCTGATCACCCCTGCCCAAAAGGAAAGGCGGACAAGACATGTCCCCACAGCAAAGACTGGCGATCGAGGTCCACGGCCTCCGCCGGTCGTACGGCGACCAGGTCGTCCTGGACGGGATCGACCTGCAGGTCAAGGCCGGCACGGTCTTCTCGCTCCTCGGCCCGAACGGTGCCGGCAAGACCACCACGGTCAACATCCTGTCCACCCTCATCACCGCCGACGAGGGCCAGGTCAGCATCGACGGCCACGACCTCGCGAAGGACCCGGACGGCGTACGCGCGTCGATCGGCGTCACCGGCCAGTTCTCCGCGGTCGACGGTCTCCTCACCGGCGCCGAGAACCTCCGCCTGATGGCTCGCCTCAGGCACGTTCCGAAGCACGAGATCAACGGACGGGTCGAGTACCTGCTCGAGCAGTTCGACCTCGTCGACGCCGGCAAGAAGATGGCGTCGACGTACTCCGGCGGCATGAAGCGGCGGCTCGACCTGGCGATGACGCTCGTCGACGAGCCTCGCATCATCTTCCTCGACGAGCCGACGACCGGCCTCGACCCGCGCAGCCGGCGCACGATGTGGGAGATCATCCGGCGCCTCGTCGCGAACGGGGTCACGATCTTCCTCACCACGCAGTACCTCGAGGAAGCCGACGAGCTCGCCGACCAGATCGCGGTCCTCGACCACGGAAGGCTGATCGCGCAGGGCACACCAGCCGAGCTGAAGCGCAGGGTAGACGGCGGCCACGTTCTGCTCAAGTTCCCCAGCGAGCACGACCTCGACGCGGCGGCACGTGAGCTCGGCGGACAGCACCGCGACGACGAAGCACTCACGCTGCAGGTCCCGAGCGACGGCGGCGTGCAGTCGCTGCGCAGCCTGCTCGACACGCTCGACCGGAACGCGATCAAGGTCGACGAGCTGTCCGTTCACACCCCCGATCTCGACGACGTCTTCCTGGCCCTCACCGGTCAGCCCAAGGAGAAGGAAACGGTCTCATGAGCACCCTGACCTACGCCGCGGCCGACACCGCGACCATGTTCAAGCGCAAGCTGCTGCACATCTGGCGCTACCCGGGCATGACGCTGCTGCTGGTCGGCATGCCGGTGATCTTCCTGCTGCTGTTCGTGTTCGTGTTCGGTGGCACGCTCGGCGCCGGCCTCGGCGACGGCGGCGGCCGCGCGGAGTACGTCAACTACGTCGTCCCCGGCATCCTGATGATGGCGATCGCCGCCAGCGCGCAGGGGGTCGCGGTCTCCTCGGCGATGGACATGACCGAGGGCATCATCGCGAGGTTCCGTACGATGGCGATCTTCAAACCGTCCGTCCTTGCCTCGCATGCGTTCGGTGGCGTCGCGCAGACGTACGTCATCACCGCGGTCGTGACGGCCGTCGCATTCGGCATCGGGTTCCGTCCAAAGGCGGGCCTGCTGGAATGGCTCGGCCTCGTCGGGATGGTCGGGATGGTCGGCTTCGCGATGACCTGGCTGTGCATCGCGCTCGGTCTGGTCGCGAAGTCCGTCGAGACCGCGAGCAACACCCCGATGCCGTTGACGTTCCTGCCGTTCCTGGGCAGCGGGTTCGTCCCGACCGACTCGCTGCCGACCGTGCTGCGGTGGTTCGCCGAGTACCAGCCGTTCACGCCGATCATGGAGACGATCCGTGGCCTGCTGTTCGGCACCCCGATCGGCAACGCGGCTTGGCTCTCCGTCGGATGGTGCGTGCTGATCACGCTGGTCGGCTTCTTCTGGTCGCGTGCCCTCTACAAGCGGGACTCGACCCGGTGACCCTCCTAGCGACCCGGAGCCCTGGGTAGGGGCGCTCCAACCCGGTACGCCACGAGCGTGCCGGGTTGAGGGCGTTCCTGTCTGGGGCTTCGGATTCGTACGAACGCCACATTCCACACCCCGGCGAGACCTATCCTCGGCGCATGCGAGGACTTCTCGCGCTGGTCGTGGCAGCGCTGTCGATGCCGCTCGTCGCATGCTCGGTGCCCACCAACGGGCTGACCGGCGTCGGCGTGGACGACGGCGGGCACCTGACCGTCGTGCTCGCCTGGTGTGGTCCCACCCAGCCCGACAGCGTGACCGTCTACCACGAGGACGAGCGGGGTGAGGTGACCGACGCGGTGTACGTCGCCCCGCGACTCACCGGGCAGGTGGCGTCGTTCCGGCTCGACGATCCCGGCAGCAACGGTTGGCAGCTCGAAGGTGCGCCGAAGCTTCGCGAGGAGACCGCCTACCACGCCTACGGCGGGACGAAGGACAACAGCTTCTCGACCGGGTCCGTGCGGTTCCGGCTCGGCGTCACGGATCAGCTGCGGCCGGGTCAGGTGCTCCTGCAAGGTCAGGAAGAGGGCGACCGCGTCGTGAGCCAGGCCGAGTTCGAAGCACAGCTTCGGTGCGGGTGAGTCACCCGCCGTAGTGCACGACCGTGGCCGGTACGACGATGCGGCGCGGCTCCAGCGGCGGGTCCTCATCGGACATCCGGCGCAGCAGCAGCTCCATCGCGGTACGGCCGAGCTCGCGCGGGTCGTACGCCGCCACGATCAACGGAACACCGAGAACGTCGGCCAGCTCGAAGTCGTCGAAGCCGGCCAGCGCGGTCGACGGGGCGACCTGCGACATCGCCCGGAACGCGCCCAGCGTGTTCCGGCTGTTCGCGCAGAACAGGGCGGTAGGCGGACGGCGCAGGGACAAGAGCGCGCGGGCGGCTTCCTCCGCGGCGGGGATGGTCCGTTGGGACACCCGCACGTACCGCGACTCGAGCCGCACGCCGGCCTCCTCCAACGCCACGCAGAAGCCGCGGAACCGTTCCGACGACGTCCACACCGAAGGCGGCAACCCCAGGAAGCCCACCCGCGTGTGCCCGCCGGCCAGCAACGCGGCGGTCGCCGAACGGGCACCGCCGAAGTCGTCGACCAGCACGCAGTCCAACGGCAGACCCGACGGCGGCCGCGCACCCAGCACCACCGGTACCCCGCCCGGCGCCAACGGGTCGAGGTGCGAGTGGTCCGCTCCCGACGGCACCACGATCATCCCGTCGATCCGTCGCGCCGACAGCTCCTCGACCAGCACCCGTTCGCGTTCGGGATCCTCGTCGGTGTTGGTGAGAACGACGCGCAGCCCGTTCGCTCCCGCGATCGCCTCCACGCCGAGCGCGAACTGCGAGTAGAACGGGTTTGCCAGGTTCGTCACCACGAGGCCGATCAGCCCGGACTTGCTGCCGAGCCGCAGGTTGCGCGCGACCTCGTTGCGGCGGTAGCCCAACGCGTCGACTGCGGCCAACACCCGGTCGCGCGTCGTCGAGGAGACTCGCGGATCTTCATGCAGGACGCGCGAAACTGTCATCGGGCTCACTGAAGCCTGCTCAGCCACGTCGCGCATGGTCGGCATCCGTCGTGGCGCGTGCGCGGAGCCGTCGACACTCATCGGACCCCTCCCTGAGCACGGATCGCCGCGCCCACCAGCGGCGCGTCCGCCCCGAGCGCAGACCGGCGAAGCGCCGGACCGTCCAGGCCGGCCGACAACGGCGGCTCGACCAGGTCCCACGAGTCGGCCATCGACCCACCCACGACGACGACCGTAGCGCCGAACCGAGCCACCCACGGCCGGAACGCCAACCCCAGCGCGAAGAACGCGTCCCGCAGCACGTCGCCAGCGCGCGACTCGCCGGAACGCGCGCGAGCGGCGGTCTCCGCCACGTCGACCGAGTCGCCGTACCGAGCGAGGATCGCCCGCCGTGACACGGTCTCCTCCAGCGGGTGGCCGTCGATGAGCAGCAGATCCGCTCGCCCCTCCAACGGCACGGACGGGCCCGTGTCCACGATCGCACCGGCCGAGACGAACGCCGACCCGATGCCGGTCCCAAGTGTCAACGCCAGCGCGCGATCGTGCCCCGACATCGACCCGCCGGCCCACTCGCCCAGCGCGAACGCGTGGGCGTCGTTGAGGAACGCCACCGATCGTGGGGCGGGCGAAATCCCCGCAGCCAAGGCCTTCCCGACGTCGACGCCGGAGAGCGCGTCGAACTTCCCGACATCGTGGTACCGCGCGATGCCGTCGGTGTAGTCGAACGGGCCGGGCACCGCGACGCCCCACGTCGCGTCAACAGGAGCGCCGACCGACGAGGCGCAGGCCACCAGCTCGGCGAGCAAGGCGGCTGCCGACCACGAGCCGTCGAGCTCGCGGCTCCGGCGGCTGTCGTCAACCACAGCTTGCCGATCGACGGACACCAGTGCCGCGGTGACATGCGTGCCGCCAATGTCCATCACCGGCACCATGTCACGACTCACTGGGCCATCCCGTCTTTGGTCAGGTCGTCGCCGTCACGAGCGACTTCACCACGCGCACCTGGCCGGTGCCGAGCGCGCGCAACCGGTACGCGCCGACGGCAGCCGGCACGACCATGGTCTCCGCGTACGCGAGCCGGTGCCCGAGGCTGCCGCGCGGCTCGACCATCACGCCGTCGCCCTCGACGACGTTCAGTACGTGGAACCTTCCCTCGGTGTCGTCAACCGCGACTTGCCCGGCCGGGATCACCATCCGGCGAACGTCGAAGAACATGTCCGGCGCCGCGCCGAGCAGCTCCTCGCTCCAGCCGCCCGGCGCGGTCCGCAGCAGCCGCGGGGACTGGACGAGCTGCTCTCGTACCGCCGCGCCCTGCCGGCGGGCGTCCAGGTTCGCGAACGCGTGCGAGACGTGCACCGGCCGCTGCCGTTGCTCGGCGTCGCTGCGGAGCCAGTCGTAGAAGCGCAGGCTGTACAGGTAGGGCGTCGCGCTGACCTCGAGCACCACGTTGCCCTCGCCGCTGCCGTGCGGCGTGCCGGCCGGGATCAGGAACAGCTGGTGCTGCGTCGCCGGGAACGTCTGGACGAAGTCCTCGATGTCGAACGGCTCGCCATGGGCGTCCGCCGCATGCGCCCGCGCATGGAACGCCTCGATGTCGACGCCGTCGTGCAGGCCGAGGTAGACCTGCCGATCCTCAGCCGTCACAAGGATGTAGTAGGTCTCGTGCTGGGTGTACGGCCAGCCGAACACCTCGCGCATGTAGTCCGACCGAGGGTGGCAGTGCACCGAGAGGCTGCCGCCGCCGACGGTGTCGAGGTAGTCGAAACGGATCGGGAACGACGTACCGAACCGCTCGTGCACCTGCGGACCGAGGACGTCAACCGGCTGTTGACTGACGAGGAGCTGGAACGGCACCTCGACCTGTCCGCCCGGCTCGACGCCGAGCAGCACGCCGCTCTCCGGCGCGATCAGCTCGTAGCCGACCGCGGTGTTGCGGGCCGACGTGTTCAGCTCCAGCTCGTTCTGTGCCCAGTGCCCACCCCACGAGGTGGTGTTGAACGTTGGCCGAGTCCGGAAGGGTCGCGTCGCGAGCGCGGCCGCGGTGGACCGCAGCGACTCGCCCGACAGCGACGCGGGCTGCAGCGTGTCCTGCAGGTCGAACCAGCGGTCGATGTGTCCCGCTACCGCGTCGCGATGCCGGTCCAGGATCGGCCAGTCCAAGTAGAACAGCCGCCGCGTCGTTCCCGCGCCGGCTCCCTCCTCGGGCTGTCCGAGGTTGCGGCCGGTGCCGGCCTGGACCGCAGCCTCCGCGTACCGCTTGGGCAGGTCGACGTACCAGAGCGCGTCGTGCCGTACGAAAGCCGCGCCGGGACCGAACACCACGACCAGCTCCGACGGCGACGGTGTCACCGCGGGGAGCTCGTCGAACAGGTCCGCGAGCTCCTGCGAAGCGAGCGTCGCGAAGTCCGGATCGTCAGGCAGGGCTGGGGATTCGGTGAGCGCGACGATCTTCTCCCACGGTGCGAACGAGTCCCGTACGTCCACCGTTCGGACCGTTCGTCCCGCGTCGCGCAAGGCCGCGTCGAGTCCGGAGACGGCCGCGGCCCAGTCCAGGATCCCTGGCCCGTCGAGGCTCAGCACCGCCGGACCGGCCGGCAACTCGCCGACCACCGCCGCCCAACCTTGCCGGACCTGGTCGCCGACGGGCGGGTAGGCCGGGTTGGCGTCGTACGGGACCGTGCCAGCCACAACGAGCCTCCTGAGAGCGCAATGTTAACGACACCATGCCCGGGTGAGGGTCGCCTTGCAAGAGGCGAATTTCGTCAACGGCGGTGAAGAGGTTCGAAAAACCGCCATGCACGGAAGAAAATCGGCCATCCATGGTCTGGACGGTTAACACGACGGCAACGATGTCTTGTGCCGTCTGGAAGCCAGCATTATGTTATCGATACCTCACCGGACCTCCACACCACTCTGCTCGGACGGGTGTACCTGCAAGGAAGGTCGGAACCAATGACGGACAGCAGCGGCGCTTTCCCACAGGGAAGTGCACAAGTCACACGGGGACTATCTCGCCGGACTCTCCTGCGCGGGATTGCTGTCACGGGGATGGGCATCGGTCCGGTCGCGGCCATGCTCTCGGCTTGTGAAGGTGCCGCCAGCAGGCCACAAGGTAGTGGGGGCGCGGACAGCGAACGGTCGAAGACGGTCATCTTCGACCACCACGGCGGCCGGGTGCAGTCACCGGAACTGTGGAACCCGCTCATCACGGGCTTCACCAACAGCGCTGGCTTCCACCAGGCGGTCCAAGAGCCGTTGTTCATGCTCAACTACGAGTCCGGTGAGATCGAGCCCTGGCTGGGTGAGACGTTCACGCCGAACGAGTCGCAAGACGTGTGGACGTTGAAGATCCGCGATGGCGTGACCTGGTCGGACGGCGAGGCGTACGACGCCGACGACGTGGTCTTCACGATCAACCTGCTGAAGAAGCACGCGGAGCTGAACAACGCGGCGCCCATGCAGCTGTGGGTGAAGTCGGTCAAGAAGGTCGACGCGACCACGGTCGAGTTCACGCTGAACAAGCCGAACCCGCGCTTCCAGCTCGACTACTTCTCGGTCAAGCTGCACAGCAGCATCGTGGTCGTGCCCGAGCACATCTGGAACGGGCAGGACCCGATCAAGTTCAAGAACTACGACAAGGCCAAGGGCTGGCCCATCTTCACCGGCCCCTACAAGCTCACCTCCGCCAGCCCGACGCGCTTCACCTACGCGCGCCGCGACGACTGGTGGGGCGCGAAGGTCGACTTCAAGGAGCTGCCCAAGCCCGAGAAGCTCGAGTGGGTGGTCAGCGAGACCGAGGACATCCGGGTCGCCCGGGCCTCCGATCACCAGCTGGACAGCATCGCCGACCTCACCGCGGGCGCGTTCGAAAGCCTCAAGGCGCGCAACAAGGACATCATCTCCTGGCTGCCGGACACCCCGTACGCGTGGTCCGACCCGTGTACGCGGCTGCTCACGCCGAACAACACCGTCGCTCCGTGGAACGACCGCGAGATGCGCTGGGCGCTGAACCAGGCGATCGACCGCGAAGAGGTCGTGAAGATCGCGTACGAGGGCACGACCACGCCCGCGCGGTTCATGTTCCCGAACTACCCGGCGATCCAGGAGTACGTGAAGCTGCTGGAGAGCGAGGGGCTGTTCGAGGAGTACCCGATCCTTACCCACGACGCCGACAAGGCGCAGGCGACGTTCGAACGCAAGGGCTACAAGCGTCAGGGCGAGGGGTTCTGGACGAAGGACGGCAAGGAGCTCCGGCTGCAGATCGACGCGCCGACGGACTTCATCGAGATCTGGCGGTACGCGGAGGTCGTCGGCGAGCAGCTCCAACGCATCGGTATCAACGCCACCGTACGCAAGCTCGCGATCGGCACCTGGGGCGACAACCTCAACAAGGGCAAGTACGAGGCCGCCGCCGACTGGTCGGCCTGTGGCTCGGTGAGCGAGCCGTGGAACTCGATGGACCTGTTCCACCAGCGCAACGTAGTCGCCGTCGGCAAGGCCGCGACGGCGAACTCCGAGCGGTGGCGAAACACCGAGTACTCCACGCTCGTGGACAAGTTCGCCAACCTTCCGCTGGGTGACAAGGGCATCGACCAGCCGTTCATCCAGGCTTCGCGGATCTGGCTCCGCGAGCTGCCGTTCCTGCCGATCGCGCACGCGCGCAAGTTGTACGCGTTCGACACGAGCGTCTGGACGGGTTGGGCCACGAGCGAGGACAACTACCTGCAGCCGACTCTGGACTGGGGCAACGCGCACAAGATCATCCACAGCCTCCGGCCGGCGTAGGGGGATCTGCCAGTGCGCGGACTCTCGGTCAACTACGTCCTCCATCGCATCTGGATGTTCGTCTTCACCATCTGGGCGAGCGCCACGATCATGTTCTTCGTTCCTCGCATGGCGCCCGGCGATCCGGTGACCGCGATGATCACCCGGATCACTGCGCAGGGTGGCCGCGTCGAGGGCAGTGCGCAGCTGATCGCGGCGTGGCGGGAGCGGTTCGGCCTGGACGACCCGCTGATGCTGCAATACCTGCAGTACTTGAAGAACCTGGCCACGCTCGACTTCGGCTACTCGCTCGCGCAGTTCCCGACCGAGGTCAGCGAGATGATCGGCCGGGCGATGCCGTGGACGATCGGGCTGCTCGCGATCGCGACGTTCCTGTCGTTCCTGTTCGGGACGATCGTCGGCGCGCTGATGGCGTGGGTGAAGACGCCGCGGGTGTTGAAGGTCCTGCTGCCGGTGTCGCTGACGTTCACCGCGGTGCCGTTCTACATCCTCGGCATCTTCCTCATCTACGTGTTCGTGTTCGCGCTCGGGCTCTTCCCGATCTCGGGTGGGGCTCGAGCCGACCTCGATCCGGGGCTGAGCTTCGCGTACATCAACAGCGTGGTCCAGCACGGGACGTTGCCGGCCTTGTCGATCGTCCTTGCCAGTATGGGTTTCTGGGCCTTGGGCATGCGCGGCATGATGATCACGGTCGCGGGGGAGGACTACCTCACCTTGGCGAAGGCCAAGGGCTTGCGGCCGTTGCGCGTGCTGTTCAAGTACGAGGTGCGGAACGCGATCCTGCCGCAGGTGACGGCGCTCGTGCTCGGACTCGGCAGCGTCGTCGGCGGGACCGTGCTGGTGGAGTACCTGTTCGGCTATCCCGGCATGGGCGCGCTGCTGTACCAGGCCATCACGAACTCCGACTTCACCGTGATCCAGGGGATCGTGTTCATCCTGATCCTGACCACGGTGACCGCGGTCCTGATTCTCGACCTGGTCTATCCGCTGCTGGATCCCCGGATCTCGTACGAGAGGAGGTAGTCGATGGATGTCATGACCGTCACCCAGGTAGAGGCCGAGGACGCACCGAGTCCGCGGTCGCGACGGACCTGGCTCAACCGCAAGCTCGTCTTCGGCGGCGCGATGATCTTGGCTGTCCTCCTGTTCACGCTGCTCGGGCGGCTCTTCTGGGACACCAAGCTCGCACGGGCGGCGAGCTCGCCGCTGAACCTCGCGCCCGGCTCGCCGGGGCATCCCCTCGGCACCGAGAACAGCGGGCGCGACATGCTCGCGCTGCTGATCTCCGGTGGTCCGACCACGTTGCAGGTCGGGCTGGTCGTCGGCGTGACGAGCATGGTGATCGGGATCATGCTCGGCTTCGCGGCCGGCTATCTCGGCGGTCCGGTCGACGCGGTGATCCGGACGATCTCCGATACGGCATTGACGATTCCGTCGTTGGCGATCCTGATCGTGGTGTCGGCGTACGTACGGGAGATGAGCGTCTTCACGATGGCGCTCATCGTCGCCCTGTTCGCGTGGGCAGGACCGACGCGCGTGATTCGCGCGCAGGTGCTGTCGATGCGCGAGATGGGCTACGTACGGATGGCGCGGCTGTCCGCGCTGTCGACGCCGAACATCATGTTCCGCGAGATGATGCCGAACCTGCTGCCGTACCTCGCGGCGGCGTTCATCGGCTCGGCTTCGGGCGGCATCCTCGCGGCGGTCGGGCTGGAGGCGCTCGGGCTTGGTCCGCAGCGCGTTCCGACGTTGGGCATGACGGTGTCGAACGCGATCCAGGGCTCGGCGATCCTGCGTGGGATGTGGTGGTGGTGGGGACTGCCGACGTTGGTGCTGATGGTGATCTTCATCGGGCTGTTCCTGATCGCGATCGGGCTGGACGAGATCGCGAACCCGCGGCTTCGAGGAGCGAAGGCATGACCTCGCCGGCCGGTCCGGTCCTGGACGTTCGCGACCTGCGCGTGCACTACCGCACGCAGGGTGGCGACGTGATCGCGGTGAACGGGGTGACCTTCTCGGTCGCGCGCGGCGAGACGCTCGGCCTGGTGGGGGAGTCGGGCTCGGGCAAGTCGACCGCGGCGATGGCCGTACTCCGGCTGACGTCGCCGCCGGGACGGATCGTGGGCGGTTCCGTTCTGCTGAACGGCGAGGACGTGCTGGCCCTGGACGAGCCCTCGCTCCGGCGCAAGCGCTGGACCGAGATGTCGCTGATCCCGCAGGGCTCGATGAACTCGCTGAACCCGGTGGCGCGGATCGTCGAGCAGTTCGCGGACGCGATCGAGACGCACGAGGGCAAGCAGTCGCGCGCCACCATCCGGTCGCGGGTGTTGGAGCTGCTGGCGCTGGTGAATCTGCCCGGCCGCGTGGCGAGTCTGTATCCGCACGAGCTGTCCGGCGGGATGAAGCAGCGGGTGTGCATCGCGATGTCGATCGCCCTGTCGCCCGCGTTGATCATCGCCGACGAGCCGACCTCGGCGTTGGACGTCGTCGTACAGCGGGCGGTGGCCCAGACGTTGTTGGACGTGAAGGCGAAGCTGAACAGCTCGATGATCCTGATCGGGCACGACATGGCTCTGCAGGCGCAGCTGGTGGACCGGATCGCGGTGATGTACGCGGGGAACATCGTGGAGATCGCGCCCGTACGGGAGCTGTTCCGCAACCCGCGGCACGAGTACACGCGGCACCTGATCGCGTCGATCCCGTCGATCAAGGAGCGCAAGCCCCTGGTGGTGAACGTGGTCCGTACGCCGGATCTCCGTACGCCGCGACCGTCACCAGAGATGGAAGAGGTCTCGCCCGGCCACTTCGTCGCGGTGTCGGACGAGGACCGCATCGAGGAGGTGGCCCGCCGTGGCTGAGCCTCTGTCGACCTGTTGGACAGTTGCCGACCGGACTTGTTGGACAGATCTCGGGCTAGAGGGCGATATCTGTCCAACAACTCGCCGGCGTGCCGCTGCAACTGCGATCGCGAGCTCGCGGGTCGTCGGACGAGTGACCTGTTGGACAGTTGCCGACCGGAGTTGTTGGACAGATCTCGGGCTAGAGGGCGATATCTGTCCAACAACTCGCCGGCGTGCCGCTGCCATCGTGTCGGCCAGCAGGTCCGCTCGCCCTGCCACTTCGTCGCGGTGTCGGACGAGGACCGCATCGAGGAGGTGGCCCGCCGTGGCTGAGCCTCTGTCGACCTGTTGGACAGTTGCCGACCGGACTTGTTGGACAGATGTCCGTCTAGAAGGCGACATCTGTCCAACAACTCGCTTGGGTGGGGAGGTGGCCCGCCGTGGCTGAGTCCAATGGGACGCCGTTGCTCGAGGTGTCGGGTGCGACCAAGATCTACAAGAAGGGCAAGGAGTCTACGAAGGCGCTCGACGACGTGGACCTCGTGCTCTCCGGCTCGCCGGCCACGATCACCACGATCGCGGGCGAGAGCGGTAGCGGGAAGACGACGCTGGCGGACACGATCCTCGGGTTCACCAAGCTCACCGACGGCACCGTGCGCTATCGCGGGCAGGACATCCAGCGGCTGCCGAAGGACCAGCGGTTGGAGTACCGGCGCGAGGTGCAGGCGGTCTTCCAGGACCCGTTCGGCGTCTACAACCCGTTCTACAAGATCCGGCACATCTTCGACGTCGCGATCAAGCGGTTCCGCCTTGCCAGCAACGACAATGCCGCGCGCGACCTGATCGAGGACGCGCTCAGCGTCGTCGGCATGCGCGGCGACGAGGTGCTCGACAAGCACCCGCACCAGCTGTCCGGCGGCCAGCGGCAACGCATGATGGTCGCCCGCGCCTACCTGCTCAAGCCAAGGCTCATCGTCGCCGACGAGCCCGTCTCGATGGTCGACGCGAGCCTCCGCGCGATGATCCTCGACATCATGCTGAGGCTCCGCGACGAGCACGCGATCTCGTTCCTCTACATCACTCACGACCTCAGCACCGCGTACCAGATCGGCGACGACATCTGCATCCTGTACCGCGGCGAGATCGTCGAACGCGGTGACACGCAGCGGGTCATCGACGACCCGCAGCACTCCTACTCGAAGCTGCTCATCAGCTCGATCCCGGTCCCCGACCCGGACGTCGTCTGGGACACCAGTGCCGTGACGTACGAAGGGAACTAACCCTATGCGCAGGCTCGCGCTCGTCGCGACAACGCTCCTGCTCGCCACCGCCGTCGCCACTCCCGCCCAAGCTCAGGGCAACGTCTGGTCGGACCGCGCCGAAGACTCGTACCAGGCGATGCAGCAGTACCTGTACGTCGACGGCCACTACCTGGAGAAGTATCCGCGCCAGGAGGGCGAGAACCCCTACTCCTACATGTGGCCGATGCGCGAGGCCACCGCAGCCGCGATCGACGTCGCCAACACGCCCGGAAACAGCAAGTACCGCAAGGACATCGCCAAGCGCTTCGACGCTCTCGAGACGTACTACGGCGTCTGGAACGGCAAGCCGGGTTACCTGTCGTACGTCCCGCCGCCGCTCGGCGGAGGTGGCGACATCTTCTACGACGACAACGCGATCGTCGGTCTCGAGCACGTTCGCCGCTACGCGTTCAGCCGCGACCGGGACCACCTGAAGGACGCCAAGCGCGCGTTCACCACGGTGATCCGAGGCTGGAACGAGCGCGACCTCCCGTGCCCGGGCGGCATGCAGTGGGTCGAGGCGACCTGGGTCGACATCCGTGCCGCGAACGTCACCGGCCTCGGCTCGCAGCTCGCCGCGCATCTCTACGAGCAGACCCGCGACAAGTCGTACCGCCAGTGGGCCGAACGGCTCTACAACTGGAACCGCACCTGTCTCCGGTCGCCGGAAGGCCTGTACTGGAACGACATGGCGCCCGACGGCACGGTCAACCAGACGCTGTGGACGTACAACTCCGGCGCGATGATCGGCGCCGCCAGCGTCCTCTACCGCGCCACGAAGAACCCGACGTACAAGGCGAATGCGCGCGCCGACGCCCAGGCCGCGATCACGTACTGGACGGAGAACGACCGCTACTTCGACCAGCCCGCGATCTTCAACGCGATCTGGTTCAAGAACCTGCTGCTGCTGGACTCCGTCGCGCACGACAGGAAGTACCGGCAGGTGGTCGAGCGGTACGCCACCCACATCTGGAACGAGAACCGCGACCCGAGCCTCGGACTGTTCCGCTTCCCGCCCTCCGGCGGCGGCCCGTACGACCCGTCCTACCGACCGGAGACGCTCGAGCAGTCCGCGGCGATCCAGATCTTCGCGGCGCTCGCCTGGCCGACGCGCGACTACCGGCGCATCGCCTGAAATGTGAACCACCCACGACAGAAGGACTGACATGACGACCAGGTTGCTCAACCGGAGCGGTCACGCACCCGGCGGCGGGACGATCAGGGACGCCCTCGCCGCCGTGAGCCTGCAGCAGGCGGTCGACACCGACGGCACGACGGTCGCGGCCGGCACGCTGCCGTTGTTCCGCCAGGGCGACGCCGGCTTGGAGCAGGTCGTCCGGCTGCGGGTCACGCCGCCCACCGGGGCGGAACGCCTCGCGCTCGCCGGCCCGAACGGCGAACGCCCGACCGTCGGCCAGCCGAACGAGGAGGGCGTCGTCGACGTCCTCGTTCCCGAGGTCACCGCACCCACGCGCTGGCGCGTCGAAGCCACCGTCAACGGCCAGGAGCACACCGCCGAGGTCGAGCTCATCCCGCAGCGCAAGTTCACCGTGCACCTCGTGCACCACTCGCACCTCGACATCGGCTACACCGACACGCAGGGCATCGTGCTCCGCAACCACCTGGAGTACCTCGACGCCGCGGTCGAGCTCGGCCGCCAGGGCGACGGTACGGAGGAGTCGACCCGCTTCCGGTGGGCGATCGAGTCGAACTTCCCCGTGCCCGACTGGTTGGAGAACCGCTCCGAGGCGGCGGTCGCGGAGTTCGTGCGGCTCGCGCAGCAGGACGTCATCGAGGTCGCCGCGATGCCGTTCAACCTGCACACCGAGGTGGCCAGTCAGGAGGAGACGGTCCGGCTGCTGCGTACGGCGATCGAGCTCCGCGAGAAGTACGGCATCCCGATCACCACCGCGATGCACACCGACGTCCCCGGTGCGACCGTCGGTTGGGCCGACGCGTTGTACGAGGCGGGCGTCAAGTACGTCTCCGCCGCGCACAACTGGGCCGGCCGTTCGGTGCCGTACCTCGTCGGCGGGCAGGAGCTGTCCCGCCCGTTCTGGTGGAAGACGCCGGCCGGCTCGCGGCTGCTCACCTGGTTCACCGACAGCGCGCACGGCATGGCGTACATGGAGGGCAACCTGCTCGGGCTGTCCGACGCGTACGACCAGGCCGTCGAGCTGCTGCCGATGTACCTGTCGGCGCTCGCGAACAAGCCGTTCCCTTACAGCGAAGGCGTCTTCGGCCTCTCGCCGCTCCCGCCGGGTACGGAGATCACGAAGAAGCCGTACGCGCACGACATCCTGCACCTGCGCGTCCAGGGCGACCACTCCGACAACGCGTGCCCGAACATCAAGCCGTCCGACATCGCGCGGCAGTGGAACGCCGAATGGGCCTACCCACGGCTCGTGACGTCGACGAACAACGGCTTCTTCACCGAGGCCGAGGAGAAGCTCGGCGACGTGCTGCCGGAGTACGCCGGCGACTGGGGCGACTGGTGGGCCGACGGCATCGGCTCCGGCGCCCGCCCGCTCGGCTACAACCGGCGCTCGCAGAGCCTCGTCCGGACGGCCGAAACCGTCAACCTGCTTGCGGATCTGGCCTCTGGCGCACCGCTCGACGTCCGCGAGACGGTCGACGAGATCTACGACCGGGTCGGGCTGTTCGACGAGCACACCTGGGGCGCGGCGAACCCGTGGCACGACCACGAGCACGGCTTCGACTCCGGCGCGCTGCAGTGGTCGCGGAAGTCGGAGTTCGCGCACCAGGCGTACGACGACTCGCAGGACCTGCTGCACGGCGGTGTCCGCAGGCTCGGCGCCACGCTGCAGCCGTCGAGCGACGTGCTCGCCTCGGTGTACGTCTACAACACGACCGGACGGCCGCGGACGGACCTGGTCAAGGCGTTCCTGCCGGAGAGCGTCCTGCCTGGTGAGGGCGCGTTCGGCGCGGTGGACAGCAGGAAAAAGGAGCAGGTCGCGACGCGCGTGACCTCGCAGGAGGGGCGACGCGCCTCGCCGCGCGGGCACCTCGTCGAGTTCGTCGCGCACGACGTTCCGGCCATGGGCTGGGTGCGGTTCGACCTCGTCGCCGGGATCCAGCCGGTCGTCGGCGAAGCGCGCGACACCGCGCTCAAGGTGTCGAACGAGTTCTACGAGGTCACCTACGACACCGAGCAGGCGATGGTCTCGTCGATCATCGACCGCAGGACGGGTCGCGAGCTCGTCAACACCGACGCGTTGACCGGCGTGAACGAGTACGTCTATGACACGTACGGCACGGCACCGCACGTCAACCACCTGTCGAGCCGGACCACCGCGACGGATTTGTCCTTGCTCACTTCGCGAAACGTCGCCCGCAACGCGGTCGTGCTGCGTGCGGAGTCGAATGCGCTGAGCGAGCTGCTCGAGGTCGAGGTGCATGCGCCGGGAGTGGACTGGATCCGGACCACGATCGAGCTGTACGCCGGGGTGCCGCGGGTCGACATCACCAACCAGCTGTCGAAGCAGCCGAGCTCGACGAAGGAGAGCGTGTTCTTCGCGTTCCCGATCGCCGCTTCGGACGAGCCGACGGCGTTCGAGCTGACCGGTTCGGTGGACGGTGCGGGGGTGCCGCATCTGCCCGGCGCGCCGCAGCACATGCGCGGGATCCGGCACTGGGTGGGCTTCTCCGAGCCCGACTCCGGCTACTCGACCGTGTGGGCGACGTTGGAGGCGCCGCTCGTGCAGTTCGGGACGATTCACCTTCCGTACCAGCCGTTCCCGTCGACGATCGGGCACGAGCAGGAGGAGCCGGCGACGATCTACTCGTGGGCGCTGAACAACATCTGGGACACGAACTTCCCGTCCCAGCAGCAGGGGCACATGACGTACCGGTACGCGATCGCCGGCTCGCCGGACGTTCCCGCACATCAGCTCGGCGCCGCGACCGCGGCCGGTCTCACCGACCCGCTGGTGGCCGTGGTGGCGACGGGCGACGGGTCGAGCACGAACGGGAACACAGGCAGCCTGCTGACGGTCGACCATCCGGACGTGATCGTGACGAGCCTGGGCCAGCCGCTCGACGGCTCGGCCGGCGTGGCTGTCCGGCTGCGTTCGCTCGCGCCGGCGCCGGTGGAGGCCGTGGTGTCGCTGGAGTCGTTGCCTGCCGCGTCGGCTCAGGTCGGCACGTTGCTGGAGCAACACCTGGTCGACGCTCCGGTCGCGGACGGTCGGGTAACCGTGTCGATCCCCACGGGTGCCTCCCGGACGGTGCTCCTGCGCCCGTGAGCGACTTTGGTCGGTGCACCAGGGACCTTTGACGGATGACCCGCGACCCGTATGCCCCTCTAACGTGGGGGTATGCGGGTCAAAGGGATCTCCTACACCGTCGAAGGTGTGCCGATCGAGGTGGTGCACCGCGACCTTCGGGTGATCTCTGACGAGCTGCACTGCACGACGGTGATGGTGCTCGGTACGGAGATCGTCGGTCACTTGCGCGCGGTGCGGGCTGCGCTGGAGGCGGGGCTCGACGTCTGGGTGCGGCCGCAGCTGGTCGACTGGTCGCGTGACGACCGGCTCGCCCACCTGATGTCGCTCGCTCGCCAGACCGAGGTGCTGCGGCTCGAGTTCCCTGGGCGGGTGACGCTGCTGGTCGGCAGCGAGCTGTCGTTCACGTCGGCCGGCATGATCCCCGGCCCGAACGAGTTCGTCCGGCTGCAGGTGATCGTTCGGCCGCGGTTGCGGCGGTTGTTCGACCGGCGGATCACCCGCAAGCTGAACGTCCTGCTGGCCGAGCTGCTCGTGACCGCCCGCCGCGAGTTCCACGGCCAGATCACGTACGCCGCGGCCGGTTGGGAGAACGTCGACTGGTCCGGCTTCGACATCGTCGGCGTGAACCTGTACCGATCACGGGCGAACGCGGCCGGCTACGAGGACCGGCTGCGGTCGCTGCGGCAGACGGGCGAGCCGGTCGTCGTCACCGAGTTCGGCTGCGGCGCGTTCGTCGGCGCGGACCAGCGCGGTGCGGCGTCGTTCCGCGCCGTCGACTGGCTGGCCGATCCGCCTCGCGTGCGGGAGGGGCACGTGCGCGACGAGGCGACGCAGGCGCGCTACCTGACCGAGCTGATCGCGCTGTACGAGCGGCACGGGCTGGACGGCTGTTTCGTGTTCACGTTCGCGATGCCGGACTTCCCGCACCGATCCGAGCCGCGGCAAGACCTGGACCTGGCCGGTTTCGGCGTCGTGAAGTTCAACGAGCACGGGGAATGGGAGCGCAAGGAGGCGTTCGACGCGGTCGCCGATGCGTACTCTCGGCTAGGGTCGAGACAGGGACCTTGACGGAGGGAAGCCTGTGACCCGAGTCGTTGTGGTCGGTGCCGGGATCGCTGGCGCGAGCGCCGCGTACGAGCTGGCCCGCAAGGGAATCGACGTGGTCGTCGTCGACGACGGGGTGCCGGGGCGGGCGACGTCCGCGGGTGCCGGGATCGTCTCGCCGGTCGCGGTGTCGCCGTTGAGTGCGGAGCGGGACGCGTACTCGTTCGCGTCGTGCGTGCACTACCTCGACCTGATCCAGCGGTTCGAGGCCGAGGGCCTCACCGACCACTCGTACGGCGTGACCGGTGGCCTGATCGTCGCGATGGACGAGGCCGAACTCGCGCAGGTCGACGAGGTCGTGGCCCGCGCGACGACGCTCGTCGCGGAGCACGGCACGCGCGGTGCGGGGCAGCCGGTCGCGCTCGACCGGGTCGAGCTCGCGAAGCGGTTTCCGCTGCTCTCGTTGGACATTCTCGGCGCCGTCTGGTCGCCGGAGGTCGCGCGCGTCGACGGGCGGATCATCCGCGAGCACCTGATGACGCTCGCGACCCGGGCCGGCGCGACGACGGTGGACGGGCGCGGATCGATCGTCGTCGACGGCGGCCAGGTCCGAGCCGTGCAGACGAAGGCGGGCCGGATCGAGTGCGACACCGCGGTTCTTGCCGGCGGCGCGTGGTCGCCGGAGCTGGCCGAGGAGCTCGGCTTCGCGTTGCCGGTCTATCCGCAGCGCGGCCAGATCCTGCACGTACGGCTGCCCGGCGCCTCCGAACTGCCGGTCGTGAACGGGTTCCGCGGCCACTACCTGCTCGCGTTCCCCGGCGACCGGGTCGTCGTCGGCGCGACGCGCGAGGAGCACTCCGGCTTCGACACCCGGGCGACCGCCGGCGGTGTCGCGCAGGTGATCGCGAACGGACGGACGTTGGTGCCGTCGCTGGACCAGGCGGAGTGGCTCGAGCTGCGCGTCGGCCTGCGGCCCGCCAGCCGCGACGGCGACCCGTTCCTCGGCCAGGCGCCAGGCATCGACGGCCTGTTTGTGTCGACCGGGTACGGCCCGCAGGGGTTGACGTTGGCGCCCTACGCCGGGTCGCTGGTCGCGTCGGCCATCGCGGGGGAGGACGTCGCGTTCCCCTCGTCCTTCGCCTTGGGCAGGGGCACCGAGCCGGCGCTGCAGTAGCTCCCGCCGGTGTGCTTGAGGTGCAGGATGCGCAGCTCGGAGTCGGGATCGATGTCCGGCCGGAGCTCCGGCGTCGCCTGCCAGTCGAACTGGAGCGCGTCCGGGTTCGCGCGGGCGTGCTCGGCGAGCGCCAACGGCAGGAAGCTCAGCCGCTGGTCGACCCACGCGCGATCCCACGGTCCTTCGGTGAGGATCTGCTCGGCGGCGCGGAACTCGAAGTAGATCGTCCGGCGCAGCGCCTTGCCCTCGGTCGGCTCCGACCCGTGGACGATCATCACGTCGTGGATCAGCACGTCGCCCGGCTCCAGCTCGACCTCGAACGACTCCGGCGGCATCCATCCGTACCCGTCCCGCAGCTCGCAGATGTCCACCCTGCCCCGTTGTGATCCCGGCACGACCCGGAGCGCGCCGGCGCCCTTGCGGGACGCGTCGAGGTAGACGTCGATGTTGTAGATCCGGTGCTGCCGCGGGTGCACCGCGTCCTGATGCCACTCGATCGCGGCACCGTCGCCCTCGTCCTTGAACACCAGAGTCTCGTACGTGGGAACGACGTTCGGCCCGGACAGGCTCTCCGCGATCCCCAGCACGGCTGGGCTGCCGAGGAGCTCCAGCGTCGCCGCCTCGCCCTTCTCGTGCAGGTAGTCGATGCGGAACATCGCCTCGTCCCGGACCTGGTAGTCCTCGGGCAGCTCGTCGGCCGCCTTGCCCGTGGCGATCAATCGGGCGGTGGCGGCGCGCAGGCGTTGCAGCATCGGCGCCGGAATGCGCTGGCGGAGGATGAGGTAGCCGTTCTCGTCGAACGACGCGATCTCCTCGGGGCTGAGGTGGTACGGCTGCTGTCCCATGCTCTCGAGGCTAGGCAATGCCGGCCACGGTTTCCTCCTGTTCGGCCGCCGGCACTTCTCGTATCCTCAGGTTCTGATGGCGATGGCGGCGTACTCGGAGCAACCCGCGTGCTGGCGCGGGCAGGCCGGTGTGATGCGCGCCGCCCACCAGCACGACGACATCGAGCTCAACCTCACCGAGCTCTCGCCGGCGCGGTATCTCTTCGGCGGCTCGGAGGTCGTGATCCCGCCCGGCCGGGTCGCGGCGTTCTGGGCGGCGATGCCACACCAGCTGATCGAGGCACCGGCGAACGACCGTATGCACTGGGCCACGTTGCCGCTGCCGATCGTGCTCGGCTGGGGTCTTCCGTCGGGCGTCGTCACGCGGCTGCTCAGCGGTCAGGTCCTGCTGGGTTCCGGTCCGTCGGTCGAGGCGTTCACGCGTTGGGCGGCCGACCTCGCGAGCGACGACGCCGAGCTCAAGGCGGCGACCGTTCTGGAGATCCAGGGCGGGCTGCGGCGGCTCGTCCGCGAGTCCGGCGTCTCGCCGCCGGGTGGTCGTCGGCTGGAACGGGTGACCGCGATGGCGCGCTTCCTCGCGGCGCGGTTCCGCGACCCGATCACGGTGCGGGACGTGGCCGAGCACGTTCATCTGCATCCGCACTACGCGATGAGCTTGTTCCGCGAGGTGCTCGACGAGACTGTGAACGCGTACCTGACGCGCTGCCGGCTGGCCGAGGCACAGCGGCTGCTGCTCGACTCTTCCGTGCCCGTCGCGTCGGTCGCGCACCTCGCGGGCTTCGGGTCGGTCAACCGCTTCTACACCGCGTTCGCCGCCGCCCACGGCTGCCCGCCCGGCGCGTACCGGCGGCAACGCCTGGCGGTATGACAGAGTTCGACGCATGACGAACGAGCCTGTGCTGCGCGAGCTCGTCCCCGGCGTCTACGCGTGGCACCAGCCGGACGGCACGTGGTGGATCAACAACGCGGGCGTCGTGCACTCCGGCGGCGAGACGTTGCTGGTCGACACGTGCGCGACCCGGCGTCGCACGCAACGGTTCCTTGACGCGGTCTTGTTGGCTACTTCCGGTGCGCCGATTCGGATGGCTGTCAATACGCACTTGCATGGCGATCACGTGTACGGCAACGCTTTGCTGCCCGCCGAGACCGTGATCGTCGCCCAAGAGGCAACCAGGCAAGGGATTCTTGCCGACTTCATCCTGACGGACACGCCGCCGTTCTGGTCGCCGACGCCGGCGTGGGACATAGAGGCCGTACGTCCGCCGACCGTCTCGTTCGAGGATTCGCTGCGGGTGACCGTCGGCTCGGTCGAGGTGCAGCTGCGGCATCCGGGGTACGCGGCGCACACGCGCGGCGATGCGGTGGCGTGGCTGCCCGAGCAGCGCGTGCTGTTCACCGGCGATCTGGTGTTCCACCAGGTGACGCCGCTGGTCTTCATGGGCTCGGTCTCGGGCGCGCTGCGCTCGTTGGACTGGCTGCGCGAGTTCCCGGCCTTGTGGATCGTGCCTGGGCACGGGCCGGTGCTCGAGGCCTCGTCGTTCCACGCTGTCTTGGACCAGCACGCGCGGTACTACCGGTTCCTGCTCGACCTGGTCGACCTGAGCCAGCCGCCGTTGGAGGTGGCTCAGTCGGTCTCGCTGGGGGAGTTCGCGGGGCTGCCCGACCAGGAACGGTTGGTGCTCAACCTGCACCGCGCGTACGCCGACGCCCGCGGCGAGGAGCTCGATCTGTCCCGCTCGCTGAAGGACGCGGTCGTCTACAACGGCGGCCCGATGCGCTGCGCGGTCTAGGCGCCACGCTTGGGGCGCGGGCTAGGGTGGTGGGCATGCAGCGGATCGCGTCTGTCATCCGGCTCCGGCCGGAGAAGGAAGCCGAGTATCGCGAGCTCCACGCCGCGGTGTGGCCGTCGGTGCAGGCGATGCTGAAGCAGATCCACGTCGGCAACTACTCGATCTTCCTTCGCGACGGCGTGCTGTTCAGTTATCTCGAGTACTCCGGCGACGACTGGGCGGCCGACTCGGCTTTGATGGCGGCCGACCCGGAGACGCAGCGCTGGTGGTCGTTCACCGACCCTTGCCAGCAACCTGTGGAGACTGCTGCCGAGGGGGAGTGGTGGGCACCCGCTGAAGAGGTCTTCCACCTCGACTAGCGCCTTGCCTGCACCGCCTTGGTGGTGCCGGCGGTGACGGGGAAGCGCACGGTGGGGACGCCGTTCACCTGTGTGGGGGTGACCTGCTCGCCGTCGACGGTGACCTTCGGGTTCTTGCCGAGGCCGCTGAGGCCGATCTCCGCGGTGCCTGTCGCTCGTGGTCGGACGGTCAACGACACCTCCCGTCCCGCGGCGAACGCGGTCACGTCCACGTCGGTCGTTCCGGGTGCGTTCACCGACACCGGGAAGGGTGTCAATGCGCGCTTGCCGGCCGCGACCTGGTAGAGCACGGGCAGCCGCAACGAGTCCGCCTTTATTGCCAGCCTGTAGGCATCGACGTAGCGATGCGCCGCCAGTGCCGCGCGGGCCGCTGTCAAGGTCGCCTTGCTCAGGCCGTCTTGGGAGGTGGCGTCGTCCGACACGTTCGCCACCGCGTCGGCGGCGTCGCGTCGCCACTGCACGACCAGGCTGCGGTCGCGCTGCGCCGCCATGTCCAGCCCGACCTGGTGCATCAGCTGGCCTTCGACCGTGGGGAAGGTGTAGTTCTCGCCGGTGACGCTGATCGTGTACTTGGTGCCGCGGTCCAGTGTCTGCACCGGTATGCCGAACGACGCCCAGCCGTTCGTTGGCACCTCGTTGGCACCGAGCCTCCGCACGGCCATGGTGCGGCCTGCATCGTCAAGCAGGGTGAGGGAAAGTGGCTTCGCTGCGCCGGTCCGGCGTACTCTAACGTCGATGCTGTCGGCCAGTCGCAGCTCGCCGGCGGTGAACTCCACCGACGCCTGCCTCGACGCTTCGCCGTCTGGCGTGCCGTCCACCACCACGTCGTACGGATGTAGGTCCGCCATGAACGGCTTGACCCAGTTCGTCACCTCGTCCGGCGAGCCGGCACCCTGCCAGTTGTAGATCGTCGTGTAGCGCGACCCGCTCACGTACGCCTGCCGCAACAGCAGCGTCTTGTCCGGCGCGTGCCCTGACACCGAGTTCTCCAGGTTGGGGTTCGCGAGGCGGCCGAACTCGCGCGCCTTCTGCAGGTGCGAGAACCCGCCCGGCGTGTAGTCGTCCAGCGAGATGTACTCCGCACCCGGCCGCCCGTGCCGCACGATGCCCTGCGCGATCGAGGCGTGCGCCCCGTCCCAGTACGGCTCCTGCTTGCGCGAGTAGACCTCCGAGTGCACGTTGTGCCGCAGCGAGTCGCGCGGGAACGCCACGCCGTCGTCGTTCACCGCGATGCGTTCGCGCGGCAGGCCTTGGTAGAAGACGTCGGCGAACAGCTGTTGCGGGTACGACTGGTTCTTGAACATCCAGCGCTTCTCGGCCTCGTCCAGCCCGTCTGTCGGGTCGAGCACGACGCCCTCGGCCTTGGCGGCCGCGACGGTGGACGGGTTGTAGTCGGCGTACAGGTCGCGCCGCTCGACGCCGTCGTTGTAGGTCGTGTAGGCGTTGTCCGCCACACCTGCCCCGGCCCGCTTCGACCAGTAGGTCGACTCGAGGGTGGTGGAGAACGGCAGCAGCCGGTCTGATTCTCCTTGGCTCTGCAGGTCCCAGAGGAGGGGGCGGACGAGGGCGAGGGAGTCGTTGGCTTTGTGCTCGAGGTAGGTGTTGAGGTCTTCGTTGCGCCAGGTCAGCCAGGGGGTGTTGCCCCAGATGTTGGGAACCGAGAGGCCGTACCTGGGTTGGTACCTGTCGCCGAGCAGGGCGTCGAGGCGCTGACCGTTCCACACGTCCTTGTCGGGTCCGGTCTGGTCCTGCGGGCTCCAGAGGACCTGCTGGTACTTCACGTCGCCGAACGTGCCGCCCTTGCCGTCCGGGATCCGGCCGGGGGTGCCCTCCCAGTCGCTGGTCGACTCGATGGCGAACGGGAGGCCGTACTCGCGGCTCAGTCTCAACCAGAGTTGGTAGTTCGCTGCCATCTGCTCGGGGGTGCGGTTGGGGAAGTAGTCGAGGACGGACATGCCTAGCTTGACGTCGTCGGTCTCTTCGAACTTCGCTGTCAGGTAGTCGAGTCGTTCGCGGTACACCGCCTCGCCGCGGTGGTCCTGGCCGAGGACGAAGATCATCCGGTCTGGGGTTCGCATGCCCTGGGCGGTGACGAGGCGCTCGAGGTTGCTGTACGCCCAGACCTCGGTAACGTGCGTTGCTTGCGGGCTGGTGCCTTCGATGGTGACGACGACCTTGCCGTCCTTGGTGATGGCTTCGTCGTTCGTGTCGATGAAGGCGGAGGTGTACGGCCCGCCGCCGGTTTCTGTGGTCCGCTCGTCGCGGACGTAGGCGAGTACTCCGTCGAGCTTGACCTGGAAACCGTACGCCTTGCCCCACTCGGCGTTGGGGCGGATCTCGCGGAGCTGGAGGGTGAGTGGCGCGTGCTTGTCGACTCTTAGGTTGAACGTGAATCTTCCGTCCTGGTTGACGGTTCGCGCCTTGTAGGGCTCGGTCAACTGGCCGGCGTCGACAGTGCCTTCGGTGGCCTTCGCATGCGCATTCGCCTTGAGATCATGGGCTCGTTCGCTCCTGCTGTCGCCGAGGCTGACGACGTCAGTGACCCGGCCTGACGTGGGTGGATCGGCTGCGACGGCCGGGCCCAGCAGGGTGGCGACGAGGACGAGGGGGAGCGCGAGCAGTCTCCGCATGGCCTTGACCTTCGCGTGGTGCTCCAACCCGGTCAACCCTGGCGCCGGGTTCGGCCTAGACCGTTTCTGGCCCCAGGTCCATCGAGGCCCTTAGGGATGCGGCGTTGGGTCTTGGTGTGGCCGGGTCCACCATCATCCACGCCCGTCACGTCCACCCGCCATTCCCGCACCCGCAGATGCCCCCGGGCAGCCCGTCACTCCCAAGGCCATCGCTTCGGTCTCACCACTCCCGCCACCACTTGATCATCGCCCCACCGTGATTACTCCCGGGCCAGTCCCGGATCCTCTTGCTCCATCTCGCCCCTCGAGCACCGCCACCCTGCGGCCATCTCTCGTGCCCGCTGCCGCTACACCCGTCGGCCCCATCGCTTCACGTACCGCGTCATTCCGCAGCCTCGTTCCAGCTCTCCGTACCGATCGACCGCTGCCACCTGATGCCATCGCTCCCTCTCCGGGTACTCCCGCGGCCATTCGCCACCACCCAGGCAGGCCCCATCCCCGGCTACTCTCGTGCGCGGGACTCCGCCACTTTGCGCTCCGCGCGAGCATCCCTTCACCCCACGCTCCGGAAGTCCAGCTCGCTACTCCCATCGTCTTCGCCATTGTCACCTCGCCCGTCGGCCCGCCACTTTCACGCGCCGGGCTGCCACTTCACGCACCCCGCATGCCGCCTCGCACCCCCGGCTGCCTTCACCCCGTCACTCCCATCCTCTTCATCATCGCCTCTTGGGGGCGGTGCTGTTCTTCTGCTCTTACTGTTGCTTTGCGCAACTGTGCTTGGCGATTAGCTGGTCGGGCTGTGGCGGCGGTCGATTGTGGTGGCCGGTCCGGGGCGCGTCAAGGGCGCCTCTCTGGGGCGCTTCGCGGAGGAGAGAGGCGTCGCTTCGCGACCGCGTTGCGGCCCTTGACTCGCCCCGGACCGGCCACCAGATTTTCACGCGCCGCCCCCGCCCCCGGAACAGTTCCCCGGGACAGGCCTGCTTGCCTTTTCCGTCTGCTGCCGTGTTGCGGTTGCTTGTGGAGCCCGCCGCTTCTTGTGGTGCGGATGATGTCGGGGATTTCCTTTGCCGTGTTGAGCATTAACTTGATCCGGCTGGTAGAATTCTGCTATGGAATCGACCGCCTGCTCGAACACCATCGGCACCGCCGATGGTGTGTCGGCGTGGTCGATGTCCGATGACCAACTCACCACCGCACTCCTCGACAACCAGGCCGCACTCCACCGGCACGAAGCCCGCCGGCTCGAGCTGATCCGCGAGGCCGACGCCCGCAACCTCGCCGTGTCGGCTGGTGCCGCGAACACCGCGCAGTGGGTGGCCGGCGTCCTTCGTGTTCCTTCGGCTGAGGCCGGTGCGATGGTGAAGCTGGCATCTCATCTCGATGCCGAGCTTCCTGCGACCGCGCAAGCGTTGGCTGACGGTCAGATTTCTGTTCCGCACGCGCGAGTGATCTCGCGGGTGGTGCAGCTGCTGCCCTCCCACATTTCGACCCCCGAGCTGCGCTCGGAGGTGGAGGCGACTCTGCTGGAGCGTGCCGCGACCTTCGACCCGAAGGTGTTGGGGAAGGTCGGGAACCATCTGCTGATGGTCGTCGCCCCCGACCTCGCCGACCAGGTCCTGGAGTTGAAGCTCAAGCAGGAAGAAGCCAGCGCCGAACGGGACCGGTTCCTGCGTATGTCCTTCGACGAGACGTCGGGCACGTGGCGGGTCACCGCCCGGCTCCCCAAGGTGGTCGGGGAACGCCTCAAGCTGGTTCTCGACCCGCTGGCGGCGCCGCAGCCCGGACCCGACGGCCGTGACACCCGGCTCCCCGAACAGCGCAACGTGGATGCTTTGGATGAGGCCTGCCGTCGGTTGTTGGCCGACAAGCTCGTTCCTTCCCATGGTGGGAATCCCACCCAGCTGGTCGTGACTGTCACGAACACGGGTGGGCGGACTCTGCACACCGGGATCGAACTGTCCCGCAAACTCGTCGACCAACTGATGTGTGAAGCCGACCGCACCTACCTGGTCAAACCCGAACACCAGCCCGGCAGAGTCACACTGCTGACCGACACCCAGCAGCGACTGTTCCAAGGCAAGCTGCGCCGGTTGCTCGAGCTCCGCGACGGTGGGTGTGCGTTCCCCGGGTGTGACCGGCCTCCTGGCTGGTGTCACGCCCATCACGTGGTTCCGTGGAGTAAGGGCGGTCCGACCACTCGGGACAACGGGGTCCTGCTCTGCGGCTACCATCACCGGTTGATCCATCAAGGCGCCTGGCAAGTCCGAATAGCGCTCGATGGGTTACCGGAGTTCTTACCCCCCGACTGGATCGACCCCAAACAACGACCACTCCGCAACCACCGCTTCGCACCGGCCGCCTAAGCAAGCGGCCGGGTGGCGGGCTGCTCGCTCGCGGGCTCCGTGACCGGCACCAGGTCCATGCGGAGGAACTCCGTGATGCGCAGCACCTTCGGTGGCCGTCCAACGTCCGAAGGCATGGCCCGGAACGCCTCTTCCTCCCCGACCAGGCGCGGGGCGGCGAGCTCCACATCCCGACCGTCGACCCGCAGCCGGGCACGCTGAGCGGCCAGGATGTTGCGCACCCAGTCCGAGCGCGACCCGTACACCAAAACGAACAGGTAGCCGCCCTCGACTGGGAAGGCGTCGAGGGGTGTCTGGTACGTGGTACCGGACCTGCGGCCGACGTGGGTCAGCACCGGGTACTTGCCGCCCGAGATCGCCAGTGGGTTGAACACCCGCTTGTTGATGTGCCCCCACCACCATGGCATCGGCATCGTGAAATCTCCTTCTCAAAAACGAAACGAGCCTTACAGCTGTAAGATTGCCTTACACTCGTAAGCATGTCAACGCGCGAGACACGAAAGCCGCTGAGCAGAGAGAGGGTGCTCGAGGCCGCGATCCAGGTCGCCGACCGCGGCGGGGCGGAGGCGATCACGATGCGCCGGGTCGCGCAGGAGCTCGGGGTGGAGGCGATGTCGCTCTACCACCACGTTCCGAACAAGGACGCGATCCTCGACGGCGTGGTCGACGCCGTGTACGCGGCGATCGCGCTGCCCAAGGCCGACACCGGGGACTGGCGCGACGCGATCAGGGCACACGCCGGGGAGGCGCGGACCGTTCTGGCGCGGCACAGCTGGGCCCTCGCGCTGCTGGACTCGCGCCCCAACCCCGGCATGGCCACGCTCAGGCGCAACGACGCGGTGCTCGGTGTCTTCCGGGAGGCGGGGTTCTCCATCGAGCTTGCCGCCCACGCCATCTCGCTCATCGACAGCTACGTCGACGGCTACGTCCTGCAGGAGGCGGCCTTGCCGATGCGTACGGAGGACGAGCTGGAAGACGTGGCCGGCAACATCCTGGAGCAGCTCCCCACAAACGAGCTCCCGTACCTCGCCGAGATGATCGCCGACCACGTCCTGCAACCCGGCTACGACTACGCGAGCGAGTTCGGCTACGGCCTCGACCTCATCCTGGATGGGCTCGAAGCACGCCGGACGTCGGGCTAGGTTGGGCGCATGGCGAAGAGGGAGCAGCTGGAGCTGGAGGTCGACGGCAAGGCCGTCCGGATCTCCAACCCGGGCAAGCTGATCTTTCCGGAGGGCGGCCACACCAAGCTCGACCTCGTCAACTACTACCTTGCGGTCGCCGACGGCGCGCTCAGAGGCATCAACGGCCGGCCGATGATCCTCAAGCGGTTCGTCAAGGGCATCGACGAGGAGGCCTTCTTCCAGAAGCGCGTTCCCGCCAACCGGCCCGACTGGCTCGACACCGCGACGCTCAGCTACCGGTCCGGGACGAGCGCGGAGGAGGCGGTCGTACGGGACGCGGCCGGACTCGCGTACGTGATCAACCTCGGCTGCATCGACCTCAATCCGCACCCCGTCCAGGCCGAGGATCTGGACCGGCCCGACGAGCTCCGCATCGACCTCGATCCCAATCCTGGCATCGAGTGGAAGCAGATCCTCGACGTCGCGTTCGTGGCCAAGGAGGTCCTCGAGGACCACGGCCTCAAGGCCTGGCCCAAGACCTCCGGAAGCCGCGGCTTCCACATCTACACGCGCATCGACCCGCGCTGGCAGTACCGCGAGGTACGCAAGGCTGCCGAGACCGTCGCTCGCGAGGTCGAGAACCGCGCGCCGGACATCGCGACCGCCAAGTGGTGGAAGGAGGAACGCGAGGGCGTCTTCGTCGACTTCAACCAGAACGCGAAGGACCGCACGGTCGCGTCCGCCTACTCCGTCCGCCCGAAGCCCGACGCGCGCGTGTCGACGCCGCTCGACTGGGACGAGGTCGCCGACTGCCGGCCGGAGAGCTTCACGCTGCCCACTGTCCTCCAAAGGTTCGCCGAACGAGGCGACCCCTGGCAGGGAATGGAGGACACGACCGGCTCGCTCGACGCGCTGCTCGACCTCGCCGAACGCCTCGGGCCTGCCGAGAAGCCGGAGAAGAGCGGAACGGGCCGGCGCCAGTCGTCGATGCCGCTGATCGAGATCGCGCGCTCGAAGACCAAGCCGGAGTCGATGGACGCTCTCGAACGCTGGAAGGCGAAACACCCCGACGTCGTGCACTACTTGCAGCCCAAGGACATCCTCGTCGACGGTATGCGCGGGCAGAGCTCGATCTGGTACCGCATCCGCATCAACCTCCAGCACATCCCCGAGGCGGAACGCCCGCCGCAGGAGGAGCTGGAGCACGACTACGACCCAGGCGCCGGTACGCCCTGGGCACGCGACCCGGATTGGAAGCCAGGACAGTGAGTACGCAGACGTTCAAGGCCACGGTGGAAGTCGGGCGCGACGGACGCGTCATCGTCGAGGTGCCGTTCGATCCGGACGAGGTGTGGGGAACGAAGGCGACCCACCACCTGACCGGATCGATGGACGGCAAGGGGCTGCGCGCCGTGCTCGAGAAGGAGGGCGACGGCTACCGGTTCGTGCTCGGTCCCGCGTGGGGGCGCGGCTGCAGGATCGACGACGGCCAGCAGGTCACCGTCGTGCTCAGCCCGGAGGGACCGCAGCGCGCCGAACTCGATCCCGACTTCGCTGCCGCGCTGGACGCGGAACCCAAGGCTGGCGAGTTCTTCGACTCGATCGCGCAGTTCTACCGCAAGGCGTACTTGACGTACATCGGCGCGACCAAGCGCAGCCCGGAGAAGCGTGTCGCGCGGATCGCCGAGGTCGTCGGGCTGCTCAAGGCTGGGGTGAAGCAGCGGCCGGGGACTTGACCTTCGGCTTCCAGTTGCGGGCGACCACGACGCCGACTAGGCAGAGCGCGCCTCCGACGATCGCCAACCAGGGTGGGACTTCGGAGAGCATCAGCCAACCGAGCAGGATCGTGATCGGCGGGACGAGGTACGTGGTCACGCCCATCTTGCCGGCACTGGTGCGGGCGAGCGCGTACGCCCAGGTGGTGAACGCGAGCGCCGTCGGACCGAGGCCGAGGAACACCACCCACGCGATCGTCGAGCCCGACGCCACCCGCAGCTCCGAGATCAGCTGCGGCGCGAACGGCAGGCACGCGATCGCGCCGATCGTGCAGGCCAGCCAGGTGAGCTCCAGCGCGGAAACCCTGCTGAGCAAGGGTTTCTGCAGCACGACGGCGACCGCGTACGCGAGCGCGGCGCCCAGGCAGAGCAGCGTGCCGAGAGCGTTCGTCGACGGCGAGCTCGACGTCGCGATGCCGATCGTGACGGCGCCGACGAACGCCACCGCGAAGCCGGCGACGAGCGGGCGCGGGAAGCCCTCGCGCAGGAAGACACCGGCCAGGATCGCGATCAGCAGCGGCCCTACGCCGACGACCATCGAGGCCGTGCCCGCGTCGACGTGTCGCTCGCCCTCGTTCAGCAGCACGTTGTACGCGCCGAACCACAGCACGCCGAGGCCGACGATCGGCAGCCAGTCACGCCGCTGCGGAAACCGTTCCCGCCGCAGCGCCACGAAGATGCCGAGCACCACGCTCGCGACGACCAGCCGGCCGAGCGACAGCGGCCCGGCGGACAGCTCGCGCCCCGCGGCGCGGATGCCGACGAACGCTGCCGCCCACATCACGACCGTCGTGAGAGCGGCGATCAGCGGCAGGGCGTTCGAGAGGCGCTTCTCCACGGTGGGACCTTAGCGCCGGAACGCTTCGGCCCCCACCGATGGAGAACGCGACGTCCGATTCCCGCTGCCTGGTGGCGGCTACGAGGACTGGAGGTCGAGCCGCAGCCTGCCCAGCCAGCCGCCCCAGCCGTCGTCGGTCTTGCTGTCCTCGACCCGCACGTACAAGGGCTTGCCCGGCTCGCGCACCGCGTCGAGGTCGAACGAGTGGTCGGCGAGGTTGGACAGGTCACGGATCTCCCGCGGTTCGCGCAGGATCTCCCGCCAGGTCTCGCCGTCGGCCGACACCCGCACGAGGTACTGGTTGCCTATGTGCAGGGTGAGCGTGCCGCTGGCCACGTCCGGAGGCAGGTCGAACAGGTACGTGAACGAGGTCGTAGCGTCCGCGAACCGCCCACGGCCGTCGAAGATCTCGCCGTCCAGCTGCGACCCGTCCGGCTCGGAGAGCCACGGTCCTTCGGCGTCCGTGCCCGGCGTGAACACGATCGTGTCGCCGACCAGCTGGACCCGGCTCGCAGCCTTCACCGTGCCCGCGGACGAGTCCGCGTCCAGGACGACCCAGTAGCTGCCCGGGGCCGCGTCCGCCGGGACGACGACGGAGGTCGTCGCTCGTGCCGTGCCGCCGGCGGGAACCGGCCCGAACGGCTGCTCGGCGGGCGAGGTCGACCAGCCGTCCGGCAGGCTGGCGGTCAGGGATCCGGTGAGCGGCGCCGCGGTGTCGTTCGTGACCGTCACCGGGACGGCGACCGTGGTTCCGGGCCGCCCGACCACCTGGCCGGCCTTGACCACGACCCGCCCGGCCTCCGCACGCCGCGACGGCCGGTGGATCTCCGCGGTCAGCGGACCCTCGGACGTGAGGCGCCAGCCGCGACCGGTCTCGAAGCCGAAGTCGCGACCGGCGAGGCCCACCGTCTGGAGGCGGTCGAAGCCGAAGTCCACCGCTCGGTTCGGGCCTACCGCCGGGCTCCGCGCGAGGCCGCGCAGCTCGAACGTCAACGTGACGCGCTGCTTGCCCGCGACGAAGTCGGTCACGTCGATCGGTCCCTGCAGCCCGTTGCCGTTCTCCCAGAACGGGTACTGCCAGTTGGCGTCCCGCGTCCACACCGGCTTCCCGTCGATCCGCACGGTCACCTGATGCGCGCCGTCGAAGCCCGGGTACGGGGTGTGCGGCGAGGTCTGGAAGAAGTCGATCTCGTACCGAGGTGAGTCCGGATCGACGGTCAGGACCTGGCTCGCGGTCGCGCTGGCGCCGGCAAGCGTCGTCGTGAACGGTTGCACGGCGAGCCGAAGCCGACCCTGTCCCTCCATCGCGTCGCCGGCGGCGTGGTCGGCAGGTCCTGCCGATGACTGCTCGTGGGGCTTGCCCGCGAACGCCGCCCTGGCCGCCTCCAGCGCGTTGCTCGGCGCGAAGTCGGCGAAGTGGAACAGACCCGGGAGGACCGAGTCGCTGTTCTTAGACAGTGTCCAGCCGCCGCGTTCCTCGAAACCCGGGTTGGTGAGCTGGAACCCCTTGGCGACAAGGTCGTCCACGATCACCCCGGTCCAGAGCGACAGGCTGGTCTTGTCGACCAGCCGGATCGCGAGCGTGGCGCTTCGCTTGCCGCGCAGCGCGTCGGTGAGGTCGACGTAGTGGCGGTGCCAGGTGCCGCCAGCCCCGGGCTCGTTCGACTCCCATACGACCTCGCCGTCGACCAGGATCTGCCGGTGGTGGTACTGCTTCGACGTGCTGTTCTGGTCGTAGTAGATGTCGAGGTCGGAGAACTCCAGGCCGTACGACTTCGCCCGCGGATCGATACGAATCCTCTGCTCTGCTTGGGCGAAGTCGCCCGGCTCGGTCCTGGCGAAGATGGCCGGCGAGAGGCTCAGCCAGCCTGTGCCGGAGCGGGCGCGGTTGAGTGCTGTGAGCGGGCGCTCGTCCGCGATCGGCAGGCCGTACAGCGTGATGCCGTGGACGCGACCCGAGTCGAGGTACGGCTGGGTCTCGGCGATGACGTCGGCGATGTACCGGTCGGTGGGTGGCGTGACTGCCGAGAGGAACCGGCCCGTGTACGCGAGCAGCACGACGCCGAGGCCTCGCGGTTCGGTCTGCGCCAGGATCGCTTCGAGGTTCGGCCCGACGTGGGAGGCGTCCTCGGTGTTGCTGTTGGCGCCGGTGTACGGGTAGATGATGCCGTCGATCAGGCCTTCGTAGCGGTCGTAGAACGCGCCGTTGATCGCGTCGTGGTAGTACACGGTCGTGTAGAAGCCGAGCCGCGGGTTGATCGCGTCCTGGACGCGCTGCATCTCTTGGACCTCTTCGGGCGGCAGCTGGCTGAAGAAGTCGTCGAGCGCCCAGGCGACGACGTTGGGATGGGCCTTGGAGAGCGTGGCGATCTCCTTGGCCCAGCGCACGTAGTCGTTGGTGAACGGGCGAGAGCAGCGTCCGTTCTCGTGCCTGATCGGGCTGTCCTGGCACTCCGAGGGCGGCACCAGGTAGAGCCAGAGGCGGATGCCAGCGCGTTCCGCGGCCGGCGCGAACTCGTGGACGAGGTCGTCCCAGTCGGTGGGGGAGTTCCAGATCAGATAGACGTAGGTGTTCACGCCGAGCCGCTTCAGCACGTCGATCGTGGCGGGCGTGTCGATGTGGCGGTAGCCGTCCGCGCGGGGACGCGTCTCGCGGATCACGTCGCCGACGGTGTTGCCGCCGGTCTGTACGGCCTTCATACCGCCGGCCGGCCTGATGGCGGCGTCGACGTTCACGGGGGTCTCCGTCCGTGCGGTGGCGAGGGGTGTGCTGACGGCAGCAAGGACGAGGGCCATCAGCAGGGTCAACGGTGCGTAGATCGTCCGCATGCGATCTCCCGTATTCAAGAAATAGCATCCGTATATTGGATGCTTGCAGGAGAGTATGAGCGCGGTGTGGGAACGTGTCCACCCTCGTCGGCCGGATCTGGACGCGAGGCGTCAGTGAAGCGGATCAGCCGTCTGTAGGTGCCATTCCGTCCCGTCGGGGCCGTCGCGCAGCTCGATCCCACCAGCGGCCAACGCGTCCCGCACCTGGTCCGCGTACTCCCACAACGAGTCCTCGCGGAGCTGGCGGCGCACCGCGACGAGCGGTTCGACGATCGGGCCGAACACCGTACGCGGATCGCGGATGCCCTTGTCCGCAACGGATCCGAGCCGGACGATCATGCTTCGGAGCGCGTCGGCGGCCTGGTTCGTACCCTCGTCCTCCTCGGTGTCGGCCGCCCACTCGCGGATCGCCGACTCGAGATCGAGGATCGCCCGCGTCATTGCCGACGCGTCGCGCTCGGACAACGCGGCCTCGAAGCGGACTTCGCACTCCGCCGTGAGCTCCATCAACGTGAACGACTCCGGCGACTCCGCAACCGTCGTTGACGAAACCGGCCCGGTCGCAGCCGGGACCGCCGACCTCGCCTCGCGAAGCAGCTGCCGCAGCTCGTCGAGCGACAACGTCGTTCCGCTCGGAAGGACGGTGCTGCGCCCCGCTCGCCGCACCGTCAACCCGCCCTTGCCCAGGACCTCGACGACCGACGTCTCGAGGTCGATCAGCGCTGCCGTGTGCTCGTCGATCCCGACGACCGCGGCATCGTCGGGCAGCTCCTTCTCGAGCACCGCGAGTCGCCGTTCGCCGAGGTAGCAGTACCTCGTGTCGTGGTTGCGTCCCTCGTTGTTGTCGTAGTGCGGGATCAACGCAACCGGCAGGTCGAGCTCACCGAGCAGGTCGAGCCCGGGCAACCAGTGCGGATCCGCCCCGACCTTGTAGACCTCGTAGACGGGCAACGTCACCGCACCGGCGGTCGCCGCCGCGGCCGAGGCGAACAGCGTGACGCCGATGCCGGTACGGACCCGTTCGCGCAGGGCGCGTTCGTACGGGCCGTCGTGCCAGCAGCGCAGCGCGTACGACGGGCTGCCCGGACCCGAGAACACCCAGTCGGCCGTACGCAACGCCGCGATCCCCGCGTCGGGGAAGCCCGACAGCTCCGACACGACCGACACGGTGAGGCCGACGCTCTCGCGGAAGTACCTCTGCGCGTTGGCCGAGATGCCCGCCACGTTCTCCTGGAACGCGTACGGCGCGTCCAGCAGCACGGCCTGCGGCGACCGCACGCCGAGCCGCTCGACCAGCTCGCGATGGATGCGCACCATCGTCGGGCTCGTCTCGCCCGACCCCATCAACGCGAGCAGCCCCACTAAAGCTCCCTAGCGCTCGATCCCTCTCGCTATGGAAGGTAGACCGAGCGCAGGGGGCGCGTCACGCACTCGATGTCGCGAGCTTGCCGGCGAGCGCGGGCGGAAGGTCGGCGAGCAACGCGGTCAGCGCAGGGTCGCGCTCGAGGGCCGCGCGGGCGGACGGATCGGTGTCCAGCAGGAAGCCGAGGTGCCGGACCGCGTGCGCCGCGACCTGGTCGTTCGTCACCTCGGGCGGCGTCGGCCGGCTCGGCTCGTCGCCGCTCGCGAGGGTCAGATCCTCCAGCGGGGTTGCCGTTTCGGCCGGCCGCGGTTCCGGCGCGACGGCGTACGTCAGCACGATCGTCCCGTCCGGCATCGGCCGCCAGCTGGTCGAGTGGACCAGCGCGTCGCCGTCGTGCAGGCCGACGAGTCGCGCCACGGCGAGGTCGGGCGTCTCGCCCGCGCCGAGGTGCCCCGCGACCCGCCGGTACGCGAGTCCGGGCACGCCACGGAACGCGTACACCTCGACCTGAACCGGTCGAGCTGCAGGCGGTCCGTAGTTGCGACTCCTTTGCAACACGGGACGAGCATAGTGCCCTCATCGAATCGGATACGCGCGGATCACCTGCTGGTCGACGTCGTTGCCGGCGGTGTCGCGTGCCGTGACCCGGAGCGAGAGCTGCCCGGGCGCGTTCGGCCGCAGCTCGACGAGGTACGTGCCGTTGCCGCCCGCGCGGGCCCGGACGGACTGCCAGGTGGCGCCGTCGTCGTACGACACGGAGACCGCGGCCGCTGCCAGAGGAGCGCTGCCCGCCTGCGAGTGGTGGCGCACGGTCACCTCGAGCCGCTGCGTGCGCCCGCTCTCGATCGAGTTGTCCAGGGCGGTCGCCAGCCGGTAGCGCACGTTGAGCAACGGCTCGTACCGGCAGCTGGCAGTGGGCTCCAGCCTTCCCATCACGCACATGGAGCCCTGCGGGATCGAGCCGGGCGCGGTCTTCCCGGCCGAGTGGAACGTCCAGCTCGTCCGCACCTCGCGACCGCCGCCGCGCGGGTCGGCGTAACGGTCGGTCAGGCGGTACGTCGCCGGCTGCGGCGGCAGCAGGTAGTAGCCGATGCCGTAGTAGTCCTCCGAGAGCGCCTTGAGCGGGAGCTCCTCCTCGCCCGCGAACAGATGCACCTCGTGCAGCCAGGTCTGCGTGTGTGTCCAGTGGTGCGGCTCGGCGTCGACGTCCAAGCCAGTCGGGAGGAACCGGTCGCCCTCGCGGCAGAACGCGCACAGTGCGGGCCACGCCGGCCCCAGCTCGCCGGCAGGCACGTCGAACGAGCCGGGCACGAGCGGCCCGGCGAACCAGTGGTCCGCCGGCGTCCTGCCGCGCCGTTCGTACGTCCCGTCCGATCCCATCGCCTGGATCCAGGACCCGTCCGGTGCGTAGTGGTTCATGGACCCGCTCCAGGCGAGGCGGTCACTCGTCGGGCCGATGTACGCGGTGTGCTCCTGCGGTCCCCACACGCCCACCGGCGTGAGCGATCCGGTCGGCAGCTCGCTGTGCGCGAAGAACGCGAGCTGGTTGAGCTGGCTGCTCGTGTCGCCGTGCAGGGACAGCGGCACCGCGGCCAGATTCGCCTGGTGCACAAGGGCAGGTGGCGTCGACGGGATGCCGGTCGGGTGGTCGTAATGCAGGTGCATCGTGGACGTCAACGTCGGCTTGGCACGTACGTCGAGCTGGACCGGTCCGGCCCCGAGCAGCTCGCGCAGTCGCGCTCCCTCCGCATACCGGAGCGAGAGGACCGGCAGCCGGACGCCCTGGACGGGAACGGGTTGGAACGTGATCGCTCCCGGCAGCTCGAGCGCGAACAGCACGGCCTTCACGCCGGCGGCCTTGCCGTTGCGAATCGCCTTCTCCGCTTGGGCGAACAGGTAGCCGTACGGGTCCTTCTCCGGCACCGGAAGGCTCACGAGCGCGAGCTTGCCGGCAGCCCCCGCGAAGCTCGCGGCCTCGCCCACGCCGGCGTCGACCAGTGGCATGCGGAAGTCGCCGTCCAACCGTTCCACGGCGTCCGGCACGACGTAGTAGACCGGGTACATCGGCGGGACGCGACCGCCCGCGACCTGCATCGTCACCATCGGTGGCGCGAGCGTCCAGTGCGACTCGAACGTGAAGCGGCCTGGATCCGGCTTGCTGCGTTGGGGGATCGCGCGCAGCTCGGTGTCGGGAGCGTGCGCGGCCGTGAACGTGTTGACGTACGCGACGCGCTCGGCGAGCTTCCAGACGAAGCCGATCGACGACGCGAACGGCTGCGTGGTCTCCCGGGTCTTCGGCTGCTGCAGAACGCCGTCGCGCGCGTCGAACGTCAGCGCGGCGTCGGTAGACGTGAGGTCGACCGCGGACTCGATCCCGAGAGTGACGTGGTCACGGGTGAAGTTCCGCTCGTAGAGCTTCGCGTGGACGTCGTACACGCCGACCGGCAGGTCGATCGTCGCGACGCCGTCCTCCGGGTAGAAGGAGAAGATCGTGTCGACGAACGGGTCCTTCGTCGGAGCGGCGCTGTCGATGCGGACGGCCTCGAGACTGCCGCCGGCCGGTTGCCCGGCGGAGCCCGTGAGCCGGACGGTGAGCCGCTGCGACTTCACCGCCTTGTAGTAGCCGAGCGGCGTTCGGACGACCGTGTCGCCGCCGATCGCGACGAGCTGCCCGGCGAACGCGCCGGTGTCGCCGACCCGCGGATCGAGCGTGACGGTGACGGCAGCGGAGCCGTTCGCCGGAACAGTGACCTCGGTGGCGGACAGCGTGAGCGCGTTCGCGGGTGCCGGCTCGCCGACGAGGTTCTTCGCGCCGACGTTCAGCTGGAGCGTCATCGGTGCTGGCTTGTCGTTGCGGTACGTGACGGTGCGCGTGACCGGGTCATCGTCGGACTGCGGCCAGGAGAACGCACCGAAGCCGAGCGACGCGGGGTCGGCGGCGACGTTCTGGGCATACGCGCGGGCGACGTCGAGCCGGCCCGCGCCCTGGGCGAAGCCGGTCGTGTCGATCGGATGCGCGCTCCCGACGAGCGCGGACTTCAGCTGGGTCGCGCGCCAGGTCGGGTGCGCCTGCGCGAGCAGCGCGGCGGCACCGGCGACGTGCGGCGCGGCCATCGACGTACCGTTCAGCGACGTGTAGTGCTCGTCCACCGGGTCGCCGAGGTCGGTGCCGGCGGCGCGTGCCGCGACGATGCCGACGCCGGGTGCGGTGATCTCCGGCTTCACCGCGCCGTCGCCGCGGCGCGGACCGCGGGAGGAGAAGCTCGCGATCCGGTCCTGCTTGTCGACCGCGCCGACCGTGAGGCCGGACGTCGCCGCGCCGGGTGAGGTGATCGTGGAGTCTCCGGGTCCGGCATTGCCCGCGGTGAGGACGAACAGCACGCCGGTCTCGGCGGTGAGGCGGTTCACGGCCTCGCTCATCAGGTCGGTGCCGTCGGAGAACCCGCCGCCGAGGCTCATGTTGACCACGCTCGCGCCGGACCGGACGGCCCAGTCCATGCCTTCGAGGATCCACGAGGTCGCGCCGGAGCCGTTGCTGTTGAGGACCTTGCCGACGACGAGCTCCGCGCCGGGCGCGACACCCTTCCGGCCCGCGGCGGTGGCGGCGACATGCGTGCCGTGGCCGTTGCCGTCGGTGGCGTTGGGCTCGGGGGTGAAGTTCTGGCTCGCCGCGATCTTGCCGGCGAGGTCGGGGTGGGTCGGGTCGATGCCGGTGTCGAGGACGGCGACCGTCACACCGGTGCCGTCGTAGCCGGCCTGCCAGACCGTTGGTGCTCCGACCTGCGGCACGCTCTCGGCGAGGCTCGCGCGGACGGGCGCGTCGAACCAGATCTTGCGCTGCCGTTCGGGGGCGAACGCGTTCCAGAACGCCGTCGCGTCGTCGATGCTGATCGCGGCGCTGGAGACGGTGGGGAGGACGGCGGTGACGGTGCTCGCGGGCAGCGCCTCGGCGTTCCTGGCGAGCGCTTGCTTGCCGTCGTACGTCACGATCACGGGTGTGGGGCCGGGCCGGAGCTTCGCGAGCTCGCGGACGTCGAACAGCTCCTGGTCGAGCCGGTCGGCGCGGACGTCGTCGGCGGCGTCGGAGGGCACGACGTAGTAGCCCGTCTCGTCGCTCCGGCTCTCGAACGTCGGCGCGAGGCCGGTCGCGCGAAGCGCCGGCTGGATCGTGACGCGCTCCCTGCCGTCCGGCCCGCGCTGGTAGGCGATCCGGTCGCCGGTGAGCAGCGTCACCTGCCTCGCCTGAGCCGGTGCGGCCTGCTCGGCCGTGACGGGCGGCGCTGCTGAAGCGGTCGTGGGGACGGCGAGTGCCGTTGCCAACAGGGCAGGGGCAACGAGGGCCGTGACGCGGCGAATCACGTTTTGACAGTAGGGATCCGAGGTGGGTCCGACCAGATCGTCGCGCGGCGCATTACCGCCACTGGCGTAATCCGGCCACGTGGGCCTGGTGCGTCGGCAATGCGAGGATTCCGACGGTTTCGACGCCCGGCGTTCTCTCCGGCGACCTGGCGGCACGTTGGCATACTGCGGGATAGGCTGCACCCGACATGAGCGCGCGGTCGGGGGCCTCGGGAATGCGCTTCCCCACGAGAGGTGATCGATGACCGAAGCCGTCCGTCTCGGGATCAACGGACAGCGCGTCGACGTGCGGGCGCCCATCGGGCGCACGCTCGCCGAGGTGCTGCGCGACGACCTCGGGCTGACCGGGACGAAGGTCGCTTGCGGCGAAGGCCACTGCGGAGCCTGCACGGTGCTCGCGGACGGCAAGCCCCGGCTGTCCTGCATCTCGCTCGTTCATCAGTTCGACGGCGCCGAGATCACCACGATCGAGGGGCTTCGCGACCATCCGCTCGTCAACGCGTTCGTCACCGCCGACGCCCTGCAGTGCGGCTTCTGCACACCGGGGCAGATCGTGTCGGCGGCCGCACTCGTCGCCGAGAAGCCCGAGCCCAGCCGCGAGGAGATCCGGCACGCGATGGCCGGCAACATCTGCCGGTGCGGCGCGTACCCGAAGATCGAGGAGGCGATCACCAGATGGCGCGACTGATCAAGACCGAACGTGAGGTCGAGGGCAGGTACGAGACCATCTGGCTCGTCGTCGAGGAGGACGCGCTCGACCAGTGGCCCGGCGGACCGCTCTCCGTCGTCGGCCAGCCCGCCCCGCGCAAGTCCGGCCCGGCCCGAGCCCGCGGCGAGGCCCGCTACATCGGCGACCTCCGCCCAGCCGGCCTGCTGCAGGCCGCGGTGCTGCGGTCGCCGTACGCGCACGCACGCGTCCGTCGCATCGACCTGTCCCGCGCGCTCTCGGCACCCGGCGTCCGTGGCGCTCTCGGGCCGGGCGAGGCTGCTCAGCTCGACGAGCTCGCGGGCTACCACGGCGCGCCGGTCGCGGCCGTCGCCGCGGACTCGCTCGCTGAGGCGCAGGCGGCGCTGGAGCTGATCGACGTCGAGTGGGAGGTGCTCGAGCCGCTGCTCGATCCGGACGAGGCCGTACGTCGTGGGCAGCTGCTGCAGGAGCCCCGTACGCACGAACGCGGCGACGTCGACCAGGCGCTGGCCGACGCGGACGTGGTGATCGAGGCGGAGTACCGCACCCAGTCGGTCGTGCACAACGCGCTCGAGACGCACCAGGCGGTCTGCGTCTGGGAGGGCCCGCAGCTCACCGTCTACATCTCCACGCAGGACATCTGGGGTGTACGCAACGAGGTCGCGCGCACGTTGGGCATGGAACGCGACGACGTCCGCGTCGTCTGCGAGTACATGGGCGGCGGGTTCGGCGCGAAGAACAACGCGCACCACTACACCTACGTCGCCGCCGAGCTGGCTCGCCGTACCGGGCGTCCGGTGCGCTGCGCGCTGACCCGGCGCGAGGAGGCCACCGCCTCCGGCAACCGCAACCCGACCATCCAGCGGCTCAAGATCGGTGCGCGCTTCGACGGCACGATCACCGCGTTGCAGGGTGACTACATCGCCTGCATCGGGTGGAGCGGCTGGCACGCCAGCACCGCCGGCCCGATGCAGACGCTGTACGCCTGCCCGAACGTCCGCACCGTCGAGTACCCGACGCGGCTCAACACCCCACCTATGGAGTCGTTCCGCGCGCCGGGCTTCGTCGAGGGAACGTTCGGCATGGAATGCCTCGTTGACGAGCTCGCTGCCCGGCTGGGTATCGACCCGCTCGAGCTGCGGCGGCGCAACCACACCGACAGCGACCCCGCCGCTGGACGGGTGTACTCGTCGAAAAACCTGCTCGAGTGCTACCGCCGCGCCGAGACGCACTGGGCGCGGCGCGAGACGGTCAAGGCCAGTAGCAAGGGTCCGTGGAAGCGCGGCGTGGGGATGGCGAGCCAGATCTGGGGCGGTGGTGGCGGGCCGCCCGCGTACGCGTGGCTCCGCATCGGCTCCGACGGGCGGGCCCAGGTCGTCACTGGCATGCAGGACATCGGCACCGGTAGCAGGACCGTCATGGCGCAGATCGCCGCGGAGGAGCTCGGACTGCCTCTCGACCGGGTCGACACGTCGCTCGGCGACACCTCGCGCGGGCCGTTCGCGGTTGCCGCGGCAGGTTCGTCGACCACGCCATCGATGGGTCCCGCGGTTCGTGCGGCCGCTGCCGACGCGGCCCGACAGATCCTCGAGATCGCGGCGCAGCGGTACGAGCGGACGCCAGAGGCCTTGCGGCTTGCCGGCGGCCGGATCGTCGCCACCGACGGCGAGTCGTGGCCGCTGTCGGATCTGCTGAGCCTGCTCGGCAACGCGCAAATTCTCGGCAAGGGTGCCCGCGGGCCGAACCCGGCGGGGATGGGTGTGCACACCTTCGGTGTCCAGGTCGTCGAGGTCGCGGTCGACGTCGAGACCGGACAGGTCGTGGTGGACAAGGTGTACTCGATCCACGACGTGGGCCGGGTGATCAACCCGCTCGGCGCGTCGTCGCAGATCGAGGGCGGGATCATCCAGGGCGTTGGCGGCACGTTGTCCGAACGTCAGGTGCTCGACGCGGCGACCGGGACCGTGCTGACGCGGACACTCGACGCGTACCGGATGCCGACGATCGCCGATGTTCCGGAAATCGTGGCCGAGCTGGTGGATGTTCCGGACCCGAACCTCACCAACCTGGGCGCGAAAGGTCTCGGCGAGCCGCCGATCATTCCGGTCGCGGCGGCGATAGCGAACGCGATCCGCGACGCGACGGGCGCGGACGTACGCGAACTGCCGATCGACCGGGCGACGATGCTGGCGGCCTTGCGCAAGGTGAACGAGGACGCGGCGGCGAAGGAGCGGCATGGAACTGCTGCGGCCGTCTGACCTCACCGACCTCGCCTCGGCGGGTCTAGGCAACGGCGCGGTCGCGCTGGCCGGCGGCACCGAGGTGGTGCCGCTGGTGCGCGACGGGCTGTTGCACGCCGAAACTCTCGTCGACATCAGCGCTCTCGTTCCACGCGGCATCGTCGTGGCTGACGGCGCGGTGACGATCGGGGCGGCGACCGTGCTCGGGGAGCTGGAACTTTCGGAGTCGGTACCGGAAGCGTTGCGGGAGGCGTGCCGGCTGTCCGCGTCGCCGCAGCTGCGGAACATGGCGACGATCGGCGGCAACCTGCTGCAGGCGACGCGGTGCTGGTACTGGCGGCTGTCGTACGGCTGCTGGCTGCAGGGCGGCTCGACCTGTCTGGCTCGGGAGGGTCAGGGCGGGGAGCACGCGATCGTGGGGAACGACCGCTGTGCCTCGGCGCACCCGTCGGACCCGGCGGCGGCGTTGCTGGCGCTGGGGGCCACGGTGCGGACAGACCGGCGGACGTTCCCGCTGGCCGACCTGTACCGGCTTCCGACCGACGACGACCGCGCGCTCACCACGCTCGAAGGTGGCGAGCTGATCTTGGAACTTTCGGTGCCGCTGCCGGACGCGAGCGTGTACCTCAAGGCGATGGACCGGGCGCGGTACGCGTTCGCCCTGGTGGGCGTCGCTGCGGCGCGGTTCGGCTCCGAGGTGCGGTACGGGCTGGCTGGCGTGGCGCCGGTGCCGTGGGCCATCTCGTCGGTCGACGCGCTGGACGGCGCTACACCGTTGGAGCAGTCCGCGTACAAGGTCCAGCTCGCCCGCGCGCTGGTGGAACGGGCGGGCGCCGCCGTCCTGGCGTAATGAAGTGGGCGCCTCGAGGCGTGGTTGCCTATCCTTGCCAACGTCATGGAGACGTCGTCGCGGCCTTCTCGTTCCCGCCGTTCCCGTCGTGGTGGCCGCCCCGTCCGGGTGGACTCCGCGCGCTTGGAGCAGCGGCGGGCTGCCGTACCCGCGATCACGTACCCGCCCGAGCTGCCGATCAGCCAGCACAAGGACGAGATCGCCGAAGCGATCCGGGACCACCAGGTCGTGATCGTCGCGGGGGAGACGGGTTCCGGTAAGACCACGCAACTTCCGAAGATCTGTCTCGAGCTCGGCCGCGGCATCGAGGGCACGATCGGGCACACGCAGCCGCGGCGGCTGGCGGCCCGTACGGTCGCCGACCGGGTCGCGGAGGAACTGTCGACGTCGGTCGGCGAGGTCGTCGGCTTCAAGGTGCGGTTCACCGACCGGTCCAGCGACTCGACCCTGGTGAAGCTGATGACCGACGGCATCCTGCTCGCGGAGATCCAGCGGGACCGGGACCTGCGGCAGTACGACACGCTGATCATCGACGAGGCGCACGAGCGCAGCCTGAACATCGACTTCATCCTCGGGTATCTGAAGCAGCTGCTGCCGCGCCGGCCCGAGCTCAAGGTGATCATCACGTCGGCGACGATCGATCCGGAGCGGTTCTCGCGGCACTTCGAGAACGCGCCGATCCTCGAGGTGTCGGGGCGGACATACCCGGTCGAGGTGCGGTATCGGCCGGTGGTCGAGGAGGCTGACGACGCCGACCGGGACCAGCTTCAGGCGATCTGCGACGCGGTCGACGAACTGGTGTTGGAACCGCCGGGGGACATCCTCGTGTTCCTGTCGGGGGAGCGAGAGATCCGGGACACGGCTGACGCGTTGCAGCGGCAGAACCTGCGGCAGACCGAGGTTCTGCCCTTGTACGCGCGGCTGTCTCATGCCGAGCAGCTCCGAGTGTTTCAGTCACATCCCGGTAGACGGATCGTGCTGGCGACGAATGTTGCGGAAACTTCGCTGACTGTTCCGGGAATCAAGTACGTGATCGACCCGGGAACGGCGCGGATCTCCCGCTACAGCGCGCGGTTGAAGGTCCAGCGGCTGCCGATCGAGCCGGTCTCGCAGGCCTCGGCGAACCAGCGCATGGGGCGTTGCGGTCGGACGTCGGACGGGATCTGCATCCGGTTGTACGCCGAGGAGGACTTCCTCGGGCGGCCGGAGTTCACCGAGCCGGAGATCCTGCGGACGAACCTCGCGTCGGTCATCCTGCAGATGAACGCTGCCGGGCTGGGAGATATCGGCGCCTTTCCGTTCGTCGAGCCTCCCGATCGCCGAAACATCCGGGACGGCATGGATCTGCTCAACGAGCTCGGGGCACTGGTCGACGGTCGCCTGACCAAGCTCGGTCGGCGGCTGGCGCAACTTCCGCTGGACCCGCGGCTCGCGCGGATGGTGCTGGCGGCCGGCGAGAACGACTGCGTGCGCGAGGTCATGGTGATCGCGTCGGCGCTGTCGATCCAGGACCCGCGCGAACGGCCGGTCGAGAAGCAGGAGGCGGCCTCGCAGGCGCACGCGCGCTTCGCGGACAAGGAGTCGGACTTCTCGACGTACCTGAATCTGTGGCGGTACTTGCAGGAGAAGCAGCGAGAACTTTCGTCGAACCAATTCCGGAAGTTGTGTCGCGCCGAGTTCCTCAACTACCTGCGGGTGCGGGAGTGGCAGGACATCGAGAGCCAGCTGCGGCAGCTGACGAAGCAGCTGGACGTGACGGTGAACTCCGAGCCTGCCGATCCGCAGAAGGTCGTTTTGTCCTTGCTGGCTGGGCTTTTGTCGCACATCGGCGTGAAGGACGAGGAGGAGAAGGGCGATCCCGCGACTCGAGGCAGGCGACGGACGTCGTTCGAGTACGTCGGTGCGCGAGGTGCGCGGTTCGCGATCTTCCCCGGTTCCTCGCTGTTCAAGAAGTCGCCGAAGTGGGTGATGGCGGCGGAGCTGGTCGAGACGTCGCGGCTGTGGGCGCGGATCGTGGCCAAGATCGAGCCGGAATGGGTCGAGCCGATCGCCCCACATCTGATCAGGCGTTCGTACTCCGAGCCGCACTGGTCGAAGTCGCGCGGTGCGGTGATGGCGTACGAGAAGGTCACGCTGTACGGCGTTCCGATCGTGTCGTCGCGGCTCGTGCAGTACGGCCGGATCGACCCGGTGCTGTCGCGGGAGCTGTTCATCAGGCACGCGCTGGTCGAGGGCGATTGGGTGACACATCACTCATTCTTCGCGGAGAACCGGGAGCTGCTGGAGGAGGTCTCGGAGCTGGAGAATCGCGTGCGGCGGCGGGACATTCTCGTCGACGAGGAGACGCTGTTCGCGTTCTACGACTCGCGGGTGGGGCCCGATGTCGTGTCGGCGGCGCACTTCGACTCGTGGTGGAAGAAGGCGCGGCGCGAGTCGCCGGATCTGCTGAGCTTCTCCAAGGCGATGCTGGTGAACGAGGGCGCCGGCGTCGTGTCGGAGGAGGAGTATCCGCGCGAGTGGCACTCCGACGGCATCGAGTTGCCGTTGACGTACCAGTTCGAGCCGGGCGCGTTGGCTGACGGGGTGACCGTCGACGTGCCACTGTCGGTGCTGAACCAGGTGTCGGAGGACGGGTTCGAGTGGCATGTGCCGGGGATGCGGCTGGAGCTGGTGACGGAGCTGATCCGTTCGCTGCCGAAGTCGCTGCGGCGCAACTTCGTTCCGGCGCCGAACTACGCGCGCGAGGTGCTGCCGCGGCTGGACGGGTCGGCCTCTTTGCTGGAGTCCCTGGAGCGCGAGCTGCTGCGGATGAGCGGCGTGCGGGTGACGCGGGAGGACTGGGACCTGGCGAAGGTTCCGGACCACCTGAAGGTGACGTTCCGGGTGCTGGACGAGAAGGGTCGAGAACTCGCGACGGGCAAGGACCTCGACGTGCTGAAGAAGAAGCTGCGCGGGTCGTTGCGTGAGGTGATCTCCTCGGCGGCTTCCGGACTGGAAGTTTCGGGGCAGCGCACGTGGACGTTCGGAACCCTGCAGCGAGAGTTCTCGACGCGGCGCGGCGGGCTGGAAGTGCGGGCGTACCCGGCCCTGGTGGACGAGGGCTCGTCGGTGGGCGTACGGCTCCTCGACACTCCGGAGGCCCAGGCCGCGTCGATGTGGGCGGGAACGCGCCGCCTGCTGCTGTTGAACGTCGGCTCGCCGGTGCGGTACGTGCTGGGGCAGTTGTCGAACCGCACCAAGCTGGCGCTGTCGACCCACTGGCGGGGGTCGTCGGGGGACCTGTTCGACGACAGCGTGGCGTGCGCGGTGGACAAGCTGGTGGCGGACGCGGGGGGACCGGCGTGGGACGAGGCGGGCTTCCGTGCGCTCTTCGACGCCGTGCGCTCGTCGCTGCACGACCTGTCATTGGACACGGTGCAGAAGGTGGGAGCGATCCTGTCGCTCGCCCACGAGGTGACGGTGGCCCTCGACGCCCTCCCGGCGTCCCTGTCAGTGTCGGTGGCCGACGTCAAGGCGCAGTTGACAGGGCTGGTGTATCCCGGCTTCGTGACCGCAACGGGCTGGGCCCGCCTCCCCGACGTCGAGCGCTACCTCCGAGCGGTGGCGTACCGGTTGACGAAGCTGCCGGAGAACCCGTACCGCGACCGGCAGTGGACGGACGATATCCAGGCCATCGAAGCCGAACACCGCACCTGGCTCGCCTCCCTGCCCGAGTCCCGCCGCACGACCGAGGCCGTACGAGCGGTCCGCTGGATGCTCGAAGAGCTCCGGGTCAGCTTCTTCGCCCAACACCTCCGCGCCCGCCAACCCATCTCCGACAAGCGCCTCCGCCGCGCCATGGAAGCCGCCAGCTCCAGCTAGCCGGCCCCAGCCCGGCCTCGACCAGCCTCGATCTTTCGTCCGGCGGTTGGTTCGCCCGGTCCGGCCCGCCCTGGGTCCAATGATCATGTCTACATGGTCATTTGCCGCTTTACGTGGGGTGGACGCCAGGTAGAGGGGCCACTGGCCGGGTAAGGCGACCACGATGCTTCACCTACGGAGTGCCTTCCCGCTCAGCTCACGAGACGTCGCCATCCCAGCTGGGAAGCCGGCGTGACCGCGGAGCAGACGGTCCTTCCGCTCCTCGAGCAGTGAGGCATCCCCGCGCCGCGGCTGCTGGGCGTGGACCTAGGCGAGGAGCTTCCGATGCTCGCCTATTGGGATGCGATCGCAGCGCCCCAGAGTCCAGCTGACATGGGCAAACTCACGCCGCGACGTGACGGCTTCCTCAGGTCAGCACTGCAACGGCTGGACGGTGGCTAGGAGTCGTAGTCGTCGTCCCCGCGCACCGCCGTGTGTTGCTCGAGGACGTCAGCCTCGTTCGCCTGGTCGAGCTCGTCGGTCAGGTTGGGGTCCGGCGCCGGGCGTTCGTCGTCCTCGTCGAGCACGGGTTGGCGCTGCTCGTACGCGTCGTTCTCCGGCGTCTCGAGGTCGAGCTCTGGCTCATCGGTCATCAGCCCGCTCCTTCCATCGCCCCGCGAAATTACCTCATTGTCGCGCCGTCATGCCTCGCGAGCGCGCCCCACACCCGGTGACTATCCCGAACGGGACGGGAGTACAGTCGGCGACTTCACCGGATGGGCTCGTTCTAAAGCGGAGGGACCGGCCACCTCGATGATCCGGATCAGGGGCGATGAAGTCATTGGGTACTTCACCATGGTCACCTGCGACGAGTGTCACGGCACGATGGTCTTTCAGCCCGCCAAACATGGACTTTGGGTCGGCTCCGCAAGGCAGGTTCGCGTGTTCCTGACCGACCACAAGGGTTGGGTCTGGGACCAACAAACAGGCGCGTTCTACTGCCCGGAGCACTTCCGCGAGGACGACTCCCCGTACTGACGCACCACCGCACAGACCGGCCACCTACAGTTGTCGCCTCATACCTGGGCGAGGCGAGAGGGAGGTGACCGGGATGACCAAGGACGATCCCGTCAAGGCCGTCGAACGGGAGTTCGCGGTGCTGTTCCGCCGGTCGCGCTCGATGTCCGGAACGATCGCCCGCCAGCTGCATCCCGACGTCGGCGCGGCCGCGTACGGACTCCTCCTGCAACTGCAGCAGACCGGCGGGTCGCGGCTGACCGATCTCGCCGCGTTCTTCGGCATCGGCAAGCCCACGCTCAGCCGGCAGGTACGACTGCTGGAGAGCCTCGGCTTCGTCGAACGCAGCGGCGACGAGGCCGATCGCCGGGCTGTCACGCTGCGCCTGACCGAAGAGGGACTCGCTCGCCTCACCGCGACACAGGAGGCTCGGCGCGAACGGTTCCGCCGGATTCTCAACACCTGGCCGCGCGAGGACGTCGACGATCTCGGCCGGCTACTCCACCAGTTCAACGAGTTGCAGTTCTGACGCAGCTTGCCGGTAACGGGCACGTTACGTTATCGTTGCTTTAAGCAACGATTGGTGGAACCCATGGAACGGGTGCTGATCGAGGGCCTCATGCGAGCCCTGCAGGACGTCGCGATCATCCGCAAGGATCTCGTACGCTTCGCCGCCGCGACCTGCCCGATGTCGGCGCTGGCCTTGCTCAGCGTGCTCGAGCGCACCGGCGGCATCCGCGTCGGGGCACTCGCCGACCTGTTACATGTCGACATCTCGGTCACGAGCCGGCAGCTCGCGCAGCTCGAGGCGTCCGGTTTCGTGGCCCGCAAGGCCGATCCGGAGGACCGGCGCGCCCACCTCGTCGACCTCACGCCGAGCGGGCAGCTGGAGCTGGAGTCGGTCAAGGCGAGCGTCGCCGACCGCTTCTCGCACGCGCTCGACGGCTGGTCCGAGACGGATGTCTCCGAGCTCACCGAGCGGCTGCGGCGGCTCCGGAGCGATCTGGACCCGGTGGTCGCCCGCGAGCCCGTGGCCGCCGCCGTCCGTTGAGGCCGTTCCAGGACAACTGGTAGCGCTCCCAGGTTTCCCGACTTCACTTCGGTACGTTCGTCGCTGACATCTGCTCGTTTGTACGGAGAGGTAGCGGCGTGAACGGCTTTGCTGGCTTCAACAGTGGACTGGGCGACCTGTGGCGGCTGTCGTCGTCGGTCACCCGTTCTATCAGTGCGGAGAATCCCACCGGCGAGAAGGGCAAGGGTGGCGCGGCCACGGAGGGAACGGGCGCGAAGGCGGCGCGCGACCTCGGACTGGGGTGGAAGGTCTCCCCGTCGATCCACATCGAGTCCGGCGAGGTCGCCACGCTGGCGGACATCCAGGGTGCCGGTGGGATCCAGCACATCTGGCTGACGACGCACACGAACAACTGGCGCAAGCTGGTCTTGCGCTTCTACTGGGACGGCGACACCTCGCCGGCCGTCGAGGTGCCGGTGGGCGACTTCTTCGGCCAGGGCTGGGGCAAGTTCGCGCAGCTGAGCTCGCTGCCGGTGGCGGTCAACCCGCACGGCGGTTTCAACTGCTACTGGCCGATGCCGTTCAAGTCCGGTGCCCGGATCACGCTGGAGAACCTCAGCGACGACCAGATGACCGTGTACTTCCAGGTCGACTACGCGCTCTCCGAGGGAGCTTCGTCGACTGAGGACGTCGCGTACTTCCACGCCCAGTGGCGGCGGTCGAATCAGCTGCAGTACAAGGACGTTCACACGATCCTCGACGGCGTGTCGGGCTCGGGGCACTACGTGGGCACGTACCTCGCGTGGGGTGTGAACAGCTCCGGCTGGTGGGGCGAGGGCGAGATCAAGTACTTCCTCGACGGTGACGACGAGTTCCCGACCATCTGTGGAACGGGCACCGAGGACTACTTCGGCGGCGCGTGGAACTTCGACGTTCCGGGCAACGGTTACACGGAGTTCTCGACGCCGTTCCTGGGCCTGCACCAGGTCCTGCGCCCGGACGGTCTGTACCAGAGCCAGCAGCGTTTCGGCATGTACCGCTGGCACGTGCTCGACCCGATCCGCTTCGGGTCGGACCTCAAGGTGACGATCCAGGCGTTGGGCTGGCGCAACGACGGTCGCTACCTGCCCCTGCAGGACGACATCGCCTCGACGGCTTTCTGGTACGGCAAGGAGACCTCGTACCCCCAGCCCGAGTTCCCGGGCAAGGACCACCTCGAGATCAAGTAGCACCGACTCATCGAAAGGGCGGTCACGGCGTACGTGGCCGCCCTTTCGCATGCCTGGCTATTCGGCCATCGCCGACTCCGGGACGGACAGCAGGGTGGAGATCTGGCGGAGGCGGTCGGGCAGCGGCCAGTAGTAGACCCACGTTCCTCGGCGTTCGCATTCGATGAGGCCGGCAGAGCGGAGTACGCGGAGGTGGTGGGACACCGTGGGCCCGCTGACGTCGAACAGGGGAGTCAGCTCGCACACGCAGATCTCGCCGCCGGCTGAGGCGATCACCGACATCAGCCGCAGGCGGACGGGGTCGCCGAGCGCCTTGAACGCCGCGGCGGCGTCCGTCGCGTCCGAAGAGGAGAGCGGCGACGACGTCATCGGCGTGCAGCACTGTTTCGACATGCGTCTATATTGACAGTCATCGAATCAAGAGGCAAGGTGGCACGCATGAGCGAGCCCACCCACCACCACCCCGTCATCGTCATCGGTGCCGGCCCCATAGGCCTCGCCGCCGCGGCGCAGCTCGCCGAGCGCGGCCTGGATTTCCTCGTCCTGGAAGCAGGTTCGTCGGTAGCCGCCGCGATCGAGGACTGGCGCCACGTCCGGCTGTTCAGCCCCTGGCGGTACGACCTCGACCCAGCCGCACAGCGCCTGCTCGAACGCGCCGGCTGGCAGCAGCCCGAGCTCGACGACCTCCCCACCGGCGGCGAGCTCATCGACGCCTACCTCGCCCCGCTGGCCAAGACCCCCGAGCTCACCGACAGGATCCGGTACGAAGCCGAGGTCGTCGCGGTGACGCGCGAAGGCTATGACCGGGTACGCACGCAGGGCCGCGAGAACGCCCCGTTCCTCGTCAGGCTCCAGGACGGCCAGGAGCTCAGAGGCAGCGCCGTCCTCGACGCCTCCGGCACCTGGCGGAAGCCCAACGTGCTCGGCGGATCCGGCATCCCGGCCCGCGGTGAGCAGACAACGCCGATCCACCGAGCGCTGCCCGACGTCCTCGGCGCCGACCGCGAGACGTTCGCGCACCAGCGCACCGCTGTCGTCGGTGCCGGCCACTCCGCCGCGACCACCGTCATCGAGCTCGGCGCGCTGGCCGACCAGGAAGAGGGAACGCGGATCGCCTGGGTCGTTCGCGGCACCAGCCAGGAACGCAGCTACGGCGGCGGCGCAGGCGACGAGCTGCCCGCTCGCGGCGCCCTGGGCGCCAAGCTCAGGCAGCTCGTCCAGTCCGGACGAGTCGAGCTGGTCTCTGGCTTCCGCACCGAGGCCATCGAGAACGGAGCGCTCGTCGACGGCGACCGCCGCGTCGATGCGGACGTGATCGTCAACTCCACCGGCTTCCGCCCCGACCACGACCTCGTCGCCGAGCTGCGCCTCGACCTGGACCCGATCCTCGGCTCCACCCGCGCGCTGGCGCCGCTGATCGACCCGAACGTGCACTCCTGCGGCACCGTTCCACCGCACGGCGTCGACGAGCTCGCCCACCCTGAGCAGGGCTACTACGCGATCGGCGCGAAGGCGTACGGCCGGGCGCCCACGTTCCTGCTCGCCACCGGCTACGAGCAGGCCCGCTCGGTCGTCGCCGCGCTCGCGGGCGACTGGGAGGCCGCCCGAAGCGTCGAGCTCAACCTCCCGCAGACCGGCGTCTGCTCCTCCAACCTCGCCGCCCCCAAGGGCCTCACCACCGGCCTGGCCCTCGAGGATGTTTCAGCAACCCAGCAAGGCTGTTGCGGCTAGCGAGCTACACAGAAGGAACGTTCACCGCCTCGACCTGTCCCGAAGCAGCAGACCGGGCAGCCGCCTCCATCAAGGCCAGGCTGCCCAGGTTCTGCCGCCCGGAGGACTCCGGCTCCACCCCAGCGGCGATCGCGCGGGCGAACTCGCCCAGCGAGCCGGAGCGGCCGACGTACGGCACCTTCGTCAGGGCAGGCTTCTCCACCACGCCGCCGACCCGCCGCCGCACCTCCACGGCGTCACCGTCGGGAGACCCCGCGATCGAGTTCCGCCCGGTGAAGTAGATCTCGCCCTCGGCGCAGTCCAGCCGCCAGTCGCCGGCCCACAGCGTCGGCTCGCCGTTGCTCACCCAGCTGCCGCGGTACGAGGCCACGACCCCGCCCGACATTTCGATCACCAGCGCCGCCGATGCCTCCTCGACGAACCGGCTCCACGGCGGGTCCATCGTCTTCGCGAAGACCGACACCGGCTCCTGCCCGGTCACCTTGCGCAGCAGGTCGAAGTGGTGGATCGACATGTCGAACAGCAACGGGTGGACGATCTCGTAGTGCTTGTTCGTCCCCGGCGCCGCGTCGTTGCCCCACTTCCGGAAGTCGATGAACACCGACCCGAGCTCGCCCACCGCGCCGGAGGAGACCAAGGACGTCGCGGTCACCGGCCCGGGGTAGAAGCGGTAGTTCTGCGACACCATCAACGTCCGCCCGAGCTTGTCGGCGAGGGCGACGGCCGACACCGCCTCCTCCAGCGACGTGGCGAACGGCTTCTCGGTCAGAACGTCGAGCCCCGCCTCCATCGCCTCCACGGCCAACGGAACGTGCGCCCCCACCGGCGCCGTGATCACCACGGCGTCAGCCGACACTGCTGACAGAGCCTCGGACAGGCTCGTAAAACACTGAGCGTCCGGTAGCGAGAGCCGCTTCTTCGCCGCCGCGAGAACGTCCGGGGAGGCGTCCACGCACGCCACCCGTTCCACCTCACGGACCGGAGGAATCGCGTTCTCCTCCCAGTCCTGTCCCCATCCGCCCATCCCGACGTGGATCACTCGCAACGGCACTTGACTTCTCCTCGCTTCGACGACTGCCACCGATCATCCTCTCCCGCACCGACACAGCGATCACGGCCGCTGTCGGCCAGCTCCCGATGGTGAGCCGAGCGGTACTCTCAGCGACATCGGGCGATCATGAGCAAAACGGGAGGCTCAATGCGCACGAACAAGCCGGTGCTGGCACTCGCCGCGGTCCTCATCCTCGTGACAGCCTTCGCCGGCTGTACGAAGAAGACCAGCGACCAGACACCCACAGGCGGAGCCAGCGGGGACGAGCAGATCACGGTCGCGTTCGTTCCGAAGCTGGAAGGCGTTCCGTACTTCCAGGCGATGAACACCGGCGGCCAGAAGGCCGCCAAGGAGCTCGGCCTGAAGTGGATCCAGAAGGGCGGTACGACCGCCGACCCTGGCGCGCAGACCGAGATCGTCAAGTCGCTCATCCAGCAGCAGGTCGACGTGCTCGTCGTCGCCCCGAACGACCCCGACTCGATGGCGCCGGTTCTGCAAGAGGCCAAGGACAAGGGCATCCACGTGATGACCTCCGACACCGACGCGCCCAACTCCGTACGTGAGGTTTTCGTCAACCAGGCAACGGCAGACGGCATCGGTACGACGATCATGGACTCGCTCGCGACGGCGATGGGGGAGAAGGGCAAGTTCGCGATCGTCTCCTGCGGCCAGACCGCGGCCAACCTGAACTCCTGGATCGAGGTCGAGAAGAAGGTCGCCGCCGAGAAGTACAAGAACATGCAGCTCGTCGACACCGTCTACGCCGGCGAGGACGAGCCCAAGGCCGTCTCCATGGCCAAGGACCTGATGAACGCGCACCCCGACCTCACCGGCTTCATCGGCCAGTGCACGACCTCCGCGCCCGGCGTGGCGAAGGCCGTACGTGAGGCCGGCAAGATCGGCACGGTCTTCACGGTCGGCCTCGGTACGCCGCAGGGCATGAAGGGCTACCTCGAAGACGGCTCTTCCAGCACCTCGGTCCTGTGGGACGTGGAGAACCTCGGCTACCTCACCGCCTGGGCCGCGCAGAAGCTCGCGAAGGGCGAGCAGCTCGACGAGTCGAACAAGGTGAGCGACGGCATCCCCGACGCCAAGTGGTTCGCCGACCAGAAGATGCTGCTGCTCGGCGACCCGCTCCAGATCACCAAGGACAACGCCGACAAGTTCAACTACTGATGCTGGAGCTGCGCGGCATCGTCAAGCGGTACGGCGGTGTCCACGCTCTGCGCGGCGTCGACTTCGACGTCCAGCCGGGCGAGGTGCACGCGCTCGTGGGGGAGAACGGTGCCGGCAAGTCCACGTTGATCAAGATCGTGTCCGGCGCCGAACGAGCCGACGCCGGCACGATCACGCTCGACGGCGACCCGCTCGCGAGCGCCAGCACGGCGGCCGCGATCGACGCGGGCATCGCGACCGTCTACCAGGAGCCGCATCTGTTCGGCGAACTGACGGTCGCCGAGAACGTCTTCCTGGGCAGGGAGCTCCGCCGCCGCAAAGGTGGCCCGGTGGACTGGAGAGCCCAGCGAAAGCGGGTCGTCGAGCTGCTGGACCGGCTCGGCGTCGACAGCGGCATCGCCGACGTTCGCGTCGCCGACCTGCCCGTTGCCGAACAGCAGCTCGTCTCGATCAGCAAGGCGTTCGCCCAGGACGCGAGAATCCTCATCCTGGACGAGCCGTCCGCGATCCTCACCGACCGCGAGATCGAGGTGCTGTTCGGCGTCGTCCGCAACCTGCGCGCGGGCGGCGTCGGCATCATCTACATCAGCCACCGGCTGGACGAGCTGGCCCAGATCAGCGACCGCGTCACCGTTCTCCGCGACGGGCAGGTCGTTGCCGCCAAGCCAACCAGCGAGCTCACGGTCCGCGCGGTCGCCGAGCTCATGGTGGGACACGAGCTCGCCCTCGCGCCGGACCGACCGGCCCGTCAGTTCGCGGGAACGCCGGTCCTCCAGGTGAGCGGGCTGACCAGGGTCGACGAGTTCGAGCCCTTCGACCTGTCCGTCGGCGAGGGCGAGGTCGTCGCGCTGTACGGACTCATCGGCTCCGGCGCGAGCGCCATCGCCCGAGCCTTGTACGGCGTCGACCCCGCCGACCGCGGCGCCGTCCACGTCGACGGCCAGCCGCTTCGGCTCAGGACGCCGCGCGACGCCTCGGCCGCCGGCATCGCGATGGTGCCCGGAAACCGTGCTGTGCAAGGGGTCTTCGCGCCGAAGTCGATCGCGTTCAACCTCTCGACCGCCCACCTCGGCTTCCTCTCCAAGGTCCCCGGCTGGCTGGACCGAGCCCGCGAACGTATGGTCGCGCGCGACCTGATCGACCGCCTCTCCATCCGCGCGAAAGGCCCACAGACTCGGGTCGCGGCGCTCTCCGGCGGCAACCAGCAGAAGACGCTGATCGCGAGGCAGCTCGTCAAGCGCCCCCGCGTCCTCCTGCTCGAGGAACCCACCCAGGGCGTCGACGTCGGCGCGAAGGACGAGATCCACCGCATCGTCTCCGAGCTCGCCGAGAACGGCAGCGCGATCGTCGTCGCGTCCAGCGACCTGCCCGAGGTCCTCGGGCTCGCGGACCGCGTGCTCGTCGTTCGACGCGGGAAGGTCGTCGCGGCGTTCGGGCGCGGCGCGCGGCAGGCCGACGTCCTCGCGGCCGCGGCGGGGGAGGCCGCATGAGGCGCCCGGCCGCGCGAGCGATCGAGGGGCAGGAGCTCGCCCTCGTCGGCGTGCTCGCCGTGTTGTGGCTGGTGCTCGGGCTCACCACCGACACGTTCTTCACCGCGGGCAACCTCGGCGCGATCCTGTTCAACGTCGCGCCGATCGCGTTGATCGGCATCGGCATGACCGCGGTCATCGTCACCGCCGGCATCGACGTGTCGGTGGGCAGCGCGGTCGCTGTCGTCATGGTGATCGTCGCGAAGCTGATCCACGACGGCGGAACGCCCATGCCCGTTGCCGTTCTCGTCGCGCTCGGTGTCGGAGCCCTGCTGGGCTTGGTGAACGGCGGACTCGTCGCGTACGGCCGCATCCATCCGATCATCGTCACGTTCGCGACGCTCAACATCTTCCGGTTCGTCGCGCTGCAGATCTTCGACGGCCGCCAGGTCACCGGCATCCCCGACACGCTCGGCTTCTTCGGCGGCGGCGGCGAGGGGCGGCTGCTCGGCGTCCCGAACGCCTGGCTGCTCGCGGTCGTCCTCGCCGCGATCATGTGGTTCTACATGCGGGCTTGGCCAACGGGCCGGCATCTGTACGCGATCGGCGGCGATGCGCAGGCAGCGCGCCTCGCGGGTGTGCGGGTACGCAGGCGGCAGTTGTTCGCGTACGTGCTCACCGGCGCGCTCGTCGGCCTCGCCGGCTGCGTGTTCATCGGCACGGGCGGCCTCGTCATCCAGAACGCCGGCGAAGGCCTCGAGCTGCAGGTGATCGCGGCCGTCGTCATCGGCGGAACGAGCATCGTCGGCGGCCGCGGCACCGTCCTCGGCACGATGCTCGGTGCGCTGCTCGTCGGCACCGTGACGAGCGCGGTCACCTTGCTGGGTTGGCCAAGCGAGCTCACCACGCTCTTCGTCGGCGTGTTCATCCTCGTCGCGGTCGGCGTCGACCTGCTGCGAGCACGGCGAAGGGGGACGTTGTGAAGCTGCCCAAGCGCGACACCGGCGCCCTCGAGTACGTCCTCACCGAACGCGTCGTGCTGCTCGTCGCTCTGCTGGCCGTCGTGCTCGTCTGGTTCAAGGTGCTGGAGGGCGGGCAGTACCTCGTCGCTCCGTTCGACGCCGGCTACCTCGCGTCTGCGCTGGAGTCGATGGTCCCGCTCTGCCTGCTGGCGTTGGCGGAACTGCTCGTGATCGTGTCCGGACGAGGTGGCATCGACCTGTCCGTGGGCTCGGTCGTGAGCCTCGCCGGCATGGCGTTCGGCTTCATGGTCGGCCTCTGGGGCTGGCCGCTGCTCCCGGCGGCGGTCGGCGCGGTGCTCGTCGGCGGCGTGCTGGGTGCCGTCAACGGCTTCTTGACGGCGTACCTCCGCTTCCCGCCGCTGATCGCCACGCTCGCGACCTACTACGCGTACTCGTCGATCGCCATGGTGAGCAACGACAAGGCGCCGATCTCCACCAAGCCGGTACAGGACCTCAGCGCGTTGACCGACGGTGTCAAGCTGCCCTTGCTCCCGGCGATCCCGTTGCAGGTCTTCACGTTCCTGATGCCCTGCCTGGTGATCGTCTGGCTGGTGCTGACCAGGTCGACGTACGGTCGCAAGCTCTACGCGGTCGGGACGAACGACGTCGCGGCCACGTTCGCCACGCTCTCGGTGCCGCGCGTACGGCTGTCCGCGTACGTCGGATCCGGCCTGCTCGCCGGTGTCGCCGCGGTCGTCACCGTCGCGCAGTTCGCGTCCGCGCGACCGGACGCGGGAACGGTCGGCAACGGTATGGCCCTGCCAGCGATCACGATCGCGGTGCTCGGTGGCGTCGCGATCCAGGGCGGCATCGGCACGGTCGGCGGCGTGTTCGTCGCCGCGCTGCTGGTCACCTGGTTGAACGCCGGGCTGCTGCTCGCGTTCGAGGACTCCAAGGGCAGCCAGTACCAGCTGCTCGCGCTCGGCGTCGTGCTCATCCTCTCGGCGCTGCTCAACACGCTCACCTTGCGCAGGTACGGCCGCATCACCTGACGCTGGCCCACAACGCCGAGACGACCGGGCGGCGCAGGTCGGCACGGCGTACGCACAGGCCGATCCGGAACTCGCCCAGCCCCGGAACGACCGGCAGCGTCACCAACCGGTCGCGGACGACGCTCGACGTCAGCACGAGCTCCGGCACCACCCCGATGCCCAGGCCGAGCGCCGCCAGCGTCAGCACCGCCTCGTGCCCGTCCACCTCCGCCGCGACCTTCGGGACGATCTTGCGCGCCCGGAACCATCGATCCACGGCGTCGCGTGCCAAGCCTTGCCGCGGCAGGACGAACGGCTGCTCCGACCACTCGCGTTCCGCCGCGGCGCCGGAATGGTCGGCGGCCACCACGAAGCGCAATGGCGTCCGGGCGATCTCCCGGGTCTGCAGCAGGGTCGGCACCCGCCGGGGGAGCCCGGCGACGGCCACGTCGACCGCGCCCTCGGCCAGCTGCGCCAGGGCCATCGCGGCGTCGCCGGTCCGCAGGTCGAGCTCGACGCTCGGATACTCGCGCAGGAACGGCGCGAGCAGGTCGGGCAGCAGCGCCTGGCACGCGGTCACGGTCGCGAAGACACTCAGCCGGCCGGTGAGATCGCCCGCGCCGGTGCCGCTGCGGTAGTCGGCCCAGAGCTGGGTCGCGGCGACCGCGTACTCGTGGAACCGGCGGCCCGGCTCGGTCAGCGCGACGCCGCGCGGCCCGCGGTCGAGCAGCCGCTCGCCCACCTCGGACTCCAGCCGTTGGATCGCCCGCGTCAACGTCGCGGGGCTCACGTGGCAGTCGGCGCTGGTCTGGCCGAAGTTCAGCGACCGCGCCAGGTGCAGGAACAGCGCGAGCTCTTGCCGGTTGTCCATTTCACTTCCTGAAACGCCGCGTTCGAATTGTTGCGCTTGTCGAAACAATGCCGGCGAGCCTACAACGGTGGGATGACCTTCACCTCTGCTGTCTTCGACGTCGAGACCATCGAGCTCGCGGGCACCCGCGAGTCGATCGTGCGCGGCGGCCGACACCTGTTCCCGCTCCTCCCGACCGCGCTGGAAGGCGTCGACCAGATCGGCGTGATCGGCTGGGGTCCGCAGGGCCGCGCCCAGGCGCTCAACCTGCGCGACTCGCTCGCCGACACCGCGATCGAGGTCGTGGTCGGACTGCGCGCCGGCTCGTCTTCGCGCGCCGAGGCGGAGGCCGAGGGACTGCGCGTCGGCGACTGGCTGGACGTGGTGGCGAGCAGCCAGCTCGTGATCCTGCTCGTCGCCGACGCGGCCACCGCCAACAACCACGAAGCGATCTTCGAGCGCCTCCAGCCCGGAGCGACGCTCGGCCTCTCGCACGGCTTCCTCGTCGGGCACCTGCGCACGGTCGGCGCCTCGTTCCCCGAGGACGTGAACGTGATCGGCGTCTGCCCCAAGGGCATGGGCGACTCGGTGCGTCGCCTCTACCTGCAGGGGAGAGAGATCAACGGCGCCGGCATCAACGCCAGCTTCGCGGTGCACCAGGACGTCGACGGGCGGGCGACGGAACGAGCGCTCGCGTGGTCGATCGGACTCGGGTCGCCGTACACGTTCCAGACCACGCTGGACAGTGAGTACCGCTCGGACATTGTCGGCGAACGGGCGATCCTGCTCGGCGCGGTGCACGGGATCGTCGAGAGCCTCTACCAGCGCTACCGCGTCGAAGGCGACGAGCCGGAGCGCGCGTTCGCACGGTCGGCCGAAGCGGTGACGGCGTCGATCGCGCCGACGATCTCGCGGGACGGACTGCTCGGCGTGCGCAACGCGTTCGAGGGCGAGGACCTGGCGGCGTTCGACCGCGCGTACGCCGCGGGGTACGGGCCGTTCCGCGACCTGGTCGCGGAGATCTACGACGAGGTCGACTCGGGCAACGAGCTGGCGAGCGTGGTGCTCGCGGGTGCCCGGTTGGCGACGTCGCCGATGCAGCCGATCAGCGGCTCGCCGATGTGGGCGGCGGGCGCGTCGGTTCGGGCCGCGCGGCAGGAAGCGGCCGCGGCGGTTTCCGACCCGTACACCGCGGGCATCTTCCTCGCGGCGATGGTGGCGCAGGTCGACCTGTTCGCCGAGCGCGGGCATCCGTGGTCGGAGATCGTGAACGAGTCGGTGATCGAGGCGGTCGATTCGCTCTTGCCGTACATGCACGCTCGTGATGTCGCGTTCATGGTCGACAACTGTTCGACCACGGCGCGTCTCGGAGCGCGGAAATGGGGGCCGCGGTTCTCCGCCCTGCTGGACCAGGTCATCTCACCGATTGCGGACAATGGCCTTGAAATCAGCGTAACTGCCGCTAAAGACTTCGGACAGCATCCGGTCCATGTCGTGCTGGAACGTCTCGCTACATTGCGACCTTCGGTGGACATATCGGTCGGCTAGCCATGCCACTTGGTCATCCTGTGTGAACTTCTGGCGGCACATCGTGGCCAAACTATGGACAACGCCGAGGGTTGCCCAGTAGAAATCTCGCCAGTCTGACAGTTCCGGCGGGGCATGGGCTAAACGGATCTGTCCGACATGGTTCTTGTATGGCGTTTGTCAGGGACGCCGACTTGGCCCGTGGGCCGGTGACCCCCCACCCACAAGGTCGGTTTCAGCCACCCACAAGGAGGTCCACGTGGAATCACGTCGTTGGCGGCGGTCTGTCGCCGTGCTTGCTGCCGGACTGGCAGCCGCAGCTGGTGTGGTATCGATGGCGGGAGGTGCCGGCGCGGCACCGGCCGCTCGTCCAGGTGGACCGGCTCCGCTCGTCGGAGCTGACAAAGCGAACGTGATCAAGGGCCAGTACATCGTCGTCCTCAAGGACGGCGCCGCACTCGCGCCGGCACGTTCGGCGGCGAAGGCCGCAGGCGGGCAGATCCAGCGTTCGTACGGCTCGGCGCTGAACGGCTTCTCGGCCGCGCTGTCCACGTCGGAGCTCGCCTCCGTCCGCGCGAACGCGGCCGTCGACTACGTCGAGGCCGACCGCGTGATGAAGATCTCGGCGACCCAGTCGCCCGCGACGTGGGGCATCGACCGGATCGACCAGCGGAGCCTCCCGCTGTCGAACAGCTACACCTACAACCAGACCGGCGCGGGCGTGACCGCGTACATCGTCGACACCGGCCTGCGGTTCAGCCACAACGAGTACGGCGGCCGCGCCGTCAGCGGCTTCGACGCGATCGACGGTGGCAGCGCCGACGACTGCAACGGCCACGGCACGCACGTCGGCGGCACGGTCGGCGGCACGACGTACGGCGTCGCCAAGGGCGTCCGGCTCGTCGGCGTCCGCGTGCTCGACTGTGGCGGCTCCGGCTCCACGTCCGGCGTCGTCGCGGGTGTGGACTGGGTGACCAGCAACCACACGTCGGGTCCGGCCGTCGGCAACATGAGCCTCGGTGGCGGCGCGTCGGCGTCGCTCGACCAGTCGGTGCAGCGCGCCATCGCCGATGGCGTGACGTTCGCTGTCGCGGCCGGCAACGAGACGACGGACGCGTGCACGCGTTCGCCCGCTCGTACGCCCGAGGCGATCACGGTCGGCTCGACGACCAACACCGACGCGAAGTCGTCGTTCTCCAACTACGGCTCCTGCGTCGACATCTTCGCGCCGGGCTCCAACATCACCTCCGCGTGGTACACCAGCAACACCGCGACCAGCACGATCAGCGGTACGTCGATGGCGTCCCCGCACGTGGCCGGCGCCGCTGCTCTGTACCTCGAGGCCAACCCGTCCGCCGCGCCCGCCGCGGTCCGCGACGCGCTGGTCAACTCCGCGACGCAGGGCGTCGTCAGCAACCCAGGCCCGAGCTCGCCGAACCGGCTGCTCTACACGCTCGGCGGATCGCAGCCCCCCGCGCCGACCTGCGCGACGCTGCCGAACACGTACTCGAGCGCCGTGAGCTCGGGTGCGCGCCTCTACCACCCGAACTCGTCCGGCTTCGCCTCGAACGGCGGCGCGTTCCGTGGCTGCCTGGACGGGCCGAGCGGCGTCGACTTCGACCTGTACCTGCAGAAGCGCAACACCGCGGGCACCTGGGCGACGGTCGCGCAGGGCATCACGCCCAACCCGGATGAGGAGTTCACCTACAACGGCACGGCCGGCACCTACCGGTGGCAGGTCCACGCCTACAGCGGAAGCGGCTCTTACACCCTGAAGACGCTGCACCCGTAGTCCCTCACCTAGCACGACCTCTCTTCGCCGAGCCCCGGACGGGATGCCGTCCGGGGCTCGGTAGTTCGCGCCGACCGAACGGCTGCGCGACGGCATCCGCGTCGTCGCGTCCGGGCAGTCCGTGCTGGCACCCGAGGCGACCACGCGGATGATCGAGGCGCTGCGCCCGGAGCTTCCGACCGAGGAGGATCACGCGATCCTCGCGGCCGTTCGGCATCTCACCGAGCGGGAACGGGAGGTGTGCGACCTCCTCGCCGCGGGTATGTCGAACGATGAGATCGCCGGTCGTCTCACCATCAGTCGCTACACCGTGAAGGTGCACGTGTCGAACGTGCTCGCGAAGCTCCACCTGCCCGATCGCGTTCAGGTCGTTCTGGCTTGGTCGCGGGCTTCGAGGCTTGCTGTAGTCGATCTTGTCAACCAGTGCTTGACAGTGCCAGGATGTATTCACTCAGAGGCCTTGACGGCGCTGGAGGCATTGCGATAACTCTGCTGCTACACACACTCGGGGGCGACCGAGCAAAGGGGTGAGCAGGCCGTGAACGGCCGGGAGAGTGCCACCATCCGCTACATCCGTAGCATGCGCGAGCAGGACGCGCGCCAACGTCTGACACGGCGATATGCCCTGTCCACGTTCGGAAGTCGTCACCACAAGCTGCCGCCCCTCGGCGCGGCGGAGGCGATCGCGAAGGTCCGGCTGGCGCTCAACAGACAAGATGGCTACCACCGCGGTGCCGTCCGTTCGAAGGATCTGCTCGACGCGCTCGCGTTGGTCCCCGCCGTCCGGCGTGGGATGGACTGGGACGAGCGGATCCTGATCGCGGCGGCTGTGACACGTGGGGCCAGCTGGGCGATGATCGCGCAACAGCTCGGCATGTCCGACGCCGAGGAGGCGCGCCAGCGCTACAAGGACCTGTGCGAGCTCGACCCGTCCGCCTTGGCGGAGGACGAGCACCACGCGATCCGCCGCATCCTGCACGCCGACCCGACCGCCCAACGGCTGCCACGACAACGGATGACGCCGCTGGACAGCTAGCCCCCGATCTTTCGCCCAGCGGTGGGTTCGCCCGGCCCCGCCCCGCCCTGGGGCCAATGATCATGTAAACATGATCAGCGGCCCCTTTACGCCGGGTAGACGCCAGGTAGAGGGCCCACTGGCCGTGTGAGGCGAAAGACTCTGGAGAGGATCCGCGGGTCGCCCACGAGGCTTCCCTGGGAGACCGCCTGGTCGATGGTGACCGCGCCAGTCGCGAGTCCGACGACGATCTCCGGTGCTGCGGTCAGGATCGTGTCCGGCTGACGGTCGGGTTGGATCACCGCGCGCGGACCGTTCTCGTCGACGTGCAGGACGATGAGGAGACCTTCGACCTCGACGCCGAGCTCGACCGCGGGAGTCGCGGTCACCTCTCGAAGCAGCGCCGTCAGCGCGCCCGCCAGCCAGCGCGGCTGGAACGCATCGCCGTCGTCACGCCCCCTCATCAACAGCGGCGCGCCCCACCGACCCAGCGCCTCCATCGGCTCGCGAAGCCCCGCACCCCACGGCGTCAGGGCATAGCGGACTCCCACCGCTCCGACCTGCCGCTCGACGATGCCGTTCTCCTCGAGGCTCCGCAGTCGCTCCGCCAGCAGGTTGGTCGCGATCCCGGCGAGGGAGGCCTTCAGTTCGTTGTAGCGCTGCGGACCGGGAAGCAGTTCGCGCACGATCAGGAGGTTCCAGCGGTCGCCCACGACGTCCAGGGCGCGGGCGAGTCCGCAGAACTGTCGGTACGAGCGGCTAGACATCCGCTTGACATTTTCCATCGCGGTTGATTTTATCACGCGCCATGGGGATCAACTGGCTGGCCACCGTTCTCGCCTTCGTGGCCGGGATGGTCGTGGCGTACGCGTGGTACAGCAAGTACGGCTTCGGGATCGTCTGGTGGAAGCTGACCGGCATCACTCCGGAGCAGTCGAAGCAGGCCAGCAGGCGGAACGTGGTCCAGCTCGCCGTCGCCAACGGTGTGACGGCGATCGGGCTGGCCGCCGGCATCGGGATCGCGTCGGCGGCTACCGACAACGACTCGGTCTGGCTGGCGCTGCTGGTCGGTCTCGTGGCGTGGGTGGCGTTCTCGGCGAGCACGCTCCTCCAGCACAATGCCTTCGAGCTGAAGCCTCCGAAGCTGACCGTCATCAACAGCGGCTATCAGCTGGTGCTCTTTCTCGGCATGGCGCTGGTCATCGGGGTCGCAAGCTAGGCGGCCAAAGCTCCAGCGGGGCGAAGGAGGTTGCGAGCCGTCGTGCCGGCGAGCTCGCGCACGTCGCGGCTCAGGTGCGCCTGGTCGGCGTACCCCGCCTCGACCGCCAGCTCGGCGAGGCTCAGCTCTGTACGCAGCGCCAGGTCGCGGACGCGTTGCAGCCGGGAGACGCGGAGGAACGTCGCCGGGCCGTACCCGACCGCCGACGCGAACCGCCGCCGGAGCTGCCGGTCGGACAGGTCCAGGTCGCGCAGCACGGCCGTCACCCGGGAGCCGCCGCGCCGCAGTCGTCGTACGGCGAGGTCGACGAGCGGGTCGACCGGGTCGGCCTCCGGCCGGTCGAGGCGTTCGGCCACCAGCTTGGTCAGCTCCGGGATCGGGTCGGCGTACAGCTTCGACACGATCCGCCGAGCGGGTCGGCCCCACAGGTCGAGCAGCTGGACTCGCTGGTTCAGCAGCTCGCTCGCCGGCAGGCCGAGCACCCGCGGCGCGCGGCCGGGCAGGAAGCGGATCCCGTACAGAGGAGCGCCGACCGCGTAGCCGGAGCTCCAGGCCGTCGTGTCCGGACCCGCCACGAACACCCGGTCGGGCGCCACGACGAGGTCCAGGCACCCGTCCGGCAGGATCGCCGAGCTGGTCCCGAACGACGAGCGCCACACGCAGTGAACGTCACCGGCCAGGTAGGCCGGCGGCGCCTTCTCCGCGTACGTGGTGCTCATCTCCTCGAAACTACTCGTGCCCTCCGACAAGAGCTCCCACCACGACCTCGGTCTCCGCGAGCGACTCCAGCACGACGTGCGCCCCGGCGTCGCGCAGGTCGGAGGCGGTGAACGCGCCGGTCGCCACGGCCACCGCGACCATGCCGTGGGCGAGCGCCGCCGCCACGTCGTTCGGGGTGTCGCCGACCACGAACACGGCCGACGGTTCGAACGAGACGCCGTGCTTGGCCGCCGTCAGCTGCACGGCGTGCGGCACCAGGTCGGGCCGATGCGCGGAGATCGCGCCGTACCCGCCGATCGTCAGGTCGACGTGCTCATGCAGCCCGAACGCCGCCAGCTTGTGCTCGGCGATCTCCGGCAGGTTGCCGGTGACCAGCGACTGCACGACGTGCCCGTGCGTCGCCAGCGTGGCCAACGCCGCCTGCGCGCCCGCGAGCACCTTGCCCTCGACCGCCAGCCGGTCCCGGCTCTGCTCCGACTGCGCGATCAGGACGGCCCACACCGCCTGGATCGCCTCCTCGGTCGGCTCGATGCCGTGCGCGACCAGCAGGTCCGTCGTGATCGCGCGCTCGGTCCGGCCGTGGAAGATCGGCAGCGCGCTCATCGCCCGCCCGGCCACCGCCGCGAACGCCGCCGCGTACCAGTCGGTGCTGAGCCCGGTGTAGTCCACGAGCGTGTGGTCGATGTCCCAGAGAACCAGGGTGTTCTTCACGCGTTCGAACCTACCTGCACGTAACCTCCCCGGCCGTTCGACCGGCTACCGTGCAAGGCATGGAGGTCGCACGCCTGGTCCGCAAGCTGCTCGGTCGTCCCGAGCCGCTGTCCCGGCGTGACCGGCTGGACGCGATGGACGCCGTCGGCGGCGCCGAGTGCGCGGTGTGCCGGGCGATGAACGACGAGGTCAAGCGCTGGTTCTTCATGTACGAGAACGAGACCCGCGCCGACTTCGAGCTCCGCGAACGGCTGGACCGTTCGCTCGGCTTCTGCGCCGCCCACACCCGGCACCTGCTCGACTCCGGCCCGGCCACGTCGTGGCTCGCGCGCTGGCTGTTCTCCGAGGTCGCCCGAGCCGCCGTGCTGGCGGTTGCCGAGGGCGCCCAGTACGGCGACTTCGAGCCGTGCCCGGCCTGCCTCGCCGTCCAGCGCACCGAGCACGATCTGCTCGGCCTGCTCGCGAACGCGCTCCACGACCCGGACGTCGCACGCCTCTTCGAGTCCGGCGACGCCGTCTGCGTACGGCACGGCGTCGCGCTGCTGCGCCGACGGGTCAAGTCGGTCGCCGGGCTGCTCGCCGAACGCCTCGGCAAGGACACCGCGACGGCCGAGCGCCATCTCATCGGCGTCGACCTCGACTACTCCCGCCGCCGCAAGCTCCGTCAACGTCACGTTGACGACGTGCTCGGCGCCGACGACGCGGATTGGCTGCTCGACGCGCCCTGCTGCCCGTTGTGCGCGGAGGCAGACCGGACGGCGTGGCGCCAGCTCGGCTGGCTCGCCACCCTGCCGCGCGACGAGGCCGCGGACCTGCGCGCCGAGGCGACGCTCTGCGCGAACCACCTCGCCGACCTCATCGGCGTCCGCGACCCGGCCGGCGCCGACGTCCTCACCGACGACGGCCTGCTGCCCGCGGTCGCCGCGGTGATCGACCACAACGCCGCGCTCTGGCAGGCCGACTTCGCCGGTGCGAACCCCGCGACGGCCGGCCGGAAGCTCGACTGCCATGTCTGCCTACTCCAGTCGCAGGCGGTCGAACGGGAGCGGGGCCGGCTCGCCGGAGCCTCGCCCTCGAGGGTCGCGAACGCGCACGGCGTCTGCGTACGCCACGGCGTCGGCCTCGCGCGCGACCTGCCGGAGCCGTGGCGGGACCGGCTCGCCCAGCGCATCGGGGCGCTGTCGGCTGAGCTCGACGAGTCGCGGCGCAAGGCCGGGTGGGACGCCCGCGCCGAGGTCAAGGGTGAGGAGATGCGCGCCTGGTCGCGCGCGCCGTTCCTGCTCGACGGCGCGATCCTGGGGCCGCGCTCACCCGAGCATCCGCCCGGCGCCGAGGCCTAGCAGCGCCGCGGCGAACCCAAGGACCACGCTCACCGCCACGTTCGCGGCGGCGTGCCCGTACCTGCGCTCCTCGAGCAGCCGCACGGTCTCGTACCCGAACGTGGAGTACGTCGTCAGCGCGCCGCAGAACCCGGTCCCGAGCAGCGCCAGTGCTGGGCCGCTCGTCGTCTGGACGAGGAACCCGAGCAGGAAGCAGCCGACCACGTTGACCAGCAGCGTTCCGCGCGGGAACGTGCGGCGGCCAACTACCTGGTCGAGGTGGTAGCGCAGCGGCGCGCCAACGGCGCCGCCGACCGCGACCAGCAGGATCGTGATCACTTCAGCAGCCTCCGCGCGCCGGCCAGTCCGACCCAGGTCGCGGCGAGCGCGGCGACCAGCGTGCCGAACAGGTAGGCCAGCGCGACCACGGGCCGGTCCAGCAGGCCGGTGAGCTCCAGCGCGTACGCGGAGAACGTCGTGAACCCGCCGAGGACGCCGACGCCCAGCGCCGGTCGCGCCCAGTCCGGAGCGCGGCCACGTTCGACGACGGCCATCAGCACACCGATCAACAGGCAGCCGACCACGTTCGTGACGAACGTCGCCACCGGAAACGTCCCGTCCGCATGCGGAATCGCCACCGCGACCCCGTACCGAGCGAGCGCCCCGACGGCACCACCGATCGCGATCGCGACGGTGGTGCCGACCGGTCTCACCTGAGGAAGACTAGGGGGCCGTCCACAGCACGGCCTCGGGCTGGGCGGCGGTCACGGTCACCGAGCCGGTCCAGGTCAGGAACGACTGCTGCGGCAGGTAGTCCGCGCCGAGGAAGAAGCCGCGGTCGAGGCGGGTCACGTTCACCGAGGCGCCGCTGTCGGTGCCGACCACCACGCGTCGGACGCCGATCGACGCGACGTCCGCCTGCGTCGTGCCCGCGGGGAGCTCGACCGTCGTCGCGGCCGGGTCGTTGCGCTGGATCGACCAGGTCGGGTCGACGTGGTTCGACACGTACACCGTCTCACCCGTTCGCAGCTTCACCGTCAGCGCGGCGCCCACCCAGGACGACCCGGTGTTCGCACCCTCGGTCGTCTTCTTCACGATCGCGAACAGGTAGTTCCGCTGGTCGCTGACCTCGGGCGTCGCCGGCGCGGCCGGAGACGGCGCCTCGATCTTGCCCTCGCGGAGCATCTCCTTGGCCATCACGAGGTACGACCACGGGTTCGCGTCCATGACGACCTCGCGCGCCGCCTCGACCGGCCGAGTACGCAACGGAGAAAGGAAGAACCGCATCGACCCGGTCAGCTGGTCGCACATGTTGTTGTTCTCGGTGCAGGTCTCGAGCTTCGCGTGGTCACCCTGGTACGCGCCGGCGAACTGCAGCGTCGCGTGGTTCGCGGCCTGGTAGACGTCGCTGCCCTGGACGCGCTTGCCCCGCGCGTCCAGCTCGACCCGGTAGATCCACTCGATGTCGGTCGTCCGACCCCAGCGCGCCATCAGGGCAGGCGTGTTCGTTCCGCCGTCCTCGTTGCTCCAGATCACCGAGTACTCGAGGATCGTGTGCCCCGGCGTGGTCGCCGCGCGGCGCTCATGCCAGGCGAGCAGCGGCGTGTCCGTCGTGGCGTTCTGGAACGGGCTGCCCAGTGAGGCCATCGTGCGCCCGTAGACGATCGGCGCGTATGCGAGCACCTGGTACTCCGGGTCGTGCGCCGAGTACGTCGTCACCTTCGCCCTGGAGACGACGACCTTCTTCGACGACTTCGCCGACCGGTCCGTCGCGAACCGCAGCTTCACCCAGTGCACGCCCTTGGACAGCCGCCCGAGCACGAACTGCTGGGCGAGCGGCGCGGATCCGGTGACGACCACGTCGGTCGCGTACGTACCGTCGACCGACACCGACAGCACCGCCGATTCGCTGCCCTCGACCGCCCAATCCGTACCGGGAGCAGCGGCGGTCAGGTCCAACACTGCCTCACCGGTGCGCCAGACGACCACCGGCACCGTCACCGCCTTGTGCCGTTGCACGACCAGATCGTGCCGATGGGATGAGGCGTTCGCCGTCGAGCTGAGGGCGACGACCGCGAGGACGAGCGCGACGAAGACTGCGAGAAATCGCTTGATGGCCATGGATCTCACCCTCCGGGAGCTGGTCCGACCGGTCAAGGAACAAGCCCGGCAACGGACGGCGAACAAACGACAGCGCCAAATGCTGGCTCCTCGGGGGTCATGTCAATACGCTCACGAGGCATGACACGCCGCAACCACCTCCTTGGCGTGATCCTCGCTTGCGCGCTTCTGCTCTCCGGCTGCGCCGGAACCGTCACCGGGCAGGGCGATCTGAGTCGGATCCGCATCATGGCCCCGGCGAGCCCGGGTGGCGGCTGGGACACCACGAGCCGCGTCCTGCAACGTACGCTGCAGCGCGGCGGCATCGCGCGCAACGTTCAAGTCTTCAACGTCGAGGGCGCCGGCGGCACGATCGGCCTCAGCCAGCTCGCCCGCGAGTCCGACGACGCCCTGCTGATGACCATGGGCCTGGTGATGGTCGGCGCGATCGAGACGAACAAGTCCACGACGCGTCTGGATGACGTGACACCTATCGCGAGGCTGACCGGCGAGTCCGAGATCATCGTGGTGCCGGCGAAGTCGAGGTTCCAGACGCTCGACGACTTCCTCGCGGCCTGGAAGGCGAATCCGCGCGGTGTCCCGATCGCGGGCGGCTCGGCTGGCGGTGCCGACCAGATCCTCGCCGGCCTGATGGCGCAGGCCACGGGCATCGATCCCAAGCAGGTCAACTACATCCCGTACTCCGGCGGCGGCGAGTCCCTCGGCGCGCTGCTCGGTGGCAAGGTCGCGGCGGGCATCTCCGGGGTGGGGGAGTACGCCGAGCAGGTCAAGTCCGGCGACCTTCGCGCGCTCGCGGTGAGCGGTGCCGAACGTTCCGGCCAGCTCCCCGACGCCAAGACGCTCACCGAGCAGGGCGTCGACGTCGAGCTCAGCAACTGGCGCGGCGTGATGGCGCGTCCGGGGATGTCCGCGCAGGCACGGGCGGACCTGACCGACGTGGTGAAGCGCGTGTACGACAGTGAGCAGTGGAAGGAGGCGTTGGCGAACCAGGGCTGGGAGGACGAGTTCCTGATCGGCGACGAGTTCGGTGCGTTCGTCAAGAGCGAGGAGCAACGGGTGAACAAGGTCCTGCGGGAGATCGGACTCGTCACATGACCGCGTCGGAGTCCACGCCGGAGGAGCCCGCCCGCCGATCGTGGGGAGAGTTCGTCGCGGTCGCGCTGGTCGGAGTGCTGGGCATCGTCGTTCTCGTCGGCGCCACCCAGATCACGGTGCCAGGGACGACGAACACGATCGGGCCGCGGTTCTTCCCTTACGTCCTGGGCGTTCTCCTGCTCCTCGTCACGGTGCTGCTGTTGATCGCGATCGCGCGCGGTGACCGGGCACCGATGGACGAGAGCGAGGACGTCGACCCGAACGCGCGGACGGACTGGCGGCCGGTCGCCGTCATCGCGGTCGCGTTCGCCGCGCACGCGTTGCTGATCAACGTCGTGGGCTGGCCGCTCGCGGTGACCGCGATGTTCCTGGTGGTCGCGAAGGCGCTCGGCGCGCCGGGCTGGATCCGTCCGGCTCTCGCTGGTGGCATCGTGTCGGTCGCGGTGTGGCTGGTGTTCGTCAAGGCGCTCGGCGTGGCGCTGCCCGGCGGGGTGCTGTTGGAGCTGGTCGCCCGTGTCTAGCCTCACCGAACTCCTCAACGGCCTCGCCGCGGCGGCGACGCCCGTCAACCTCGCGTTCGCGTTCCTCGGCGTGCTGCTGGGTACGGCGATCGGCGTGCTGCCCGGCATCGGGCCGGCGATGACCGTCGCGCTGTTGCTGCCGATCACGTTCAGCCTGGAGCCGACGTCGGCGTTCATCATGTTCGCCGGCATCTACTACGGCGGCATGTACGGCGGCTCGACGACCTCGATCCTGCTCAACACTCCCGGCGAGTCCGCGTCGATCATCACCGCGCTCGAGGGCAACCGGATGGCGAAGGCGGGCCGTGGCGCCGCGGCGCTGGCGACCGCCGCGCTCGGCTCGTTCGTCGCGGGCACGATCGCGACGTTCCTGCTCGCGCTGGTCGCGCCGCCGGTCGTGGACTGGGCGGTCTCGCTCGGGCCAGCGGACTACTTCGCCCTTGCTGTGTTGGCGTTCTGCACCGTGTCGACCTTGCTCGGCCCGTCTCCGTTGCGAGGGCTGTTGACGCTCGGGCTCGGGTTGTTCCTGGGCCTGGTGGGAACGGACGTGCTGACCGGGCAGCAGCGGTACACGTTCAACATCGGCCAGCTGTCCGACGGCATCGACGTGGTGGTCGTTGCCGTCGCGTTGTTCGCCGTCGGCGAGGCTTTGTACGTCGGATCGCGGCTGCGGCACGGGCCGGTGCAGGTGATGCAGATCGGCGGCACCTGGTTCTCCCGTTCGGACTTCCGCCGCTCGGTCTTCCCGTGGTTGCGTGGCACCGCGATCGGGTTCCCGATGGGAACACTGCCCGCCGGCGGTGCGGAGCTGCCGACGTTCCTGTCGTACGCGTTGGAACGGCGGCTGTCCAAGCGCGGCGAGTTCGGGAAGGGCGCGATCGAGGGCGTGGCGGGCCCGGAGGCGGCGAACAACGCGGCCGCGGCGGGCGTTCTCGTTCCGCTGCTGACGCTCGGGCTGCCGACGTCGGCGACCGCCGCGATCCTGCTGGCCGCGTTCCAGAGCTACGGGATCCAGCCCGGTCCGCTGCTGCTCACGACCGAGTCGTCACTGGTGTGGACGTTGATCGCGTCGCTGCTGATCGGCAACCTGATGCTTCTCGTGCTCAACCTGCCGCTGGTGAAGATCTGGGTGAAGCTGCTGCGGATCCCGCGTCCGTATCTCTATGCGGGCATCCTGATGTTCGCCTCGCTGGGCTCGTACGCGGTGAACGCGGACCCGTTCGATCTGCTGCTGTTGTTGGCGTTCGGCCTGCTGGGGTTCGCGATGCGGCGGTACGGCTGGCCGGTCGCGCCCGCGGTCGTCGGGCTGATCCTCGGCCCGGTCGCCGAGACCAACCTGCGCCGGGCGCTCGCGATCGGCGAGGGGAACGTCGGGGTACTGTTCGCGTCGGCGTTCAGCAAGATCGCGCTGGTGCTGGCGCTCCTCGCGGTCGCGGTGCCGCCGTTGCTGCGGCTCCATCGACGCCGCCGTACCGCGGGGATTTCGGAGGGTGAGTCATGACGATCGTCATCGGGTACGTGCCGTCGCCGGAGGGCCAAGCCGCGCTCGCGCGAGGCCTGGAGGAGGCGAAGCTGCGCGGCGGCCCTGTCGTCGTGGTGAACTCCTCGCGCGGCGACGCCTTGGTGGACGAACGGTTCGCGCAGGGCGAGGAGCTGGCGCTCGTCCGCGACGTGCTCCGCGAGTCCGGTGTCGCGCACGAGGTCCGGCAGCCGATGCGCGGGCTGCTGGCCTCGGAGGAACTGGTCGAGATCGCCGCCGAGGTCGATGCCGAGCTGATCGTCATCGGCCTGCGCAAGCGCTCGCCGGTGGGGAAGCTGATCATGGGGAGCACCGCGCAGCGCGTCCTGCTGGACGCCAGCTGCCCGGTGCTCGCCGTGAAGGCTGACTAGCTCCTGTCGGTACGGACCCGCGTCGAGGCAGCGAGGGCGCCGAGGCCGACCAGGATCATCACCACGAAGATCGGCAGGAACGTCGCCACCGCGTCGACTCGTTCGTGCAGGAACGCGAACAGCACGCCGCCGAGACCGATGAAGATCACGTTGCCGAGCGAGTCCGACATCTGCGCGGCCGCCGTGTTGACGCCCTGCTGCTCGACGGGGGAGATGTCCAGCAGCAGCACCGACAGGCTCGCGAGCGACAGGCCCATGCCGAGCCCGGCGATCGCGCAGCCGACCGCGGCGAGCCACACCGGAACGGTCGTGAACACGGCCAGCGCCACGACCGCCGTACCCGACGCCACGAACAGCGCGCCGAACCGGACGAGCTGGTGGCGCGGCGTGCGCAGCGACGGCCGACCCTGCCAGAACGAGCCGGACGACCAACCGAGCGCGCCGACTGTCAGCGTGAGCCCGGCCACCGTCGTCGACAGCCCGCGGTGCTCGATCAGCATCAACGGGACGAACGCCTGCGAGCCGAAGAACCCGCCAGCCAGCAGCCCGCGCATCGCGACCACCGTCGGCAGCCCGCGCCGGAAGCGCAACGTGCCGGGCGGCAGCAGCTTCGGCAGGCTCACGATCAGCGCGGCCAGGCCGACCGCCACCGCGAGCAGGCTGAACCACTGAAGCTCCTGGCCGGCCCACTGCAGCAGGCCGATCCCGACCGCGGCGGCCAGCGCGAGCCAGTTGCGCCCTCGCTGCGGCGTGGACGGCTCGACGTTCGGCAGGTGCCGCAGCCGCGGCAGCATCACCAGCAACGGGCCGAGCACGAGCGGCACCAGGCCGAGGAAGACCCACCGCCAGCTCGCGTGCTCCGACACCGTTCCGGCGACGAGCGGTCCGACGATGGACGGCAGCACCCAGGCACTCGAGATCACCGCGAACACCCGCGGCCGCACGTGAGCGGGGTAGGCGCGGCCGACGATCACGAACAGCGCGACGACCACCGCGCCGCCGCCGAGACCCTGCACGGCGCGGCCGAGGAGGAACAGCAGCATCGTCGGCGCCAGGCCGGCGAGGATCAGGCCACCGGTGAACAACGTGACACCGCCGAGGAACGGCGCCACCGGCCCCCGACGGTCCGCGATCCCGCCCGCGACAACGGTCGCGAACAGGCTCGCGACCATGAAGCCGGAGAAACCCCAGGCGTAGAGGGACAGGCCGTCGAGCTCGCGCACCGCCACCGGCATCGCGGTCGTCACGGCCATCGCCTCGAACGCGACGAGCAGGACCAACGCGACGATCCCGAACGTCAGGCTCCGGAACTTCGGGCCGAAGATCCGGTCGTCCGTCGCAACGGGCGTGCCCTCCGCCGGACTGTCCACCGACACCGTCATGACCACCCCTTCTGAAGCATGCCTGTGACGCTATCGGTGCACGCCGACCACGCACATCGGACCGACGTCGGGATGGACTCGTCCGATGGTCCTAGGACCTCCTGAGCCGGCTAACTGTCGGCGAGCTCCTCGACGAGGGCGAGCAGGTCCGCGCGGACGAGCGCGGTCAGCGAGGCCGCGTCGGTGAAGTCGCGGACCGGGTGGCCGGAGGCTCGTACGCGCGTCTTGAGCTCGTCGAGCTGGCCTCGCCTGCCGGCGGCGACCATGCCGGCGGCGACCTGGCCGAGCAGCGCGTTCTCCTCCGGGGTCGGCGTCTCGACGTACCCGATCCGCTGCGACAACGGCAGCGAGTCGACCCAGGCCATGTCGCGCAGGTAGAAGTACGCGCGCCCGTCAGCCTGACCGAGTGCGGCGTCGTGCACGAGCTCGCGTTCGCCGATGGCCCAGCCGTACCGCTGGCCGAGCAGGCCGAGCAGAACGGTCTGCGCACCCTCGTCGACGGCCGCGTCGTCGATCCACGCGAGGCCGCGCTTCTCGGCGAGCTGGCGCACCTCGGGCAGCACGAGCTTGGTCAGCTCGGAGCGTTCCTGCTGCAGATCGGGCGTGGAGGACAGAATCACTCGCACGGCGTCAGCTTGTGGCACGACTCGATCCTGCCAGGTACGGACCGCATAGCGGGACCGTTCTCCAGATCCTGGGATGGTCCGGGACGCCTCGGGAACCACCGAGGTGTTACCGCCCGTTCGGGCAGGATTCGCGTCCCATCCTTGCCATCGGGGTCCCCTAAACACGCCGTTCGTGCCATCGTGGTCCGCGGGGAGGTGCGTAGGTGATGGGGCGTCCGAGTGCTGTCAACGTCGGGCTTGTCGCGATAGCGACAACGGCCGCGTCCTTGACTCCCTCGGCACCACCGACCCTTCCCACGTCGAGCGAGATCCGGAACATCGTGGCGCAGGACGACTCGCGCCCGACCGGCCCTGCCGACAACGGCGACCGCGGCACGGGGTCGAACGGGCTCCCCGGGCCCGACGCACCGCCCGCCGGGTATCCCCGATCGCCCGATCGCCCGTACTCGACGCCGGACATCAACCCGCTGTACCCGATGTCCACGCCGATCCCCGGCGGCGGGACCACGGCTGGCAGCGCGAGCCTCGGCATTCCGGGCATCGTGCTCACCGCGTACCAGAACGCCGCCAGCAACCTCGCGCTCGCCGACCCGACCTGCCAGATCACCTGGCAGATGATCGCCGGGATCGGCAAGGTCGAGTCGAACCACGCGTGGGGCGCGGTCGCGTCGAACGGCGACACCTCACAGCGCATCCTCGGACCCGTGCTGAACGGCTCCCGCTGGGCGGCGATCTCCGACACCGACAACGGCGCGCTGGACGGCAACAGCAGCTGGGACCGCGCGGTCGGGCCGATGCAGTTCATTCCGAGCTCCTGGCAGATCTACGCCTCCGATGGGAACGCGGACGGCCTGTCCAACCCGCACAACGTGTTCGACGCGTCGGTGGCGACAGCCAAGTACCTGTGCAACGGCAGCCGGACGCTCGGCCTGCGCTCGGATCTGATCGCGGCGATCTACAGCTACAACCACTCCAACTCCTACGTCCGTCGGGTGCTCGGCTGGATCGACGGCTACACGTCGGGCGGGGCTCGGCCGATCGACGGCTCCGGCCCCGCGCCCGGACCGTGGCTCGCGTCGCCCGACCCGACGCCCGAGCCGCCGGATCCGGATCCCAGCGACCCGGCGCCGGACCCCGAGCCGTCCACGACGCCGAAGCCCAAGCCGCCGCCGACGGAACCGTCTCCCGATCCGGCTCCGACGCTGATACCGAGCTCCCCGGAGCCTTCGCCGACGCCATCGACGCCGAAGCCGAGGCCTACGACTTCGAGCACGCCCAAGCCGACGGCATCGCCGACACCGACCTCGTCGCCTTCGCCCAGCCAGTCGCCGTCGCCCTCACCCTCGCCGACGCCGAGTGACTCGCCCTCGCCGTCGCCGACGCCAGAACCGAGTGAGTCGCCCTCGCCAGAGCCGAACGAGTCGCCTACGCCCGCGCCGACCTGCTCACCTGCCCCGACGACCCCGCCCACGACGCCGCCCACTTCGGACGGAACGGACACCCCGTCGCCCAGTCCGTCCGGCGAGGTCGCTCCCAGCCCGGTGGCGACAGCGACCGGTGCCGCGGTTCAGTCCGCGTCCTTGGTGCCAACCGAGGACGAGCCGACCCCATCGCCTACCCCCACCTGCCTGCCTGTGCCGTAGGGTGTTCCACCAGGCGCCGGTGATCTTCGTCGACCACCGAAGGCGCTCAGGTCAGCCACCGCTCCGACATCTCGGGCACAAGTTGGGTGGGGGTGGTCGTGGTGGAGTTCAGGGTCCTAGGGCCGGTCGAACTCTGGCACGCAGGCAAGCAGGTAGAGATCGGGGCGACGCGGCAGCGTGATCTGCTCGCGTTGCTTCTCGCGCGGCCGGGAACTCCGGTCGACCGGGACTGGTTGATCGACGCGCTCTGGGACGGCGCGCCGCCGCCAGCTGCCCGGACGACGCTGCAGTCGTGCGTGTACAGGCTGCGCAAGGTCTTCGAGGCGCATGCCGACGTCACGTTGTCGACCCGGGGGAGCAGCTACCTGCTCGAGATCCCGCCGGACTCCGTCGACGCGCGCCGGTTCGACCAGCTCGCCGAGGTCGGGCTCCAGACGATGGCGATCAGTCCGAGCGCGGCCGTTCCCCAGCTGCGCGCCGCGACGGCGCTCTGGCGCGGGGAGGCGTTCGGCAACATCACGCTGCACGCGATCCGTGACCACGCCCGGCGCCTGGACGAGCGCCGCCTGGACCTGGTCGAGCAGTGCCTCGCCGTCGAGCTCGAGCTGGGGCACACGACCGCCGTGCTCGGCGAGCTGAAGGCGCTCGCGGCCGCGCATCCGTTGCGGGAACGGCCGGCCGAGCTGTTGATGAAGGCGCAGTACCGCGCCGGCCGTCGAGCGGACGCGCTCGCGACGTACCAGCAGCTGTTCCGCCGGCTCGACCGCGAGCTCGGCGTACGGCCCTCGCAGTCCGCGCGCGAGCTGCACCAACGCATCCTCGCCAGCGCTCCCGACCTCGACTCCGCCGCGGTGAGCCCGAGCTTCGACGCACCGCTGCCGCGCCAGCTGCCCGGCGGCATCGGTGACTTCGTCGGACGTACGGACAGCCTCGGCCGGCTGGACCGGCTGCTCGACGCCGAGGCCGACCGGGTCGTGCTCGCGACGATCTCGGGGCCGCCCGGCGTCGGCAAGACCACGCTCGCGGTGCACTGGGCGCGGCAGGTCATGCACCGGTTCCCCGACGGCCAGCTCTACACGAACCTGCGCGGCTTCGATCCCAGCGGTCAGGTGATGGACCCGTCGGAGGTCGTGCGCGGGTTCCTCGCGGCGATGCGCGTGCCGCCGGAACGGATTCCCGCCGACGTCGACGCGCAGATCGGGCTCTACCGCTCGTTGCTCGCGGGCAAGCGGATGCTGATCGTGCTCGACAACGCACGCGACGCCGGCCAGGTGCGTGCGCTGCTGCCCGGCTCGGGCGCGGCCGGAAGCGTCGCGATCGTCACCAGCCGGAGCAGCCTCACCGGGCTGGTCGCCGGGGAGAGCGCGCAGGCGATCATGCTCGAACCGTTCGAGACCGGCGACGCCTGGCAGCTGCTGACCAGCCGGATCGGCGAGGACCGGATCGCCGCCGAGCCCGACGCCGCGGCAGATGTGCTCTCGCACTGTGCGGGGCTGCCGCTCGCGGTCGCGATCGTCGCCGCGCGCACCACCGCGCATCCGACGTTCCCGCTCGAATCGGTCGCCGCCGACCTGCGGCTGAGCCGGGGGTTGGACGGGTTCGCCTCGACCGACGCCAACGCGGACGTGCGGTCGGTGTTCTCCTGGTCGTACGGGCGGCTGAGCCCGGCGGCGGCGCGGTTGTTCCGCCTGCTCGGCGCGCATCCCGGCCCGGACGTGGGGCTCGCGGCCGTCGCGAGCCTCGCCGGACTGACTCCTTCCGAGGCTCTGCGGCTGATGGTCGAGCTGTGCGACGCCCAGCTCGCGAACGAGATCGTGGCCGGCCGCTACCGGCTGCACGACCTGCTGCGGACCTACGCCGGCGAGCTGTCCGAGGCAGCGGACTCCGTCGAGGAGCGCGACGCCTCCGTCGGGCGCCTGCTCGACCACTACCTGCAGGCGGGGATCGCGGCGGCGAGCCTGAGCGCGCCGTACGGGTGGTCGCCGCCGTTCCATGATCCGGTGCCCGAGGTCGTCGCCGAGCGGTTCGAGACGCTCGGGGACGCGATGACCTGGTTCGACCGGGAGCGGCAGACGTTGCAGCGGATCGTCGAGTACGCCGTGCGGCTCGGCCGCGTGCGGGCGGCGTGCGAGCTCGCCTGGCATCTCGGCAAGTTCTTCGACCGGCGCGGGCGCTGGCACGACTACGTCGAGCTGCAGGCGTTCCTGCTCGAGGAGGCGGAGCAGTTCGGGGAGCCGGATCTGCTGGCGTTCGAGCACGCCGCGTACGGCCGGGCGCTGGGCCGGGTGGACCTCAACGACGAGGGGCGCTGGCACCTGGAACGGGCGTACGAGCTGTGCGGGAAGCTCGGCGACCTGGTCGGGCAGTCCCGCTGCCGGCGCGCGTTGGGCTGGATCGCCGAGCGCGAGTCGGACCTGCGTACGGCGTTCGAGGAGACCAAGCTCGCGGTCGAGCTGAGCCGGCGGGCGACGGAGAGCCCGCTGACAGTGGCCTCGACGGCGGAGCTACTCAGCGCGTTGGGGTGGTGCTACGCGCTGCAGGGGGACTACCGGTCGGCATTGGACTGCTGCCGGCAGGCCGTTCCCGTCCTGCAGCAGCACCAGTACCAGGACGCGGAGGCGCACGCCTGGGACACGATGGGGCACGCGCACCACCAGCTCGGTCAGTACGCCGACGCGCTCGCCTGCTACGACCGGGCGTTGCTGATGCTGCGCCGGCTGGGCGACGCGTTCGCCCAGGCCGACACGTTGGTACGGATCGGCGCCACGCACGTGGCGGCCGGCATGCCGGCGAAGGCCGACCTGGCCCGCAAGGAGGCGTTGGACATCCTCGACGGGCTCGACTCCTCCGACGCCGAACGGCTCCGGACCAAGCTGCGCGACCTGTCTAAGGTGTCTTGATCCGGATCTCGTTCGCGGTCTTCTGCAGGTTCTCCTTCTCCGACATCGGTCCGGTCAGGCGGAGGAACAGGTGCGTGTCCAGCGGCCCGCCCGGCTTCGACGCGAAGACGTGGCTGACCATCAGCTGCCACTCGATCTCCGTACCGTCGACGACCTGGCCGTCGGCGAAGAACGTCGACGCGTCGGTGCTCCGCCACGGCGTCGGCGGCGTCTCGGTCCTTTCCCGGATCGCCCGCCACTCCTGCGGCCCGCACGGCGCCGGGCAGGGGTCGGTCTGGACGATGCCGCCCGGTGCGCTGCCCGGCTTGCCGCCGAACGCCCACGCGTCGTCGAGGCAGATCCAGCGGACCGTCGGCGCGACGACCTTCCCGCTGCGCATGCAGCCCCAGGTCTTGGGGACGCGGAAGTCGAACGAGAAGTCCTTGAGGTCCATGAAGTACGTCGGCTCGCCCTCGCCGAACGTCGGGCCGCCGAGCGGGCCGTTGGGGCCGTCCGGTCCGGTCCACGCCGGCTCCGGCGTCGGCCAGCCGGGGATCGGCGGCGTGGGCGGCGGTGTCCCGCCCGTTTCGGTACCTGTTCCCGTGCCCGTCGTGGGGTCGGGGTCGGGGTTGGTCGTCGGCTGGGCGACCGGGTCGTCCTGCTTCCGGTTGTCGCTGATCATGTACATCGCCACGCCGCCGCCGACGATCACGCCGAGGCACAGCACGATGCCGACCGCGAGCAGCACGATCGAGCGGACGCTGGTCGTGTTCCTCGGCGCCGAGTACGGCGCCGGAGGCAGGGCGGTCGGCAGGCTGCCGACCGCTCCCGCGCCGGGGGCGCCGGACCAGTGCGGCGCGAAGTCCGGGCCTGCCGCGCGGGTCGTCGTACTGGCGACAGCCTGGGTGAGCGCGGCGTTGTCGAGCAGCGCTTGCGCGTCGGCGGGATCGCCGTCCTCGTACGGTGTCGCGACCCAGGGGACGGTGTCGCGCGGCGCCGAGCCGAGCACCCTGTCGGGCTGCTCGGCGGACAGCGTCTCGATCGCGCCGGCCAGCCGGTCGCGTACCGCCGCGTCGCTCGCGGCCGCGGCATGCAGCACCGCGACCGCGGCTCGTCTGCCGCTGCCGTCGGCGCCAAGGAACACCACGCCGGCGTCGTGCTCGGCCAGTCGTCCACTGAGCGTGAACGGTCCCAGCACCGGCGGATCTCCCGGCCGCAAAGCCTCAGTCATCTCGTCGAACCCCCGTTCCTGCACTGCACGGCGCACAACCTATCCCGAATCGCGGATCAGACGGTCGAGGCTGTCCCCAGGTTGCGGATCCTCGCGATCTTGTGGCCAGGTTTCTTCCACAGCCCCGGATTTCCACAGGTCACGGACCGCGATGTGCAGTTCCCAGGAAAGCTTGATGGAATGTCCGGGCAGCACCGAAGCATCCGGGTAGGAGAGGACCGTTCACCATGACGACCACCGCGGGGACGACCGCTGAGGCCGCGTTGATCGCGGAAGCGACCAACGAGGTCAAGCGCGTCATCGTCGGCCAGGAACACATGGTCGAACGTCTGATGGTCGCGCTGCTCGCCCGCGGGCACTGCCTGCTCGAGGGTGTGCCCGGTGTGGCGAAGACGTTGGCTGTCCGGACGTTCGCGACGGTCGTGGGTGGGGAGTTCGCGCGGCTGCAGTTCACGCCCGACCTCGTTCCGTCCGACATCGTCGGCACCCGGATTTACCAACCCAGCAAGGAATCCTTCGACGTCGAGCTCGGGCCGGTGTTTGTCAACTTCGTCTTGGCAGACGAGGTCAACCGGGCTCCGGCGAAGGTGCAGTCGGCGATGCTGGAGCTGATGGCCGAGCGACAGGTCTCGATCGGCGGGCACACGCACCCGCTGCCGTCGCCGTTCATCGTGATCGCGACGCAGAACCCGATCGAGTCCGAGGGCGTCTATCCGCTCCCTGAGGCGCAGCGCGACCGGTTCCTGCTGAAGGTCGACGTGCAGTTGCCCGACGCCGAGGAGGAGTACCTGATCCTCGACCGGATGAGCGTCGACCCGCCGTCGCCGCGACGGATCCTCGACCCGGACAAGATCCTCGCCCTGCAAGCTGCGGCGGACCGGATCTTCGTGCACCGGCTGGTCGCCGACTACATCGTTCGGCTCGTGCTCGCGACGCGGCGGCCGGTCGAGTACCACGTGCCGGAGCTCGCCCGCGTGATCGAGGTCGGAGCGAGCCCACGCGCCACGCTGGGTCTGGTCGCCGCCGCGCGCGTGCTCGCGCTGCTGCGCGGGCGGGACTACGTGCTGCCGCAGGACGTTCAGGAGGTCGCGCTGGACGTCGTACCGCACCGGCTGGTGCTGAGCTTCGACGCGGTCGCCGACGGCGTCAGCGCGGCGGCGGTCGTCGACCGGGTGCTGCAGGCCGTGCCGCCGCCGAGGCCGGTGTGGCGCAACGACGCCGTCGCGACCGGGCGCCCGGAGTTCCAGTGAGCGCGACATTCCCGCCCGGAGTGGGCCCGCCACCCTCATTGCCAGTGGACGGGGCGGATCCGACGCGGCTGTCGATCGCCCACCTCGCGCCGGAGGCGGCGCTGCGTCGGTTGGAGTTGGCGATCGTGCGCAAGCTGGAGGGCTTCCTGCACGGCGAGCACCTCGGCCTCTTGCCAGGTCCGGGGACCGAGCTCGTGGTGGCACAGACGCGGATGTGCCGGCCGGGGGAGGGCGACCAGTGAGCGCGACGTTCCCGCCCGGAGTGGGCCCGCCACCGTCGTTGCCGGTGGACGGGGCTGATCCGACGCGGCTGTCGATCGCGCACCTCGCCCCCGAGGCGGCGCTGCGCCGGTTGGAGCTGGCGATCGTGCGCAAGCTCGAGGGCTTCCTGCACGGCGAGCACCTCGGCCTCTTGCCAGGTCCGGGGACCGAGCTCGCCGAGGCGCGGATGTACCGGCCGGGGGAGGACGACGTCCGCCGGATGGACTGGTCGGTGACCGCGCGGACGACCGTTCCGCACGTCCGCGACGTGATCGCGGACCGCGAGCTCGAGACGTGGGCGATGGTCGACCTGTCGGCGTCGATGGACTTCGGCACGGCGGCGTTGGAGAAGCGCGACCTCGCGGTAGCCGCGGTCGCGACGGTGGGGTTCCTGACGCAGCGGCTGGGGGACCGGTTCGGCGGCTTCGTCGTCCGCGGCGGACGGTTGAGGCGCTGGCCGGCGCGGTCGGGCCGGCTGGCCTTGTACGGGCTGCTGCGGTCGCTGCTCGCCGAGCCACGCACCGCGGTCGAGGAGCCGGACGACGACTTCACCTCGTCCCTGGAACAGCTGTCCCGGGCACAGCAGCGCCGCGGGCTGCGGGTCGTGGTGTCGGACTTCCTGGACGGGTCCGGCGATCTCGACCCGACCGTTCCGCCGACGTGGGAGCGGGCGATGCGGCGGCTGTCGACGCGGCACCAGGTCCTCGCGGTCGAGATCCTCGATCCGCGCGAGCTGGAGCTGCCGGATGTGGGCGTGGTCTGGCTGACCGACCCCGAGACGGGTGAGACTCGTGAGGTGAACACCGCGAGCGCGGAGCTCCGTTCCCAGTACGCCGCCGGCGCGGCGGAGCACCGGGAGCGGGTACGGATCGCGCTTCGCCGTTCGGGTGCGGCGCATCTGACGCTGCGGACCGATCGGGACTGGGTGGCGGACACGGCGCGGTTCGTCCTCGGGCATCGCCGTGTCGCGGCGAAGCTGCATGCGCCGGTGAGAGGGGTTTCGGGATGAGTTTCCTCGCGCCGGGGCGGCTGTGGCTGTTGCTCCTGGTGCCGGTACTCGTGGTCGGGTACGTCCTCCTGCAGTGGCGGCGGAAGAAGTACGCGCTGCGGTTCACCAACCTCGCGTTGCTCGGCCGGGTCGCTCCGAAGCGTCCGTCGTGGCGCCGGCACGTCGCGGCGGTGTTGACGATGGTGACGGTCGCGCTGCTCGTGACCGCGTTCGCCCGGCCGCAGACCGAGGTGGAGGTGCCGCGCGAGCGGGCGACGATCGTGGTGGTGGTCGACGTGTCCCTGTCGATGCTCGCCGACGACGTGGAGCCGTCCCGGATCAAGGCGGCGCAGGACTCGGCGAAGCGGTTCGTGGAGTCGTTGCCGGAGAAGTTCAACGTGTCGTTGGTGTCGTTCGCCGGCTCGGCCAGCATCCTCGTCTCGCCGACGACCGACCGGCCACCGGTGATCCGCGCGATCGACAACCTGCAGCTCGCCGAGTCGACCGCGACCGGCGAGGCCATCTACACCGCGCTCGAGGCGGTCAAGCAGGTCCCCACCGATCCCGCGAACCCCGACGAGCGCCCGCCGGCCCGGATCGTGCTGATGTCCGACGGCTACAAGAACGTCGGCCGCGGCGTCGAGGACGCGATCGGCGCGGCCAACCAGGCCGGCGTGCCGATCTACACGATCGCGTTCGGCACCCAGTGGGGGACCGTCGAGATCCAGGGGCAACGGACGAACGTGCCCGTCGACGTCGACACGATGCGCAAGATCGCCGACGAGACCGGCGGCAGCTCGTACACCGCCGAGTCGAGCACGGAGCTCGACGAGGTCTACGCCGACGTAGGTTCCTCGGTGGGCTACACGACCGAGGAACAAGAGGTCACCGCCCGCTGGACCGGCTTCGCCCTCCTCGCCGCCCTCGCCGCCGCCGCCGTCTCCCTCCTCTTCTTCGGCCGCCTCCCCTAACCCGCCCACTTCCCTAACCCGACTGGGGTTGACAGCCCGTCGTAGGCCAGCTCAAACCCCAGCTGGGTTAGGGAAGTCTCGTCAACTGGGGATATGTGGACGGGGCGCGAGCGATCGGGATGGCCGACGTACAGCCGCACCCTCGGTCGGGGAGAGACCGCCGCTCGATCGAAGGCCCGCTTCAGACGTACGGCGATGAGCTGACCACCGTTCCAGAGCTCGGACCAGGTCAGCCGCCGGACCTGAAGTCCCGCTTGCTCGAGGCGTTCCTGCCGAAGTTTCTCGCGAGTGAGCATGTCGCCGCCGAGCTCGCGGTACTTCACCAAGCCGTCCGTCTCGTAGACCGTTCCGCGATCGATCCACGCACCGTCCACGATGCCGATGAATCCATGGCTGTCATACGCCCAGACCTGAAGGTGAGGATGGGGAAGGCCCTGCTCGTGCCAGATCGCCAGGGCGAGAGACTCGATGGCGGTCTCAGCTCGGGCGTCCAGCAGCTCAGTGACCACCCGTGCCTTTCGAACCCCTGGCCATCGAGTCATCGTGCGAACGACCTGGTCGACCGCACGTCGCGTCGTGAGCCGTCGGACGAGCGCGTGGCAGCCGATCACGATCGCGTTGCGTGGCGAGCTGTAGCGGGCCATGTCGGCGACCGTGCGCGCTGGCGTCGTGACGTCGAACAACGGCGTCGGCATCACGTGGTGGGACGGGAGTCCGGCCACGTGGAGGTCGATGCCGTTGGCGATCAATCCGTGAATGTCCGTTCGCTTCGCCCTCGTGATGTGGACCTGCGACCCGGTGTCGCGCAGATGCGCGAGGCCATGGAACCGCACAGCGGTGCCGTGGCTGAACGTCAGTCGCTCGGAGGCGGCGGCAGCCACACCCTCCGCCACGAGCAGGTGCCAGCGGACCTCGTCGTGGACAGCTCGCTCGGCCAGGTGGCTGTCGACGTACACGCCGCGCCGTAGCGCGAGCCAGCGTCCGGACGCGAGCCGCGCCCGGACTTCCTCGCTGGAGTACCCGGCCGTCCTGGCCTCCGCGGCTCTGAACGCACCCTGCCGGCCAGCGATCAGGCGAGCGAGTCGTTCCTCCATGCCCCGAGCCTGCACGCTTCCGCGCTCCCCGTGCTGGCACCATCCACAGCTTCCACAGGCTTCGCGACTTCCCTTCTCGGAACGGGGTTTGGGAGCGCGTGGGAGCGCTCGCAAACCCCGTTCCGAGAAGGGAAGTGCCGCGATGCGGGATGCGACACGCGCGGGGCGGGTGGTGTTGGAGTGATGCGTGGGGCACAATGATCACGTACGCCGGTGTGGCCTGCCGGGTTGAGGACGCTGGGGAAGGCGCTCCCTCAACCGAGAAAGGTGAGACCGGTGGCAACACGAGGCGTGCTGTTCGTGCATTCCGCGCCGTCGGCGTTGTGCCCGCACATCGAGTGGGCAGTCGCCGGCGTTCTTGGCGCGCGTATCAACCTGGACTGGATCGGCCAACCAGCCGCGGTCGGGCACTACCGCACCGAGCTGTCCTGGCAGGGCGACTCCGGCAGCGCCGCGGCGCTGGCGAGCGCGCTGCGCGGGTGGCAACAGCTGCGGTACGAGGTCACTGAGGAGCCCAGTCCCGGCTGTGAGGGCGCGCGGTACTCGTACACGCCCAACCTCGGCCTGTTCCATGCCGTCACCGGTCCGCACGGCGACATCCTGATCCCCGAGGACCGGCTCAAGGCCGCCGTGCTCAAGTCCGCGCTGGGGGAGCTGACGCTCGAACAGGAGATCGTGAAGCTCCTCGGCAAGGCCTGGGACGACGAGCTCGAGCCCTTCCGCTACGCCGGCGAAGGCGCTCCGGTGCGCTGGCTGCACCAAGTTGTGTGATCGACTAACGGTGATCATGGTGTCGGAAGGAGAAATTGCCCGGAACTCGATGCCGTTAGGTCTTGACCGGAACCCGGTGTGAATGGGTAACGTTCTGGTGACGCAGGGCTCAACTCTCAGGGCTCTCAGGGGCTAAGCTCAGGCACTTCGCAAGGTTCACCGCAGGGCACAAGACGTGGCCGCGCGGCGCCGACAGGGGCGACCTCGGCAGCCGGGAACGCGGCCGCACCACGTAGGGCGTGGCCACCATCGCTGGCCACGCCCTAGCTCTGTCTAGAGGTCCAACCAAGAACTTCCATGGAAGATAGACACGTCCGTTTTCCCTTGTCCACTTAGCGATTCGTGAACGCGGTCACGAACTCCCACGCGCGATAGCGACGATCGCCGCCCGAACGTCCGGCCACATCTCGGCGAATGCCGAACGAGAATGGACGATCGCCGCGTCGAAGTTGGCAGGCTCGTCGTCCACCACCTCGACCGTCCGTGCGGCCGCGAGCTGCTCCGGTTCACCGGACGACTCCAGGTCCGCGACGAGAGCGCGGTGATCGTCGAAAGAGTCGGGATGGAATCGCCCGCGCTCGAGGTCGAATCGATCGGCCAGCAAGTCGACGAGCAGCTCCCGCACCCTGGTTCGCTGGACGGTGTCGGCGAACGTCAACCAGGCCACCAGATCGGGATCGCCCTCATCGCGCGGTGGCTCCGGAGTCGCATCGACGACCGTCGGATCAGGGATGAGGAAGCTCAACTGTGGAAGCTTGAACCAGGCCTTCTCCAGCTGGACACCGGTCCGTGCCTCGATGACGGCCATGCCGACCGCGCGCTGCGGTCCTGGATCGGCGTCCATCAACGCCTCGACCTCGGGTGCGAGTGTCGGTGGATCGTCGCCCCACCAGAACATGCCGTCGCGGTCGACGAGCTCGGCGCCGGCCAGCTGACGACCGCGCACCGCGTAGTGGATGCGGTCCTGGCCGTTCACCTGCCAGTAGACGTTGTGCAGCACAGCATCCTGGCTCAACGCGCGCATCATCTCGTTGCGCGTCCCCTGGAAGCCGTTGTTCTCGATGATGGACACGGCCGGGCCGGGCTGCGCGATATGCACCATCGGTCGGCTGGTGTCGTACTCGTCATAGGCCGCCTCGAGCGGTCGCTCCGCCAGCGTCGACAGGTCGCCGCCCATGCGGCGAACGACATCCTCGATCGTGACCGGCTTGCTCAGCCCGCGCACCACGGTCCACGACATGGCGATCTCCATGCCGCTCTCGACCAAGAAGGTGCGGTAGTAGTCGACCAGGTCATCCGACACGAGGCACCAGTGTGCCGGAGTTACGCCAGGGCGGCTCGGTACGTCTCCGCGAGCTTCACGTAGTTCGCGACGCCGCGGGCCATGCGTTCGCGTTCGGCGTCGGACACGTCGCGGCGGACCTTGCCCGGGACGCCAAGCACCAGGGAGCCGGGTGGGATGAGGGCGCCCTCCGACACCACCGCGCCGGCCCCCACGAGGGAGCCGGCGCCGATGACGGCTCCGTTCAACACGCGGGCGCCGATGGCGATGAGGCAGTCGTCCTCCACCACCGCGCCGTGGACGACGGCGGCGTGGCCGATGGTCACGCGGGCTCCGACGTGGCACGGGTGGCCGGGGTCGGCATGGAGTACGGAGCCGTCCTGCACGTTGGTCGACGCTCCGATCGAGATCGGCGCGGAGTCGGCGCGGATCGTCACGCCGAACCAGACCGACGACTGCTCGGCCAGCGTCAGCTGCCCGGTCACCACCGCACCGGGGGCCACGAACGCCGAGGCGGCGATCGAGGGTGTGTGCCCGTTGACGGGCAGGATCAGCGGCCGGTCCACGTCGGTTTCTCCTTAGCCACGAACGACTGCACAGCCGAACGGAAGTCCTCGCTCCCGAACACCCTAGCCACGATGTCGTCCCCGTCCGGCAGCGACGAACGCCGCAGCCGCCCCAGCGCCTCCTTCGCCGCCCACATCGACAACGGCGAGTGCGACAACAGCTCACCAATCACCCGCGAGGCAAGCGCATCCAGCTCGGAAGGCTCACACACCTCCGACACGAACCCGGCAGAAAGGGCCTCCGAAGCCGACAACAGCCGCGACCGCAGCAGCAGGTCCAACGTACGAGCGCGCCCGAGGTTCGCCACCAGCAACGAGTAGCCGTTCATCGACAGACAGTTCCCCAACGTCCGCGCGATCGGCACCCCGAACTGGGCGTCCGACGACGCCACCCGCAGGTCGCACACGCCGGCGAGCCCCAGACCTCCACCCACGCAATAGCCCCGCACCACCGCCAACGTCGGCTTCGTCACGGACTCGAGGCGGTCCAGCACGCCAGCGATCCGGTGTTCGTACGCCACCCCGTCATCGCCCGACGCGAACGAGGAGAACTGCGAGATGTCGGTCCCGGCCACGAACGCCTTGGAGCCAGCCCCGCGCAGCACCAGCACCCGTACGGAAGGATCCGCATCCGCCTGCGAACAAGCCGAAACCAGCCCCTCGTACATCGCCCACGTCATCGCGTTCCGCTGCTCCGGCCGATTGAACGTCACCGTCAGCACGCCGTCCTCCAACGACGTCAACAGCTCAGACGTGGCCATCCACAACCCCTTCCTCGTGCCAACAAAGAACAGCCCCCGCCGACTCCAAGGCACGCACCTCGGCAGCGGAGTACCCCAGAGAGCCAAGCACAGCAGCCGTATCGAACCCCAACAGAGGCCCAGCGGAGTCACGCCGAGCAGGACTCGACGACAGCCGCATCGGCGACCCCAGCTGCCGCACCGGCGGCAACGTCGGATGCGGCGCGTCCCAGAAGAAGTCACGCGCGGCCAGATGCGGATCCTCGAACACCGAGTCGTAGCGGTTGATCGGCGCGCAAGGCACCCCCGCCGCATCGAGCGAAGCGACCAGATCGGCAACAGTACGAACAGAAGTCGCGGCCTCGATCAACGGAATCAACACGTCAACGTGCTGTTGACGCTGATAACTCGTCCCAAACCGCGCATCGGAAACCAAGGACTCCAACCCCAGTACGGAGCAGAACGAGGTCCACGTCTTCGGCGTCACCGCACCCGCCGTGATCCAGCCGTCCGAGCACCGCAACGCCTGGTATGGCGCGGAGTTCTGATGCGCCGACCCGTGCGGCCGCCCGACCTCGCCGGTGGCGAAGAACATCCCCGCCTCCCAGATCGCGAACGACACCCCGGCCTCGTACAGCGACACATCGACGTGCTGTCCCACCCCGGTCTGAGCCCGCGCGGACAAAGCCGCCAGAGCACCCATGGCCCCGTACAGCCCGCACACCAGATCGCAGATCGGCACGCCCACCTTGACCGGCGATCCCTCCGGCGTCCCGGTGATGCTCATCAGCCCGCCGCGCGCCTGCGCCATGATGTCCAGCCCCGGCAGGCTCGCGAGCGGCCCGTCCTGCCCCCATCCCGACGCGGACACGTACACGAGCCGGGGGAGCGACGCCGACAGCGAGGCGTACGACAGCCCCAGCCGCTCCAGCGCCCCCGGCCGCAGGTTCTCCACCAGCACGTCCGCCGTGGAGAGCAGCCGCAGCAGAGCGGCCCGACCCTCCGAAGACTTGAGATCCAGAGCGACCGACCGCTTGTTCCGGTTCAGCCGAACGAACGGCGAGCTCTCCCCGTCCAGGAACGGCCCCGTCGAACGCGTCGGATCGCCGCCAGCCGGGTTCTCGATCTTGATCACCTCGGCCCCGAGGTCCGCGAGCTGCATGGTGGCGAACGGGGCGGCCATGAACTGACCGATCTCCACGACGCGGATGCCGGCCAGGGCAGAGGGGTTCATCGCGCTCCTTCGGCAGGCGAGGCAAGGCAACCTGGTCTATTGTCTACAACAATCGGCCGAGAACGAGCAAGAGGCGCCGCGACCGGGCAGGTGGTCGCGGCGCCTCAGGCGCGGGGTCGTGTCTGGCGAATAGCGCCGGTCATCGCGCGTAGCGCGATGGCGCGCGGCGCCCCCGCCCGTATGGGCGTGGTGCAGGAGGAACTCATATTGGTTATATGGGTGACGAGGTGCACCGCGGCCAGACGGGATGCGGGGTGTCGCGCGCCAGGCGATCTTTGCCAGACACGGCCTTGTTACCGCTGGACGCGGTAGCGAAGATGGGTGACCTCAGGAGTGTCGATCACGCGAACGACCTCCAGCTCGACTCGATCGGGCAGCACCTCGAACAGCCGCCGCCCCGAGCCGAACAGCACCGGAACCTGGTGGATCTGGATCTCGTCCAGCACGCCCGCCTCGAGCGCTTTCTGACCCGTGTACGCGCCGTGCATCGCCACGTTCTTGTCGCCAGCCACCGCCTTCGCCTGCGCCATCGCGCTCTCGATCCCGTCGAGCACGTACGTCACCAACGGGTAGTTCGCGACCGTCGGACCCGGTGGCCGGTGGCTCGGCACGAAGATCGGCAGGCCGTTGTGGTCGCCGCCCCAGTGGTCGACCTGTTCGACCGTTCGCCGGCCGGCCAGGATCGCTCCACATGCGGTGAACTCGTCCATGAACTCGCGCGCGACTCCGGGCCGGACGTCGAAGGTTCCTGCATGGAAGATCCACTCATGGAGGCGATCGAAGTCATCGCCGCCTGGATTCTCCGGCGTGTCGTTCGGACCGCAGATGAACCCGTCGAGGGACATCGACATATAGAGCACAGACGTGGACACAGTCAGGACCTCCAGCTACTGCAGCGGGTACCCGTCGCGAGCGACGGTGTCGCTGCCGGGGCGGATGTTGTGGGTCAGGCCGAACAGGTTGGTCGGGTCGTACGTCCGCTTCAGCTCACGGAGCCGCCGCCAGTTCGCCGTGGTGTACGCCGAAGCGGTCCGCGACGGGTCTTTGAGGAAGTTCAGGAACGCGCCACCCGTCGCGTACTGCGCGAGCCCGTCCGAAGCGGACGGCGTGCCATTGATCGCGATCGAGAACGGCACGTTGCGGTGTCCGACCGGCCCGCGACCGACCGAGCGCCGCATGGCGCCGCCCCAGTGCCGGACCTCGAGCTCGTCCACCTCGGGATCCGAGACGAGCGACAGCGCCGTCTCGATCACCGGGCCGGACAACGAACGGAACGTCTCGAACCGCCGCGGCGCGATGCCGCCGATCGTCCCGGACTCCGCGTACGGCATCGAACGCCAGGTGTCCGCGAGCGGCTCGCCGGCCACCTTCCACAGCGGGGCGAGCGCGCGGCGACCCTCCTCCGGCGTCCCCACGTACATACCGCGCACGGCCACGACCGGACCGGACACCGGCGAGTGCGCCGCCGACCGGATCAGCACGATGGACGTCGTCAGCTCGTCGGGCTCCCGCGTCTCCGCCCAGGTACGGAACTTCACCAGCAGGTCGGCCGCACGGCTGAACGGGAAGTAGGCGGTCCCCGCGTACACGTTGGCGACCGGGAACAGCCGGAACGTCAACGAGGTCACGACGCCGAAGTTCGCGCCGCCGCCCCGCAGCGCCCAGAACAGGTCCGCGTGCTGGTCCGCGTCGACGGTGAGCAGGGATCCGTCGGCGGTCACCACGTCGGCCGAGAGCAGGTTGTCGGCGGCGAACCCGTACTTGCGGGACAGCCACGACAGCCCGCCGCCGAGCGTGTAGCCGGTGACGCCGACGGCTGGCGAGGTGCCGGACAGCCCGGCCAGTCCGTACGGCGAAGCGGCCGCCAGCACCTCGCCCCAGCGAGCACCGGCGCCGACGCGGGCGACCTGGCGGGTGGGGTCGATCGTGACCCCACCCAGCCCGGCCGTCTCGAGCTGGAATCCCCCTTGTGGGGCGACGAACGAGCCGTGTCCGGTCGCGTGGACCGCCAGCGGTACGTCCAGCTCGCGCGCCATCCGCACGGCGGCCTGCACGTCCGCGGCGTTCGTGGCCTCGATGCCCACCGGCGTACGCGGCACCGCGGTCGCGGCCAACGCCTTCTCGGCGGTCACCAGGGGAGCGAGTTCGCGAGTGAAGCTCTGCACGATGGTCATCGCTATGTCTCCTTCAGTGTTCGGTCGCACCAGCCGCGACCGGCACTGCTTCGTCGGTCGTCGAGGTGGTAGACGGTTCGGACGCGGAAGACTCATCGGACTTCCGCAAAACGACCGCGCAGAGCACGGCGAGGGCGATGAAGATCGCCGCCCCGACCGCGGTCACGGCGTTCATTCCGGTGGTGAACGAGGCGTTCACCGCGCGGACCACTTCCGGCCCGAGCTGTGAGGCGTACGCGGTCGCCGTGGCGATGCCTTCGTGCACCGCTGCCGCCGCGTCGGCCGGCAGGCCCGCGGGGACCGCGTCGGCGATCTCGCCGCGGTAGACCACAGCGGCGAGGCTGCCGAGCGCGGCGATGCCGACGGCGATCCCGAACTCGCCGCTGGTCTCCATCACCGCGGCCGCCGAGCCCGCCTTCTCCGGCGGAGCCGAGCCCAGGATGATGTTCGCGGTCAGCGCCATCGGGAAGCTCATGCCGAGCGCCGCGACACACATGCCGACCAGCAGCAGGGCCAGGCTGCTTCCTGGCTGGATGAACGTCATGACGACGAACCCGAGGCCGCAGATGAGCAGGCCGCCCGTGATGAGCCGCGGGTTGCCGAACTTCGCGGCCAGTCGCGGCGCCAGCTGGTAGCCGATCAGCATGACCACGTTCTGCGGGAGGATCAGCAGCCCAGCCGTCAGCGGGTCGTACCCGAGAACGAGCTGCAGGTACATCGCCGCCACCAGGCTGACGCCGGCCATGATCACGCCGCCGAACCACATCGTCGACAGCGCGGTGCTGAACTTGCGGTTGGTGAACAGCTTCAGGTCGAGCAGCGGGTGCTCGAGCTTGCGCTGGCGCAGGACGAACGCCGCACCGAACGCCAAGCCAGCCACGATCGTCACCCCCGCCACCAGGTCGAGACCGCTCCGCGTCACCGACTTCACGCCGAAGATGACGGGCAGAATCGCCAACAGGGACAGGGCAACACTGGTCAGGTCGAGCTTGCCGGCGTTCGCGTCGCGGTACTCCGGCAGCAGGATCGGGCCGACGATCAGCAGCAGCACCATGAACGGGACGCCGAGCAGGAACGCCGATCCCCACCAGAAGTGCTCGAGCAGGATGCCGCCGACCAGTGGGCCGAGCAGCATGCCGCCCATGAAGCAGGAGAACCAGACGCCGATCGCCTGACCCATCTGCTTCGGGTCGTGGAACATGTTGCGGATCAGCGCCATCGTCGAGGGCATCAGCGTCGCGCCGGCCACACCGAGCAACGCACGCGACACGATCAGCATCTCGGCGCTGGTGGAGTACGCGGCGACGATCGACGCGACGCCGAACGCGGCGCCGCCGATCAGCAGCAGCTTGCGGCGGCCGATCCGGTCGCCCAACGTTCCCATCGTGACCAGGAAGCCGGCGAGCAGGAACGAGTAGATGTCGAGGATCCACAGCTGCTCGTTGCTGCTCGCGTGCAGGTCGCTGCTGAGGATGGGCAGGGCGAGATAGAGAACGCTGATGTCCAACGACAGCAGCAAGGTCGGCAGCGCGAGGATCGCGAGGCCGATCCACTCGCGACGGGTCGCGAGCTGGGGAACGGTCGATGCTGACATGGGGCTGAGCTCCTTCGTGACGTTGCGGAAGGTGGGTGTTACTCGACGGGCGGGCCGAACAGCTCGCGCACTTCGACGTACGGACCGTGGGTGACGACGTCGTCGCGGATCGACCTGGCCTGAGCGCTCGGCTGAGGCATAGGTGTACTCCTTGCTGGCGTGGTGAAGGTCGTTCTGCTGATCCGACGAACGGTCGAAGGTCGGAATCGACAACAGCGATGGGGAACTTCGGGCCAGTGCCTCCGCGGGGGGCCCTGGCGTGGTGGAGAAGTTGGTACGTTCAGTCTTGCGACGACTGACGTGAGGGGGAAATGCCGATCCGGTATCGCTGTGATGCCGCCCGGACATTGCCGGATCTAGGGGTGGGTACGAGGATCGTGGCTCGATGATGGAAGACAACGTGTTGCGGCTTCCCGCGTCGGCGGAGGCGATCGAGGTGCGCCACCTCAGGGCGTTCGTCGCTGTCGCGGAGGAGCTCAACTTCGGGCGTGCCGCCACCCGGTTGTACGTGACGCAGCCAGCGCTGAGCCGGCAGATCGGTGGTCTGGAACGGCTGGTGGGCTGTCAGCTGCTGCGCCGTTCCACGCGCAGCGTCGAGCTGACGTTGCCCGGTGAGGTGCTCCTGACCCGGGCCAAGGACCTGCTGCACGACCTGCACGAGGCCGTCACGATGACCCGTTCGGTGGGGGACGAGCTCGAGGAGCGCGCCGCCCGGATCTGGGCGCCGGTGAGCGACCTGGCGGCCAGTTCGGCGGGTCTGGACGAGCTGCGGGCCGCGTACGAGTCGGTGTCCGCCATGTTCCCGGTGCCGGAGGGCATCGTCGTACGTCCGGCCAACACCGGTGGCGTCGTCGGGCTGTCGGTGTCGCCGGACCCCGAACAGCCAGCCACGGTGCTGTTCCTGCACGGTGGTGGCATGGCGCTCGGCTCGGCGTACGGCTACCGTTCGCTCGCCGGAGCGCTGGCCGCGGCAGCCGGGGCCACGGTCGTCATCCCGGACTTCCGGCTGGCCCCGGAGCATCCGTTCCCCGCGGCACTGGACGACGCTGTCAGTGCCTACGAGTGGATGCTCTCGCGCGGTGTCCCGCCCAGGACCATCAGCGTCGCGACCGATTCGATGGGCGCCCATCTCACGCTCTCGATGGTGCTCAAGCTGCGCGACGACGGTGTCCCCCTGCCCGGCCGTCTGGTGCTGATGTCGCCGGGGGTGGAGTTCACGCCGCCCGACCAGGTCGATCGCGGCGCCGCCGAGGTGATCCGCGGCTTCGGTGCCGCCTACCTCGGCGACCGGCCGGCGAACGACCCGCTCGTCCACCCGTTGCTGGCCGACTTCACCGGCCTGCCGGAGCTGTTCGTCCAGGCCGGGACGCAGGACCTGATGTACGCGCAGGCCGCCGACCTCATCGCGCACGCGCGAGCGCATGGCGTCAAGGTGGTGGTCGACGACTATCCGCTCGCCGCGCATGTCTTCCAGCTGTTCTGGCCGTTCCTGCCCGAGGCGGCGACCGCTCTCGAGAAGGCCGGCGATTACATCCGTGCGGGTGCTCATCGCTAGCTACTTCTTGATCGCGTAGCGGAAGTGGGTCGCGGCGGGGGTCGAGACGACATCGAGGACCTCGAGGTCGGTGTGGTCGACGCCCAGGTGCGCGAACATCCGCGTACCGCCGTGGAACAACACCGGCACCAGGTGGATCGAGAGCTCGTCGACCAGTCCGGCCGCGATGTACTGCTGGCCGAGGTTCGCGCCGCCCATGACGCAGACGTCGCGGTCGCCGGCCACCTTCTGGGCCTGCTCGAGCGCGCTCTCGATGCCGTCGGTGACGAACGTGTAGACGCCGTTCTCCGGTGAGGTGTCGGGCGCCTTGTGGGTGACGACGAACAGCGGCATCCGCGCGTCGCCGGACGGTCCGTTCGCGCCCCACCAGGGGAGCGAGGTGTCGTACGTCTCCCGGCCGGCGATCGCGGCGCCCAACCCGGCGACACCGTCGCGGAGGACCTGCGCGCCACGTTCGTCGTTGAACGCCCAGTCCATCAAGCGGAGACCGCCCGGCCCCATAGGCTCCTCGGGTGTGCGGTTGGCCGCGGTCATGTACCCATCGAGCGACATCGAGGTGTCGAAGACCACCCTGCCCATGTGTCTGCCCCTTTCCTTTCCGTACTTCCCGGCGTGTTTCCTAACTGCGTCCGCCGGACACTGTGTACCATAGACACAGTTCCAGGGGCGTGCAAGACCGAATTCGAGGAGTGCATTGGCGATTTCCGACGACCGTCCAGCGGAGGACGAGTTCGGAACACTTGAGCTGCTGTGGGGCCTGCGGGAGCCTCCCAGCCGTGGGCCGAAGCGTGCCCTGAGCGTGCGTCAGATCGCCGAGATGGGCATCTCGATCGCCGACAGCGAGGGGCTCGCGGCGATCTCCATGCAGCGGATCGCCAGCGAGCTGAACTTCACCAAGATGTCGCTGTACCGGTACGTCAAGAGCAAAGGTGAGCTGCTCGCGGCGATGACCGACCTCGCGATCGACGACCCACCGACGCTGGAGTCGCTCGGCGAGGGCTGGCGGGAACGCGTGACCGGCTGGGCGCGGCTCATCCGCGAGGGCTGGTTCCGCCATCCCTGGCTCCCGCATGTCAGCGAGTGGCAGAGTCGCCCTGGCGCGGTGCGGCCGACGTCGGGGGAGCGGGCCATGGGGCCGAACGAGGTGGGCTGGGTCGAGCTCGCCGTCCGCTCGATGGAGGGCACAGGGCTGACGCTGGCGGAGCAGCTGGACGCGGTGTTCATCGTGAGCGCGCACCTGCGCGCGACGCTGGCGATGACCGCGTACGGCGTGCTGCCCTGGACGATCGACCTGCCGAACACGGCGATGCTGGACACCCTCCGCGACGAGCACGGCGCCAAGTACCCCGCGCTCACCGAGCTGGCCGCCTCGCCGCCGCCGGACCACAACAACTTCGAGTGGGGCCTCGACCGCATCCTCGACGGCCTTGAGCTGCTGATGCGCTCTAGGTCGGAAGAGGGCGGTCGGTGACGATCTGCTTCATGACCAGCGTCGACGTGAGGCGCTGGACGCCGGGGAGGGCGGCGAGGCTTTCGTCCTCCAGGCTGGCGTAGGCGTCGAGGTCGGTGGTCACGACGCGGAGCAGGTAGTCGGGGTCGCCGAAGAGGCGCTGGGCTTGGAGAACGTTCGGGATCTTCGCGACCGCCGCCTCGAAGGCGAGCAGGGTGTCGCGGTCCTCCTGGCGCATGGTCACGAACACCAGCGCCTGGAAGCCGAGGCCGACCGAGGCGGGGTCGACGAGGGCGCGGTAGCCGGTGATGACGCCCGAACGTTCGAGCTCGCGCAGCCGCCGGTGGCACGGCGAGAGGCTGAGGCCGATCTTGGCGGCCAGCTCGGTCACCGTGAGCCGGCCGTCCGCCTGCAGCTCGGCAAGAATCTTCCGGTCGATCACGTCCACGGCGCAGAGTCTTCCACGTACGCCGCCGAGACGGGCCGAAGTTGGCACCACCTTCCGGCCGATCCGCCATAGCCTTCTCGACCATGAACGCCGTCCGCGAATGGATCGAAGAACGTGCCGACGCCATGGCCGACCTGCTCACCAGGCTGGTCGCCTGCGAGACCGAGAACCCGCCTGGCCGCGGCCTCGCCGAGTGCGCCGAGGTGCTCCGCGACGCGATGGACCGGCTCGGTCTGCGACCCGAGGTGCTCGAGCCGCCCGTCGTCCGCGGCACCGCCGGCACCGACGGCGCCGGCGACGGGATCGTCTACTTCCACGGCCACTTCGACGTCGTTCCGGCCCAGTCCCGCGACCAGTTCACCGCTCGCCGCGCGGACGGGCGGATCGTCGGCCGCGGCACCGCCGACATGAAGGGCGGCATCGTCAGCATGCTGTACGGCGCCGCCGCCGCGCAGGACCTCGGCCTGCTCGGCAACGGCCGCGTCGTGATCCACCTCGTCTGCGACGAGGAGACCGGCAGTGCGGCCGGCGCCGGCTACCTCCGCGCGAACGACCTCATCGACCCGTCCGCGCTCGCCATGCTCACCGCCGAGCAGAGCGGCGAGGTGGTCTGGCACGCAGCCAAGGGCGCGCTCTCGCTGCGCGTCGACGTGCACGGGAAGCCCATGCACGTCGGCCAAGCGCCGCAGGGTGTCAACTCGTTCCTGCGCATGCTCCAGATCGCCACCCCGCTTGGGGAGTACGCGAACGGCCGCACGATCGTCGTCGGCGGGCAGTCCGGCGGGGGCTCCAACTTCAATGTCGTTCCCGAGCACACCTGGTTCACCGTGGACGGCCGCTTCGATCCCGAGGAGGACCTCGACGGCGAGCTCGCCAGCATCAGAGCGATCGTCCACGAGGCCGCCGAACGGGCCGGCGCGAACGTCGACCTCGAGGTCACCCAGGTCGCCCCGCCCGCCCACACTCCGCCGGACCACCCGACCGCGAAGCTGCTCGCCGGCGCGATCGAGGAGATCGCCGGGACACCCGTACGGCTGGAGCAGTGTCCCGGCTGCCTCGACACCCGCTGGTACGCCGAGCTCGGCATACCAGCGTTCGGCTACGGCCCCGGCACGATGGAGGTCTCCCACGGACCGCACGAGTACGTCGAGGAGGCGGCCCTCCATCGCGTCGCCGCGGGCTACGCGTTGTTCGCGAGCCGACTGCTCAGGTAGGCATGACGTTCAGCAACAGGGCAACGGTTCCGAGCGTCTGCAGGATGAACGCCGAGCCCACGTGCATGCCGATCGACAACCGGAGGTCCTGCTTCTTCCAGGCCAGCCAGAAGCCCGCGAACGCGAAGATGATCCTGGACAAGATCGCCCACGGCGACCAGAAGTGGTAGATCGAGAACAGTGCCGTGTTGACCAGCGGCGCCCACCCGCCCAGCTGGGGGAGGCGGGACAGCAGGAAGCCGCGGAAGTAGAGCTCCTCGATCAGCGGGAGCGAGAAGCCGGTCAGCGGGATGCACACGGCGAGCGTGATGACCATGACCGACTGCGGGAAGCCCCCGATGTACGTCAGGCCGCCCCCGCCCGAACCGTCGAACGGAACCCAGGAGAAGAACGCCTCGTAGACGGCGTTGTCCAGCGTGACGAGCGCGGTGCTCAGCCCCAGGAACTGCACGATCAGAACGGTGACGATCAGCACGAGCCTGCCGCGTGGGGTGGGCTTGTCGAGGTAGTTCACGACGCCACGCAGGGACAGCCGGCCGTTGCGTCGGTAGCCGAGCCACACCAGCAGGCCGAGCTGGATCGGCGCGAGGGCGACGACCATCGAGATCGCCCAACCCAGGAACGACGGAAGCTCCAGCGCCCGCATGAGCGGCTGCGCGAACAACAGGTAGACGCCGACGATGGGGATGCCGGGAAGCAGGTGTAAGGCGATGGACAGCGGCAGCGAGTGGCGGTCGGCCAGCAGCCGCCCCGCGAGGCCGTTCGGTCGGGTGTCTGCCGCGGTGGTCAGCGGGGTTCGGGTGCTCTCCATGGGACCAAGCTCGGGCGGCCCGCTGACACGGCCGTGTCACCGCCCTGACACGGCACCCGGCACCCGGTGATCAGGCCAGCGGGTTGACGCCGCGGATCGAGGCGTCGATCAGCTCGACCGGGTGGAACAGTGGGAGCTCGTCCTCGCCGAGGTGTTTGCGGAGCTGCAACAGGCAACCGGGGTTGGCCGTCGCGACCGCGTCCGGTTGGACCGACCGTACGTTCGCCGCCTTCCGTTCGCCGAGGTCGTTCGCCGCCTCGGGCTCGAGCAGGTTGTAGACGCCGGCCGAACCGCAGCACAGCTCGGCCTCCGGCAGGTCGACGACGGTCAGCTCGGGGATCGTCCGCAGCACCGCTCGCGGCTGGGATCGCACCTTCTGTGCGTGCCCGAGGTGGCAGGCGTCGTGGTACGCCACCCGCGCCGGGATCGGATGCCGCGCGGCCTGCGGCGGCAGTTCCGCCAGCACCTCGGTGACGTCGCGCACCTTCGCCGAGAACGCCGCGGCGCGTTCGGCGTAGCGAGGATCGTCGGCGAGCAGCACGCCGTAGTCCTTCATCGTCGAGCCGCAGCCGGCGACGTTCACCACGATCGCGTCCACGTCGTAGTGCTCGAACACGTCGATCGTCCGCCGCGCCCGCGCCAGTCCTTCGGGCTCCCGTCCGGTGTGCGTGGACAGCGCGCCGCAGCAGTCCTGCTCGACGGGGACGAACACGTCGCACCCCTCGGCGGCGAGCACCCGCACGGTCGCGGCGTTCACCGGGTTGAAGAACACCTGCTGCACGCAGCCGGCCAGCATCGCGACCCGCTTCCGCGGCGTGCCTACCGCCGCGACGCGTTCCGGCGCGCGGGCGGCGAGGTCGCGCAGCCGTACGTCCGGCAGCAGCGCCTCCAGCGCCTGCAGCCGCTTCGGGAGCCGGTCGAGTAGCCCGATCCTCCTGAGCAGCTTGCCGATCCGCAGTCGCTGGTACGCGATGCCGCCGAGCGCCGCGACGCGCAGCCGGTTCGGGTACGGGAACAGCGAGAACACCAGCCGCCGGAACAGCCGATCGCCCTTCCCACGCGAGTGATTCCGCTCGATCTGCGGCCGCATGGTCTCGATCAGCCGGTCGTACTGCACGCCCGACGGGCACGACGTCACGCACGCCATGCAGCCGAGGCAGCGGTCGAAGTGCGTGGTGAGCGTGTCGTCGAACGTGGCCGCGCCCTCGTGCACGAGGTTCATCAGGTAGATGCGGCCCCGCGGCGAGTCCATCTCCTCGCCCCACAGCACGTACGTCGGGCAGGTCGGCAGGCAGAACCCGCAGTGCACGCAGTCGTCGAGCAGGTCCTTCGACGGCGGGTGATGCTCGTCGAAGTTCCCGAAGTCGACAGCGAGCGCGTCGGTCATCCAAGCTCCTAGAACCAGGGGGCGAAGCGGCCGGGGGACAACCGCGCGTCGGGGTCGAGCTCCTTCTTCACCGCTTGCAGCACGTGCACCGCGCCGGGCGCCTTGCCCCACGACGCGGTGAGCTCGTCGACGCCTTCGAGGCGGCGGTGCACGGTGACGCTGCCACCCTGACACTGCGCGTCGGAACGCCAAGCCTGCAAGACGTTCGCGTGCGCGGCCGCGGTGCCGCCGCGAAGCCGTACGGTGTGCACGCCGATCCCGACGCTCGATGTCAAGGACGCGTTGACGTCGTACTGCGCGGCCAAGGACGCAAGGCTCATCGCCAATGCGGGAAAGCGATCCGGCCGGGTCCCGGCGCGCAGGATCGTGTCTCCTTCGGCGCCGTACACGACGTCGGCGACCTCGTCCCACGCCGCGTCGTCCGCCGGCTCGCCGCCGGTGACGGTCGCGATCACGCCGAGCCGGTGGCGAACACTCTGCTCGGTGCCCTCGACCCGGACCAGCAGGCGACCGTCGATCCAGTCCACCGAGACGGGTTCCATCGTCGAGCCCAGCAGGTCGGTGACGCGTTCGAACGCGGTCGGCGCGTCGCACGCCACCGCCACCGTCCCCGAGGCCTCCGGCAAGGGGTGGACGCGCAGCACGACCTCGGTGATGAGCCCGAACGTGCCGAGCGAGCCGGCGAACAGCTTCGCGAGGTCGTAGCCCGCGACGTTCTTGATGACATGTCCACCGGACTGCGAGACGGTGCCGTCGGCGAGCACGACGGTGACGCCGATGACGAGGTCGCGCAACGTCCCGTATATCGGGCGGATCGGGCCGCCGTCGCCGGTCGCGAGCAGCCCACCCACCGTTGCCCCATGGGGGATGCGCGCCGCATCGAGCGCGACGCGCTGCCCGTCGAGTTTCGCCTGCAGGTCGCGAAGCCGCATGCCTGCGCCGACCGCGACGGTCATGTCCGCCGGGTTGTACGCGAGCAGGTCGGCTATCCCCGTCGTGTCGACGACCGCGTCGACCCGCTCCAGCGGCGCGCCCCAGCCCTGCGCGGTGCCGCCGCCGCGGATGCCCAGTCGCAGCCCGTCCTTAGCCGCCGCGAGGAGCAGGTCGCGCGCGGACCGCAGGTCGGTAGGACGAAGCTGCCTTTCCGGGGTCCCCGCGGAATCGTGGCCTGTCATGGCGACGGCACCGTTCTGGCGACGGAGCGATTTCGTGGGGTGGTTTCAGAGGCGGTCGATGACACCGGCCTGCTCCAACGGGTGGGGTCGGTACTTGCCCGGACGTTCGCCGCACAGCCGCGGCGTCGGCAGCAGCTTGCCCGGGTTGCAGAGGTTCTCCGGGTCGAACGCGCGCCTCACCTTGTCCATCGTCGCGAGGTCGTCCTCGGTGAACATCGTCGGCATCGAGCACGCCTTGTCGGTCCCGATCCCGTGCTCGCCGGACAGCGAACCGCCAAGCTCCACACAGAGTTCGGCGATCTCCTTCGACAGCTTCTCGGCGCGGCCGTGCTCGCCCGCCTCCTCGCTGTAGAGCACCAGCGGATGCAGGTTGCCGTCGCCGGCGTGGAACACGTTCGCGACCCGGATGCCCGCCGCGCGGCCCATCGCGCCGATCCGCGACAGCGCCTCGGCGAGCCGGGTCCGCGGGACGACGCCGTCCTGCACGAAGTAGTCCGGGCTGATCCGGCCGACCGCCGCGAACGCCGCCTTGCGTCCGGTCCAGATCATCAACCGTTCGGCGTCGTCGGCGGCGACGCGGATCTTCGTCGTCCCGTTGCGCTGGCAGATCTCGCGCACCGCGTCGAACAGCAGCGCGCACTCCTCGTTCGGCCCGTCCAGCTCGACGACCAGCGCCGCCGGGGTGTCGAGCGTGTAGCCGGCGCCGACCGCTGCCTCGGACGCCTCGATCGCGAGCTGGTCCATGATCTCCATCGCCGCCGGCACGATCCCCGCGCCGATCACGTCGGTGACGGTGTCGCCGGCCTGCTCGATCGAGGGGAAGTCGGCGAGCAGCGTACGTACGGACTCGGGCTTGCGCAGCAGCCGGACGACCACCTTCGTCACCAGCGCGACCGTGCCCTCCGAGCCGATCACGACGCCGCGCAGATCGGGGCCGGCGACCTCGGGCGACGGGCCGCCGAGCCAGGTGCGGGTGCCGTCGGGGAGCACGACCTCCATCGCGAGCACGTGGTTGGTGGTGAAGCCGTACTTCAGGCAGTGCGCGCCGCCGGAGTTCTCCGCGACGTTCCCGCCGATCGTGCACACCTGCTGGCTGGACGGGTCGGGCGCGTAGTAGAGGTCGTACGGTGCCGCGGCCTTGCTGATCGCGAGGTTCGTGACGCCGGGCTCGACGACCGCGCGCCGGTTGACCGGGTCGATCTCGAGGATCGCGCGCATCCGCTGCAGACCGATCACGATGCCCTCGGCCACGGGGAGCGCGCCGCCGGACAGGCCCGTCCCCGCGCCGCGGGCGACGAACGGGACGCCGGCGCGATGCGCGGCGGCGACGCTCTCCGCGACCTGCTCCGACGTCGTGGGCAGCACGACCAGCGACGGCGTGACCCGGTAGCCCGCGAGCCCGTCGCACTCGTACGTCCGCAGCTGCACCGGGTCGCTGATCACGCCGTCAGCGCCGAGCAGGTCCTCGAGCTCGCGCCGCAGCTTCCCCAGGTCGCTCACGCCGTCGACTCCTGGTACGAGATCTCCGCACCCAGCTCGCGTGCCACCCGCAGCAGCACGGGCACCGCCTGCTGGACCGCGTCGTCGGTCATCCGCCCCGCCGGCCCCGAGATCGAGATCGCGGTGAGCGTCGGTGCGCCCGGGATGTGGACGGCGACGCAGCGGACGCCGACCTCCTGCTCGCCCTCGTCGACCGCGTACCCGTCCGCGCGGACCTGGTCCAGCGCGGCGAGGAACTTGCGGATGCCGGTGATCGTGTGCGGCGTCATCGCGGGCATCCCAGTCCGGGCGAGCAGCGACTTCACCTGGTCGTTCGGCAGCCGCGCGAGTAGCACCTTGCCGACGCCGGTGCAGTGCGGGGAGACGCGGCGGCCGACCTCGGTGAACATCCGCATCGAGTGCCGCGACGGGACCTGGGCGATGTAGACGATCTCGTCGCCGTCGAGCATCGCGAGGTTGGCGGTCTCGCCGAGGGTGTCGACGAGCTCGGCGAGGTGGGGGCGGGCCCAGCTCCCGAGCAGCCGGCTGGCGGTCTCGCCGAGCCGGATCAGCCGCGGCCCGAGCGCATAACGGCGCGACGGCTCCTGGCGTACGTACCCGAGGTTGACCAGCGTGCGCATCAGCCGGTGGATCGTCGGCAGCGGGAGTCCGGAGACGGTCGCGAGCTGGCTCAGCGCGACCTCGCCGCCGGCGTCGGCCATGTGCTCGAGCAGCTCGAACGAGCGCTCGAGCGACTGCACGCTGCCCGCCTTCGCAGCCATCCGACCTCCGGCTAGGTTTGTTGGTCTTCCCAGTGGCGAAGCCTAGACGTGGGACCTCGCGGTGTCGATGATCGCGGGCCTTGCTTCTTTCGCTTCCTGGAAGTTAGCATCCACAACGTAGAAACCGACAGGATGGTTTGAGGCTGATGCCAGCTCCGAGTCCCGGGTACGCGATCACCGTCCGCGTCGAGGCCCCTGCCTCCGCCACGGCCACCGCACAGTTGTCCGCCGCCGTGAGTACGGCCGGCGGCGCGCTCACCGCGCTCGACGTCGTCGAGTCGCGCCACGATCACGTCGTCATCGACGTGACCTGCGACGCCGTCGACGTCGCACACGCCGACACGATCACCAAGGCGCTCGGCGATCTGGACGGCTTCAAGGTCCGCAAGGTCAGCGACCGGACGTTCCTCATCCACCTCGGCGGCAAGCTCGAGGTGACGCCGCGGGTGCAACTGAAGAACCGCGACGACCTGTCCCGCGCGTACACACCGGGCGTCGCGCGCGTCTGCATGGCGATCGCGGAGAACCCCGACGACGCCCGCCGCCTCACGATCAAGCGCAACACGGTCGCGGTCGTGACCGACGGGTCTGCCGTTCTCGGCCTCGGCAACATCGGTCCGGCCGCCGCGCTGCCGGTGATGGAGGGCAAGGCCGCGCTGTTCAAGCGGTTCGCGAACGTCGACGCGTGGCCGGTCTGCCTGGACACTCAGGACACCGACGAGATCGTCCGGACGGTCCAGCTGCTGGCCCCGGTGTACGGCGGGGTCAACCTCGAGGACATCTCGGCGCCGCGCTGCTTCGAGGTCGAGCGCCGGCTGCGGGAGATGCTCGACATCCCGGTCTTCCACGACGACCAGCACGGCACCGCGATTGTCGTTCTCGCCGCGCTGACGAACGCGCTGCGGGTGGTCTCCAAGCGGCTCGAGGACATCAAGATCGTGATCTCTGGCGTCGGCGCCGCCGGTCACGCGATCATCCGGCTGCTGCTCGCCGAGGGCGCTCGCGACATCATCGCGTGCGACCGGAAGGGCGCGGTGCACCGCGACCAGAGCGGCCGGGACGAGTTCCGTACCTGGATCGCGGACAACACGAACGAGGCGCGCTTCGACGGCACGCTCAAGGCGGCGCTGTCCGGCGCGGACGTGTTCATCGGCGTCTCGGGCGCGAACATCCTGAACGGTGACGACATCGCGACGATGGCGTCGGAAGCGGTCGTGTTCGCGCTGGCCAACCCGGACCCCGAGGTCGACCCGCTGGCGGCCCGGCTGCACGCGACGGTCGTCGCGACCGGCCGGTCGGACTTCCCGAACCAGATCAACAACGTGCTCGCGTTCCCCGGCGTGTTCCGCGGCCTGCTCGACGCGGGCGCGCACGAGATCAACGACCAGATGCTGATCGCCGCGGCGTCCGCGATCGCCAACGCGGTGAAGCCGGAAGAACTGAACCCGAGCTACATCATCCCGAGCGTGTTCGACGCCGCCGTCGCGCCGGCGGTGGCGGCCGCCGTTCGTTCCGCTGCTGGCAAATAGGAGGACTGCTTGATGGCTGGTGTCGAGGTGACGGGTGGTCCCGTCGACCGTTCCGAGGAGATCCTGACGCCGGAGGCGTTGGCGTTCGTGGGCGAGTTGCAGTCGCGGTTCGGCGCGCGGCGAGACGAGCTGCTCGAACGGCGGCGGGCGCGGCGCGAGGAGATCGCGCGTACCGGTCGCCTCGACTTCCTGCCGGAGACGGCGTCCGTACGTTCGGACCCGTCGTGGCGCGTCGCGGAGGCGCCGCCGGCGTTGACGGACCGGCGGGTGGAGATCACCGGCCCGACCGAGCGGAAGATGACTATCAACGCGCTGAACTCCGGCGCGAACGTCTGGCTTGCCGACCTCGAGGACGCGAACACCCCGCACTGGGCGAACGTCGTGTCCGGGCAGGTCAACCTGTACGACGCGGTCCGCCGCACGATCTCGTTCTCGCAGGGGGACAAGTCGTACGCCCTCCGCTCCGACGGGCCGTTGGCGACGATCGTGGTGCGGCCGCGCGGCTGGCACCTCGACGAGCGGCATGTGCTCGTCGACGGGCGCCCTGTCGTGGGGGCCCTGGTCGACTTCGGCCTGCACTTCTTCCACAACGCGGCCGAGCTGCTGTCGCGGGGGAGTGGGCCGTACTTCTATCTGCCGAAGATGGAGAGCCACCTCGAGGCCCGGCTGTGGAACGACGTGTTCTCGTTCGCCGAGTCCACGTTGGGGATTGCGGACGGGACCGTGCGCGCGACGGTGCTGATCGAGACGATCCCGGCGGCGTTCGAGATGGAGGAGATCCTCTACGAGCTCCGTACGCACATGTCGGGGCTGAACGCGGGCCGCTGGGACTACCTGTTCAGCATCATCAAGAACTTCCGCGACGCCGGTGCCGACTTCATCCTGCCGGAGCGGAACGCGGTCACGATGACCGCGCCGTGCATGCGCGCGTACACCGAACTGCTCGTCCGGACGTGCCACAAGCGCGGGGCGTTCGCGATGGGCGGGATGGCCGCGTTCATCCCGACCCGGAAGGACCCGGAGGTCACCGAGCAGGCGCTGGCGAAGGTGCGTGCGGACAAGGAACGTGAGGCCGGCGACGGCTTCGACGGATCCTGGGTCGCGCACCCCGACCTGGTGCCGATCTGCAAGGAGGTCTTCGACGCTGCGCTCGGGTCGTCGCCGAACCAGCTCGCGCGGCTCCGCTCCGAGGTGTCCGTGACCGCGGACCAGCTGCTCGACATCAAGGCGACGCCGGGCGACGTGACCGAGGCGGGGCTGCGCAACAACGTCTCCGTGGCCCTGCAGTACCTCGCGGCCTGGCTCGGCGGCAACGGCGCGGTGGCGATCTTCAACCTCATGGAGGACGCGGCCACCGCCGAGATCTCCCGGTCGCAGATCTGGCAGTGGATCCGCAACGACGTGAAGCTCGACACCGGCGCCGTCGTCACCGCCGACCTGGTCCGCCAGATCGGCGACGAGGAACTGGCGAAGATCCGCGCGTCATACGGCGACGCGTTCGACGAGCAGCGCTTCGCCCAGGCCCGCCAGCTCTTCGAGCAGGTCGCCCTCGCCGACGACTACGAGGACTTCCTGACGATCCCGGCGTACGCGCTGATCGACTGATCTGTCGCGTCAAGTGCAGCGCTCGGATGCTGCACTTGACTGCCGCACTTTAGTGCTTCACGCTAGGTGTATGTCGAACGCCGCCCGGCGCGCAAGCGTCCCGCTTACCGAACGCGACGTCGCCGATCTCAAGGTGCTTCGCGATCGCGAGAGCGCGTGGCAGCAGCTCCTACGGGAGCATCTTGGTGTCAGTGAGTTCAACAGCGATGCAGCGATTCTTCACGCGGTCCTCACGCTTGGTCTCGAGCGATTGAGGGACGAGGCACTCGCGAAGGGATATGCCAAGCTCGCTGCCTCTTACGAGTCGGCAGATGAGCGGGAGTACGTGGCCGCCCTGCGGCGCCGTACGCGTCGGCACCATCTTGATCGAGACGAGACATGAGGGCAGCAGGTCGAGGCCGAATGGTGTGGGCAGTTCTCGATGAGCAGGTGGGGCGTAAGCCCTATCTGATCGTCTCCAACAATCGCCGCAACGAGGCCATGGACAGCGTGCTCGCGGCACGCGTCACGACGAGCTCGAAGCCTTCTCTTCCCTCGATTGTGGAACTTGGTCCAGACGACCCGTTGGTCGGCCGGGTGCTCTGTGACGAAGTGATGCAACTGTGGAACGACGAGATCGTCGACGACGCTGGTGCGTTGAGTCCTCCGACGATGGAGCGCGTGGCAGACGGACTCCGCCACGCGCTGGGTCTGTAGGCCATCGGGCCTATGCCTGCTCGTTCGCGGGGGCGAAGACCGGCGACGGGTCGTAGAAGACGCGGTAGTCCTCGATCAGGCCGTTCTCGTCGGTGCGGTAGATCGACACGACGGGGAGGTTGACGAAGCCGCCGTCGAGGCGGTGGTACGTCACGTTGGTCTCGACGATCGCGTCGTTGCCCTGGTACCACTCGCGGGTGATCTGGTGCCGGACGCCGGCGACCATCGTGGTGAACGCCTTGTTCGCGGCGCCGATCTCGGCGTGGCCGATCAGCGGCTCCTGGTTGCCGAACACCTGAACGGCGTTCGGCGCCAACAGCGCGAGTAGGGCGTCGCTGTCGAGCGCGTCGACGGCGGCGAACACTTTGCGGGTCAGTTCGGTAGTCACCTGGTCATGGTGCGGAAGACGCCCTGGTCAGGGACATCCCACAAAGCTGGGACTTAGCTAGCCTTGTCCCATGGGGAGTCATCGGGCGAGGGCCCGCGCGCTGGAGCGCGTGGAGCGGCTGGCCGGGTCAGCGGCCGACGCCGACACGCTCTGGCTCGAGGCCGTCGCCGAGCTCGGCCGCGTGCTCACGTTCGACCGGTGGTGCGCGCTGCGCGTCGATCCCGACTCGCTCACCGGCTACTCGGGCATCGGGGACTACCCGATCGAGCACCATCGCGAGGTCCCCAAGCTGATCGTGCTCGACGCCGGGCTCGGAGACCTCAGCACAACGCCGGCCATGGTGAGCGCCGAGACTCGTGCGGTGACTCTCCGGGAGTCGACCGGCGGCCACCTGGAACGAGCCGTGCGCTGGCGGGAGATCTACGAGCCGCTCGGGATCAGCGACGAGCTGCGCGTGCTGGTCGCCGACGGCAGCGGTGTCTGGGGCTCGGTGATGTTCTTCAACAGCGCGGGCGATCCCGCGTTCTCCGAGGACGAACGAGCGTTGCTGGGTACGGTCTCCGGGCTGCTCGCCGCCCCGTTGCGGCGCGATGCCGTACGCCCGACCGAGACTCAACGGACCGAACGGCTGCCCGGCGTTCTCCTGGTCGGAGACGACCTGCGGCTGTACGACCAGACCGCCGCGGCGCGCGCCTGGTGCGACGCGCTCGGCGCCGGCGAGGCCGTACCCGCGCCCGTCTGGGGCGTCGTCGGCTCGCTGCTCGCGGCCGAGCGCGGCTACGCGCGACCGGTGAAGGCCCGCGTCCGCGCGGACGACGGCACGTACGCGGTCATCGAGGCCGACCGCCTCGGCGCCGGCGGGATTGCTGTCACGATCCGCCAAGCCGGCGTCGACGAGGTCCTCGAGCTGCTCGCCCGCGCGTACGGGCTGAGCGTTCGCGAGGGCGAGCTCGTCCGCCTGGTCGTCAGCGGGCTCGACACCAAGGAGCTCGCCGAGCGGCTGTCCATCTCGACGTACACCGTGCAGGACCACCTCAAGTCGGTGTTCGCGAAGACCGGCGTCCGCAGCCGGCGCGAACTGGTCTCCGGCCTGTTCCACCACGCCGCGTGATCATGAGCGTGATCATGAAGCCAAACTGGTCGTATACGGCGGGTTTGCCTTCATGATCACGTTCATGATCACCAGCGCGGCGCCCAGCCAGGGTGGTCGCGGCGGTTTCTGGGTGGGGGGCACCCTGGTCCCCTAGGTTGGGACCAGGGTGCCCCTGACCCAGTCGGGCCGCGGTGTGGGAGGATAGGCGATGGGTGAGCTGGACGAGCGACTCGACGACCTCCTGCGCCCGGTCGACCAACGGCTCCGCGAGCAGTTCCCCGGCGACCCCGGCACCAGGCAACCGGTGCACACCGTCTACATCCCCGCGGACCAGTACCACGGCGGCATCGTCGGCGAGTGGGGCGCCGCTGCCCGCGACCTGCTCAAGGCGCACGGCCGGTCGATCGTCGACGCGACCCAGGAGCTCGGCCTCGACCCGCTCGTCGTCGCCCAGGTCCTGGGAAGGGTACGGGCCAAGCTCGAACGCGAGCCGATCGAGGACCTGCGCATCGACTTCGAGGACGGGTACGGCAACCGTCCCGACGACGAGGAGGACCGGGCCGCGACCGACGCCGCGCACGCGCTCGCCGGCGGTACGCGTACCCCGTTCACCGGCATCCGGTTCAAGTCCCTCGAGCTCGCGACGCGCAAGCGGGGCTTGAAGACGCTCGACCTGTTCCTCGGCACGTTCACCCACGACTGGCCGCCGCCGAGCGGGTTCGTCGTCACCTTGCCGAAGGTGAGCGCGGTCGAGCAGGTCGAGGCGATGGTCCAGGTGTGCAAGGCGATGGAGGCCAAGCACGGCATATCGCGGCTCGCGTTCGAGCTCCAGATCGAGCTGCCGCAGGCGATCGTCGCCGCCGACGGCACCGTTCCGGTCGCAAGGCTGATCCATGCCGCCGAGGGGCGCTGCACCGGCCTGCACTACGGGACCTACGACTACTCGGCGGCGCTGGGCATCGCCGCCGCGCACCAGAGCCTCGACCACCCCGGCGCCGACTACGCGAAGTCCGTCATGCAGGCGGCGGCCGCGGGCACCGGCGTACGGCTGTCCGACGGCTCGACGAACCGGCTCCCGATCGGCGACGACCAAGCTGTCAAGGCCGCCTTGCGCGAGCACCTGAGGCTGGTGCTTCGTTCGCTCGCGCGCGGTTTCTATCAGGGCTGGGACCTGCATCCCGGGCAGCTGCCGACGCGATACGTCGCGACTTTCGCCTTCTTCCGTTCGGGATTCCCCGAAGCGGCAGACCGACTAAGAGCGTACGTGGGGCGCCAGGCGTCCGGCTTCCTGGACGAGCCGGCGACCGCCGCCGCGCTCGCCGGGTTCCTGCGTAGGGGCCTGAACTGCGGCGCGCTGGACGACGGCGAGGTGCACGAGCGCACCGGGCTGGACGCCAAGAAGCTAGCCGCGCTCGCCAACCCGCGATGACGTACGACCTCGTCATCGGCGCCCGCCGCGCGATCGTCGACGGTGCCGAGCGGTCTTGCGACCTTGGCATCCGGGACGGACAGATCGCGGCGATCGTGGAGTACGGCACGCTCGACCTGGCGATCGAGCTCGGCACCGACGTCGTTCTGCTGCCCGGGCTGGTCGACACCCACGTCCACGTGAACGAGCCGGGACGCACCGAGTGGGAGGGCTTCGCGACGGCGACCCGCGCGGCCGCCGCCGGGGGAGTCACCACGATCGTCGACATGCCGCTGAACTCGATCCCGCCGACCGTCGACGTCGCCGCGCTCGAGGCCAAGCAGGCGGCGGCGCGCGACCAGGCGTACGTCGACGTCGGCTTCTGGGGCGGCGCCGTGCCGGGGAACGTCGCGTCGTTGAAGCCGTTGCACGACGCCGGGGTGTTCGGCTTCAAGTGCTTCCTGCTGCACTCCGGCGTCGACGAGTTCCCGCCGCTGGACGCCGCGGGTGTCGAGGCCGCGATGCGGGAGCTGGCGACGTTCGACGGCCTGCTGATCGTCCATGCCGAGGACGCGTCGACGATCGACCACGCGCCGGTGCCGGACGGCCGTTCGTACGCCGCGTTCCTCGCTTCGAGACCGCCAGAAGCGGAGGACCGGGCGATCGCGCGGGTGATCGAGCTGGCGCGAACGACCGGCTGCCGGGTGCACATCCTGCACCTGTCCAGCGCGAGCGCCCTGCCGATGATCGCGGCGGCCCGCGCGAACGGCGTAAGGATCACCGCGGAGACCTGCCCGCACTACCTCACGTTCGCCGCCGAGGAGATCCCGGACGGGGCGACGCAGTACAAGTGCTGCCCGCCGATCCGTACCGCCGCGAACCGCGAGGCGCTCTGGCAGGGCCTCGCCGAGGGCACGATCGACGGCATCGGCTCCGATCACTCACCGTGCCCGCCGGCCATGAAACGCCTGGACACCGGCGACTTCGGCGCGGCATGGGGCGGCATCGCGTCGCTCCAGCTCGGACTGCCGGCGATCTGGACCGGTGCCCGTGCGCGCGGCTTCGCGCTGGCCGACGTCGTGCGCTGGTTGGCGGTCCGGCCGGCGGAGGTTGCCGGATTCCGTCGCAAGGGGCGCATCGCGCTGGGGTACGATGCGGATCTCTGCGCCTTTGGCGTGGAGGAATCACTGGTGGTCGAGGCTGCGCGACTCCTGCACAAGCACCCGATCACGCCGTACGACGGCCGCCGGCTGGCCGGGAGAGTCCAGCGGACCTGGCTGCGGGGAATGGAGATTTCCGAAAGCGATGAGCGGCCGCATGGCCGTTTCCTGGCCCGAGGGGACGCATGACCGCATGACCGAACCGCAGACGTTCCTGTCGTTGCCCGACCTCGCCTCACGGCGGCTCGGTGGCAGCGTGGTGTCCGCGAACGACGAGACGTTCGCCGACAAGGAGAACCTGATCAAGCCGGAAGCACCGACCTTTCGGGCCGGAACGTTCGGTCCGAAAGGGCAGGTCTACGACGGCTGGGAGACCCGGCGACGCCGTTCCTCCGGACACGACTGGGCCGTGCTGCGGCTCGGCGTTCCCGGTGTCGTGCGTGGCGTCGTCGTCGACACGGCGTTCTTCACCGGCAACTACCCGCCGTACATCGCGGTGGAGGGATGCGGGCTGGAGGGCTACCCGTCCGCCGAGGAGCTCGCCGCGGCGACGTGGACCCCGTTGCTGGAGCAGTCGCCGCTGCAGGGCGATGCCACCAACGCGTTCCCGGTGAAGTCGGAGACCCGTTTCACCCACGTCCGGTTGTCGATCTTCCCGGACGGCGGAGTTGCACGGTTCCGCGTCCACGGCGACCCGATCCCGGACCCGCGGCTCGTCGACCTGTCGTCGTTCGACCTGGCGGCGCTGGAGAACGGCGGGTACGTCACGCACTGCAGCAACATGTTCTACTCCTCGCCCACGAACCTGATCTCGCCCGGGCTCGCGTCGTCGATGGGCGACGGGTGGGAGACGTCGCGGCGGCGCGACGACGGCAACGACTGGGTGGCGATCCGGCTGGCCGGTCCGGGCTCGGTGTGGCTGGCGGAGATCGACACGTCCCACTTCGTGGGGAACGCGCCGGGCTTCGCGTCGCTGCGGGCACGGGACGCGCGGCTCTCCGACGACGTGGAGGGGTCGGGCTGGTTCGACCTGATGCCACGGACGCGGCTGCAGCCCGACACCCGGCACCGGTTCGTGGTGGGGTCGGACCGCGAGGCCACGCACGTGCTGCTGAACGTCTTCCCGGACGGCGGGATGGCTCGGTTGCGGCTGTACGGCGCGCTGTCGTCGGAGGGGCGCGAGGCGTTCCAGCTCCGGTGGTTCAACTCGCTGCCCGCGGCACAGGCCGAAGCGGTGGCGGGGTCGGACTGGGGGCTGACGGAGGACGAGGTGCGCAAGTTCGTCGGCGCCCGGCCCCTGACGGCCTCGGAGCTGCCGGCACCCCTGGGCGCCTTGTTCGACTCGCGTTAGACCCGGTCGCGGAAGGTGCGGCGGAGGTCGGCCACCCACTCGTTCGGGATCTCCCACGGGATGAAGTGGCCGCCCTCGTCGTGTGCGGTGACGTTCACGTGGTGGTACCAGGCCGCCCGGTCGCTGGCGAGGAAGTGCGCGACGCGTTCGTCCGTGGTGTGCACGCCGGGCGGGTTCTCGTAGCCGACGAACGTGACGCCGGTCGGCGCCTCCACCACGGGCCAGCGGTCGTGCTCGGGCTGCCAGGGGTAGCGGTTGTTGTTGGCGTACGTGCGGATGCTGCTCGCGATCGAGCCGCCGGCCCAGTAGATCATCGCGTGCGTGAGCAGCTCGTCCTTGCTGAACGCGTCCTCGAGCTCGCCGGCGGACCAGTTCGACCAGCGCTCCAGGATCCAGGCGAGCATGCCGGCGGGGGAGTCTTGGAGGCCGTAGGCCAACGTGCTGGGGTCGAGCACGTGCGCGGCGAGGTGGACGGCGAAGCGCTTCTCCACGGTGAGGATGCGCTGCAGGATCTCGGGCGGCAGGTTGTCGGGCAGCGGGTTGCCGCCGGACAGGTCCCAGCCCCGGTTGCCGTTGAAGAACGAGAGCTTCAGCGCCGATCCGATGTGGATCCCGTACAGCTCGTCCGCGTACTTGTGCCCGAGCTGTCCCGCGACGAGCGCGCCGACGTCGCAGCCGCCGACGGCGTAGCGGTCGTGTCCGAGGACGTCGGTCATCAAGGTGTGGAAGACGTCTGCCATCCGCCAGAAGTTCATGTCCGCTTGAGGAAGCGGCGTCGAGAAGCCGAAGCCGGGCAGCGACGGCACGATCACGTCGAAGTCCGCGGCCAGTTGGTCGACGACCTTCGACCAGTGCCAGAACGTCCACGGCCAACCGTGCAACAAGATCAGCGGCGTGGGGTTCGTTCCTCTGCCGGGCTTGCGCATGAAGTGGACGGGGACGCCGTTCACGTCGACGGTGTAGTGCTCGTACGCGTTGATCCTCTGCTCGGCCTTGCGCCAGTCGAAGCCGTCGATCCAGTACTCCACCAGCGGCTGCATCACCTCGCGCCGCAGCCCGTAGAAGCTGTCCTCGTTGCCGTTGTCCCACGGCCATTTCGTGGCCAGGAGCCGCCGGACGAGGTCGGTGAGGACCTCGTCTGGCACGTGGATCGGCTGCTGTTCCAGGTTGTCGATCGTCACGCCAACGATCGTATGGCGTCCCCTGCGCCGGCCAGGTTGGCGAGGCGCATCTCGGAGTACTTGCGGCTAAGTACGACGCCCTGGGCGCCGCCCGCGAACGCTGCGGCGGTCGCGTCGCGGACGGACTCGGGGGTGCACTGGGTGAGCTCGCCCTGGGTCGCGTCCCAGTTGATCGTACCGACGTGCGGCGACGGCTCGAGCCGCTCCTTCGGCTGGCCGACGGGGATGTCGATGTCGATGCCCGGGTAGATCTTGCTCTGCCCCGCGACGCCCTCGACGGCGCGCTCGGTCTCGCGGCGTACGTACTCGGCCGAGAAACCGCTTTGTGGCAGCGACTCGTACGCGCCCTCGTCGATCTGGAGCAGCTTGAGCATCAACGGGTAGACCTCGTCCGGCGACGCGTCGGCGAAGAGCGCGTTGCAGATGTTGCCGATCCAGGTGTGGTAGCGCGGGCCGGCGCAGTTGTTGTAGATCACGACCTTGACGAAGTCGCTGAACTTCGCCATCTCGGCGTAGTCCTGGTCGGCCCGGTAGAACGGGCTGAACGAGATGTTGTGGTAGACGTGCCAGCCGACCTGGATCTCCGGCGCGCACGCCTTGGCGACGCCGTAGATGTCGCGGTAGAGGTTGCGTTGGCTCTCGGTCCAGACGGTCTGCCAGGCGAGCAGCTCGGGGTAGGTGAGGAGCAGCCGCCAGAACGTGACGAACGCGCCGTCGCGTGGACGTTCGCCCTTGCCCACCTTGTGATTCCAGTCGACGGCGGCACGGTAGCCTTCGACAGCGCGCTCGACGTTGATGCCGCGGTTGCGCGCGAACGCCTTGCAGTGCTGGCAGAAACAGCCGATGTCCTGGACCTGGACAGGGCCCTGCATCAGCGCGTTCAGCGGGCCGGCGCGTTCGGAGCACCACGCGAGGCCGTCGAGCTCGTAGTTGCTGGCGTAGTCCTCGACGAAGCCGAGGTGCCAGTTTCGGTAGTCAGGGTTGTTGAAACACGGCCGCGCGCCGGGTCTTCCCCAGGCGTCGACCTCGAGGGTCTTGGCGAAGTTCGGGTACGTGCGGAGATGCTTGGCGGAGCTGCTCTCCTCCATCCAGGCGTACGACTTCATGCCACGTTGCTTCGCCGCGGGGAGCACGAGGTCGAACAGGTCGAGGTCCGGGTGCTCCTCGGCCCGTCCTGCGTGTCCGAGGGCGGTGTTGCCGTAGTGCTCCGGGTGGGGTGTGGCGTAGTTGCCGCCGCGCCAGCCGAGGTCGTACTCCTGGACACCGTGGTCGGGGAGCTCGTAACCGGGGACCTGGCGGCCGCCCGTACCGCGGGTCCAGGTGGGAGTGGCGAGGAAGAGCGCGTTCACCGCGCCCTGCCCGGCCAGGATGTCGAGGGTTTCTTCGACGCCTTCGTCGAGGAACGAGATCGCACCGATCTGCATCGCGACGAGAGGATCTGACAAGTGGGGTCAACCCCTTCTGCGGAGAACGACGCCGCGGACGAACGCGGCCTGTCCGACGTGTTGCAGGTCGTCTGAGATCACACTGACCAGCCTGACGGCGAGGGTGACTGGGGGAGTCCAGTTCTGGTCGACCACCCTTGGAAGATCGGCGTCGGTGAGCTTCTCCACCTGCTGGATCGTCTGCGCGTGCACGGCGTCGTAGTAGCCGGTGAGTATGTCTTTGTCGGCACGTACCTCGGCGACGTCGTTGCTGCTCTGCCCGTACCCATGGGCGTCGGGGCTGAACGGGAGCCCGAAGCGCTCCTGCCACCCGTCCCTCAGCCACACCTGCTCGAGCCCGAACGCGTCGGCCACGTGGTCGTCCTGGACCCGGGTGAGATGCCAGATGACCCACGAGATGGAGTTCGCCTCCTCGTCGACCCGGAACGTCAGCTCCTCGAGGCTGAGCCCCTCGACCGCCGCGTGAACCTCCTCCTGCACCCGCATGAACCCATCGACCAAGATCTCCGCACTCGTCATGCTGTCGACCCTACCCAGCTCCAGCTCGTGATCATGTACGTGATCATGAAGGCCAAGCGGCGTATACGACGGGTTTGGCTTCATGATCACGTACATGATCACGGATCGTCCGGACCTGGTGGCGCGGTCGTGGGTGAGGAGCGGCTTCGGCCTGTTCTGGGCCAGGATGGCCGGATGGTTCACGGGATCGTGGTAGCCGACACCGAGGGCGTCATCACGTAGTGGAACGAGGGCGCGGCCGCGATGTTCGGCTACGCCGCGGAGGAGGCGGTCGGGCAGAAGGTCGATCTACTCGTTCCCGAGCGATGGCGTGAGGCGCACTGGGCGGGCTTCCGCCGGGCCATGGGCGAGCCGGTGATCAGGGATCTCGCCGCCGATCTGCCGGTCCGGTGCGCCGACGGTTCGGAGCGGTTCTTCGCGGGACGCCTGCTCGTGCTGACGGACGGTCTCGGCGCCAGCATCGGGGCGATGGCGATCTACACCGATGCGGACGAGACCGGAGTCCGGCCGTTCGCCTGATCGTTTCGTCCGGCATCATCCACGCATGCGCGAGAACGTACGGCGGTTCGTCGAGAAGCCGTCCTTCCAACGGTTCATCACCGCCGTCATCGTGGCCAACGCGATCACGCTCGGACTCGAGACCTCCCAAGCCATCCGCGAGTCCGTTGGCGACATCCTGCACTTCGCCGACCGCCTCATGCTCGCCATCTTCGTCATCGAGTTGGTGCTGAGGATCTACGCGTACGGCAAGGACTTCTTCAAGGACTCCTGGGGTGTCTTCGACCTCGTCGTCGTCGCGATCGCGCTGGTCCCCGCGTCCGGCCCGTTCGCCGTCGTCCGCGCGCTCCGCGTCCTCCGGGTGCTGCGGCTCATCTCCCAACTGCGCTCGATGCGCCGCGTGGTGTCGGGGCTGCTCACCGCGATGCCGGGCATGGCGTCGACCGGAGCCCTGCTGGGGCTGATCATCTACGTCGCCGCGGTCATCGCCACGAACCTGTTCGGCGCGGCGCTGCCGGAGAACTTCGGCGACCTCGGCACCACGCTCTTCACGCTGTTCCAGATCATGACCGGCGAGGCGTGGCCGGACATCGCGCGCGAACTGATGCAGACGGTGCCGTTCGCGTGGATCTTCTTCGTGATCTACATCCTGATCTCGAGCTTCGCTGTACTCAACCTGTTCATCGCCGTCGTCGTCAGCGCGATGGAGGAGCAGATCGCCGACGAGCGGCGGGCCGAGGAGGCCGAGCACGACAAGGCCGAGAGAGAACGGGACCAGCTCCTGCTCGACGAGGTGCGCGCGCTACGACGCGAGCTCGCCGACCTGCGCGAGCACGTGTCAGACCGCGCTTAGCTGCTGGGCTCGCTCGATCACGCGTCGCAGAACGGACCTCGTCGTCGCCAGCTCCTCGGGCGCGAACTCCGCGTAGAGCTCGGCGGCGGTCGCGTTCGCCACCGCTTGCAGCCGTTCGTACTCCGCTTCGCCGGCCGTCGTGAGCTCGGCTTCCGTGACGAGCCCCTTCGCCGCGAGCGTGTCGAGCTCGGCCGCCGCGCCATTGGCGTCAAGCGTCAGCTGGCGTTGCGAGACGAGGAACTCCTCCAGTGCGTGGCGCGACCACGGTCCGCGGACCGCGATGACGCGGAGGATGACGAACTGCCTGGCAGTGACGCCGGTGCCCTGCAGCTGGTGGTCGAGCAGGGCGTTCACCGCGCCGTTCGCTTCGGCGATGTCCTGTCCGGTGAGGGGTGGGGTCATGGCTGGTCTCCCAGGAGGTCTCGCAGGGTGCGGACGAGGTCGCCGTACCGGGCGCTCTTCGTGCCGCCGATCGACGCGGTGAGCTGCTCGTGCAGGGTGCGGACGATCGCGACCGCCTCGCGCGCCACCTCGACGCCGCGCGGAGTCGGCTCGAGCTGCACGGCGCGTGGGTCGCTCGGGTGGGTGCTGCGACGTACGAGCCCGTTCTGCTCGAGCGTCCTGGCCAGCTTGGAGACGTAGATCGGCTCCATCCCGGACACGTCCGCGAGCTCGCGCTGGCTCGGCTTGGCGCCGGCGAGCGACTGCCCGTAGAGCGTGGCGAGCAACGAGTACTGCGCATGGGTGAGCCCGAGCGGCGCGACCGCCTTGTCCACCGCGGCGCGCCACTTGTTCGTGAGCCGCCACAACAGCGCTCCTGCCGTGGGCTCGTGCCGTGTCATGCGGATACAGTATATGGCAACTATAGCCATGGCAACTATCGCGACGTGAGGGCCAGTGCGGTAGGCGTTCTTTCCCGTGAGGATGCGGACGTGATGTTTACAGGAGCCGCGCCTTGACCAGCAGAGCCCGCAGCACACCTCGTCTAACGCCAGACTGGCTGTAGCGGATGACATGTTGTCGGTGCACGTTGCGGATCTCGCGGCCGCCGGCATCCACACACCAAAAGCCCGGCGCCTGACCGCAGAACCCGCACGACGTACTCAGAAGTCTCTTCCGCTCTTGGGCGGCCTCTTCGTACTCGTCCATGCCTGCGCTGCCGTTGCCGCTCAGCTTTGCCCTGTCGTCTGCGAGCGGCTCGCACATTGGCCCTCCTCTGGCTCTGATGCTGGGAACGCTAGGAGCGGCGCCGACCGGCGAGGAAGAAGTTTTCTTCGGTTTTCTCGAAGAGGTGTTGACGGGGTTGCAGGCCGCCGAAGATGCTGGTGCTCGTGAACTTCCCGGCCGACCGCGAGGACGCGGTGGTAGTCAGCCAGGCGCTGGTCGACCTGATCCGGTCCCACGAGACGCAGTGACGCTGCTGGATCCGGCGGCGTTCGGCGCGTTCGTCGAGAGCTACCAGTTCACCGCCTACCGCCTCGAGAACCGCGAGTCCTACTCCAGCCCACCGCAGGCGAAGTTGGACGCGTTCCTGGTCGGTGAGCTTCATGACGAGTCCTGGTTGGACGACTGGCTGGGACTGGTCGTCCGCAAGAAGGTGCTCGGCGCACAGATGGAACGTGTGCGCGTGGTGTCCGAGCCGTGGTCCGACTACACCCGACTCGGACTTCACCTCTCGCGCCTCAACGTCGCAGCAGGTGAAGACATCCGCTACCTCGCCCGCTCCCAGGCGGACAAGCTGGGACTGCCGGACTTCGACTACTGGCTGATCGACGGCGACCGAGCCTGCACCCTCCGGTTCGCCGCCGACGGCGCCTTCCTCGGCGGCGAACTCCTCGACGACCCGGCCACGATCGTCGAACTCCACCACTACAGGGAAATCGCACGCCACCACGCGCTGCCTCGCGCCGCATACCTGATGCACGCGGTGAGTCACGATCAGACCAGCCACGAGCAGAAGTGAACAACTGAAAAGGTGGGTGGGTGTCCTCGTTCCAACGCGCACGCGAATCACTCGGCGTACGTCTGCGCGAACTACGTCAGGACGCCCACCTCACCGGCCGTGCCCTCGCCACCGAGGCCGGCTGGGTCGGCTCCAAGGTCTCCAAGATCGAACAAGGCCAGCAAACCCCCACCACAGCCGACCTCGAAACCTGGGCACAGATCTGCGGCAAGCCACAACGCATCCCCGACCTGACGGCCGCCCTACGCTCGCTCGAAGAGATGTACGTCGAGCACCGCCGCATGTTCCGCACCGGGCTACCCAGCCGACAACAATCCATCGCCGCGATCGAGAACACGACCACCCTCACCCGCAACTTTGAACCCGCCGTCGTCCCCGGCCTCCTGCAAACCGCCGAGTACGCGAAGTGTCGCTTCGCCGAAGGAGACGAAGGCGACGAGGACCGCGGCGTTCCCCGCTCCGAGGCAGAACTCGAAGAAGCTGTGGCTGCGCGCATGCAACGCCAACAAGCCCTCTATCGGCCCGGCAAGATGTTCCACTTCGTCATCGCCGAAGCCGTGGCACGCTCCCTCGTCTGTCCCGCTGACGTCATGGTCGGCCAACTCGGCCACCTCATCAGCATGACCACTCTGCAAACCATCCGACTCGGAGTTCTTCCGTTCGACAACGAATGCCACACGCCTCCGCTGCATGGCTTCTTCGTCTTCGACGCGGACTCGGTGCTCGTCGAGCTCTATACGGCCGAGTTGACCATCACCAACAGCGCGGAGATCTCCACCTATCTCCGCGTCTTCAGCCGTCTCGCGGACGCTGCCGTCTACGGCGCCGAAGCCCGAGCACTCCTCCAACGTGCTCTTGAACATCGCACTACCCACCATGGCCAACGCCGCTGAGATGGCTTCATTGCCTCGCCGCGCATGTGCCGGCGGGCCTGCAACTAGGTCAACGGCGCGGTCGGACAGGCAGGTCCGTATCAGAACAGGGTGAAGCCGCCGTCGATGACGACGATGGAGCCGGTCATGAAGCTGGAGGCCTCGCTGGCGAGGAAGGTCACGGCGGGGCCGAGCTCGTGGGGTTCGCCCCAGCGCTTCAGGGCTGCGGGCTCGACGCAGGTTGCGCGGAACTCCGGTTGATCGACCGGCGACTGTTCGGTGAGGAAGTAGCCCGGGGCGATCGCGTTCACGCGCACCCCGTGCGGCGCCCACTCGGCGGCCAGCGCGCGGGTCAGTTGGTGCACCGCTGCCTTCGAGGCGAGGTAGGCAGGCTGCCACCGTGGCTGGTTGACGATGAACGCGGACATCGAGCCCACGTTGACGATCGTCCCCGGCATGCCCGCAGCCACCAGCCGCGAGCACACCGCCCGCGAGCAGTGGAACACCCCGTCCAGGTTGGTCGACAGCACGTCCGACCAGTCCGACGGCTCCACCTCCAGCGCCCGCCCCGGGATCGAGATCCCCGCGTTGTTCACCAGCACCGACACCGGAGCTCCGAGCGCGTCCGAGACGGCGGACACGGCGGCGTCCACCGACGACGCTGAGCGCACGTCCGCCGAAGTTGCGAACGTACGAATCCCCAACGCCGCAAGCGACTCCGCGGCCGAAGCAACAGCGGCACCGTCGCGCGCCACCAATCCCACAGCAGCGCCCGCCTCGCCCAGGGCACGGGCGATCGCGAAGCCCAACCCGCGCGACCCGCCCGTCACCAGAGCGACGCGGCCGGCCAGCGAGAACGAGTCCAGGACGCCCATCAGACCGTACGGAACGCGATGACCAGGTTGTGCCCGCCGAAGCCGAACGAGTTGTTGATCGCGGCGAGCTGCCCGGTCGCCGGGAGCTCGCGCGGCTTGACCGCGACGTCGAGGTCGATCTGCTCGTCCTGCTCCTCGAGGTTGACCGTCGGCGGCACCACGCGGTGGTGCAGCGCGAGGATCGTGGCGATCGACTCGACCGCGCCGGCAGCGCCGAGCAGGTGGCCGATGCCGCCCTTCGGCGCGGTGACGACGATCTTCGAGGCGTGCTCGCCGAAGACCGCGCGGATGCCGACGTTCTCGGCGATGTCGCCCACCGGCGTCGACGTCGCGTGCGCGTTGATGTGCACGATGTCCTGCGGCGTCAGCTGAGAGTCCTTCAGCGCCTCACGCATCGCCGCCGCGTTGCCCCGGCCCTCCGGGTGCGGCGCGACGATGTGATGCGCGTCGCCGGACGCGCCAGTACCCGCGACCTCGCAGTAGATCCGCGCGCCCCGGGCCCGCGCGGTCTCCTCGTTCTCCAGCACGAGCATGCCCGCGCCCTCACCGAGCAGGAACCCGTCGCGGCCCTTGTCGAACGGGCGCGAAGCGTGCTCCGGGTCGTCGTTGCGCCGCGAGACCGCCATCATCGCGCCGAACGCCGCGAGCGGCAGCGGGTGGATCGCCGCCTCGGCACCACCGACGAGCGCCACGTCGGCCTTGCCCGCGCGGATCAGCTCCACGCCGTGCCGGATCGCCTCGTTGCCGGACGCACACGCGGCGACCGGCGTCTGCACGGCGGCCTGCGCACCGAACTCCAGGCCCACCCAGGCGGCGCCACCGTTCGGCATGATCATCGGGATCATGAACGGGGTGACGTGCCGGGGGCCCTTCTCCTTCAGCATGTCCCAGGCGGTCAGCAGGCTGATCACGCCGCCGATGCCCGACGCGACCGAGACCGCGATGCGCTCGCCCGGCACCTCGGCCTCATACAGGCCCGCGTCCTGCCACGCCTCCCGCGAGGCGATCAGCGCGAACTGCTCGAACCGGTCGAGCTTGCGCGCCTCGACCCGCTTCATGACCTCGGCCGGCTCGACCGCGGCGCGCGCGGCGATCCGCGAGGGGAGGAGCGAGAACTCCTCCTCGGTCAGCTTGCCGCCGTAGGAGCGCCCGTCGAGCATTCCCTTCCACGTCGACGGAACATCGCCGCCGGCAGGGGTCGTCGCCCCCACGCCCGTCACGACAACCTTGGTGCTCATCGGGATCTCCTCCGGTGGTGTTCAAAACTGGTGTCGAGTGCCGGGTGAGGATCGACCCACCCGGCCCCTGACGTACGTACGAAAGAGCGAACTAGCCCTGCGAACGCTCGATGTAGGCGACGGCGTCGCCGACGGTCTTGAGGTTCTTCACCTCGTCGTCGGGGATCTTCACGCCGAACTTCTCCTCAGCCGCGACGACGACCTCGACCATCGACAGCGAGTCGACGTCCAGGTCGTCGGTGAACGACTTGTCCAGCTGGACGTCCTCGGTCGGGATTCCCGCGACCTCGTTCACGATGTCCGCGAGCCCGGCGCGGATCTCCTCGGTGGTGGCCATGTGCCTTGGTGCTCCTTCTTCGTCGGATGTACTTCCGCGCCCATTCCTTGGACCCGGGCGATTAGGTAGCGAGACTAGGGGATTGTGACGACCTGGGCCGCATAGACCAGCCCCGCGCCGAACCCGATGAGCAACGCCGTATCGCCGCTCCTCACCTCGCCGGTTTGCAGCATTCGCTCCATTGCCAAGGGGATCGACGCCGCCGACGTGTTGCCCTGCTCGGCGATGTCGCGCGCGATCACCACGTGCTCGGGCAGTTTCAGCGCCTTCACCATCGCGTCGGTGATGCGCATGTTGGCCTGGTGCGGGATGAACGCGTCCAGGTCGGCCGCCGCCACTCCGGCGCGGTCGAGCGCCTCCTGCGCGACCTTCGCCATCGAGTACGAAGCCCACCGGAACACCGCGTTGCCCTGCATGACGAGGTACGGGTACGCGCCCTCTTCCATCGCGGCGTCCCACGCCACCGGCTGCTCGATCGTCTTGTCCTGCGAGCCGTCCGAGCCCCAGACGACCGGTCCGATGCCCGGCTCGTCCGACGGACCCACGACCGCCGCGCCCGCGCCGTCGCCGAACAGGAACGCGGTCGTCCGGTCGTCGGGGTTGGCGATGTCGGAGAGCCGTTCGACGCCGATCACGAGGACGTACTCGGCGGACCCGTTCCGCACCATGCCCTGGGCGAGCTCCACGCCGTAGCAGAAGCCCGCGCAGCCGGCGCCGATGTCGAACGCGGCGGCGTCGTGCGAGCCGAGGTCGGTCGCGATCGCCGGCGCGATCGCCGGCGTCTGGATCAGGTGCGACACGGTCGAGATGAGGACGCAGCCGATCTGGTCGGGGGAGATGCCCGCGTACGCGAGCGCCTTGCCGCCGGCCTGCACGGCCATCCAGCGAACGGTCTCCTCAGGCCCGGCGACGCGCCGGCTGACGATCCCGGACCGGGTCCGGATCCACTCGTCGGAGGAGTCGATCCGGTCGACGATCTCGGAGTTGGGGACGACCCGGGCGGGGCGGTAGCCACCGACGCCCAGGATCTTGGCGTTGTCTGCTCCTCGTACCGGGCGGATCACCGCCGTCACGGGGTCCCCACCCCGGCCGGATGCGGGTGCAACCGGACGATGGGTTGGCCCGGTGAGACGGGATCGCCGTCCTCCACGAGCCATTCCACGATCGTGCCTCCGTGCGGTGCCGCCACGGGGAGGTCGTCCCGCAGGCTGTGCACGCTGCCGACCAGAGCGCCGGGTTGGAGCTCGGTGCCGGTAGAAGGGTGGTCTTGGGCCACGCTGAACGTGCCCTTGACCGGCGACACGAGCAGCCGCCAGGTCGGGTTGCCCTCCAGCGGGCTGCGTTCACCGTGCTTCTCGACGAACGCGCGGGCGTCGTCGAGCTGGTCCGGGGTCTTGAGCGCGAACGTCTCGACGCCGCGCAGCGCGCGCCGGGCGATGCCGGTCAACGTGCCGGCGGGCGGGATCTCCAGCATGCCGGTGACGCCGAGGTCCTGCATCGCCTGCATGCACAGGTCCCAGCGGACGGGGGAGCTGACCTGCTTGACGATCCGGTCGAGCACCTCGCGGCCGTTGTGCACGACGTGGCCGTCGCGGTTGGACAGCAGCCGAGTACGGGGGTCGTGGGTGCTGATCGCGCGGGCGTACCCGCCGAGCAGCTCGACCGCGTGGTGGACGTAGTGGGTGTGGAACGCGCCGGCGACCTGCAGCGGGACGAGCCGGGTCTTCGCGGGCGGGTTCGCGCTGAACTTCTCCAGGTCCTCCAGCGTGCCGGCGGCGACGACCTGGCCGGGACCGTTGTTGTTCGCGGCGGTGAGGCCGTGCTTCGCGATCGCGTCGAGGACCTCTTCGGGGTCGCCGCCGAGGACGGCCATCATCCCGGTGGGGGTCTTCGCGGCGGCCTCGGCCATCGCCTTGCCGCGTTCGCGAACGAACACCATCGCCTGCTCGGCGGTGATCACGCCGACGCCGGCGGCCGCGGTGACCTCACCGACGCTGTGGCCGGCGGCGAGGTCGATCCGGCGGAACGCGGACGCGGAGGGATGGGGGAACAGCGCGAGGGCCGCGACGAGCCCGGAGGCCACGAGCAGCGGCTGCGCGATGGCGGTGTTGCGGATCGTCTCGGCGTCGGCCTTGGTGCCGTAGTGCACGAGGTCGATGTCGCAAACCGCCGACAACCAACGCATACGTTCGGCAAAGGTGGGGTCCTCGAGCCACGGTTCGAGGAATCCAGGGGTTTGCGCCCCTTGCCCGGGCGCTACGACGACCAGCATGCCTTCCACGATCGCAAGTGAACGGTGGGTGACGGGCATCCTGAGGAGACGAAGATTTGCGGTGGGTTGCTGTGGGGTTCCTACAAGTAGCTTTCAGAAGGTCGCACCGGTCGGCGGCATAAGGCGTCCCCGTCCAGCCACCCCCGCGCGACGACGGCGCCCGGAATGTCCGAACATGTCGCCGCCGCGGTGAGCGCCGTCGGCGCGTTGGTGTCTGGACAGGAACGCCGCCGCCGACTCTCTTGCGACCTAGCGCGCCTCGGGCGCCTGTTCTTCCGGAGCGAGCAATCGGCCGAGCGTGAGGGCGATCCGGAGGGTGTAGGCGTGCCGCGGGTTCGACGGGCTGTAACCGGACAGCTCGGTGATGCGCCTGAGCCGGTAACGCACGGTGTTGGCGTGCACGAACAGCAGGCGTGCGGTCGCCTCGACCGAGCCTCCGGTCTCGAAGAACGCGGCGAGCGTCTCCAGCAACACCGGTCCGGTAGCCGCGAGTGGGGCGTAAACGTCGCGTACGAGCTGCCGCCGGGCGTGGCCGTCTCCGGACAGCGCGCGCTCGGGGAGCAGGTCCTCGGCCGCCACTGGGCGCGGCGCGTCGGGCCAAGCGGGGGCCGCGCGGAGACCGGCGATCGCCGTTCGCGCGGATGTGGAGGCGGCGAGCAGGTCGGCGACGATCGTTCCGAAGACGACCGCGCCCTGGCCGAAGTGGCTGGCGACGCGGCCGGCGGATTTTTGTGGATCTTCCACGCCTCCGAGGATCACGACCATGCGGTCGCCCTGGACGCCGGTGAGGACGTCGAGCCCGGCGTGTCGGCCGTCCCGGCGCATGCGGGCGACGACCGTCTCGGTGTCGCCGCCGGGAGTACGGCCGACGACGACGAGCACCTGGCTCGACTCCGACCAGCCGAGCGCGGCGGCTCTGGACCGGATGGCCTCGTCGGCCTCGCCACGCAGGATCGAGTCGACGATCAACGCCTCGAGCCGGGCGTCCCACGCACCGCGCTGCTCGGCCGCCCGCGCGTACACGGCGGCCGCGGCGAACGCGATCTCGCGGGAGTAGAGCAGCACGGCCTCGCGGACGGTCGGTACGTCGTCCTTCGGGACGATGTCGACGACCTTCTCCTCGACGACCTCGATGCCGATCCGGATCATCTCGACGGTCTGATGCAAGGTCACCTTGCGCGCGATCTCGCGCGGCGCCGTACCGAGCACATCGGCGGTGACGATCGGACCGGGACCGGGATCGCGGAACCAGGCGACGAACGCGGCGATGAAGGTCTGCGCGACCAGACCGATCCAGGAGCGGTCCTGCGGGTTCATGCCGCGGAACCAGTCCAGCCGGTCCTGCATCCGGTCGATCGTCGCGGAGGCGAGCATGCCGGAGGCGCGTTCCAGATGCGCTGCGGTCGTCGCCCGGCTCCTCGGCATGCCGTGGAGTCTGCCACGAGAGTGCTGGTGGGAACCGCTTCATGGTCTGGCGGCGTCTCTTCTCCGGTACGGGCGGGCGCCGGCGTACTGGGGGTCGGCGGCGCCCGCTCCAACCCCACCCACGTGGTAGACACGTGCCTGTGAACGACGTTCTGCCTCCGATCCGGCAGCTGCAGCGGATCGGGTTCCTGCTCGAACGCAAGCGCGAGGAGACGCACCGGGTCCGGGCGTTTCGCAAAGCAGCGTGGGCGTTGCAGAAGCTGTCGCCCAAGGAGCTGGACGCCCACGTCGCCGCAGGATCGCTGACCGACGTACCCGACGTCGGCAAGACCACGGCCAAGGTCGTCATGGAGGCGGCCGAGGGCAGGACCGCCGACTACCTGGCGAAGCTCGAGTCGGTCGTTGGCCCACTCGTCGCCGGGGGAGACGCGCTGCGCTCGATGCTGCGCGGCGATCTGCACACCCACTCGGAGTGGTCCGACGGCGGCAGCCCGATCGAGGAGATGGCCGAGACCGCGATCGAGCTCGGCCACGACTACATGGCGCTGACCGATCACTCGCCCCGGTTGAAGGTCGCGAACGGCCTGTCGATCGAACGCCTCCGCGAGCAGCTCGACGTTGTCAAGCGTGTCAACGCCGAGTTGGCACCGTTCCGGATCCTCACCGGCATCGAGGTCGACATCCTCGAAGACGGCCGCCTCGACCAGTCACCGGAGATCCTCGCCGAGCTCGACCTCGTGGTCGCGAGCGTGCACTCGAAGCTGCGCATGGAGTCCGACGAGATGACGCGGCGGATGGTGATCGCGATCGCCAACCCGAACGTCGACGTCCTCGGCCACTGCACCGGTCGCCTCATCACCGGCGGACGAGGAACGCGGCCAGAGTCGACGTTCGACGCCGAGATCGTGTTCGAGGCCTGCCGCCGCTTCGACGTGGCCGTCGAGATCAACTCCCGGCCGGAGCGCCTCGACCCGCCGAAGCGCCTGCTCCGGCTGGCCGAGGAGATGGGCTGCGTCTTCTCCCTCGACACCGACGCGCACGCGCCCGGACAGCTGGACTGGCAACCGTACGGCTGCCTCCGCGCCGAGGAGTGCGGCGTCCCCGGCGACCGGATCGTCAACACGATGGAGCTCGACGACCTCCTCGCCTGGACCGAGCAGCACTCCGTCGACTAGGGCTGGAACAGCTTCCACTGCCCCGCGGAGACGACCTCGGCGACGCCGTCGACCACCTTGATCGCGGAGTCGTCGTCGATCGCGTACGTCGGCGCGGGAATCCGCGCCGCCCACAGCTCGGCGTTCGGCAACGAGGCGTCGGGATGGTCCGGGTTCTCGAAGTGCGGGATCACCCCGAAGTCGACGAGCCCCGCGCCCTGTCCCGTGACCAGGATCCTGTCCACGTCCCCTTGCGGCGTGGCGAAGACGACAGGCTCGGACTTCAGCGGTCCGTCGCTCTCGCGGGGCGGGTCCACGAACGTCTCGACGAACGTCGAGGTCGCGGCGATGCTCCCGGCACTCACCCCCACATAAACCGCCTCGGAACGCAGCGTCGGCAGCAGCTCGGTCAGCCCGGAGCGCCGCATCCAGTTGGCGAGGAACAGCGGGTCGCCGCCCCCGACCAGTAGGGCGTCGGCGTCCCGGACCGTCGGGACCCACGCGTCCTCCTCGATGCTGGGCAGCACCGACAGCTCCAGCAGGCCCAACGACTTCCACCCCAGGTCGGCCAACCGCGCCGGACTCCCACCGGACATCGTCCGCAGCACGTGCCCGCCCCCGCCGGGGAACGGATAGATGGCGGTGGGGATGTAGAGGGCGTCGCACTCGGCGATCGGCTTGCCCAGCAGCTCGACCAGCGCGTCCTCGATGGTTCCGTTCCTGATCCCGGACGAGGTGAGTAGGACTCGCACGGTTCTCCCTTCCTAGTGGACGGTCTTCGTGGATGGATACCAGGTCTCACCGACAGGTTCCCCTGCAAGGTTCCAGCTCCAGGAGACCGTCGGCGTGATCCGCAGATAAACCCCAGGGCCGACCATGCCGGTACGTTCGAAAGGCTGCTCCCCGATCCCATAGATCCGGATCCCCCGGGCGACGAACGGGTCGAACGAGGGGTGGTCGTCCACCACCACCGCGACCTTCGTCCTGCCGGCGGCGAGATTCCGGAACTTTCGGGTCTTGACGATCCCCGGCGGTCCGCCGACCCACAGGTGGGTGCCGTCGTACTCCACCGCGACCGGCATCACGTCCGGCTGCCCGTCCTCCCCGAGCGTCGCGAGCCGTCCGAGCGTGTGCGCGCGGAGGTAGGCGGCTTCGTCCTCGCTGAACGCCATGCTTTCTCCCTTCGACACTGCTGACACCGCTCACACGAACAGCGTCCGCCCGGATCGACAGGACTCAGGCGAGTTTCAACAGAAAGCTGATGCCCGGCTTGCCGCTGAGCGTGACGTCGCCGGTCGGTTCGAAGCCGACGCGCCCGAGGATGACCCGCGAAGCGGCGTTGTCGAGCGTCGTCTCGGCCCGGATCGAGGTGAGCCCGTACGTCGGCGCCAGCTCCAGCACCTCGCGGACGGCGGCGGTCGCGAGGCCGCGGCCGGCGGCGTGTTCGGCGATCCGATAGCCGAGGTCGGCCGACCCGTCCTCCGTCACGTAGACGAGGTTGACACGCCCGACGATCGAGCCGTCCGGCTCGACGAGGACGTGGAAATGGTCGGTCCCGGCGTCCTGGAGAGCGAGCAGATCGCGATGCCGCTGGTCGAAGCTCGCGAAGAACGCGTCGCCCCGGTCGGGGATCGACGCGGCGAAGTAGGCGCGGTTCTCCCGTTCGAACTCGAGGAGGGCCGGGGCGTGGTCGGCGCGGAGACGCTGGAGTTCAGGCACGGGGAGAAGGCTACGAGACGACCCGTCCGCCGGTAGGGTCAGCCGAAAGGTTGGCGAAGGGGAGCGATGATCGGCAAACAGGGCAGGGTCACCGGGACGATCGGGCCGGGTCTCGTCGGCGAAGTGATGTTGTCCATCCGCGGCGGTGTCGAGGCGTTCTACGCGTACTCGAGCCTCCCCGGCCAAGAGTTCGGGCTCGGCGACCTGGTGGTCGTCGTCGAGTACCACGCGCCCCGCACGGTGTACGTTGCCGCTGCGGTGTGACGGATCCAAATCCACCGCTGACGCGTCGTAGCCCCCATCAGGGGAGGATCTGGCGAGGGGAGCCGGTTCAATGGAGTGGTACGTGCTGTTGGGCATCGCGGCAGGAGCGATCTTGGTGGTCGCGCTCCTGTTCCGAACGATCTGGAAGGTGGCGGAGCCCAACGAGGCGCTGATCATCTCCGGTCTCTGGGCACGCAGTAAGAACGCCGATACGGCGGAAAGTTTGATCTTCAAGATCGTGACGGGAACGGGCACGCTCGTGCTGCCCGGGTTCCAGACCTCGCGGCGGCTGCTGCTCGACTCGCGCGCGGCGACGCTGCAGGTCGGCTGTGTCACCAAGCAGGGCATCCCGGTGCAGGTACGCGGTGTCGTCATCTACAAGGTCGGGGACGACTTCGCGTCGATCGCCAACGCGGCAAGGCGATTCCTCGACCAGCAGGACACGATGGACGCCAAGATCCACGAGCTGTTCGCGGGTCACCTGCGTTCGATCATCGGCAACCTGACCGTCGAGGACCTGGTGCTCAACCGCGAGCGGCTGACGTCGGAGATCCGCGGCTCGTCGGCAGACGAGATGAGCAAGCTCGGTCTCGTGGTGGACTCGCTGCAGATTCAGGAGATCGACGACACCACCGGCTACATCGCCAACCTGGGCAAGCCGCACGCCGCGGCCATCGCGGCGCTTGCACGTGCTGCCGAGGCGCAGCGTGACCAGGAGGCGACGCTCGCCGAGCAGGCCGCTAACGCGGAGAAGGCCGCCGCCGTACGTGCGAGCCAGATCCGGCAGGCGGAGTACCAGGCCGAGGTCGACCAGGCCGCCGCGACGTCGAAGCAGGCGGGTCCGTTGGCCGACGCTTCGGCGAAGCAGGACGTCATCCGGGCCGAGACCGAGGCCGCCCAGCTCGCCGCGAACCTGGCCGAGCAGAAGCTGCAGTCGGAGGTCCGCAAGCCGGCGGACGCCCGGGCGTACGAGACCCGGACGATCGCCGAGGCGGACCGTGACGCGCGGATCTCGGCGGCTCAGGCGCAGGCACAGGAGACCGAGCTGCGCGCCCAGGCCGACGCGACCCAGGTGAAGACGGCAGCGACCGCCCAGGCCGAGGCGACCCGCATGCGCGGTGAGGCCGAGGCGTCGGCGACGCGCGCGACCGGTGAGGCCGAGGCGGACGCATCGAAGGCCCAGGGTCTCGCGTTGGCGGAGGCGGCGCGGGCGAAGGGTCTCGCGGAGGCCGAGGCGATCAAGGCTCGGGCCGCGGCGCTGGCGGAGAACCAGGACGCGGTCGTCGCCCAGCAGCTGGCGGAGAAGTGGCCGGAGATCGTCAAGGCCGGCGCCGGCGCGTTCAGCAACGTCGACCACATGATCGTGATGAACGGTGCGGACGGTGTGTCGGATCTGCTGACCAAGGCGCTGACGATGGGTGGGACCGGGCTCGGGCTCGCCAAGCAGATGCTCGACGCGATGAGCACGACGAAGGACAAGGACAAGGCGGTGGAGAACGGCAAGCCCACCGAGGCGATCCTGTCGTCCACCATCGACCCGCCGGCCGTCCCGCCGGCGAGCTAGACGGGTTCGTTCAACCGGAACAAGCAAGCAGCCGGATCCTCGACACTCTCGTCGACCGACCTACCACGGTCGGACCTAGACTGACGAGGATGAAGAGGATCCGCTGCTTGATCTAAGGTGCAATTTTCTCAAGATAGTGGTCGCGTTCAGACCACCAAATCTGCTCCCACTGAGCTGCGGCTACGAATCCTTCTCGACGCGAGTTTCCAGCATTCAGTGTTCCGAGGGTGTGGATCAGCAAGCTCTCGATGTCCTGCACCGTATTGCGCGATCCGGTGAGCAGTTGACGCGGATGGTTTCGCAGCCGTTGAAGGCCTCGATCATCTGTGCTTGATAACGTGCCGCGCCATCCGAACCAGGAGAATCTGTCCCACTTTCCAGCATGCGGGCTTCGGTTTTTCCCCAAGTAGTGCTGCCGAAGGCGCATCCCAAGACTCATCCCCCCGGCGATGGTCTGGCCGACGTAGTACGGCCCGTGCGCGCTATGCAGCACATAGATGCCCCGTTGGTGCCAGAAGTTGGCCACCTTCAGTCCGGGGCGGTTAATGCCGATCCGCCCGAGGATCTCTCTGTAACGGCCAGTCTCGCTACCTTTCCAGTCGACTTCGTCGGCCTGCCAATGCATTCCGTAGGCACGAATGAAGCCAGCCTTCGAAGTTGCTTGCCGCTCGAGATCGTCCTGACCCATTCCGTTGTCCTCAGGGAAATAGATGTCGACGACCACCCGATGTGGTGTCCGTCAACGGTGCGGTCGAGACGATCGGTTGGCGATCCGAGCCTCAGCCCACCACGTCCCGGCCACGGCCAAGTCATCGTGTGCTCGGGCTATCACAGCATAAGTCGGATAGGCGTCCGCCCGCGGCGGAATGCACGGCTTCGGGCAGACCGAGCAGGGCGAGGGAGCTCTTGAGGCGGTCGCGTTACATGCACCGCCCGGTGAGGTTCGGCGAGAACGCGCCGCCTCGGGAGAGGCCCTTTGTCGAAGGGGCTAGCCTCGATCTTTCGTCCGGCGGTTTGGTTCGCCCGGTCCAGGCCGACCTGGGGCCAACGATCAGGTTTACATGATCGTTGGCCCCTTTACGTGGGGTGGACGCCAGGTAATGGGGCCACTGGCCGCGTAAGGCGGCCACGACGCTCACCCATGGAGTGCCTTCCCGCTCGGATCACTCGAGATGTCGCAATCCCAAGTTCCCCAGCAGGACAGGCACTTCCGTCTTTCACAGGCCAATGTCGCCCACCAACACCTGAAATCCCGAGGCTAGGTGGTGTCCCGCGACGTTCCCCGCGCGTAGAGCCAGGCGAGGCCGAGGATGATGCAGCCGTACAGGACCTGCTTCACCGGCTCGTCGACCGTCAGCAGGTTCAGCATCGTGTCCAGCACCGCGAGGATCAGCGCGCCGAGGATCGTGCCCGTGTAGCCGCCGATCCCGCCGAGGATCGAGGTCCCACCGATCACCGCCGCCGCCACGGACGGCAGCAGGAACGAGCCGGCGAGTTGGAGGTCGACCGACCCCGACCGGCCGCCGATCAGGATCCCCGCCACCGCGGCCAGCAGACCGCACGCCGTGTAGACCGCGGTCTCGACCTGCCACACCCGCACCCCGGCCAGCCGTGCCGCGACGCGGTTGTCGCCGACCGCGTAGACCAGCCGCCCCAACCCCGTCCGCCGCAGCCCGAACACCAGGACGCAGCCGAGCACCAGCCACACCAGCAGGTTCCACGGTACGAAGCCGACGATCGTCCCGCGCCCCAGCTCCAACACCAGCGGCGACATCCGCGTCGCTCCCGAGAGGAACGACTGCGACCCCACCGTCAGCAGCCCGGTCAGGATCCCGGCCATCCCCAAAGTCATGATCAACGGGTTCACCCGAAAGACACCGACGGCGAGCCCGTTCACCAATCCCACCACGAGCCCCACGCCCAGACCGGCGAGGATCGCCACCGCCGGGCTCCCCGACGCGGACAGGACTCCCGTCACGTACGCCGCCGCGGTGGCCGTCATCGCCACCGACAGGTCGATCCCACCGGTGAGCATGCACAACGTCTGCCCGCCCGCCAGCAAGGCCAACGGCGCCGTCACCAGCAACGTGTTCCGCAACTGCCCGGCTGACGCGAAGCTGGAGTCGATGATCGTGTTCGCCACGACCAGCAGAACGAGAATCCCCAACAGGGCAAGCAGCGAACGATCGCCAGAGACGACCCGGGTCACGAACGAACGCTGCCGCGCGTCGACATCGGTCATGCCGGCTTGCCCCTTCCCAGCCGGAGCCAGCCGCCGACCATCACCACGACCACCACGACCACGCCGCCGACGACCTGGCCGTACGACGGGTCGACGCCGAGCCCGAGCATGATGTTCGGGATCAGGTACAGGCACCACACCGCGATCACCGGCCCGACCAGCCCGCCCACGCCGCCGGTCAGCGCCACGCCGCCGAGCACGATCGCCGCGACCGACGCCAGCGTCGAGGTCACCGCGATCGTCGCCTGCGGGCTCCCACCCGCGGTGAACGCCGTCGACGCGAGGCCCGCGAGCCCGCAGAACAACCCCGACACCGTGTACGAGACCACCTTCGTCTGCAGGGGATTGACCCCCGACAGGAACGCCGCGTTCGAGTCACTGCCGACCGCGAAGATCGCGATGCCCGCCTTCGAACGACGCAACGGCAGCCAGATCACCAACAGCGGAACGACCAGGCACGCGAGCGCTGGCCACCAGGCCGTCCCGTCCGCACCCAACACCAAAGCCTGGAAGCCGGGGGAGGCCCCGCCACCCGGCGACGGCAGCACGAACAGAGCCACACCACCGAGCACGAACGACGTCGCGAGCGTGACGATGATGTCCGGCACCTTCGACACGTTGATGACGAACCCGGTCAGAGCCCCGATCCCCGCGGCGACGGCCAGGCAGCCAGCGGCCACCAGGAGCGAGCCGCCGAACGACGTTCCCTCCATGAACCGGGCCGACAGGCAGTTGATCAGCACCAGCATCGCGCCGACGGACAGGTCGATGCCGCCGCCGATCACGACGACCGACTGCGCCATCGCCAAGTACGCAAGGGCAAGCGTCGATGCGAGCAGCGTCTGGATCTCGAACGCGCCGAACGTCGGCACCTGCGTGATGTTCCACACCAACAGCAGCGCGAAGATCACCGTGACCGCGCCGGTCCACGCGGAACGCCGAAGAGTACGTGTCATGCCTGGTCCGCCAACGTCTCGGCCAACCCGTGTGCGGAGTTGAGCAACGTCGCCTCGTCGGCCTCGGCGGATGGCATCTCAGCGACGATCCGCCCGCCGTACATCACCAGCACTCGGTCACACGCCAGCGGTACCTCGCGCAGCTCCGACGTGAACATCAGCACCGACCGCCCCGCGTCGGCGAGCTCCCGGAACAGGTCGTAGATCTGGTGCTTCGTCCCGACGTCGATGCCTCGCGTCGGGTCGAAGCAGAGCAACGTGTCGAAGCCCGCCACCAGCCACCGGCCGATCGCGACCTTCTGCTGGTTGCCGCCGGACAGTCGCTTCACCTGCGCCTGCGCGCGCGTGTCGATCGACAGCCGCTTGATCGCGTCGGACACCTTCTGGCGTTCGCGATCGGCGTTGATCCAGCCCCACTTGCTCGGCCGTGCGTACGTCGGCGTCGCGAGGTTCTCCGCGACGGGACGCTGCGGCAGCAACGCCTCCAGCCGGTCGCCGGGCACGAGCGCCAGCCCGCGCCGGATCGCATCCACCGGGTGCCGGGCGGACAGCGGTTGCCCGGCGACGACGATCTCGCCGCCGGACGCGCGCCGATCCCCGGAGAGCAGGGCGAACAGCTCGTCCTGCCCCTGCCCCTCCAGCCCGGTGATGCCGAGCACCTCGCCCTTCGCGATCGAGAACGAGACGTCCCGTACCCGATGACCGTCGGACAGGTTGCGTACGGACAGCGCCGGCTCGCCGGGCACAACCGAGCGCACCGGCGCGACCTTGGCGGGCTCGGTGACAGCGAGCGCCGCCCGTTCGCCCAACATCGCGGCGACGATCCGCTGTTCCAGGTCCTCCGCCCGCGCGTGCGTGACGACGTTCCGCCCGTCCCGCAGCACGGTCACCTGGTCGCACAGCTCCTGCACCTCGAGCAGCCGGTGCGAGATGAACAGCACTGACCTGCCGTCCGCCTTCGCCCGAGCGATCGCCCCGAACACCTGCTGCGCGTAGTCGGCGGGGAGAGCCGCGGTGATCTCGTCCAGCAGGATCAGCCGCGGGTCGTGCGCGAGACTGCGCGCGAGATCCAGCATGCGCAGCAACGGCAGAGCGAGCTCGCCAGCCCGCGCACCCAGGTCGACGTCGCGGATCTCCAACAGCTCGAGCTGGCGCCGGAACCCGGCGTGCGACGTTCCTGTCAACTTCAGGTTGTCAGCGAGGGTGAGGTCGCGAGCGAACGCCGGATCCTGGAACACCGGCGCCAGTCCCGCGGCCCGAGCGTGCGCCGGAGAACGCAGCCGTACGCGCTTCCCGTCGACCTCGACGACGCCGGAGTCCGGGCGGAGCACGCCGGTGAGGATCTTCACCAGCGTGCTCTTGCCCGCTCCGTTCGCACCGACCAGGCCGTGCACCTCACCGCGCCCGACGACCAGGTCGACCGAACGCAACGCGACGACCGACCCGTACCGCTTGGCGATCTCGCTCGTGTGCAGGAGGGGTGTGTCCGTCACTCCCCGGGACCCTTGCACGCGAACAACTGCTCCGGCGTGTAGTCCGTGTGCGGCTTCACCTCGACCTGCGAGCTGTAGGTCGGGTCGCGGTCGGGGAAGTAGTTCTTCTCCAGCTCGGACTTGGTGGTGTCGTAGTCCCACACCTGCGGGGTCAGCGTGGTCTCGCGCGGGACTTCCTTGCCGTCGAGAACATCGATCGCGAGGGACGCGCCCACGCCGCCGATCGTCGCCGGGTTGGTGACGGCCGCGCCGCGTACGCCCTTGTCGTACTGGTTGAGCAGCTGGTTGAGGAATTCGTTGTTGTCCGCGCCGACGACCGGTACGGGCGGCTTCTTCAGCGTCTGGAAAGCGTTCACCACGGTGTAGTCGATGCCGGACGTCCAGATGCCGTCGACCTTCGTCGAGGTGTTCAGCAGGTCGAGTGCCTGCTGGCCGCCCTTGGAGAAGTCCCAGCCTGTGAAGACTTCCTTGACGACCTTGATGTCGGGGTACTTCGCGAGAGCCTCGGTGAAGCCCTTGTGCCGGTCGTCGTCGGCCGGAACGCCCGCGATGCCGCGCATCTCGACCACGTTGCCCTTGCCGCCGATCGCCTTGGCGAGCCATTCGCCGCCGAGCCGGCCGTACGCGACCTGGTCGTTGGTCGCGACGTGGGCGCTCGGCTCGGTCACGGCCTGGTCGACCGAGACGACCACGATCCCCTTCGCGGTGGCCTGCTTGATGACCGGGTTGAGCTTCTCCCGGTCCGACGGGTTCACGATGATCGCGTTCACGCCTTGGGAGATCAGGCTGCGCAGGTCGGCGATCTGCTCGGTCGGCCCGCCGTTGCGGTTGGTCACGACGACCTTGCTGACCTTCTTGCTGGCCAACGACTCCGCCTTGACGGCGCAGATCATCTCCTCGCGCCAGCCGTTGCCGACGAGCGTGTTGCTGACCCCGATCACGTACTTCTTGTCGCCGGCGCCACTGCCACTACCGCTCCCAGTACCGGTGTTGGTCGAGCCGCCACCGCCGCTGCATGCCGCCGCCAGCGCCATGACAGAGACGGCGAACGCCGCACTCAACGTCACCCGGTAGGGACGACGGGTACCCATGTCCATCTGCAGCCCCTCCTCCTCGGTGATCGCCAAGACTAGTCGCAAGACCACCCCCGAGCGGAAGGTTGGACCGTTAGAGAACCTCGTTGCCGTACATCTCGCCCAACGGGTCGGCGATCAGCTCCACCCGGGCTCCGTCGGGGTCGCTGAGGTAGAGGGAGGTGCCGCTCTCCTCGAGGTACTTCACGCCCGCGTCGTCGAGCCGCTGCTTGGCCTGTGCCCACTGCTCGGGCTCCATCGAGATGCACAGGTGGTGCAGGCCGCCGAGCACCTCCGCGTACGGGCCGAGATCGAGCCCGGGGAAGTCGAAGAACGCGAGCAGGTTGCCGTTGCCGAGGTGGAAGAAGAAGTGGTTCGAGCCGCGGTAGTCGCGGTTCTCGAAGATCTCGGTCAACGGGAAGCCGAGGATGTCCTGGTAGAAGCGGACCGTCTGCTCGACGTCGGAGGACAGCAGCGCCACGTGGTGGACTCCGCGCGCGGACGTGGAGCGTTCGGACTTGATATAAGTCGTGCGAATACGGTCCCGCTCGGCCTCGATGCGGTCCAGGTCGATCTCTGCCATGGCTGCACCCTAGCCTCGATCTTTCGTCCGGCCGTGGGTTCGCCCGGTCCCGCCCCGCCCCGGGGCCAACGATCATGTTGACATGATCATTGGCCGCTTTACGTGGGGTGGACGCCAGGTAGAGCGGGCACTGGCCGGGTAAGGCGACCCCCGAAATTCCGAGGCTAGGGCTGGCGGCCTATCAGGCCCAGCAGGCGGTCCTGGAGGGATGCGTCTGCCGGGACCGACACCTCCGCGCCGAAGACCTCGACATCGGGCCCGAACGCGCCGGGCGTGCGGTACTGCTCCATCAGCTCGGCCGGAGTCGCGGTGGTGCTGGCCCAGAGTCGTTCGACGTCGACCGGATCGATGGTCTCGTCCTGCCCGGTCGCCCGGGCGAGATCCCACCCGTGCAGGGGAAGGTCGTCGCTGACGACGCCGTCGATCTGCGCGGCGAACGTCATCTTCCCGGTGGGCGTCTCGACCTCCTGCCCGGCGACCGCGGGATCGTCGAGGAGGTCCTGAACGGCCTTACGCGCGGCGCGAAAGTCCGCCAGCCGATCCTCCGTCCGCTCCGGCGCGGAGCGGCCGATGGGCCTGAGCATGTAGCCGTGCATGGCGATGATGTGGTCGACGACGTCCCCGGCCGACCACTTCTCACAGGGAGAGGGGTTGTCCCATTGCTCGGCGGCGACCGCCTCGACGTTCGCCTCGAAAGCGTCCGCTCGCCGCTGGTAGCGCTCCACGATCTCGTTCATGCCCCCATCTTGGGCGAGGACGGGTGAGCAGGGATCCGTACGCACCACCTGCCCACTACGTGACGACCACCTGCGGCAAGCCCGGCAACAGGAACACCGGCGGCAGGCCCTCTTCGGCGTCGCGGAGCTCCGAGGCTCGTTCGCACGCGCCTTGGAGCGTGCACCGCACGATCACCTCGGCACCGAAGCCGCCGTTCGGCACCTGGACGACGGCGAGCAAGGAGCCGTTCGGCTCCCACGCGACCTGCGAGAACGCGTAGCTGTCGACGCGCAGCACGACCCGCCGTTCCCGCAGGTCGTAGACGACGAGGCGCCACGCCGTGCTGTAGTCGCCCTGCTCGGGGCCGTCGCCCTCGATCCCGGTGGCGTACCGGCCGTCCGGCGAGAACGAGGTGACGGTCTGATGGGCTGGCCAGAGGTCAGTCTGGGGGTCGCGGAGGTCGACGACACGCTGGTAGATCAGCGGCTCGCCGAACCTGGCGACGAGGCGGGTCCCGCCGCCGGTCAGCCCGACCACGCCGGCGTCGGGAAGGGGCCTCGTCTCGCCAGTACGGGGATCCCACAGTCCGGTGGCGCCGGGCTGGTTCCCCTTGTGCTCGTAGGTGAACGCCACCTTGTCGCCGACGAACCCGGTGAGGTTCGCGATCGGGTAGGGGATCTTGGTGCGCCGGATCTCCTCGCCCGTGGTGGTGTCGTAGGCGATGAACGTCCGTGGGCTGACGGAGTAGATGTTGGTCGAGGTCACCACCGTCCGGCCGTCGCTGGACACCCTGGGGCCGCCGCCCTCGAGCACCTTCGGCGGGGACCCCTTCAGGTCCCAGAGCCTCGTCTCGATCTTGTTCGTCTTCTGGTTGCAGCATTCCTCGGCGACGACGACGTTCTCCCCGGCAGCGAGCAGCCCGGCCCGGGAGCCCGCGGGGAACCTGCCCACCTCGGCCAGTCGGTCGGGGCCAAGGCTGACCTTTCCGTCGTGGTACCAGGGGACGGCGGGGTCGGCGCCGCGTGGCAGTTCTCGCGGCTCCAGCGCTATCGGCTGCCCCGGCGTGGTCGTCCGGGCGGGCTCGATGCCGCCGGGGTTGGTGCCGCGCGACCCCAGCAGGCCGAGGCCGAGCGGGATTCCGACGACGAGGACGATCGCTCCGGCCAACGCCGCGAGCAGGCGGCGGCGCTCGATGCGGCGGCCGGCGACATGTGCGTCCTCGGCGAACGGGCGGGTCGGGGCCTCGACGGAGTCCGCATGCCGCCGCAGCGTCGAGCTGAAGAGCTCCTCGGGCTCGTTCGGCATCAGTGGACTCCTCCCTGGTGGTCGTAGCGGGCGCGGAGCGCGGCAATGGCTCGGTTCGTCTGGCTGGCGACCGTTCCCGCCGTGCAGCCCAGGATGTCGGCGACCTCCGCGGGGGTCAGGTCTTCGTAGAAGCGCAGCACGACCACGGCTCGCTGGCGGGGCGGCAGGCTTCGTACCAGCGCCCACACCTCGTCGCGGTCGGCGAGGTCCGGCTCCGGCGTGGCGGTGGGCTCCGGAACGGCGTCCGTAGGGCGTTCCTCCCGGCGCCAGGCGCGGCGCCACCAGCTGATGTGCACGTTGACCATCGCGCGTCGGACGTACGCGTCCGGGTCCCGCACCCGCGACCAGGCGAGGTACGTCTTCGTCAGCGCCGTCTGGACCAGGTCCTCGGCCTCGTGCCGGTCACCGGTCAGCAGGTAGGCGGTCCGCAGCAGGGCGTGCTGGCGGGCAGCGACGTAGGCGTCGAACGACTCCGCCCCCGTCTCCGCCACCAGCGTCCCCCTCTCCGCATGCGCGTTCACACAGAGGAAGACGCACTGAGAAGGCAGATGCTTGCACGAATCTCCGAACTAGTGCTCGTGGTCGTGGTCGAGCTTCCGTCGCGCGGTCTCCGGGTCCATCGCGCGCAGGTCGGCCATCCGGGCCCGAGCCGCGTCGTCCAGCGGCGTGTAGACGATCATCCGCGCCTCCGGCGGGACCGTGAGCGCCATGCTCGTCGTCATCATCCGGACCTCCCCGAGCGAGGAGTGCCGGAACACCTTCACCCGCGTCCCCGGCGACGCCACGTCGTGGTTGGCCCACAGCCGCGCGAACTCGGGGCTGGACTCGCACATCTCCCGGACGTACGAGGTCCACGCCGGCTCGCCCACATGCCGCCCGAAGACGGCGCGGAGCTGGGCGACGAGGCGGGGCAGCTCCTCGGCTCGGTTGACGAACGGGTTGCAGCACTCCGGCCGCGTGAACAGCAGCCGCAGCACGTTCCGATCCGTCCGGGAGGGATCGCCGAAGCCGCCGAACAGCCGCCGGTACATCTCGTTCGTCGCGAGCACGTCGAACCGCCCGCTGTAGACCGACGCCGGCAGCTCCGTCAGACCGTCGACCACCAGCCGGACCTCGTCCGGCAGCTCGCCCGGGTCGTCCGGAGCAGGCGCCGCGGGCACGCCCGCCAGGTGGTAGAGGTGCGCGCGCTCGTCGGCGTCGAGCTGCAACGTCCGGGCCACCGCGTCGAGCACCTGCACGCTCACGTTGATCCGCCGGCCCTGCTCGAGCCAGGTGTACCAGGTGATGCCGATCCCGGAGAGCTGCGCGACCTCCTCGCGTCGCAGCCCCGGCGTCCGGCGCCGCGGACCGGGCGGCAGCCCGACCATGTGCGGGGTGATCCGGGCGCGCCGAGAGCGCAGGAACGCCGCGAGCTCGGTGCGTACGGCGCGCCGCGGGCGGCGTTCGGCGAGGTCGACGACGGTCACGCGTTCCATCATCGCCCGCGTCCCGAAACCGTGCCAGGTGCTGCCAACACCAGCATCAGCGGACTCCTGTTCCTGGTGTCAGCCACCGGAGAGGGTCGGGCCCATGACCGACCTCCGTGCCAAGCCGGCCGCGGGAACGACGCAGACAAGCCGCGGCTGGCTGCTCGCCACGATCCTCGCCGGACAGTTCATGGCCATCGTCGACGTCACGATCGTGAACGTCGCCGTACCGGCCATTCGCACCGATCTGCAGTCCTCCGGCGCCGGGCTCCAGCTCGTCGTCGCCGGCTACACGATCACCTACGCCGTCCTGCTCGTGACCGGCGCGAGACTCGGCGAGGTCCTCGGCCAGAGCCGCGTCTTCCTCGCCGGCCTCGGCCTGTTCACGCTCGCCTCGCTGCTCTCCGGGCTCGCACCCTCGACCGAGCTGCTGATCGCGTTCCGCTGCTTGCAGGGCGCGGGCTCGGCGCTGATGGTGCCGCAGATCATGAGCCTCATCCAGCGCACGTTCCCGGGCGAGGAACGCCCACGCGCGCTCAACCTCTACGCCGCCGTGATCTCGGCCGGCGCCGTCGTGGGCCAGGTGCTGGGCGGCCTGCTCGTGGCCGCGGACCTGTTCGACCTGTCCTGGCGTACGGTATTTCTGCTGAACGTGCCGATCGGCCTTGCCCTGTTGGCGATCGCGCCCCGACTGCTGCCGAAGCCAGGACCGCGCGCGACTCGTTCGTTCGACCTGCCCGGCCTCCTCACGTTGTCCCCGGCGGTGCTGCTGCTCGTCCTGCCGCTGGTGCTCGGACATGAGCAGGGCTGGCCGGCGTGGACGTGGCTCAGCGTGGCCGGCAGCGCTGTCATGGCGGTGGTCTTCGTGCTGGTCGAACGTCGTGTCGCCTCCCCGCTGCTCCCGGCGCGTGTCCTCGGCGCCCGTGGGCTCGTGCCGGCGATCGGCGCGCTGTTCGGGCTGATGGTGATCTACGCGGGCTTCCTGTTCATCACCGCGGTGCACCTGCAGGGCGGGCTCGGGTACAGCGCGCTCGTCGCGGGGCTGTTCTTCGCTCCCGGCGCGTTGGCGTTCGGTGTCCTCAGCCTGCAGTGGCGCCGGCTGCCGGCGCGCTGGCACGGCCCGATGATCCCGGTCGGGCTGGTGCTCGTCGGTGCCGGCTACGCGTGGACGGCGGCGACGTACGTGGGCGGCCGTCAAGCCGGCGTTGGCACCGTGCTCGCGTCGATCCTGCTCGGCGCCGGGTTCGGGCTGTCGTTCTCGCCGTTGATGGCGCGGGCGTTCGTCAACGTGCCGTTGCCGGACGCCGCGGACGCCAGCGGGATCATGTCGACGGTGCTGCAGCTCGGCCAGGTGATCGGCGTGGCGACGTTCGGAACGCTGTTCCTCAGCGTGCTCGCGGACCGTTCGTCGGCGTCGGCCGTCACGATCACGCTGGTCGCGATGGCCTGCGCCGCGGTCGTCTCCGCGGCCTTCGCAATGCGGGTGATCTCCGCCCAGAAGGACGTTCCGGCGAGGTAAATTTCTGCCATCTTCAGCGTTGGAACTTGACAACAACCTCCCACTCGCGATTCAACAGCGGCAGGAGGTGCTGCCATGGGCACGTGGCCGCGGACTGTCGTGGTGGGACTCGTTGTCGGAGTGAGCATGGTTGCTGTGGCCCCGGTGTCGGCCGCCGAGGAACAGGGCGCCTGGCCGACCGACTTCCACGCGTGGTCGAGTCGTGCGGACTTCGCCCGCGCCGACCTCGGCCGCGGCGTGATCCTCGGCGCGAACGGTGCCGGCTCGGTCACGCTGGCCAGCGGCGCGACGCGGGGAACGTGGACGTCGGACTGGTACGCGACGCCGACGGACTTCTCCGAGCTGGTGCCGTCCTGGCAGGCCGACACGCCCGCGGGCACGTTCGTCTCGATCGGGCTGCAGGCACGGACGGCGACGACCGAGAGTCGCTGGTTCGTCATGGGGGACTGGGCGTTCGACACCTCTGTCATCCAGCGGCGGTCGACCGACGGGCAGTCGGACACGGTCGGGCGGATCCTCACCGACACGTTCCGTTCGCGCACCTCTCCTCCGGGCGGGCAGCCCGTCGCGTACCGGCTGCGGGTGACGCTGAACGGGACGTCCTCAGCGAAGCCGGTGGTGCGGCAGCTCGCGGCGACCACGTCCCGCAAGAGTGCGCTGCCGGCGGTGGGGAGTAGGCCGTTGGCGAACGAGGCGGTCGAGCTCGCGGTGCCCTCGTTCTCGCAGACGATCCACAGCGGGGAGTACCCGGACTTCGGCGGCGGTGGCGGCGTGTGGTGCAGCCCGACGTCGACCGCGATGGTGGTGAAGTACTGGCAGACGGGGCCGTCCGCCGAGGACCTGGCGAGCCTGCCGCCGGACCCCAAGTTCGACGAACGCGGCCGGCACGACCCGGAGGTCGCGTGGGCGGCGCACCAGGTGTGGGACTACGTGTACGAGGGCGCGGGGAACTGGCCGTTCAACACGGCGTACGCGTCGGCGTACGGGCTGGACGGCTCGGTGCGGCAGTACTCCACGCTGCGTGGGCTCGAGGCGTGGGTGCGGCGCGGTGTGCCGGTCGTGGTGTCGATCAACTGGGACAACACCGACGCCGATCCTTCGAACAACCTCGATGGATCCTCGATCACCGGGACAGACGGGCACCTGATGGTCGCGGTGGGCTTCACCGCGTCGGGTGACGTGATCGCGAACGACCCCGCGTCGCCTTCGAACGCGGCGGTGCGGCACGTGTACAAGCGGGCGCAGTTCGAGCGGAACTGGCTGCGAGCTTCCAACGGCACGACGTACGTGATCAAGCCTTCTTCGCTTGCTGGTTGAGGTTTGTCCACAGGGCTTGCGTTCGTGGACGCCGTTGTCGGTCGGACCTGACAGGATCGTCCTCGTTGGGCATGGCAACGGGGAACGGGGTCGGTCGATGAGACGCATCGGGTTGTTCGGCGCGCTGTGTGCGCTGCTGGTCGCTACGGGACTGCCGGTCGGCGCTTCCGCCGCGGCCGCCGATCCGCTGCCCGCGCCCGCGTGCAGTGCCTGGGTCGGCCCGGAGGAGGCTGGATCCACAACACGCCGCCCGCCGGTCGCCCCTCGGTCCCGTTGTACCGGTGCTACTGGCCGGGCAACGACGACCACTTCCTGTCCACCCACACCGACTGCGAAGCCGTGCCGGGAGTGCGCCGCGAGGGCCTGATGGGCTACGCCGAGACCTTGTGAGCCCGCAGACCGTAGGTCAGTGGCAGGTCCTGCCCGCCCACCGGCAGGCGGTACCAGCCGTCCGGGTCACCCACCATGACGCCTTCGCGATGCTGCATCTCGTCGCGGACGTACTCGGTGAGGCTGTCGACCTTCAGACCCGCCCGCACCGCGGCAGTGACGACCTCGCCGATGCCGTGCGGATAGCCGACCGAGGGCTGCGACAGCGACACGTCACCGTCGGAGTACGTGCCCTCCCACTGGTCGTGCTGCGCCACGCCGCCGAGATACGCCGACCCGAACACCAGCGGTGAGGTCGAGTCGAGCATGAGCGACAACGGGTGGATCTCGACCACGACGAGTCGTCCACCAGGACGCAGCGCGCGGGCCGCGCCCGCGAACCAGGCGCCTAGGTCCGCGATCCAGCAGAGCGCCCCGTTCGACGCGAAAACCACGTCGAACCGCCCGTCCAGCTCCGCCGGCAACAGCTGGGCATCGGCCTCGACGAACGCCGCCTCGAGCCCGGCCCGCGAAGCCAGATCCCGCGCGTACGCCACCGCGGCCGCCGAGAAGTCCACGCCAGTCACCCGCGCGCCTTCCCGTGCCCACGAGAGGGTGTCGAGCCCGAAGTGGCACTGCAGATGTAGCAGGTCCAGCCCGTCGACCGGTCCCAGCTCGGACCGGACGATCGACGTCAGCGCGGAGCGCCCTGCCAGGAACCCCTCGACGTCGTAGAACGTCGTGGCACCCGTCGTCGTGTGGATCTCGGTGAGCCGCTCCCACAACGACCGGTTCACCTCGAGGTTCGCCTCGTGCTCGCTCATAGCGGTCACCGTGGCAGAGTCCCCGACCGCCGGCATCGGTGTCGACTGCCCATCTTTGAACTGGCATTAGTCTGACCCGATGGCCACGCACCCGTCGCTGTCCGCGTTGCTCTCGCAGGTGTTGATCTCGCTCAGCCTCGCGTTCGAACGAGCCGGGTCCGGGAAGCACCCCCTGCCCGGGTTGGAGGTCTGGTCCAACCTGCTGCGCTGCGTCGACGACGACGGCCTTGTCGAGGGGGACCTCCCGGAGGCGACGCGGCTGTCCAAGCGGGCTGTGCGCTCGCGGGTCGGGAACGCGATCCGGCAGGGCTGGTTGCGAGTCGAGAGCGGCAAGCCCGGAACCAGGAACGCCCACCTGAGACCGACCGTGCAGGGGCAGGAGGTGCGGCAGTCCTGGCCAGGGCTGACCTCCGACGCGTTGGCCGTGTGGACAGACCAGGCGGGCACGGACGCCGCGGCGCTGAAGGCGTCCCTCAGGGCGCTGGTCGGCAAGCTCGAGCTGGAGCTCCCGCACTTCCCGGCGAGCTACGGCGGGGTCGACTGGAGCGTCACCGGGAACGGCGGGCAGGACTGGCGCCCGGTCCGGCGAGCTGCCGGCGACACCACGAAGGACCTCGAGCTGCCGGCGCTGCTGTCGCAGGCGCTGATGGCGTTCACGCTCGAGTACGAGGCCGACGCCGGCATCGCCAGCTGTCTGGCGCTGGACGCCAACGTGATCCGCTTCCTCGGCGCCGAAGGGCGGCCGGTCACGGTCCTGCCCCGCCAGCGCCGCGACGGGCTGGACACGATCGAACGGCACGGGTTCGTCGAGCGGTACGACGAGGGCGGCACCACGTACGTCCGCCTCACCGTCCGCGGACAGGAGGCTCACGACACCTACGCCGCACGCCTGGCCGCGGTCGAGAAGGCTTGGGACGAGCGCTACGACGTCGCCGCCCTCCGCAAGGCTCTCGAGGCGATCGTCCACACCCTCCAGCTCGACCTCCCGCACCACCCGATCGGCCTCTTCGACCCGCGCACGGGCGTGGTGGTCTAGCTCGGCTTGCTGGCTCGCAGCGAGTACGTCACGGGCAGGTCCTGTCCGCCCATCGGCAGGCGGTACCAGCCGTCGTCGTCGCGCACCATGATGCCGAGCCGGTTCTCCTTCTCGTCGCGGAGGAACTCCGTCAGCGCGTCGACATGGAAGCCCGCGCGGATCGACGCGGTGACGACCTCGCCGAGACCGTGCGGATAGCCGACCGAAGCCTGCGAGAACGAAGCCGAGCCGTCCGCGTACGTGCCCTCCCACTGGTCGCGCTGCGCATCGCCGCCGAGGTACGCCGTGCCGAACTCGACCGGCGACGTCGAGTCCGTCATGAGGAAGATCGGGTGCACCTCGACGACCACGAGCCGCCCGCCCGGCCGCAGGACCCGCGCCGCGCCGCTGAACCAGGCGTCCAGGTCGGCGATCCAGCACAGCGCCCCGTACGACGCGAACACCACGTCGAACCGCCCGTCCAACTCGGCGGGCAGCTGCTGCGCGTCCGCCTCGACGAACGTCGCCTCGAGCCCGGCACGCGCGGCCAGGTGCCGCGCGTACTGCACCGCCGCGGGCGAGAAGTCCACGCCCGTCACCAGAGCGCCTTCCCGAGCCCACGACAGCGTATCCAGCCCGAAGTGGCACTGCAGATGGAGCAGGTCCACGCCCGCGACCGGCCCCATCTCGTCGCGCGCGATCGAGGTCAACGCCGACTCATCGGCGAGGAAGCCCTCGACGTCGTACATCGACGTATCCGTCGTACTCGTGTGCAATGCGGTGAGCTGATCCCACAGGGACCGGTTCAGCTCGAGGTCGTTCTCGCCCATGGCCGTCACTGTGACAGCAGGAACGGCCGCCGTCATCGGTGACGTCTACCTAGATTAGGGCGCCTTCTCCACCGCGAGGCGGACCCCGAGACCGATGAAGATCCCCCCGATGACGCGTTCCTGGATCCGGCGCACGCGCGGGCGGCGGAGGAACGCCGCGACCCTGCCGATCAAGGTCGCGACCAGGCTCATCCACAAAGCCCCGTTGGCGAAGCTGATCAGCCCGAGCAGCAGCGCCTGGGGGAGCATGGCCGTCGGCCCGCCGCCTACGTCGGCGAACTGCGGCAGGATGCTCAGCCAGAACAGCGCGACCTTCGGGTTCGTCAGGCTGGTGAGTACCCCCAACCCGACGACGCGGACTGCCGACGGCGCGACCACAGGCGCCTCGTCCTCCGCCTCGGACGCGGCCGGCGCTCCCCGCTTCTTCCGCGAAGCGAGGAGCGCGAGCACGCCGAGGACGACGAGGTACGCGGCGCCGAGGTACTTCACGATCTCGAACGCCAGTGCCGACTGGAGCAGGATCGCCGACAGCCCGAGCGCCGCGGCGGAGGCCTGGATGATCTGCCCCGTCGACGTTCCGAGGGCGGTGAGCACGCCGTACCGCGTGCCGTACTTGACCGAGTTGCGCATCACCAGCGCGGTGTCGATGCCCGGCACCATCGTGATGACGAGGTTGATCGCGGCGAACGCGGCGAGCTCACCTACTCCCATGTCGGCCAGGCTAGCCGGCCTGATTCCAAACGCTGCCGGACGGCGGGCGCGTGGGGGCTGCCCATCCGCTCGTACTCCGCCAGCGCGGTGCGCCAGTGCTCGACGGCTTCCGGGCGACGGTCCAGGTCATGCAGCGCGCAGCCGAGGCCGTTGTGCGTACGTGCCGTCTCGGTCGGTGCGCTGACGTCGGTGAGCACGGTGAGCGCCTGCTGGTGAAGTGCGACTGCTGTGCCGGCGGAGCCGGATCGGCGGCGGGCTTCGGCGAGGCCGTTCAACGCCTTCGCGACGATGCGCGGGCTGCCGAGGTCCCGGGCCAGTCGCAGCGCCCGCTCCTGGCAGTCGATGGCTTCGGCGACGGCCCCGAGTGCGGCGCGGGCCGTCCCGAGGTTGCTCAGCGCGTCGGCCTCGCCCTCCCGGTACCCGACCTCGCGGTAGAGGTCCAGGGCACGCAGATGGTGCCGTTCCGCCTCGTCGTACTGCCCGTTCAACCGGTAGGCGCAGCCGAGCTCGTCGATGTCGTTCGCCGCCGCCACCGGGTCGCCCATCGCCTCGTTCATCGCGGCCGCCCGGGTGTGGTGCTCGATCGCGGCGGGGTAGTCACCGACCGAGGTGCTGACCAGCCCGAGGGTGCCCAGCACGGCCGCCACGATCTGCTCGTGATCCGCCTCGAGCGCCAATGCCAGGCAACGATCCAGCTCCTTGGCCGCACGGTCGAACTCGCCCAGCCGCCAGTGCGCGATGCCGACGTTGTGGCTGGCACTCAGCGCGAGGGGATCGTCGCCGCTGGCGCTCGCGAGCTCCCATGCTCGACGGAAGTGCGCGAGCGCCTCGCTGCTCTGTCCGAGCCGGTCGCAGGCGACGCCCAACCTGCGGTAGGCGGTGCTGGCCGCGACGGGATCGTCGGTGCCCGCTGCGTAGCCGTGCAGGAGCTTCGCGTCGTTGTGGAAGCCGCCTCCGTCCAGGTGCCGGGCCAGCGCCGCGGACACCGCCACCGCGAAGTCGTCCCGGCCGAGCTCCACGGCCCGCCTGGCGCCGGCGATCACGTTCGTGCGGTGGGAGCCGAGCCACTCCGACTCGAGGCCGCCGTCCTCCACGCCGGGGATCGCCGCGATCCCGGCCAGGTAGTGGTCGAGCAGCCGGTCGACCGCCGCGGTCCGGACCTCGGGAGGGTCGACGTCCCCGGCCAGCTCGGCGGCGTACTCCCGGAGGAGGTCGTGGAACGTCCATCGCCCCGCGGTCCTCCGCTCCAGCAGGTGCCCGGCGGTGAGCCGGTCGAGCAGCAGGTGCGTCTTGGCGGCGTCGAGCTTCGCGAGCGCGGCCGCTTCCAGGACGTCGAAGTCGTCGCCTGGGTGCAGCGCGAGCGCCCGGAACATCCGCGCCGCGTCCGCGTCCAGCGCGTCGTACGACCACGAGCACACCCCGCGCACGCTCGTCGCCGGATCGCCATCCCTCGCGTCCAGCACATCCAGCCGCGCCGAGACCTCCGCCAGCTCGGCCGCGAGGTCGGCGAGGGACACGAACCCGTGGTCCCGGACGGCGCGATCGCTGACGATGCTGACCGCCAGTGGCAGCCAACCGCACCGTTCGGCGATCTCCGCCGCGGCTTGCGCCTCGCGCTCGACGCGGTCGGCACCGATCGACCGGGCCAGCAGTTCGGTCGCCTCGCCCGGTTCGAGCGGGCCGACGCTGACGCGTCGTGCGCCCTCGCGGGTGGCCAAGCCGCGGAGCTCGTCTCGACTTGTCACGACGACGAAGCATTCGGGTACGGGTGGCAGCAGCGGCCGCACCTGCTCGGCGGAACGCGCGTTGTCGAGCACGATCAGGAGCTGTCGTCCGGCGAGCAGGCTGCGGTACAACGCCGCGCTCGCCTCGAGTGTGCTCGGCACGCCGTCCACGTCAGGCCCCAGCTGGCGGATCCAGCCGTCGAGCACGGCCCACGGATCGGCCGGCGGTGTCGGCCCGAATCCGTGCAGGTCGACGTAGAGCTGGCCATCGGGGAATCGGTCGCGGACCCGGTGCCCCCAGCGGACGGCCAACGCGGTCTTCCCTGCGCCCGCCGCGCCATCGATGATCACGATCGTCGGGCCGGCGGCCAGCTCGCTGTCCAGCCGGTCGAGCTGGCTGGCCCGGCCGGTGAACGTGGCCCTGGCCGGTGGCAGCTGCGCCGGGCGAACTCCGTCCGGCATCGTCGTACCCCGCCGGTAGTGCGCGATCAGCTCGTCGCGGCGGCCCGGATCGAGACCGAGCGCCGTGGCGAGCGCCTCCAGCGACGCGCGGCGCGGCCGACTGACCCGGCCGCGCTCGATGTTGCTGATGTTGCGGACGCTCAGCCCCGCTCGTTCGGCCAGCTCTTCCTGGGTGAGCCCGGCGACCCGCCGCGCCTCGGCGAGAGCAGACCTCGTGCCATCCATAAGACCCCCGACCCTCGCGCGGATTGTAGGCCGTGGAGCCCACGGTGCGGAAAGTTGCCGGTCAAGCTGCCGGTTCACTTCGTGGTGTTTCGGCCGGGCTCACGGTTCGATCCTTACCGGTCTCGCCGACGTTCGGGGGCCTCGTCTAGTGGAGGGACAACGATGGTGAAGTTCGGTTGGAAGAAGGTGGTGGGTACGGCCATGGCCGCGCTCACGCTGGGGACTGGCTTGGTCGGACTGAGCGCCGGCAGCGCCTCGGCCGCGGTGGTGGGCAAGGTCTGCGACGGCTGGGCGGTCGTCACCTGCACCAAGATCGTGCCGCAAGGTGGGCACAACGTCATCGCGCGCGCGACCATCACCGACCGCGACGGCGGCGAAGACTTCAAGGTCAAGGTCGAGTACCTCCACATGCAGCGACGGGTGAACGGCGGCGCGTGGGCGAACGTCAAGTGGAACCAGGACCTTGGCGACGGCTGGCGGGACGAGTGGGACGGCGCCGACACCAGCGTGTACACGTGCGGGCCCAACACCGAGGTGCGCTCCGTCGCCACGTTCACCTGGACGGGTGACCAACCCGAGAAGCAGTACGGCAAGATCACTCCCTGCGGCCCCCGCCGGCCGTAGAACCCGGTGATCATGTACGTGATCATGAAGCCAAACCCGTGCCATGCGCCGGTTTCCCTTCATGATCACGGACATGATCACTCGCCAGACGCGGACCGGCTCCCACTCGAAGACGAGTGGGAGCCGGTCTCAGCTTGTTCGGGCGATGCTCAGGCGTCGCCGCCTTCTTGGGCGACGTCGCGGACCGCCGTCGGGTCGTCGATCTGGTAGCGCTTCACCGCTTCGGCGACCGTCTCCGCCTTCACCTCGCCCCGGCGGGCCAGTGCCGCCAACGTGCCGACGACGACGGATGGGGCGTCGACGTTGAAGTACCGGCGTGCCGCGGGCCGGGTGTCCGCTAAGCCCCAGCCGTCCGTGCCCAGCGACGTGTAGTCGTTCGGAACCCAGCGCGCGATCTGGTCCGGCACCGCCCGCATCCAGTCCGACACCGTGACCACCGGGCCGGGCGTGCCGGTCAGCTTCGCGGTGATGTACGGGACCTGCTGGTCCTCGTCCGGGTGCAGGAGGTTCCAGCGCTCGGCGTTGACCGCGTCGCGCCGCAGCTCGTTCCACGACGTCACCGACCACACGTCGGCCGCCACGCCCCACTCCTCGTACAGCAGCCGCTGCGCGTCCAGCGCCCACGGCATGCCCACGCCCGAGGCGAGCAGCTGTGCCCGCGGCGTCCGCTCGTCCGCTTCGCCGTCGAACGGCGCGTACAGGTGGATGCCGTGCAGGATCCCGTCCACATCGACGTTCTCCGGCTCGACCGGCTGCGAGATCGGCTCGTTGTAGACCGTCAGGTAGTAGAAGATGTCCTCGCCGTGCGGGTGTTCCTCGGTCGCCCCGTACATCCGCTGCAAGGCGTCCTTGACGATGTGCGCGACCTCGAAACCGAACGCCGGGTCGTACGACACCGCCGCCGGGTTGGTCGACGCGAGCAGCTGCGAGTGCCCGTCCGCGTGCTGCAGGCCCTCACCGGTCAACGTCGTCCGGCCTGCCGTCGCGCCGATCAGGAACCCGCGCCCCAGCTGGTCGCCGTACGCCCACATGAAGTCGCCGGTCCGCTGGAACCCGAACATCGAGTAGAAGATGTAGACCGGGATCATCGGCTCGCCGTGCGTCGCGTACGACGTGCCCGCCGCCAGCACCGAGCCCATCGCGCCGGCCTCGGAGATGCCCTCGTGCAGCAGCTGGCCCTTCTCCGACTGCTTGTACGACAGCAGCAGCTTGCGGTCGACACCCTCGTACGTCTGCCCGAACGGGTCGTAGATCTTGGCCGTCGGGAACATCGAGTCCATGCCGAACGTACGGAACTCGTCCGGCGCGATCGGCACGAACCGCGGCCCGATCTCGGGGTCCTTCATCAGGTCCTTGAGCAGCCGGACGAAGGCCATCGTCGTCGCGACCTTCTGCTTGCCCGACCCGCGTTTGAGCTCGGAGTACGCGGGGTCGCCCGGCAGCTTGAGCATCTTCGGGCGTACTCGCCGCTCCGGCAGGAACCCGCCGAGCTGACGGCGACGTTCGCGCATGTACGCGATCTCGTCGGAGTCCGCGCCCGGGTGGTAGTACGGCGGCAGGTCGTTCTCGTCGATCGCCTTGTCGGAGATCGGGAGGTAGAGCCGGTCGCGGAAGCGCTTGACGTCGTCCTTGGTCAGCTTCTTCATCTGGTGGGTCGCGTTGCGGCCCTCCAGCGACTCGATCGTCCAGCCCTTGATCGTGTGGGCGAGGATGACGGTCGGCTGACCGACGTGCTCACGCGCGGACTTGAACGCCGCGTACACCTTGCGATAGTCGTGCCCGCCGCGCGACAGCTTGCGCAGGTCGTCGTCGGTGAGCCCCTCGACCATCTTGCGCAGCCGCGGGTCGGCGCCGAAGAAGTTCTCCCGGATGTACGCGCCGGTCTCGACGGAGTACGTCTGGAACTGGCCGTCCGGCGTCGTGTTCATCTTGTTCACGAGCACGCCGTCGACGTCCTGGGCGAGCAGCGGGTCCCAGTCGCGACCCCAGATCACCTTGATCACGTTCCAGCCCGCGCCGCGGAAGAACGACTCGAGCTCCTGGATGATCTTGCCGTTGCCGCGGACCGGGCCGTCGAGCTGCTGCAGGTTGCAGTTGACGATGAACGTGAGGTTGTCGAGCTCCTCGCGCGCGGCGACACCGATCGCGCCGAGCGACTCGACCTCGCTCATCTCACCGTCGCCGAGGAACGCCCACACGTGCTGGTCGGACGTGTCCTTGATGCCGCGGTTCTGCAGGTAGCGGTTGAACCGAGCCTGGTAGATCGAGTCGACCGCGGTGAGCCCCATCGACACCGTGGGGAACTCCCAGAAGTTCGGCATCAGCCGCGGGTGCGGGTAGCTCGACAGGCCGCCGCCGAGGCCGTGCGAGACCTCCTGGCGGAACGCGTTCAGGTGGTCCTCGGTGAGCCGGTCCTCGAGGAACGCGCGGGCGTAGATGCCGGGGGAGGCGTGGCCCTGGAAGAAGACCGCGTCGCCGCCGCCGGGGTGGTCCTTGCCGCGGAAGAAGTGGTTGTAGCCGACCTCGTACAGGCTCGCCGCGGACTGGTACGTGGCGATGTGGCCGCCGACCTCCAGGCCCTTGCGGTTGGCGCGCGAGACCATGATCGCGGCGTTCCAGCGGATGTACGCGCGGATGCGGCGCTCGACGTACTCGTCGCCGGGGAACCAGGGTTCCTTGTCGGGCGGGATCGTGTTCAGGTAGTCGGTGCTCCGCAACGCGGGCACGCCGACCTGCTTCTCCCGGGCGCGCTCGAGCAGCCGCAGCATCAGGTAGCGCGCACGTTCCTGTCCGCGCTCGTCGAGGACGGCATCAAGCGATTCGATCCACTCACGGGTCTCGTCAGGATCGATGTCTGGGAGCTGGGTGGGGAGACCATCTGTGATGATGGGCCTACGCTCTGCTCCGGAAGCCACGGCGGTCCCTCTTTCTCGTCGTTCTCTCTCGCTCCCATACTCTCCCGTCGGCGCGACAACGTCACGTCCGTGTGCGGAGCGCGGGCGAGGGCGGCACCCACCCTATGCGGTGGGGGTCGACGACGCCGACCCGACGCTCGCTAGCCTCGGCGGTCATGCGTAGCTCACTGGTGTCGGTCCGAACGGGTTCGAGCGAACGTGTCGTGGATCTCACCGGGGAGTGCGAACGGTTCCTCGCTGGCGCCGCTTCGGGTGGCGACGGGCTGCTGCACGTCTTCGTCCCGCACGCGACGGCGGGGGTGGCGATCATCGAGACGGGCGCGGGGTCGGACTCCGATCTGCTGGCGGTGTTGCGCGATGTGCTGCCGCCGTCGTTCGGCTGGTCGCACCGGCACGGGTCGCCCGGGCACGGCCGCGACCACGTGCTGCCGGCGTTCGTCGCCCCGTACGCGACGTTGCCGGTGCTGGGCGGGCGGCTGGAGCTCGGGACCTGGCAGCGGGTGTGCCTGGTGGACACGAACGTCGACAACCCCGAGCGCGGAGTGCGGCTCTCGTTCCTCGCTGGCTAGGCCTTGCGCGTGAAAGTCACGTGGGTGACGCCGCTGGGCGAGGGTGTCGACTCGATCACGTAGTCCTTCTCGATGCCCTCGATGTCCTCGCCCCACAGGCGTACGCCCCGCCCGAGCAGGATCGGGACCACCACGAGGTGCATGTGGTCGATGAGCCCGGCGGCGAGGAACGCGCGGATCACTGTGGCTCCGCCGCCGATGCGTACGTCCTTGCCGTCGGCCGCCTTGCGGGCGGTCTCGAGCGCCTCGGCGGGCGTCGTGTCGAGGAAGTGGAACGTCGTGCCGCCCTCCATCTCGATCGGCTCGCGCTGGTGGCGGGTGAGGACGAAGACCGGGGTGTGGAACGGCGGGTTGGGCCCCCACGCGCCCTTCCAGTCGGGGTCGTCCTCCCACCCGGGGTGACCCCACTTGCCGGCGCCCATGATCTCCGCGCCGATCTTGACGTCGGTGTCGCGTACGAAGACGTTGTCGACCCCGCGACTGCCGCTCGTCCGCTGCCAGGACTGGGTGCCGAACATCCACTGGTGCAGCCGGTCGCCGGCATGGCCGAAGTGGAGCTCCTTGCTCTGCCCGAAGCCGGTGCCGAAGCCGTCGAGGGAGATGGCGAAGTTGTGGACGCGTGCGAGCGACATGGCGTTGGAGCTCTTTTCCTCGGAGGGCGTCGAACCTTCCGATCATGGCCGCGCCCTGTGATGTCGTCCAATGCCAAATCGGAACGGTTTTCATAGATAAACTTGATCTGTGCTCAACGTGACTCGCTTGAAGGTGCTGGACGCGGTTGCCCGCCATGGATCGGTGACAGAAGCGGCGAAAGAGCTGCATTACTCCCAGCCATCGGTGAGTCACCATCTCGGTCGCCTGGAGGTCGCGACCGGGGCGAAGCTCGTTCAGCGGGTGGGGCGCGGGATCCGGCTGACTCCCGAGGGGGAGCTGCTGGCGCAGCGGGCGACCGAGATCCTGGGTCGGTTGGACGCGGCCGCCGTCGAGCTGGCGGCGCGGGTGGGGCTGCGGGCGGGACGCGTACGGCTGGCGGGCTTTCAGACCGTCCTCAGCACGCTGGTGCCGAAGGCGGCCACGGAGCTGTCCCAGCTGTATCCGGGCATCGAGCTGAACCTCGTCGACGCGCACCCCGCGGTGGGCTTGGACCTGCTCCGTGCCGGCAAGGTGGACGTGGCGCTGATCTTCAGCCACACGGGCGCGCCGCTGGAGGAGGAGGGGTTTCGGCTCACGCACCTGCTGGACGACCCGCTGTACCTGGTCAGCAACGCACCGGACCAGCGACTGGAGGACCACCGCGACTCCGCCTGGGTGGGCGGCTGCGAGCACTGCCGAGCCGCCACCGTCACGGCGTGCGAGCCGGCCGGCTTCTCGCCGCGGTTCGCGTTCTTCTGCGACGACACGGTGGTGTCCCAAGCCCTGGTGTCCGCGGGGCTGGGCGTGGCGATCCTGAACGGACTGGCCCTACAGGCCCACGAGGCGCCCGGCATCCACGCCACCCTGCTGCCCGACACCCCGCGGAAGATCTACGCCGCAACCTACGGCGACCCACCCGACCCGCCGGCCACCACTGCGTTGCTCGAGATCCTGACCGCCCAGCGCCAGGCGTCGTTGGCAGGCGCCTGAGCCGCTGAGCGTTTCGAATGAGGGCGCCCCTGTAGCGATCTATTCGATAGAGGGCGTCCCTCATTCGAAACGTCGGGGGCAGCTCGGCCGCCAGGGAGGGGAGTGCTTTGGATGAAGGGCACCTTCATCCAAACCTATTGGATGAAGGTGCCCTTCATCGAAGCAGTGGGAGTGGTGGCGAAGGGGATGGGGCGCGGCGAGAGTTGGCGCGAGCTGGTCGACGGGGAGTGACAGGCGCGGGGACCTGGCAGGGAGTCGATCAGGCGCCACGTCGATCTCGTCCATGCGCATTTCCGGTCGCGGCGGAGCTAGTCAAGGGCCGCGCAGCGGTCGCGAAGCGACGCTGCCCCGTCTGCGAAGCCGCCGCGGCGCCCTTTACTCGCTCCGCCGCGACCGGACAATGGCGGACGAGATGACGAGGCGGAGCACCCACTCCGCCGCGTGCGGGTGCCCTCCGTCAGCCACCACGCTCGGTGGTGGCGGCTTCCGGGGGCCGAGGACGACTCGTCTGGCCGAAGGCCGCCCCGGTCGCCGCAGGGCCACCCGCCGCCACCGAGCACTGTGACCCGAAGCCGCGAAGGCCGCCCGCGGCCGCCGCGTGCGAGCGGTCACCATAAGCAACGGTGGGGCCGGACGGTATCGAACCGCCGACACTCGCGGTGTAAACGCGATGCTCTACCACTGAGCTACGGCCCCGGGGAGGTGGACCAGACGTTCGGTCCGAGGCGCAATCGTACAGGTCAGCCCTCGACCGATCCCAACGCGGCCAGCAGCTCGGAGATCGAGCGGGCGTCGGCCAAGGCGTTCACCACCTGCCAGCGCACCACGCCCGCGCGATCGAGCACGAACGTCCCCCGCAGTGCGCAGCCGCGTTCGGCGTCGAAGACCCCGAAAGCGCGCGCAACCGCACCGTGCGGCCAGAAGTCCGACAGCAACGGAAACCGAAGGCCCTCAGCGTCCCCGAACACCCGCAGCGCGAACATCGAGTCGCACGACACCGCCACCAGCGACGCCGCCGCCGACAGAGACGGCAGCGAGTCCCGCAGGGCGTGCAGCTCCCGGGTGCAGACGCCCGTGAAGGCGAACGGATAGAAGACGACGACCACTGGTCGTTCGTCCAGAAGCGAGGCCAATGAGACCTCGCCGCCGTGCTGGTCACGAAGGGTGAAGTCCGGCGCGGTCGATCCGACCGCCAGACCGGGCACTACCGCTTCGGATCGCGCCGGGCCCGGGGCAGTGCCAGCCGCGTACCGGACCATTCCGGCGCCACCGGCACACTCGAGGTGGTCGAAAGCCCAGCGGTGGGCGCAGCCTCAGCGATGTCGCTCGGGTCGACGTGGCCATCGCGGCCGACCTTGGGCGTCAGCAGCCAGATCACGCCGCCGTCGCCGGTGAGGTACGTCGTGGTGCCGATCAACGCGTCGACCAGATCGCCGTCCTCGTCACGCCACCACAACACGACCGCGTCGACGACCTCGCCATAGTCGTCGTCGACCAGTTCGTTCCCGGTGATCTCCTCGATCGACTGGCGGAGCTCCTCATCGGAGTCCTCGTCCCAGCCAATCTCCTGCACCACCTGGCCCTGCTGAAATCCCAGCCGCTCGGCCGGCCCAGACTGGCCTGCGGCCTCGCCTGCGGTCGCACTCACGACGTCCGTCCTCCTGACTCTCACTCGCACTGGCGGCTTGCCGGTCCCGCCCGGTGTTGGCGTAGTCCAGCGTGCCGAGCCTCTCCTACGCAAGCTGACGGAGTGTCGCGCCTGGCCCCATCCCCTGCGTTGGGTGTGACCTAGGGTGGCAGACAGGCAGCCCTCGATGAAGGAGAACCGGACGTTTCGGCGCGGCCTGTCGCTAAACGTATCGGCTTCAGTGCCGATCCAGGCCTACGCATCAGCCCTCCAGCTCCGCGTCGAGCAGGCCGGCGTCGTGGGCGAGGAGGGCGATCTGAACGCGGTTGTTCAGCTCCAACTTGGCCAGAATGCGCGAGATGTGCGTTTTCACCGTCGGCACCGACAGGTACAGCTCGGCGGAGATCTCGGCGTTCGCCTTGCCCTGACCCACCGCGACGGCGATCTCGCGTTCGCGCGGGTTCAACCCGGAAAGTCTGCTCCGGGCCTCGGCGCGTCGCGCGTCGGCCGGCGACGAGGCGACCCGCGCGATCAACCGCGCGGTCACGGCCGGCGACAGGACGGGCTGCCCAGCCGCCACCCGGCGGACCGCCTCGACGATCTCCGCGGGCGGCGTGTCCTTCAGTACGAAGCCGGAAGCCCCCGCCCGCAGCGCCCGCAGGACGTGTTCGTCCGCGTCGAACGTGGTCAGGACGATCACCTCGGGCGCCGAGGGCCGCGCACGCAGCGTCTCCGTCGCCGCCAGCCCGTCCATCGTCGGCATCCGGATGTCCATCAGCACCACGTCGGGCGACAGCGACGCGACGAGCGGCAGTACCTCCGAGCCGTCGCCGGCCTCACCCACGACGAGCAGGTCGGGCGCGCCGCCGAGCATCATCGTCAGCCCGGCACGCAGCAACGGGTCGTCGTCGACGATCAGTACGCGCGTGACCGTCTCGGCAGCCCCTGTCATGCCGGCCAGGGTAGCCAGCCCGCGAGCCGGAACCCGCCATCGGCGGTCGGCCCGTACTCCAGCCGCCCCGCGGCCAGCGCCGCACGCTCGGCCAGTCCGAGCAATCCCTGCCCCGACCCGGCGCCCGGCGCGGACGCCTCAGCAGCCGGGTTCTGCACCTCCACCGACAATCCCGTCCCCGGCGACCCGGAGAGCAGGATGGTCACCGGCGCAAGCGGTGCGTGCTTCCGCGCGTTCGTCAACCCCTCTTGAACGATCCGGTACGCCGTCCGCCCCAGCCCGTCCGGCACCGTCCCCGACACCGATGAACGCAGCTCGACCACCGACCCCGACTGCGAAGCCTCCGTCACCAGCCGGTGCACGTCCGCCAACGTCGGCGTCGGCAGCTCACCCGCCACCGGCGCCCGCAGTACGCCGATCACCTCGCGCAGGTCCTGCAACGCCTGGTGTGCGCTCGCCCGGATCACCCCAGCCGCCTTGGCGATCTCCGCCGGCGGCGCATCGGGCCGGAACTCCAGAGCCCCCGCGTGCACGCTCAACAGCGACAGCCGGTGCCCGAGAACGTCGTGCATCTCCCGCGCGATGTCCTCGCGCGCCCGGGCCTGCGACTGCTCCGCCCGCAGCTTCGCCTCCGCCTCGGCCCGTACGGCACGTTCCTCCAACGTCAGAACGAGCTGCCGCCGATGCCGGATGAACAGCCCCCACCCCACGACGCCGAACGTCAGCACCGCGTTGAACGCCACCACCACACCGAGCGGTTCGTCCGGCTGCGGCCCGACGAAGCTGTAGACGACGAGGAACGTCGCGAACCCCGCCATGCTCGCACCGGCCACCAGCAAGGTCGTCTTGACAGGCCGATAGAGCGCCACCGTGAACAACGCGACCAGCTGCGCGCCGTCGATCACGTCGCCGATCGACGACAACGGGATCAGCGCGATCGCGATGCCGACCGGCCAACGACGGCGGAACCAGATCGCTGCCAGGCCCACGATCCCGAGGATCTGCTCGAAGAACAGGACCGACTCGGGGACGCCCTCCTCCTCGAGGATGCCCAACCAGACCACGCCGTACGCCGCCGCGAGCGCGAACAGGCCGAAGTCCGTGGCCCAGTCACGCCAACCGCGGCGGCGGCGCGACGGCACGGTCTCGGTCATGTGGGGAAACCTACCCGCGTCCGCCGCACCCGCGACGAATGTCGCCCAGCCCCAATACTTTGGTCAACGCGATCAATGCCGACGGACGATGCCGGCCCACCCCCCATGTTCCTAGCGTGGACGACATGAGCAAGACCGTCGTGTCCCAACCCACCTGGATCTATCCCGTGGGCTTCGTCGGCCTCGCCGCGCTCGGTGTTGGCGCGGGCATCGGGCTGAAGGCGATCGCCGGCTGGGTGGTGTCGCTGCCCTGGGCGCCGTTCCAGGGCCCGTTCGAGGCGCTGGAACGGATTCCCGAGCCGTACACCTCGATCGGCCTGCCGATCGTCGGCGGCCTGGCCGGAGTCGTCCTCGCGGTACTCATAGCCTGGGATCTCGCCAAGCTGACCGTCACCGACGCCGACGTGGCGATCTCCCGCGCAGGTGAGGGACGTACATTCGCGCGGGCCGCGGTCGGCGCGGTGTTCCTCGACGCCAAGCACCTCGTGCTGCTCGGCACGAAGGGCGACGAACTCGTCCGCGAGGCGGTGGACCTTGACAAGGCGAGGTTGACAGAGGCGTTCACCGGGCACAGATTCCCTTGGCGTGAAGGGGATCCGTACGAAGACGACTTCCGTATGTGGATCGAGGATACGGAGGACATCCCCGCCGGCGCCAATGCGCTGCTCCGAGCGAGAGAACGCGCGGTCGACCACGGGGACAAGTCGTACGCGAGCGAGATCCGCACCGAGCTCGCCAAGCTCGGCGTCGTCGTCCGCGACTGGAACAAGCGCCAGTACTGGCGCCTCACGAGGGGATTGAGATGAGACAGCTGTCCCGCAGGCACGTGCTCGCGATGCTGCCCACCGCGGCACTGCCGCTCGCCGCGAGCGCGAGGGACGCGTGGGCCAGGCCGAGGCGGAACACGTTCGCGATCACCGACGTCCGCGTCTTCGACGGCCGTCGCGTGATCGAGCGCGGCACCGTCCACGTCGTCGGCGGTCGCATCGCCGGCGTCGGCAGGTGCCGGTTGCCGAACGGGACGCACGTGTACGAAGGCGCCGGCAGGACCGTGCTGCCCGGGCTGATCGACTCCCACGTCCACTCCTACGACGAGGCCGGCCGCGACGCCCTGCGCTTCGGTGTGACGACTGAGCTCGACATGTTCGGCGACCCGTCCGTGCTCGCCGAGGCGAGGCGCGACCGCCGTTCGACCAGGAAGCTCGAGCGCGCGGACCTGTGGTCGGCGGGCATCGGCGTCACCGTTCCCGGCGGTCACCCGCGGGCCCAGGACATCCCGCGCCTCACCCCCGACGACGACCCGTACGCGTTCGTCGCCGCGCGGGTACGCGAGGGCTCGGACTACATCAAGGTCGTCCTGGAGCGCCGCGCCGACTTCAAGACGCTCACGCCGGAGCAGGCGAAGGCCGTCGTCACCGCCGCCCACCGGCACCGCCGGATGGCGGTCGCGCACGCGGAGTGGACCGGCGACGCGAGCACGGCGCTCGACGTGGGCGTCGACGGGATCGTGCACGCGATCTCCGACCAGCAGATCGACGACACCTGGGTGCGGCAGTTCCGCCGGAACCGCACGTTCATGGTCCCGACGCTGTCGGTGTACGACTGCGGCGCCGGCGCGGACTCGCTGATGGCCGACGAACGGGTCGCGCCGTACCTCTCCGAGACCCAGTACGACACGTTGTTGCAGCGCAACCCGCGCTGCAACGGTGGCTGGCTCGTCGACGCCCAGGCGAACGTGGGCAAGCTGCACCGCGCCGGCGTACCCATCGCCGCCGGCACCGACGCGCTGATGCCGGGCACCGCGTCCGGCGCGAGCATGATCGCCGAGCTCGCCCTCCTGGTCGGCGCCGGTCTCTCCCCGGTCGAGGCGCTCGCGGCCGGAACGTCCACGCCGGCAAGGCTGTTCGGCCTGGGGGACCGCGGCCGCCTGGCGCTTGGCCGCAAGGCCGACCTGCTCCTCGTCGACGGCGACCCGACGCGCGACATCGACGACCTCCGCAACGTCGCGAGGATCTGGAAGAACGGTTACCAGGTCGACCGCACCCCACCGCCTCCCACGGAGGACTGAGATCATGGAGGCTTGACGGAGGGATCGGAACCGAAGCCGGTGCGGCGTGACGTGATCGCCGCGCTGGCGGTGACGACCACGATCGGGTACGGCGTTCTCTACTACGCCTTCGCGCCGATCCTCGACCCGATGGCGGCCGAGCTCCGCATCTCCACCACGGTCGCGGCGGGCGCGCTGACGCTCGCGATCCTCGTCACCGCGGTCATGTCGATCCCGGTCGGGCGCTGGCTCGACAGCCGCGGCGGACACGGGCTGATGACCGGGGGGGGGGGGGGGGGGGGGGGGGGGCGGTCCTCGGCGCGGTCGCCGTTCTCGCCTGGTCGCAGGTGCAGAACGTGGCCCAGCTGTACGGCGCGTTCGCGCTCGTCGGCCTCGCGTCCGCGATGCTGCTGTACCACCCGGCGTTCGCGGTGGTCGTCGCGATCACCGCGCCCGAGCGGCGGGCGAACGCGCTGCTCACGATCACGCTCGTCGGCGGGCTCGCGAGCACGATCTTCATCCCGCTCACCGGCCTGCTCATCGAGGAGTTCGGCTGGCGCGACGCGCTGCTGGTGCTCGCCGCGATCGTCGCCGGCCTCAGCGTTCCGCTGCACGCGATCGCGCTGCGCCGTACCCGCGCGCCGCGCACCGACCGGCACCACAAGGCGTCCTCGCCGAAACGCGTCCTGTCCGACGCCGGCTTCTGGCTGCTCGTGGTCGCGTTCGTCCTGCAGAACGCCGGCCAGTCGGTGCTGGCCGTCTACCTGGTCACGTACCTCACCCGACTCGGGCACGCCGCGACCGTCGCCGCCACGCTCGCCGGCCTGCTCGGCTTGCTGTCGGTCACCGGACGCGTGCTCACCACGCTGGCGATGAAGCGCTGGTCGATCGCCGCGATCACCGCCGGCGTGTTCGCCGTCCAGGGCGTCGCGACCGCCCTGCTGCCCGTCGCCGGCCGCTCGACCGCCGGCGCGGCGGCGTGCATCGTGCTCTTCGGGTTCGGCTTCGGCATCTCCGCGATCGCGATCCCGGCGATCCTGATCGACCGGTACGGCACGCCCGGGTACGGAACGATCGCCGGCACGCTCGGCACCCCGGTCTCGCTCTCCCGAGCCCTCGCTCCCCTCGGCGGCGCCCTGCTCGCGGCGGCCCTCGGCTACGACGCCCTCATCCTGATCGCCGGCCTCGCCACCATCGCCTCCGGCCTCAGCATCGCCTGCCTGCGCTGGCTACCCAGCAGGCCCTAACCGCCTCGTTCGCTCTCCGCCAGCGCCGCCTTCGCGGCCTCGTCCTCCCCGCGCAGGGACAGCGCGAGGATCAGTGCCGCGAGACCGGAGGCGCCGGCGGCGGCCCAGAAGATCGGGCCGAGGTGGTCCGAGCCGAGGCCGCCGAACAGGCTGCCCACGATGCGGCCGGATCCCATCACCAGCATCGAGTACAGCCCCTGCGTGGTGTGCCGGATCTTGTCGGGCGCGCGCCGGTCCAGGATCACCCGCGCCGCGACCATCGAGCAGACGATCACCGCGCCGTGCACGATCTGCGTACCGACCACGACGCCCGCGGTCGGCACCGCCGCCAGCAGCACCAGCCGCAGGGCGCCCACCGCGCAGCCGACGACCATCAGCCAGCGCCAGCCGAGCCACTTCACCAGCACGCCGAACGCCGCCATGTACGCGAGCTCGATCAGCACGCCGAGGTTGACGACCAGCCCCAGCCAGCGCGCCGGGATCCCCGCCTCCTCGGTCGCGAGCAGCGGGTAGTACGTCGAGTACGCCGCGATCGACACCTGCAGCAGGAACATCGCGACCATGAACCACGCCGTGTCCGGCCGCTTCAGCAGCTCACCGGCCGCGCGGCCGAGCGTACGCATCGAGGTGAGCAGACCCTCGCCTCGTTCGTGCGCCGGCTCGGTCGCCGGGAGCCAGAACGTGACGACCAGCCCGACGATCGCCAATCCCGCTGCCAGCAAGGGCAAACGGCCCATCGACCCCTGCTGGTCGAGCAGGAAGAACAGCAGGACGCCGGGCACCATGAAGCCGAACGTGCCCCAGATCCGCACCTTGTGATAGCTCACCTGCGCGATCCCCGGCACGGCGCGCTGGGTCGCGAAGAACACACCGTCCAGCAACGGGCGAACGGGTTCGCGAACGACGTTGAACGCCAGGTACAGCACGAGAATCCACACGAAGCCGCTGCTGAACGTCAACCCCACGAGGATCACCGCGGACAGCAGGAGCAGCGCGAGCAGCAGCCGGTCGGCGCGGAAGTACGCGTCGGCCAGGAACGTGACCGGCGACGGCGACAGCACCGCCGCGGCGCCGGCGACGGCGAACACGATCCCGATCTCCGCCGCGGACAGCCCGTGCTCGGTCGCGAGGAACAACGACATGAACGGCAACAGCGCGCCGTCCACGGCGTAGATCGTGACGTAGTTCGACTTGATGACGGTGAGCGGCCGCCGTTGGAGCCAGCCGCTCACCGTAGGACGGATCGTGAGCTCATGCGGAGGGGAGCTCCGCCGGCGCTACCGCCGTACCCGACTCCGCGGCGTCGTAGAACGCGCGGCAGGCGGCGAAGTTGCGCCACGAGTCCTCGACGCCACCCAGCACCGTGTCCTCGCCGCGGAACGCCTTCACCAGCTCGTCGGTGTCGTCACCCCACATGTTCCGCGGGTTGGCCTGGACCCACCCGTCGAGCTCCGACGCCGCGCCGGCGAGGGAGAGCTTGCCGGTGATGCTGTCGAACGAGGCGGCGCCCTCGGTGCCGACGATGCTCCAGTACGTACGTCCCACGCCCGGCCCGGTCCAGGTGTCCTCGATCGTCGCGACGACACCGTTCTCGAATTCCACGATCGCGTGGCCGTAGTCCTCGAACGGGAGCTTGGGGTGCTTGTAGTTGGCAGCGAACCCGCTCACCTTCGCGACCTCCGCGCCGAGCATCCAGCGCATCTGGTCGATCTGGTAGATCGAGTGGTCGATCCAGCCGCCACCAGGAGCGCGGCCCGCGGCGGTGAACCAGCCCGGGTCGGTGGCGTCCGGCCACCCGCGCGGCAGGCTGCCGGTCCACATCGCGAAGCTGGCGTTGATCAGCTGGCCGAACTTGCCTTCCTTCAGCCAGGTGTGGAGCTGGGTGTGGTTCGCCGAAGCGCGCGAACGGGTCTCGGAGCCGACGAAGCGGACGCCGGCCGTGCGGACGGCGTTCAGGATCGTGGTGGCTTCCTCGAGCGTGTTCGCCATCGGCTTGATGGACAGGATGTGCTTGCCGTTCTCGGCCGCCGCGACGCAGATGGAGGGGTTGTGCTCGGTGCTGCGGTACGCGGCGATCACGTCGACGTTCGGGTCGGTGAGGAACTCCTCGCCGGTGGTGGTGACGCGTTCCACGCCGACCTTGCCGGCCACCTCCTGGGCTCGAGCGGGGTCGAGGTCGGCGATGCCGACGAGCTCGACCTCGGGATGGGCGGCGAACGACTCGGCCAGGGGGATCGCGGTGTACCAGTGGTCAAGACCGATGATCGCGACACGTAGTGGGTCAGACATAGGCTCCATCCGATCATGGCGGCTCGGTGCCGGGTGCCGACGTGACCGGCACTGGACACCTGCCATCGTGTGCTCGCAAGACCCGCAACGATGAGGGTTTAAGAAGCAACGTTTCGAATATTGTGACGGAGGGCTCTTCGATGACGGAAGAGGGCAACCGGCCCATGCGCGTCGGCATGCTCGGCGCGGGCATGATCGCGACGGTCGGGTACGGCATCCTGCCGAACCTGCACCACATCGCCGACAAGGTCGAGGTGGTCGCGATCGCGGACCCGGTGCTGGAGCGTGCCCAGCAGGCGGCGAAGGACTTCAACATCCCCGCGGCGTACGCGACGCTGGAGGAGCTGCTCGACAAGGCCGAGCTCGACGCGGTGGTGAACGTGACGCCGATCACGTACCACGGCGAGACGTCGTTGAAGATCGTTCAGGCCGGCAAGCACCTCGCGACCGAGAAGCCGCTCGCCGCCACGATGGACGAGGCGGACGCGATCATCGAGACGGCCGCGTCGAACGGCGTGACGATCGTGTCGTCGCCGCCGGACATGATCGACCCCGTGTACCAGGAGGCGCAGCGGCTGCTGGCCGAGGGCATGGTCGGCAAGGTCGCGTTCGCGCGGGTCCGGTCGTCCCACGGCGGCCCGGGCGGCTCGATCCACGGTTGGCCGATGGACCCGTCGTGGTTCTACCAGCAGGGCTCGGGTCCGTTGTTGGACATGGGCGTGTACGGGATCCACGAGATCACCGGGCTCCTCGGGCCGGCGAAGCGGGTCGTGGCGTTCTCCGGCATCACCGAGCCGACGCGGCACGTCCGCGGCCCGGGACCGTTCTCCGGCCTGGAGATGGAGGTCACGGCGGACGACAACAACCTGTTCATGCTCGACTTCGGCCAGTCGACGTTCGCGGTCGTGGACGGGTCGTTCAACGTGCTGGCGTCGAAGAGCCCGAAGCTGGAGATCTTCGGCCGGCGCGGGGTGCTGAACGTGCTGCCGCACGGCAGCACGGACCCGCTGGAGGTCTTCCGGACCGACGTCATGCCCGGCGTCGACGGCTGGGCCGCCCCCGGCGGCTGGTCGCACCTGCGGGCGCGCCAGACCTGGTGGAGCAACCTCGGCCGCGGCATCCTCGTCGACCACCTCGTCGACTGCGTCCGGTCGAACGTGAAGCCGGTCCTGTCGGCCGAGCACGCCCGGCACGCGCTGGAGATCATGATCAAGGTGTCCGAGTCGTCCCGCTCCGGCCAAGCCCTGGACCTCACCACCTCGTTCTGACCGCCGCCTCGTCCACACCTGGATGCGACTTCCCTACTCAGAATGGGGTTTTCGTGGCCTTCTGCCACGTTGTAAACCCCGTTTCGGGTAGGGAAATGGGTGCGGCTGTGGACGCCGCCGTACGTATGGCACGTATGGCACTCGGGCGGGTAGTATCGGCGTCATGACGAAGACGACCGTCTACCTGCCCGAGGAGCTGAAGGCTGCCCTCGGGCGCGAGGCCCAACGCACTCACACCACGGAGGCGGAGCTCATCCGCACCGCGCTCGAGCGGCTGCTCGGGGTCGCTTCCGCGCGACCGAGGCCCAGCGTCGGTCAGGTTGCTGGGCCAGCGCTCACAGTCGAGGAGATGGATGAGGCCTTCGCCGAAGGCTTCGGCATCCGTTGATCGTCTGTGACACCAGCGGTCTCTACGCGCTGTACGTCGAGAAGCAGCCCGACCACGAGAAGGTCGCGGCAGCCATCGAGGACGAGCAGCTCGTCGTGAGTCCCTACGTCCTCACGGAGCTCGACTACCTTCTCCGCACCCGTACGGGTGTCGACGGCGAACTCGTGCTGCTTCGTGATGTCGAAGCGGGCGCATACGACGTCGAGGACCTGACGCTGACGGAGTACAGGCAGGCGATCCAGCTCATCGAGCGCTATCGCGACCACAACATCGGCCTCGCCGACGCGGCGAATGTCGTGCTCGCCGCGCGCCACCGCACCACCAGGATCCTGACCCTCGACGAGCGCGACTTCCGCATCATCCGGCCGCTGTGGGGCGATGCGTTCACGGTGCTGCCCGCTGACTCGTGACCAACGCGGGTTGAATGAAGGGCACCTTCACTCGAACCTATTGAATGAAGGTGCCCTTCATTCAAAGGCGATCAGCGGGTGAGGTCGCGGAGGGTCTCGACGATCACGCTGATGAGCTCCTTGTCCTCCGCCAGCGCCGCGTCCAACACTCCGAGCAATGAACGGACCGCGGTCTCGTCGTCGGCCTGGGCCAGGGGGATCAGCTCCGACGCGCGGGGATCGCGGACGTCCACACCCCGGCGGAGGTGGGCGATCCAGCCGGCCAACGCCACCGCGCCGGCCAGCGGCATCACGCCTGCGGCGCGGGCCTGGGTCACCACTGGTAGGACCCGGATCGGGAGCTTCAGCGAGCCGTCCATCGCGATCTGCGACAGGTTGTGCCGGATTCGCGGGTTCTCGTACCGCTCCAGCAGCGACGCCCGATAGGGCGCCAGGTCGGGGGAGGAGAACGGCAGGAACACCGACGCGAGCTCGAACCAGGACTCCACCCACTCCCGGCACACCGGATCCGCCACCGCCGACGCCACCGTCGCGTGACCTCGCAGCGGAGCCGCGTACGCGAGCAGTGAGTGTGACCCGTTCAGCAACCACAGCTTGCGCTGCTCGAACGGAGTCACGTCGTCGACGAACCGAGCACCACCCACCTCCCAAGCCGGCCGGCCGGACGGGAACGCGCCCGCCAGCACCCACTCGGTGAACGGCTCCGTCACCACCGGCGCCGCGTCGGCGAACCCCGTCAGCGACGCGACCTCGGCAATGTCCGAAGCGGTCGTCGCCGGCGTGATCCGGTCGATCGTGGTCGACACGAACGACACGTTCGACGAGATCCACTCCGCCAGCGACGCCGACACCGCGCCCGCAAGAGCGACCACCACGGACGCAACCGTCGGCCCGTTGTCCAGCAGGTTGTCGCACGGCACCACCGCGATCGGCCCGGCGTCCGATGCCCGGCGCGAGGCGAGTGCCAGCACCAACCGCCCCGGCACGGTCTGCGCGACGCCGCCTGGGATCGATGCCACATCGGCCGCGACCGACGGATCGGACAGGTCGAGCGACCCGGACGGCGAACGCCGGTAGGCCGCCTCGGTCACCGTCAACGTGAGCACCCCGACCGACGGCGACGCCACCGCCTCCGTCCACGCGGACAGGTCAGCCCCGTCGTACGCGCCCGACAACGACGTCACCAACTCGGCGCGGTCGCCCGAAGCCGACCGCACCAGCAGGTGATAGAGCCCGTCCTGCGCCGCCAACGGCACCGCCGCGTCGGGTCGCCGCCCGGTGAACGCCGCGATCCCCGCGTCGCCGGCGACATGCGTGTACCAGGCCTGGTGCGCCCGGTGGAACGCACCGAGCCCGAGATGCACATGCCGTACCGGCAACGCGGGTGTGGAACGGACGAGCGGAGCCATCTAAGCCACCCTGAAAGTTTCGGCCGGCAACCGGTACGCGAGATCGCGCGCCGTGTCCAGCGCCTCGTCCTCGGGCAGCCGGTGCTCGGTGACGAGCCGCGCGAGGTACGAGCAGTCCAGTCGCCGCGCCATGTCGTGCCGCGCCGGGATCGAGCAGTACGCCCGCGTGTCGTCCACGAAGCCCGCGGTCTTGTGGAAGCCCGCCGTGTCCGTCACCGCCTCGCGGAACCGGATGATCGCGTCGGGGGTGTCGGTGAACCACCATGGAGCACCGACGAACACCGACGGGTAGAACCCCGCCAGCGGCGCGATCTCCCGACCGAACACGTCCTCGTCGGTCGTGAACAGCACGATCCGGAAGTTCGGGTGTGTCCCGTACCGGTTGAGCAACGGCCGGAGCGCGCGGGTGTACTCCGCCGCCACCGGCAGGTCGCCGCCGACGTCGCGGCCGAAAGTCTCGAACGTCGACGTGTGGTGGTCGCGCAGCACGCACGGGTGCAGCTGCATGACGAGCCCGTCGTCGCACGCCATCCGTGCCATCTCGCTCAGCATGTGCCGCCGGAACGCCACCTGCTCCTCGCCGGCGGCGGTCCCCGCCAACGTGGCGGCGAAGATCCGCGTCGCGTCGGCCTCTGACAGCGACTCGCTCCCCGCGTCGTCGGCGCCGTGGTCGGTCGCCGTTCCACCGTTCGCCTTGAAGTACGCACGACGCTGCTCCAGCGCCGCGATGTATCCGGCGTACGAGGACGTGTCCTGGCCGGAAACCTCACCCAGCTTGGCGATCCGGTCAGCCCAGTCGGCACGCATCGGGTTGAGGTACGCATCGGGACGGAACGTCGGGATCACCCGCCCCTTGAAGTCCGCGTCCTCCGCGAGCGCGCGATGCGGCGACAGGTCGTCGCACGGATCGTCGGTCGTCGCGAGCACCTCGATGCCGAACCGCTCGAACAGCGCACGCGGCCGGCAGTCGTCGCTCGCGAGCCGCGCCGCGAGCTGGTCGTACAGGATGTCCGCGTTCTCCGCCGAGGGCGGGGTGCGGATGCCGAAGACCTCGACGAGCTCGGCCTCCAGCCAGTACCGCGACGGGGTGCCGCGGAACGCCCACCAGTGTTCGCAGAACGTCCGCCAGATCGCGCGCGGGTCGGCGCCGTTCGCACTGCCCGGCGGCACCCCGAGCCGGTCGAACGAGACTCCGTGCGCGTGCAGCAGGCGGGTCACATAGTGGTCGGGGACGACCAACAGGTTGGCCGGATCGGGGAACGGCTCGTCGTCCACCAGGAGCGCGGGATCGACGTGCCCGTGTGGCGACACGATCGGCAGGTCGGCCACCTCCTGGTAGAGGCTCCGTGCCACCGATCGGATCGAGGGGTCGGTCGGGAACAGCCGGTCTGGATGGAGCGTGATCTCGCTCATCCCGTCCTTTCTGCGCTGGGTGTGCGGGTGTGCCGGCGCGCGTCGCTGGAGGCCGGCGCCGGCCCGGTCGAATCGCGAATCGTCAACCTGGTCGGAAGAATCACCTGTCGGCGCGACTCCGCCGAGTCGCCGGCCAGGGCGGCGAGGAGGAGGTCGACCGCCGCCCGGCCAGCCGTCTCGATCGGCGCGGCGAGGGTCGTCAACGGTGGATGACAGAAGTCCGCGCCGAAGATGTCGTCGTTGCCGAGCACGCTGATGTCCCCGGGCACCGAGATGCCCCGCGCGTGCAGGCGCCGTATCACCCCGATCGCCAGCAGGTCGTTGAACGTGACGACCGCCGTCGCCTCCTCGAGCAGCACCGCGTCCGCCGCGGCGACCCCGGCCTCGACGGTCGGGGAGAGCGGGCCGATGCGTACCAGATCGACGTCCAGCCGGCGGCACGCCGACTGCAGCGCTCGCCATCGGCTGGCGTCGGACCAGGAGGCACGGGGTCCGCCGAGGTAGACGATCTTGCGGTGGCCGAGCGACACCAGGTGCTCGGTCGCGCGGCGCAGCCCGTGGGTGCTGTCGATCACCACGCCGGGTACGGGTGAGACCCGGCGGTTGACGAGGATCAGCGGCCCCCTCGCGTGCGCGGCACGGAGCTGGCGGTCCGAGAGCCGCGACGAGGCGAGGACGAACCCGTCGACAGCGCGGAACAACCGGTCGACCAGCGTCGCCTCGACCTCGGCGGACTCGTCGGTGTCGGCGAGCACGATCGTGTAGCCGGCCGCCGCGGCCTGCCGTTCGGCGCCGCGGATGAGGTTGAAGAAGAACGGGTTCGTGACGTCGGGGATCAGCAGGCCCAGCGTGGTCGTACGCCCGGAGGGGAGGGCTCGCGCGATCGGGCTCGGGCGATAGCCCATCTGCTCGGCGATCTCCAGGACACGGGCGCGGGTCGCGGCGTTCACCCGTTCGGGCCGCGAGAACGCACGCGAGACCGTCGAAGCCGCGACGCCGCACGCCGCGGCGACGTCGTGGATCGTCGGCGCGCGCGTGGGGCGACCCGCGTTGGCCACCGGTTCTGGCGCACTTCGTCGTGATGCCACCGGCTGCCTCCCTTCAACTCTGCCGAGCTGTGCCGAGCCCGATGTCGGACACTCGGGCCGCAGCCATGCCATGGCGATGGCATGATGTCGACACAGACTGGCAATCGGTTGCCAAAGTTGCAACAACCAGTGTGGCCGAGCACTCCGCAGAAAGCAGGATAGTGTCTGGAGCAAGAGTCGGTAAGCGCTTGCACAGACCGAGCGCGTAAGGAGCCGAGACCCAACGATGTGGACGTTGTCCGGATTCGCAGACGAGATCGATCCCGCGCCGGAGATCCAGTTCGAGGTGTTGACCGGCCTCGGCATCCGGCATGTGGAGTTCAGAAGCGCCTGGGGGACGAACGTTCTCGACCTCAGCGACGAGCAGATCGCCGAGATCAAGCGGTTGCTGAACCAGTACGGAGTAGCGCTGTCCGCCGTCGGCTCGCCGATCGGCAAGGTCTCCGTCGCCGACGACTTCGACGAGCACCTGCGCCGGTTCGAGCGCGCGATCTGGGTGGCGCACGAGCTGGGTGCCCCGTACATCCGGATCTTCTCGTTCTATCCACCCACCAAGGGCGAAGACCCCACGCCGCACCGCGACGAGGTGCTGCGCCGGATGTCGGCGCTCACGGACCGGATCAAGGGCGACGACCTCGTGCTGGGGCACGAGAACGACCTCCAGCTGTACGGCGACACCCCTGACCGGGCGCTCGACCTGATCGAGTCGGTCGGGTCGGAGCAGCTGCGCCAGGTCTGGGACCCGGCGAACTTCGTGCTGTCCGGCGCCCGCCCGTTCACCGACGGGTTCGCCAAGCTGCGTCCGTACCTCGCCTACCTGCAGATCAAGGACGCGGTGGCCGAAACCGGCCAGGTCGTGCCGGCGGGCGACGGCGACGGTCAGATCGCCGAGACGCTGCGCGCGCTGAAGGACGACGGGTTTGACGGCTTCTTCTCGATGGAGCCGCACCTCGCGCGGGCCGGGCATGCCGGCGGGTTCTCCGGTCCGGAGCTGTTCGGCAAGGCCACGCACGCGTTCACGGGTCTACTCGACGAGCAAGGCATCTCCTACCAGTAGCGAAGGGACTTTCCGATGCGGTTCGGCATCATCGGCTGTGGAGTCATCGGAGCTCTGCACGCCCAAACGGTGGACTCGCTGGCGCCGCGGGCCGAGCTGGCCGTCGTCGTCGACGCGATCGAGGAACGAGCGACCGAGCTCGCCGCGAAGTTCGACGTCGAGGCCTCGACCTCGGTCGACGCCCTCCTGGCGCGCGACGACATCGACGCCGTGACGATCTGCACGCCGAGCGGCGCGCACTCCGACGTGGCGGTCGCGGCGATCGAGGCCGGCAAGCACGTGATCATCGAGAAGCCGTTGGACATCCGGCTCGACGCGGCGCGGCGCGTGCTCGAGGCCGAGAAGAAGTCCGACCGCACGGTGATGGTGGTGAGCCAGCATCGGTACGACGTCGCGAGCCGGATCGTCAACGATGCCTTGCAGGGTGGGAAGTTCGGGCGGGTGACGTCCGCCAACGCGATCATGCCGTGGTGGCGCAGCCAGGGCTACTACGACTCCGGCGACTGGCGCGGTACGTGGGCGCTGGACGGCGGCGGCGCGCTGATGAACCAGGGCATCCACACGATCGACCTGCTGGCTTGGTTCATGGGCGAGCCGGTCGAGGTGACCGCGTACGCCGAACGCCTCGCGCACGAGCGGATCGAGGTCGAGGACACCGCGGTCGCGATCGTGCGCTTCGCCTCCGGGGCACTGGGTGTGGTGCACGGGACGACGGCGGCGTACCCGGGCGGTGCGACGCGCGTGCACGTGCACGGCGACCGCGGCTCGGCGATCATCGACCACAACAAGCTCGTCTATTACCACGCGGCCGAGGGCGACGGCGAGGAGTACGCGTACGGCGCGGGAGGCAAGGCCAACCAGGTCGAGGCGATCCTCGAGGAGTACGGCCCGCCTGAGGAGGGCGACGGGATGCCTGCGGTCGCAGGGCTGTCGACGACGTCGCACACGACACAGTTCAAGGACTTCCTCTCCGCTGTCGAGGAGGGACGCCCGCCGTTCGTCACGGTCGAGGCCGCGACGAACACGCTCGCGCTGATCCGCGCGATCTACGAGTCGGCCCGTACCCAGCAGCCCGTCAAGGTCAAGGAGCTCACCTCATGAAGTTCGCCGTCTTCACCGCGAGCCTCCCGGAGTGGACCCCCGAGGAGGCCGTGACCGAGCTGGCGCGGCAGGGCTGGGATGGCGTCGAGTGGCGGGTCGTCGACCAGAAGCCTCCTACTGGTGATGCCGGCTTCTGGTCGGGCAACAAGTGCACCTGGCCGCTGTCCTCGTTCACCGAGGACGTGCCGCGGATCAAGTCGATCACCGCCGCCGCGGGCTTGGGGATGCCGTCGATCGGCGCGTACGCGCGGTCGGACGAGGTCGCGGACGTCGAGAAGCTGATGGCCGGCGCCGCCGAGCTGGGTGTGAAGCAGATGCGCGTGCCGGTCGGCAAGCCGGGCGACGAGGGCTACAACGCGGCGTTTACCCAACGGCGCAAGGAGTATCAGGTCATCCAGGAGCTGTCGCAGCAGTACGGCGTGAAGGCGCTGATCGAGTTGCACCACCAGTCGCTGGTGTCGTCGGCTTCGGCGGCTGCTCGGTTCGTCGAGGGGTTCGACCCCGCGCATGTCGGCGTGATCCACGACATCGGGAACATGCTGCGCGAGGGGTTCGAGTTCGACCCGTGGAGCTTGGAGATTCTCGGCGATCATCTGGCCCACGTACACGTGAAGAACGCGGTGCCGAAGCCGTCGCCGGTCGACGGTGAGAACCGGACCGTGTGGAACTGGGAGTGGGCTCCGATGCGCCACGGCGTGGGGAACTACGACCAGCTGTTCTCCGCGCTTTCCGCGATCGGCTACGACGGGTGGCTGTCGGTGGAGGACTTCTCGACCGAGGTGCCGTTGAAGGAGCGGGTCGAGGACAACTTGGCGTACCTGAAGGAGGTCCAGGCTCGCACGTTCACGTCGTGAGCCTGCCGGATCCGTTGGCTGGGGTCGTCGGACCGTCCGACTGGCCACGGCGGCGGGCGGAGCTGCTGGAGCTGTTCTCCGCGCAGGTGTATGGACATACGCCGCCTTCCGCCGGCGTGCTCGAGGTCGATTTCGAGCTGCGGTTGCCCGCGGATGCTGCTGGCCCGGTGCCGGCGTTCGTCGGGCTGCGGTGGGAGCACGACGCGTGGCCGTGGGAGCTGGTGACGTCACGCGGGTACGCGTTGGCGACAGCTGTCTACACCGACGTACGCCCCGACGCCGACGACGGGCGGCCGCGCGCCGACGACGAGTGGGGCGCGCTCGGCGAGTGGGCTGCCGCGCTGAGCGGGCTACTGGATCGGCTCGCCGCGGATCCGCGGGTCGATGCCACGCGGGTCGCGGTGATCGGGCACTCGCGCTTGGGCAAGGCGGCCTTGTGGGCCGCGGCGCAGGACGAACGGTTCGCGATGGCGGTGAGCAACAACTCCGGCTGCGGCGGCGCCTCCTTGTCGCGGCGAGATGTCGGGGAGTCCGTGGAGGCGATCACGACGAGGTTCCCGCACTGGTTCGCGCCCGCGTTCGCGCACTACGCCGGGCGGGAGGACGAGCTGCCGGTCGACCAACACGAGCTACTCGCCTTGATCGCCCCGCGCCCGCTCGTCGTCGGCAGCGCCGCCGACGACACCTGGGCCGACCCCGAGGGCGAACGCCTGAGCGCCGAGGCCGCCGCCACGGTGTTCCGGCTGCTCGGTGCCGAGCCACCCACGTACCACCGCCGCGAGGGCGGCCACGCGCTACAAGTCGACGACTGGGAGCGCTACCTCGACGACGCCGATCGGTTCCTGTTATGAGCGTTCGATAACCCGCCTATATCCGCATTCCCTAGCTTCTCGTGCGACCGAGAAGGAGGGACACATGAAGCTCATCAAACGGGTGGCGGTCGTTCTCGCGGGGATCGCTCTGCTGGCCGGCGCCGGGGCCGGTCCGACAGCAGCGGCACCGCAGGCCGAGTCACGGCAGGCCGTGTCACCGCAGGCCGTGTCGCCGCAGGCCGCACCCGAAGGCGGCGCCCAGGCGATCGCGCCGCCGGCGGACCTGCTGAAGCTCCTGGAGACCAAGCGGCTTCCCAGCGACGTGAAGTGCTGGAAGTTCAAGATGACCGTCAACGGCTGGGACGGTGTCGGCTGTTTCGAGTGGAACGGCGACGACCTGTGGGTCAAGGACAGCGACGACAACGGTAAGAACTTCCGGATCCATGCCGAGATCACCGGCGGCCGGCACAGCTACTGCAACGCACCTGGCGGTCCCGGCTGGAGCCAGTGCAACTACAACTACGACGAGTCGGCCTGTGTCAGGCTGCACGGCTACCACCCACCGCACGCGGCGGGCCTGCATTCGTCGTGGGCGGGCTGGGTCAGGGTGAGCAACGGCAAGAGCTGCCAGTAACCCTCTATCGGCCGTCGTCGGCATCCGTTCAGGCGTCTCGATAGCCTGAGCGGATGCCGACGCTTGGCGAGGTTGTCGCCGTACTGGACGAGTTGTACGACCCGTCGTGGACGGCCGACTGGGATGCGGTCGGGCTGGTCTGCGGCGACCCGGCGAACGAGGTCGGCAAGGTGCTGTTCGCCGTCGATCCCGTACAGGCCGTCGTCGACGAGGCACTGGAGTGGGGTGCCGGGCTCGTCGTCACCCACCATCCGCTGTTCCTCCGCGGCACGCACAGCGTCGCGGCGACGACGCCCAAGGGACGCGTCGTCCACGACCTGCTCACCCACGGCGCCGCGCTGCACGTCTGCCACACCAACGCCGACTCGGCGAACCCGGGGGTTTCCGACGCGCTCGCCGACGTCCTCGGCCTCACCGACACGCGGCCGCTCGACCCGCGTACGGACGATCCGAACCTCGGCACCGGCCGGATCGGCAAGCTCCCCGCACCCGAGTCCCTCCAGGCGTTCGGCGATCGCGTCGCGAACGCGTTGCCCGCGACGGCGCACGGCGTCCGCATCGCCGGCGACCCCGATCGGCAGGTCCAGCAGGTCGCGGTCTGCGGAGGAGCGGGCGACTCGTACCTCGCCCTTGTCCGCAGCGCCGGCGTCGACGCGTACGTCACCGCGGACCTGCGCCACCACCCCGCTTCGGAGGCTTCGGAGCAGGCCGGTGCGCCTGCGCTCGTCGACGTCGCGCACTGGGCGAGCGAGTGGCCATGGTTGGCCGTTGCCGCCGAGCGGTTGCACCGTAAGCTCGCGGTAGCCGGCACCGCGGTCGAGACCCGCGTGTCGACACTTCGAACCGACCCGTGGACCGTCCGCGCGTCCAGTGACGAGGGAGGGATGGCCCGTTGAACGCCGACCCGTCCGTACAGCTCAGGCTGCTCGACGTTCAGGCCCTCGACGTCAAGCTCGACCAGCTGGCGCACCGCCGCGCGACCGTGCCCGAGGCCGTGACCGCGCAGGAGCTCGCTGCCGAGCACAAGGAGATCTCCGACGCGGTGGGTGCGGTGGAGACCGAGCTCGCCGACCTCGGGCGCGAGCAGCGCAAGGCCGATGCCGACGTCGAGCAGGTACGCAGCCGGCGGGACCGGGACGAGAAGCGGCTGCAGGCCGGGCAGGTCGGCTCGCCGCGCGACCTGGAGAACCTGCAGCGCGAGATCGAGTCGCTGACCAAGCGGCAGTCCGATCTGGAGGACGCCGAGCTCGAGGTGATGGAACGCGTCGAGGAGTCCGGCAAGCGGCAGCAGGAGCTTCAGGCGCGGCAGGCCGAGATCGCGGGGAAGCTGTCTGTTGCCGAGCAGGCGCGGGACGCGTCGTACGCGCAGATCGACACCGAGATCTCGGCGTCGCACACCGAACGTGCGCTGACCGCCGAGGGGATCGGCGCGGATCTGCTGGGCTTGTACGAGAAGCGCCGGGCCCAGTTCGGCGGGGTGGGTGCGGCGGCGCTGCGCAACCGGCGGTGTGAGGGCTGCCGGATGGAGATCAACGCGAGCGATCTGCAGAAGTTCGCCGGGTCACCGCCGGAGCTGGTGCTTCGGTGCGAGGAGTGCGGGCGGATTCTCGTACGTACGGCACAGTCGGGACTGCCGGGCGCGTGAGGTTCATCGTCGAGGCCGACGGCGGTTCGCGCGGCAATCCGGGTCCGGCCGCGTTCGGCGCTCTCGTACGGAACGGGTCGACGTTCGAGGTACTGGGTCAGATCGCCGAGTCGATCGGGGTCGCGACGAACAACGTGGCCGAGTATCGCGGCCTGCTCGCCGGGCTTCGGCTCGCGCGGGAGCTGTCGCCGGCGGCGCCGGTCGAGGTGCGGATGGACTCCAAGCTGGTCATCGAGCAGATGGCCGGGCGGTGGAAGATCAAGCATCCCGAGCTGCGTTCTCTGGCTGCGTCGGCTTCGGAACTGCTGCCGGCGTCGGTGACGTGGACGTGGGTGCCGCGGGAGGAGAACGCCGCGGCGGACGCGTTGGTGAACCAGGTGCTGGACGGCGGCGAGCCGGTCTGGGGACTGTTTGCCGACCGGGCTCCCGACGTGCAGGCGACCGAGCCAGCCTCGGACCCAGTGAACAAGCTGGTCGGCTGGGGTGACGTCACCTCACCGCCGACGCGCACCATTCTGCTGCGGCACGGCGAGACGATGCACACGATCGAGAAGCGGTTCAGCGGTACGGGCGGCGTGGATCCAGCTTTGACGGCGCTGGGCCGGGCGCAGGCCGAGTCCGCGGCGGCGGCGCTGGCCGCGGGGCCGATGATCGACGCGATCGTGCACTCGCCGCTGCGGCGGGCTCGGGAGACGGCGGAGATCGCGGGCAAGGTGCTGGGTCTGGACCTGGCGCCGGAGCCTGGCTTCGCCGAGGTGGCTTTCGGTGCGTGGGACGGGTTCACGTTCGTCGAGGTGCGGGAGCGGTGGCCGTCCGAGCTCGACGCTTGGCTGGCTTCGCCCTCGGTCGCGCCGCCTGGCGGCGAGTCGCTGGAGTCGGCCGACGCGCGGGTGCGTGCCGCGCACGCTTCGCTGTTGGACGCGTACGCGGGGAAGACCGTGCTCGTGGTGGCGCACGTGACCCCGATCAAGCTGCTGATCCGGCACGCATTGCAGGCTCCGTTGCCGGTGGTGTTCCGGATGGAGCTCGCGGCGGCGTCGATCAGCGAGATCCACTGGTACGCCGACGGGCTGGCGTCACTGCGCTCGTTCAGTGTGTCGACGCATCTGCCGGAGATCACCGACGGATAGCAAGTTCGGATAAGCCTGCTGGGTGTGTGCGCGCCTAGGCTCGCTTGTCATGATCACTCATGTGGGTCTCGCGGTGATGTACGTCGCCGATCCACCGCACGCACCGACCCTCTCACGCCTCGCGGGGTTTGCTGGCGAAGAGGAAGGCGCGGGGGAGGAGCTCGTGGGGCTCTGGGCCGCGGAGGAGGCGGGCACGTTCGACCAAGCCGGCTGCGCGCATGGCTTCGGCGACGCGGTCGGCGGGGCGGAGGTGGTAGTCCAGCGCCACCTCGTACCCGAACGCTTCCGTTCGCCGCATCCGCTCGTCTCCGGTGAAGAATACGACCAGCACCTCACCACCCGGCGCGAGCACTCGAGCGAATCCATCGAACAGCGACGGCAACGCCTCGTCCGGCACATGGATGATCGAGTACGACGCCACGATCCCACTCACCGACGCCGGCGGCAGATCGAGCGCGGTCATCGAACCCACGTCGAAGCGCAGGCCGGGATTCTCCTTCCGTGCAAGCGCGATCATCTCCGGTGACAGGTCGATGCCGAAGACGTCCACGCCCAGCCCGTGCAGGAAGGACGTCACCTTGCCGGGGCCACACCCCAGGTCGGCCACCGGCAATCCGCCAGCGGAGGCGCGCGCGTACTCCGCGAACGCACCGAGCATCGCCCGCTCGAACGGAAGCGGGCCATAGTCGTTCCGCTCGTCCCTCGCGTACTCCTCAGCGAACGTGTCATAGGCGGTCCTTGTCGTCTCGAGAAATCCCTGCTCTGTCATCGAGATCAGACGCTAGACCCACCCACCGACAAGGCCGTTCCAGCCCGTAAATCAGCGCTGATCTGCCAACAGGACCTGGAACTTCCCTACAACCGTCACGCAACGGCGATCGCGGTGAGAACGTTGTCAGCGGGAATGGGGAAGGGACCTCAACGGCTCAGCAACGCCAGCATCCGCCTGCACCTCCCACCGGAGCGAAGGCAAGCGGTGCAGAGGTGTCCTCGGTCGATTCGTGAATTCCACCGTGCAGAACGCCAACGCGCGCACCTGATGCGTGCGCGAGCCGGCGGGGGTGCGGTCGTGCCCTGAGGCAGACCGCGGCACCACATCCAGGGGGAGGAACCCTCAGCATGTCCCAACCAGATCTTTACCCATCCGAGCAGCGGCCCTGGTGGACGGGCAACACGCAACCGCCCGCGCCACCACCGCCGCCCCGTCCACCGCGTACGGCGAAGCGTCCGCCCACCTGGCCGTGGATCGTCGGCATCGTTGCGTCCCTGCTCATCGGCCTGATCGTCGGCTCCGCCGCGGGCGGCTCGCCGACCACGACCGCGGCGGCCAACCCCGCGCCCGTCGAGACCGTCGAGGTCGAGGTGCCCGGACCTACCGAGACCGTCGAGGTGCCCGGGCCGACGAAGACCGTCGAAGTCCCAGGCCCCACGGTGACCGTCACCGTCAGGCCGGCCGCGCCGCCGAAGGCGGTCGAGCCCGCCGAGCAGACGGTGACCTCGTTCGCCGGCGACGGCACGTACGTCGTCGGCGAGGACATCGAGCCGGGCCGGTACAAGTCGCGGCCCTCCATCGACGGCGCCGGAATCTGCTACTGGGCAAGGCTGAAGTCCACCGACGGCGACCTGGACTCGATCATCGCGAACCAGCTCGGCGAAGGCCCGCAGACCGTCACGATCAAGAAGTCGGACGAGGCGTTCGAGACGTCCGGCTGCGCGGACTGGGTCAAGACCAACTAACCAGCACCTAGGCTGCCCTTCATGCCTAGACGCCAGATTCGCCTTGCCGCTGCCGATGGAGGCGAGGTCCGGGCCGGGTTGGCGCGGATCCGCGAGGAGCTCGACATCGCTCCGGAGTTCCCGCCCGAGGTCCTTGCCGAGGCGGCCGCGGCCAGCGCCGGCGACGGACCCCGTACCGACCGGACCGACCTCGCGTTCGTGACGATCGACCCGCCGGGCTCGATGGACCTTGACCAGGCTCTGTTCATCGAGCGCGACGGCACGGGTTTCCGTGTGCACTACGCGATCGCCGACGTGGCCACGTTTGTACGTCCCGGTGGGGCGATCGACCTCGAGGCGCACCGGCGCGGCGTGACGATGTACGGGCCGGACGTGCGTACGCCGCTGCACCCGCCGACGCTGTCCGAGGGCGCGGCCTCGCTGCTCCCCGACGGTGACCGGCCGGCGATCCTGTGGACGATGCGGGTCGACTCGGCCGGCGAGGGCGTGGCCGTCGAGTGCTCGCGGGCGTTGGTGCGCAGCCGCGCGCGGCTCGACTACGCCTCGGTGCAAGCGTCGCTTGACAACGGCACGGCGGAGGAACCGTTGGTGCTGCTGCGCGAGTTCGGCTTGCTGCGCGAGGAACGTGAGCGGGTCCGCGGCGGTGTGACGCTGCCGATCCCGGACCAGGAGGTCGTGGAGTCCGGTGACGACTGGACGCTGCGGTATCGGGCGCCCCTGCTCGTCGAGGGCTGGAACGCCCAGGTGTCGTTGATGACGGGCATGGCCGCCGCGGAGCTGATGCTGTCCGGGAAGATCGGCGTTCTGCGGACGTTGCCGCCGGCCGATCCGCGCGACCTCGAGCGGCTGCGGCGTACCGCCAAGGCGTTGCGGGTCCCGTGGCCCGACGGGACGACGTACGCGGCGTTCATCCGCACGCTGGACCCGAAGGAGCCGGCGCACGCGGCACTGCTGACGTCGTCGACGGTGCTGCTGCGCGGCGCGGGCTACACGTCGTTCGCGGGCGACCTGCCGGACCAGCCGCTGCACGCGGCGCTGGCGTCGGAGTACTCACACGTGACGGCGCCGTTGCGGCGACTGGTGGACCGGTACGCGCTGGAGACCTGCGTCGCGCTGTCCGGCGGCGCCGCGGTGCCGGAGTGGGTACGCGCGGCGTTGGAGACGGTGCCGAAGGAGATGAACGAGGCGGACGGCCGTTCGCACAAGTACGAGCGGATGGTGCTCGACCTGGTCGAGGCGGAGCTGCTGAAGGGGCACGAGGGCGCGACGTTCGACGGCGTGGTAGTCGATGTGGAGAAGGACGGCTCGCGCGGCCACGTCCAGCTGCAGTCGCCCGCGGTGGAGGGCACGCTGGTGGGAACGTCGCTGCCGTTGGGCGAACGCGTCACGGTGCGGCTGGAGGAGGCGAACGTGGCGAAACGTTCGCTGCGCTTCGTCCTGCCCTAGCCTCGTTCTTTCGTCCGACCGTCGGCCCGGACCGCCCCCGGCCTGGGGCCAATGATCATGTAAACATGGTCATTTGCCGCTTTACGTGGGGTGGACGCCAGGTAGAGCGGCCACTGGCCGGGTAACGCGACCACGACGCTTCACCTACGGAGTGCCTTCCCGCTCGGATCACTCGAGACGTCGCCACCCATGTCGCCCCAGCAGGACAGGCACTTCTGTCCTTCACAGGCCAATGTCGCCCACCAACAGCTGAAATCCCGAGGTCAGGCCGTGTCTGCCAAACATCGCAGTGCGCGCGACACCCCCAGAAGGCAGCAGAGTCCGCCTGGCCGCGGTTCAGTTCGTCACCCATATGACCAATATGAGTTCCTCCTGTACCACGCCCAGACGGGCGCGGATGCGCCGCGCGCACGCGCGCTGCGCTTCGTCCTGCCCTAGACTTGCGCGTTGGACGAGTCGGCCGGGCGGTCGCGTCGGGGCACTTCGGTGCTCCGCCGAGGAAAGTCCGGACTCCGAAGGGCAGGGTGGTGGGTAACGCCCACCCGGGGCGACCCGCGGGACAGTGCCACAGAAAGCAAACCGCCAGCGGCCCTCGCGCTTCGGTGCGAGGGTGCGGGTAAGGGTGAAACGGTGGTGTAAGAGACCACCAGCGCCTGAGGTGACTCAGGCGGCTCGGTAAACCCCACCCGGAGCAAGGCCAAGAAGGGCCGCAAGGTCCGCGCAGGCGTTCGAGGGCTGCCCGCCCGAGCCTGCGGGTAGGCCGCTAGAGGCTGTCGGCAACGGCAGCCCGAGAGGGATGACCGCCCTCGACAGGATCCGGCTTACAGGCCGGCTCGTCCACACACCCCCTGGTCAGCGGCCCGACTGCCGCCAACACCTGCGATGATATCTATAGATGTCTCTAGGTGTCAATGGGTCTGTTCAGGCGTCTATGACGTAGCAGAAACGGAACGGGGCGGAACAGGCGCGGAACGGAACACCCTCGCGATCGCGTCCTCGATCTGCTCCTCGAACGTCAGATGAGCGTACGTCTCGTAGGTCTCGGCGAGCCGCGCGTGCCGCAACCGCACCTGGACGACGGTCATCGGCAGCCCCATCGCGATCAGGTAGGACGCGTAGGCGTGCCGCAGGATGTGCACTCCGGTCTTGTGCCCGCTCGGCGTGATCCCGTTCGCCTTGAGCGACGCGTTCCATGCCGTGGTCCAGGACTCCGTTCGCGCGAGCGCGCCGCGACGACCGGCGACGAGCAGCCGCACCGTACGGGTCTGGCCGGCCTTGATGCCCTTGCCGACGTACGGCAGCGTGACCTCCCTCGGCTCGAACGTCGCGAGGCGGGCGGCGAGCCGGTCGAGCAGCTCCTGCGGGACTGGCACCGTGCCGACCGAGTTGCGCTTGGGTGGGGCGAAGACGAAGCCCACGCCGTTGATCCGGAGCAGCTGCTGGCGGACGTGGACCTCGCGGCGAAGGAAGTCGATGTCATCGACGCCGATCCCGAAGCCCTCCGACCGGCGCAGGCCGGCGCCGTACGCGAGCTCGCCGACGGGCGCGTAGTTCGGGGCGTTGGCTCGCACGTGGTCGAGGATCCTTGTGATGGTCGGGAGGTCCCACAGGGCGAAGGTGTACGACTTGGCGAGCCGCTCGAGCTTGGCGGCTGGGTTCTTCCGGATCATGTCGTCCTCGACGGCGAGGTCGAGGATTGCAGTCAGCAGCCACAGCTCGAGGTTCAACGTGCCGGGCGCGACCAGCTCGGCGCGAGCCTTGCGCCACTGCCGGCACTTGGACGGCAGGATCTCGCCGACCGGGTAGTCGCCGAAGGTCTCGTTGAGTCGCTCGATCTTGTGGCGGAACGAGGCCGCGGACGACGGCGCGACAGCCTCACCCTCGAGCCAGGACTTCGCGAGCTCCCGGAACGCGGTCTGTCCGCGCCGGGGGTCGATGTACTCCCCGCGCTGGACGTCGGCGCTGATGTCGACGAGCCGGCGCTCGGCGTCGGGTTTGCGGTTGAACGCCTCCGTGCGCAGCTTACCGACCGGGTCGCGGTACTCGACCAGCCAGCGCTTGCCGCGACCGTGCCGCTTCGTCGGGACGCGCTCGCCGTTCGAGTCAGAGCGGGCGTTGAACCAGAGGTCTTTCACTCGTGCCATGTCGTGCCTCCTGGCGAAGGATGGTACGGCCCGGATCCGTACCCGCCCCTTCGCTACTTCGTTCGGTGCGGTGGTCGCAGGAGCTGTCTCGTGACTTCCGCTGCGCGCCGCGCCCGGCGCTGCTCTACCCAGTTCATCTGGAGTTGGACGACCGCAATCGAGCCCAGCAGGAACATTCCCCATCCCCGCCAGAGCGCTTCGTCGCGAGCCCATCCAGCTGAGTAGATAGCCACTGCCGCCCCCCACAGTGCTAGCACCGCTCCAATTCCAAGCAGGATGCTACGCATGACCAGAACTCCCCCCAATCGTTGATGATTCTTGGCGTCGCCTCTGCGGAGATACGGAAGCTTGGCGGCGGAAGTTGATCCGCGGGGGTGACGTCCATTCGGTAACTGTCTGTGCTTAGTCAACGCTGTGCACATCAGGACGTAAGCGCTTTCAGGCCAATTCGTGATAACTACTTCGTAGCGTAGCCGGAATGCCGTTTCAGACAGCATGATCGCTACTCTTTGTTGCCAATCTCAGGGTTGGTCGTCGGCGACGAACCTGCCGTACTCGATCCAGAACCAGGGCTCGGCGAGCTGTGCGAGCGCGTCGGCGGCCTCGTCGCCGCGAAGGCGCCGCACGTGCTCGGCGGCCTCGACGCGCGTGGGTGGGCGCGGCGCGGAGGGCTGGCTGTCGACCGCGTCTTCTGGGTACCCGCCAGCGAGGACACGCGCGGCCGACCCCGGCCGCCAGTCGAGACCGTGGTCCAGCTTTGCCAGGCTGAGCTCCTTCACGCTCTTGCCGCTCTCGATTCGCCGGATCGTGCCAAGGGAGCCGAGTCCGCCGAGCTGCGCGACCTCTCCTTGGGTACGCGCGAGCTCCAGTCGGCGGTCCTTCGCGAACCGCCCGAGTCGCTCCCAGTCCATGACGAAATCGTGACACGTGAAATCGGTAGAGGTCTACAGCTAGCCATACCTATCTAGACCTATCTATAGACAGGCCGTGCTGACCCAGCTACAGAGCGTTGACTTTGTGACACTACAAGTCTCTAGTCGTTACTAGGCGTCTTGACATGTGCATAGATGAGCATCACGATAGGCGCCATGAAGGACGAGTTGCTCCGGATCGGGACGGTCGCCGAGATGATCGGTGTCGCCGCGGGCACGATCCACAGCTGGCGCTACAAGGGCACCGCCCCGCCCGGCTTTCCGCTGGGCTTCCGGCTCGGTAGCGACGCCACCGGCCTGCGGTGGAAGCGGTCCGAGGTCGAGGCGTTCATCGCCGCCCGGCACGCCACCCAGACCAAGGCGTCGGCCTGATGTCCGCGCCGCTCACCTCGCAGGGCCGGCTGTGGCAGCTCGCACTGTCGTGCGGCGACTGCCCGCAGGGCGGCTCGCACTCCTGGGTCTATTTCAAAGAGGCCAAGCAGTGGACGTGCATCAAGTGCAAGTCGTCCCGCCGCTGACTTCCGCGCGGGCGGGTCGAGCCCCCCTCCTCGCCCGCGCGGATCACCAGACCGGGGGTCGGTTCGAGAGGTGACCGAAAGGTCCGGACCGGCCCCCGCCAGTAGCACCGCTCGACCGGCAGCCACCGAGGTTCGAGGCCTCGGCGAGCACGCGGATCACGAACCCGCTGTGAGTGGAGAGCAGGTGAGACCGATGTGAACGAGTCGCCTACAGGGAGGCGAGATCCCACTGCGCGCCTCTGATGCCACGGCGACGAGCCGGAGCAAGGCAGGAGCAGCCCGTTCGAGTCGGGCGCGCGCACGGCAGACATGAACCAGCCCCGCCCTCTACGACCGCGAAGCCGAAGAGCGGGGCCAGACAAGGGAGAGGTTACCGCCATGGAGACCAGGTTGGCACCGGGCGCGGTGGTGTTCGACGGCGAGCACGCCTGCATCGGTGTCGTGGAGGACCGGCCGCACCCGCAGCACTGGTGGTGGGTGATGGAGCCCTTGAACGGCGAGGTGCTCGTCAACGAGGCGTACCTGTCGGAGTACCCGGCCCCGTCCACGCCGCAGCGGATGTCGCCATGAAGCCCAAGCACAGAAGGGAAAGACCTCCCATGCGCATACGCGTCCGTGTGGCGCTCGCCTTGTCCTTCGTCGTCGGGGTTGCCGGGCTCGCCGCTCCGTCCTCGGCCCAAGCCGTCGCCAACATGGGTGACGCGCAGACGCTGGCGTGCGACTACACGATCACGAACGAGGCCCACAACAACGGCTGGAACGCACTGGCGACCGCGAGCGAGCGAGTCTGGGTCGACCACCGCATGCAGGTCTCCACCGCGCCGGGCTGCAACCCGCGTGTCAGGGGCGCTGTGAACTTCCGCTGCTACAAGCTCGACGGCGGCGCATGGCGTACGGCCAACTGCGGCTCACTCGGCCGCATGTCCCACGTACAGAACGACCAGCTGGTCACGAGCAGCGTGCTCGGGTACGACTTCGGCAGCACCGGGCCGGACGGCACGACCTCGGTCTACAGCGCGTGGACGCTCCGGACCAACTGCCGCTGGTACTGGAGCAGCCTCTTCGTTCACCGCGTGACGGTCGAGGGCAACACGTACACGCTGAACGAAGAGATCGGCGCCAGCCACGACTACCTATCGCCATGCCCGGTGTGATCGCCATGACGTGGAGAACCAAGCTCAAGGTCGCGGCCGTGCTCGCCGCGCTCGCGTTCGGTGCGATCCTCGCTGGCTTCTTCGGTGACAGGGCACACGCCGACGTCCCCTCGCCGGCCTACCAGCGGCCGCCGATCCCGCCCGTCGTCGACGGCCCGTCCGAGCCGGCGACCTTCGCGGCGATCGTCCTCACCGGCGCGTTCCTGGTCTTCGTCGCCGGCTGGCTGCTCTACGGGTGGCTCAAAAACCGCCGTGAGCGCGCCGAGAAGTTCAACGCCGCGGCCGAAGCCCTACGCCGCAACAGAGAACGGAACATCGCGCGCGACGTCAACCTCACCGACTCCGAGCGCGAACAGTTCCTCGACATCGTCACTGAGTGGCGCAAGGGGGTTCAGTCGTGAGCCGGTTCTCAGGTCCAGGCCACGAGGTGGTCGACGAGATCGGGAAGGCGTACCCGCCCGAGATGCTCTCGCGTCCGGCCGGTCCGCGCGCGTGGGTGCGCTGGTTGAAGCGCGAGCAGGCCTACGTGCGAAACGCCGCGACGCCGGAGGCTCGGCGCCGCGCGACCCGCGAGCACGAGCAGAACGGCCGGATCCTCCGACAGGGAAGGTGGGTCACCCCGTGAGCCGCTGCTACCAGCACCCCAGCGCCGCGCCCGTGCCGCTGCCCGGTGACCCCGGCGTCAAGGTCTGCTCGAAGTGCCCGACCGTCGTCTCCGGCGAGCCGACCTCGTGGAACCGCGCCGGCACCCGGCTGCAGCGCAACCAGCCGAAGCACGCCGGCAACGCGCCCGCGACTGGCTGCCTGCCCCTGATCGGCCTTGTCGCGTTGGCGATTCTCGCCGCGCTGACCGGAGGTGCTTGATGCCAGTCGAAGTCCCAACCACTGCCGATCTCTTGCAGGTTGTTCGCGAGGTGTGGCCCGGCGATGACCTGCTCGACGCCGTCGACATCGCGGCCGACGGCGGCGGGGCGATCCTGCTCGGACCCGGAACGCACGTCCTCTACAGACCGCTGAACCTGCCGTCGTACGTGCGGCTTGTCGGCGCCGGTACGGGCGCGACCAGCATCCGCGCGGGCGCGGACATGGAGTACCTGATCGGTGTCGACGACCACGCATCGTCCGTGAGCGTGGAGAAGCTGCGCATCGAGTGCGCCGGCAAGGCCCGTACCGGTGTCCGCATCGTTCCCGCTCCCCGCGATCCCGCGAACGGACTCGACTACGGCGTCACGTCACCCGACCCGCGACACCGCATGTTCGACGTCGAGGTCTACGACGCCGCGCATTCCGGCGTCGTCCTCGGCGAGCACGCTCGCGGCACCCGGCTCGATCACGTGCTGGTGCGGCGGGCCGGAACCGTCGGCTTCCACTGCGGCATGGCCGACAGCTACCTCACCAACTGCGAGGCGACCGTCGTCGCGGGTCCGTCCTACTCGGCAGCAGCCGCGTTCTGGATCGGCTCCGTCAACACGGTCTACGCCAACTGCAAAGGGTGGTGGGGGCGCGGCAGCGGCTGGCGTGTCCGCGGCTCGCGCAACCGGTTCGTCGCGTGCGAGTCGCAGGACACCGCGTGGCACGGCTGGTACGTCGAGTACGACCTGAACACCTTCACTGCCTGTGTCGCCGACTCGGCGGGGTTCGCAGCGTCGGGCGGCATCGGCGGCGTTGACGGCTTCTACTTCGCTGGCGCTGGCGCGACCACCGCCACGGGATGCCTTGCGTTCAACCGGTCCAAGAGTGCGAAGTCGCAGCGACACGGGTTCAACATCCCCGCCGAGATGCTCGCGATCGAGCTCGACGGGACGGAGCGGTTCTGGGGCAACCAGGGACGCGACAACGCCGGTCTGTTGGTGAACGTCCGTGGATAGCGAGTGGGGCAACGTCGTACTCACGCTCGAGATGAACGGGTTCGGGCTGCCCGCCCCAGTCGTCCAGACGGCGCCGCCGTCAACCCTCGTCGCGGGTGAGCTGATCCGCCGAGCCCGCGCCGGGGAGCTGCAGTACCTGGTCTGCGAGAACCGCGAGGACGGACGCACCGTGCTCCGGGTCGGGACGGAAGGTCGCGGCATGGGGGTCGTGGCGTACGAGCTCGTCGGCATCTACCACGGGTTCGAACCCCCCGCCGACACGTGGCGCGCAAGGCGGATCGAGTGATGCGCGGGCTCGCGGCCGGCGCCGTCGTCGTAGCCCTCGTGGTGATCCGCGAGGTCCTCCGCTTCGCCAACGAGGCAAGGCAGTCCGTGCCGAAACAGCCCCGCCCCCATGTACCCGATCCCGACCTACCGCCCACGCACACCGAGCACCGGAGGAACTGATGTCCAGCTACCGCGAGGGAACCGCGTACCTGCAGCTCGTGCCGACCCGCTACCCGTACGAGTTGAAGGTCGTCAACGCGACCCAACGCAAGCCGAGCATCGTCGACCCGGACGCGGTCGTCGTCAAGGTCCGGTTGCGCGTGCCCTGCGCCGCGTTCGAGCCGCTGCAGCCCGAGGCCGTGATCACCGTACCCGCCGAGCTCGTGCAGCACCCCGTCGAGGTCGACGCGGTCGCGAACGACTGAACCGCCAATCCAGGAAGGGAATACCAACGCATGCCCAAGCACACAGACGACGAGGCCGAAGGCGTACCCGTCCGACCGTTCGCCGCAGTCCTGCAGGATCTCGGCCGCGGCGAAGTCATGGACCAGGCGGGCGCCATGCTGCAAGACCTCGTGCAGGGCGTCCTCTCGTACGGGAAGGCCGGCGTCTTCACGCTCAAGGTGAAGGTCGCGCCGATGAAGGGGCAGCCCGACGGGCTGCTCGTCACCGCTGTCGCGGACGCGAAGCCGCCCGTGGGCGACCCAACGTCTGCGGTGTTCTTCGCCGACGAGCACGGCAACCTCCTGCGCGACGACCCGAACCAACCGAAGCTGCCGTTCCGCGAGGCGTCCCAGACGGTCAACCTCCGAACCGGCGAGGTCAAGGGCTGACGTCCGCCAACCCCCAACCCAGAAGGGCAAACCCACCCCCATGACCGAGAACTTCACCGAGACTGTCGAGCTCGCCGTCGAGCCGAACGGCGTACAGGCCGCGATCGACGCAGGCGAGGCGATCGCCAAGCCGACCCTGCTCGACCCCGGCAATCACTACGTCGCCGTCGTCCCTGCGGGCGGGCGGCTCGCGCACGTTGACCTCGACCTCGACAAGTACCGCGATACCCCACGCCGCAAGGAAGGTCGAGTGGTTGTCGACGACGTCGCCTCGTTCGTCCACTACTGGGGAAAGCACGCCGACGAGCACTCTGAGGTGTACGCGAACGTCTCGCGCAGCAAGGTCGAGGCCGTGCTCGATGCGCACGCCGACGACGGACCGCGCTGGGGCGGGCACCGCCTCGTTCTCCAGCTCAAGCACACGCAGCCGTGGCTCGCGTGGAACGCCAACGAGGGAATCAAGTTCAGCCAGACAGACTTCGCCGAGTTCCTCGAGGACAACCTGGCCGACATCTACGCCCCGCCGGCCGCCGACATGCTGGAGATCGCGCAGACCTTCCAGGCGACCACGAAGGTCAACTTCGAGTCCGGCACCCGGCTCGCGTCCGGTCAGCGGAAGCTGACCTACGTCGAGCAGGTGGACGCCAAGGCTGGGCAGAAGGGCGAGCTCACGATCCCCGAGTCGTTCACGCTCGGCCTGCAGGTGTTCGAGGGGTTCGAGGTCGCCGACGAGGTGGGGGCCCGCCTGCGGTACCGGATCAACGGCGGCAACCTGCAGCTGTCGTACCACCTGAACCGGCCCGACGAAGTCGCGCGCGCCGCGTTCGATGCCATCGTCAACCAGCTCACCGAGCACCTCGACGGGACGCCCGTCCTGGTCGGGCAGCCGATCGGATGAGCACTCCGGTCGTGGTCGGCCTCGACCTGTCGCTCACGTCGACCGGTATCTGCGTTGCGGATGCCGGCGGCGTGGCCGTCAGCAAGGTCACGAGCAGCGGGAAGAAGGACGCGACGCTCACCGAGCGGCAGGCGCGGCTCCGGAAGCTGGCCGACTCGATCTGGGTCGCGGTCTGCAGCGCGCAGCCCAGCCTCGTTGTGGTCGAGGGGCCGTCGTTCGCGCAGCCCAGCCAGGGCGGGCAGCACGACCGCGCCGGGCTGTGGTGGCTGGTCGTCGACCGGTTCACCTTCACTGGCTGGCCGATCGTCGAGGTCCCGCCGACGTGCCGAGCGAAGTACGCCACGGGCAAGGGCAACGCCGCGAAGGACGCCGTGCTCGCCGCGGTCGTACGCCGCTACACCGAAGTCGAGGTGTCCGGCAACGACGAGGCCGACGGGCTCGTGCTCGCGGCGATGGGTCGGCGCCGGCTCGGTGCGCCGATCGACGACCCGATGCCGCAGGCGCACGTCGCCGCGATGGACGCGGTCCACTGGGGCGAGGTGGGCTGATGCCCGACCTGGAGCTGTACCAGCGGTGGGCCGAGCTGACACAGCTCCTGCCGAACACGTCGCTGTCGCGGGCGGCCGAGCATCTGCGCGTCCGCCCGCAGAAGCTCGAGGCCTGCATCCGCGACGTCGAGCGGCTCGACACCCGCACGCCGGCATGGCTGGTCGCGCAGTGCCTACGGATCCGCGCCGACGAACTCGAGGTCGACCTCAACCTCGACCAGGCCGATCTGCTGCGCGCCCGCGCCGACGAGATCGATGAGGGGGCGAGAGTGCGATGAGCTACGCAGAGTTCCTTGCGCGGAAGACGCGCACCGTCGAGCCAGCCGGGCGCGACATCGACCTCGCCGACGTGCACCCGATGCTGCATCCGTGGCAGCGGGAGATCGTCCGCTGGGCTGTGCGCACTGGTCGCGCCGCAGTCTGGGCTGACACCGGCCTAGGGAAGACGCTGATGCAGTTGGAGTGGGCGCGCCTGTCGGGGTCGCGTTCGCTGATTGTGGCTCCGCTCGCGGTGTGCCACCAGACCGTACGGGAGGCGGCCCGGCTCGGGATCGACGCTCGGTACGTGCGCGAGGACGACGACCACGACGACCGGATCCGCGTCGCGAACTACGAGCTGGCGGATCGGTTCGACACCGGACTGCTCGACGCTGTCGTGCTCGACGAGGCGTCGATCCTCAAGCAGTCCACGGGGAAGATGCGCACGCGGCTGATCCGTCACTTCGCCGATGTCCCGCACCGGCTCGCGTGCACGGCGACACCGGCGCCGAACGACGCGGAGGAGCTGACCAGCCAGGCTGAGTTCCTCGGCGTGACGACCCGCGCGGAGATGCTCGCCGCCTATTTCGTCCACGACTCCGACGGGTGGCGCCCGAAGGGTCACGCCCGCGGCCCGATGTACCGGTGGATGGCCAGCTGGGCCGTCGCGCTGCGGCGACCCTCGGACCTCGGCTACTCCGACGACGGATATGTGCTGCCCGGGTTGGAGATCCGCCCGCACCTGCTGCCCGTAGAGGTCACCGTCGAGGGTGCGCTGTTCGGCGGGGAGCTGGGCGGCGTCGGCGGTAGGGCGAAGGTCCGCAAGGCCACAATGCGGGCGCGCTGCGAGAAGGCCGCCGAGCTCGTCAACGCCGAGCCGGGTGAGCCGTGGATCCTATGGTGCGGACTCAACGACGAAGCCGAGTCGCTCGCCAAGCTGATCCCCGGCGCGGTGAACGTCCCCGGGTCATGGACGCCTGAGGACAAGGCGAAGGCCGCGCTCGACTTCGCCGACCAGAGGATCCGCGTGCTGATCTCCAAGCCGTCGATCTTCGCGTACGGCATGAACTGGCAGCACTGCGCGCGCATGGCGTTCGTCGGGCTCGGCGACTCCTACGAGCAGTACTACCAGGCGATCCGCCGCGCCTACCGGTACGGGCAGGCCCGCCGCGTCGTCGCGCATGTCGTCCTCACCGACCTCGAGTCGCCGATCGCCGACAACATCGCCCGCAAGGAAGCCGAAGCGACCGCTATCCACGAGGCGCTCGTCGCCGAGATGCGGCAGACCGACACCTGGAGCGCAGCGTGACCGACGAGATGTACGTGACCGACGATGCGGCCGGCGACACCTGGCGGCTGATGCTGGGCGATTCGTGCGAGCGGCTCGCCGAGCTGGACGCCGACTCGATTGACCTGTCGGTGTGCTCGCCGCCGTTCGCGTCGTTGTTCACCTACTCGCCGACCCCGAGGGACCTCGGCAACTCGGCCAGCCGTGGCGAGTTCTTTGAGCACTACGGCTACGTCATCCGCGAGCAGCTCCGGATCACCAAGCCCGGCCGGCACGCCGTCATCCACGTACAGCAGCTCACCACGACCAAGAGCTTCCACGGCGTCGTCGGGCTCACCGACTTCCGCGGCGAAGTGATCCGTGCCTTCATCGACGGCGGCTGGATCTTCCACGGAGAGGTCACGATCGACAAGGACCCGCAGGCACAGGCCATACGCACCAAGGCCCAGGCGCTGATGTTCGTCCAGCTCGAGCGGGACTCGTCGAAGTCGCGGCCGGCGCTCGCCGACTACCTGCTCATCTTCCGCAAGCCCGGCGACAATTCGGTGCCGATCAAGCCTGAGTGCACTCGGGATGAGTGGATCGAGTGGGCGCGCCCTGTCTGGTACGGCATCAAGGAGACCAACACGCTCAACGTCCGTGTCGCCCGCGAGAACGATGACGAGCGGCACATCTGTCCGCTGCAGCTCGACCTGATCGAGCGGTGCGTGCGGCTGTGGTCGAACCGTGGCGAGACGGTGCTGTCGCCGTTCGCTGGCATCGGCTCCGAGATCTACGTCACCACCCAGTGGGGCAGGCGCGGCATCGGCATCGAACTCAAGCCGTCGTACTGGCGCACCGCCGTCGACAACCTGCAACGCCTTGACAAGGAACTCGCGGCGTCGACGCTGTTCGGAGACGAGACCAATGCCGCCTCGTAAGCGGAAGCTGTGGCTGTCGGGGTTCTGCGGGCTCGGCATGCCGCCCGACTCGCACCGTCGTTGCCGCGGTTCGCACGGCGACCTGACCTGCAGCTGCAACTGCCACGTCGAGCCCATTGACGGAAACGGCCGCCCGGAGGCGGCCGTCGAGCCGAAGGACCAGCCCTCGGCGGGGATGCCCCACGGTAACACGGCCGAGCTGGCGGCCCGCCCGGTCACGATGCCTGCCGAGGACTACCACGCGCACCCGGCGCTGTCGTCGACCGGCGCGAGGAAGCTGCTCCCGCCGTCCTGCCCGGCGATCTTCAAGTACGAGCGCGAGCACCCGCCGCCGCCGAAGAAGGAGTTCGACTTCGGCCACGCCGCGCACACGCTCGCGCTCGGCGCCGGCCCGGACATCGTGCCGCTGCCGTACGACAACCGCCGTACGAACGCGTACAAGGCGGCCGTCGAGGAGGCGCGCGCGGCCGGCAAGGTGCCGCTGCTGCAGCACGAGTACGACACCGTGCAGGAGATGGTCTGGGCACTGCGCACGCACCCCGACGCGGCGCTGCTGCTCGACCCCGACAGCGGCGCGCCCGAGCAGTCGCTGTTCTGGACGGACGACGAGACGGGCGTCGCGTGCCGGGCTCGGCTGGACTGGCTGCCCAAGCCGAAGCCGAGCGGGCTCGTCATCGCGTGGGACTACAAGACGACGCAGAGCGCCGCGCCCGACAAGATCGCGAAGGCGATCGACGAGTACGGGTATTTCCAGCAGGCGCCGTTCTACCTCGACGGCATGCGCGCCCTCGACCTCGCGGGCGACGACGCCGTCTTCCTGTTCGTGTTCCAGGAGCGCGAGCCGCCGTATCTCGTGACCGTCGTGCAGCTCCCGCTGATCACGATGGAGATCGGCGCCGCGCGGAACCGCCAGGCGCGCGAACTGTTCCGGCGCTGCGTCGAAACCGATCACTGGCCGGCCTACGCCGAGGAACCGATCCTCGTCGGCCTGCCCACCTATTCGGAGAACCGATACCTGCAGGAGTTGGCCCTATGAACTATCCGAACTACGACACGACCGCAGACCACCTGAACCGCCTTGCGCAGCGGTGCTTCGACGCATCGAAGGCGAACGGCTGGTACGACGCCGACATCAGCCGGACGTTCGGCGACATCGTGGCCCTGATCCATACCGAGGCGTCGGAGGCGTTCGAGGAGTACCGGAACGGCCGCGCCCTCAACGAGACGTACTACAACCCGGACAAGCCCACCAAGCCTGAGGGCGTCCCGTCGGAGCTCGCAGACATCGTCATCCGGGTCTTGGACACCTGCGGAGCGAACGGCATCGACATCGGCGCGATCGTCGAGGAGAAGCTCGCGTACAACGCCACCCGCGGGCACCGTCACGGAGGTAAGGCACTGTGAGCAACGCAATCGAACGCGCCCAGCAGCGCGAGATCGTCGTTCCCCAACCGTCCGCGATCAGCCAGTCGACCGCCGTCGAGCAGGCCCGCGCCGTCGCCGAGGTGCAGGCCGCTGTTCTCGTCGCGCAGCAGGTGCCGCGCGACGTCGACCGCGCGCTCGCCGAGATGCGCGTCTCGTGCAGCCGGCTCGGCCTCGCGAACCGCGCCTTCTACAGCGTGCCGAACCGCGGCACCGGCCCGTCGGTTCACCTCGCCCGCGAGCTCGCGCGCATTTGGGGCAACCTCGACTACGGCGTGCACGAGCTGCGGCAGGATCTCGCCGCCGGCATGTCGGAGGTCCGCGCGTTCGCGTGGGACCAGCAGGCGAACGTGCGGTCGACGCGCACGTTCCAGGTCCCGCACGCCCGCATGAAGAAGGTCGGCGGCAAGCCGGTCCGCGAGCCGCTCGTCGACCTGACCGACGTCTACCTGTCGAATCAGAACCTCGGCGCCCGCGCGGTCCGCGAGTGCGTCTTCACCGTGGTGCCGACGTGGTTCACCGACGAGGCCGTCGAGCTGTGCCGGCGCACCCTTGAGACCGGCGAGGTCGACCCGAACGGCCAGGCGACACGGACGCTCGACGAGCGCATCTCCGACTGCGTCGCGAGCTTCTCGAAGCTCGCCGTCACCGTCGACCAGCTCGAGCGACACGTCGACCGCAAGCGCGCCAAGTGGACGCCGGAAGACCTTGCCCAGCTGGCGATCACGTACAGCTCGATCAAGAACGACGGCGTGCGTGTGGCCGACGCCTTCCCCGACAAGGTCGTCACGACCAAGGACATCCGCGGCGAGGGGAACGAGGGCGAGGGGTACGACCCGACCGCCGACGACGCGAACCCGTGGAAGGAAGGCGAGTCGAAGTGAGCGCCGAGACGGGGCGCCTCGGCCGCGCAGCCGTCGAATCCGGGGATGTGCTCGCGCAGCTCGCCGAGATCGAGGCGACCTGGCTGCAGCAGTGCGCCAGCTGCGACGCGATGCTGCCGGCGTCGTGCACCTGCCCGCCGGGCGACCCGCGCGCCGTCATCGGGTGGCTCGTTGACCAGGTGAAGCAACTCGGCGGGCAGCGGATCCTCGACGCGATCGACGCGCTCCCGGAGCCGACCGACCACCAGGTCGAGGCCGAGAAGATGCTCGGGAGCGCCTACGCCTTCGGTGCCGATGACGACCTCGACCGCGCCGCGCTACGGACACAGGCCGCCACCGTGCACGCCCTGCTCGCGGTCGTCGAGCGGCTGCAGACCATCGCCGAGCAGGGGCCGGGAGGTGCGGCGTGATCCCCCGTGTCGAGGGCTACTGCCCGGTCGGATGCGGCCAAACCCTCATGCTCGGCGCTGGCGGGCACGTCTACTGCAGCTATCTCGCATGCCCCGAGCCGACTGCGGTCGACGAGATCCTCCACGACCGCGAGGTCGAGCACGTCGTCACCCTGACCGAGACGGACTTCACCATCCGCCACCCACTGCGGGAACGGCTCGGCGACGCGCTGCTCGAGTGCCACCTCCACGAGCACCTGCGCAGTCTCGACGGCCCACCGCGGAAGCCAGGCAGGTACCACGCGTTCCAGCGTGGCGAGCGGTGGCACTGGCATGAGATCGAGCCGGCCTGATGTTCGGCCCTGGCTACCCGCGCGGCCGCCCGTGGGTCTGCGGCGACTGCGACCGCGGCGACTGCCCGCTCTGCGACGGCGACCCGTGTGCGTGCGGCGACGAGATCCACGACCAGCCGTGGGGAGGCGAACCGTGAACGAGTGCGACGTCTGCGGCCTGCCCGACCCGTACAACGGCAGCGGCGACGGCATCGGCTCGTGCGACTGCCCACGCTGCGAGTGCGGAGAGGCGCACTTCTCGTCGCTGTGCAGCTGCCCGACGGGCGACGAGATCGAGGGATGGGAGGACGACTCGTGAGCGCGCACGAGGCCGCGCAGCGGGTCGCGGGCGAGGTCCGCGACCAGGCATGGATGTGCGCCACCGCCCGGCTCGCGGAGGACGGCATCGAGCCCGCCGCCACACCCGAGCAGGCCGAGCTCGTACGCCGCTGCGTCGAGATCGGCATCGACGCCGGCATGCACGCCCTCGCGCACCGCTACGCCGCCAGGTTCATGAAGGGAGACGCCCATGGCGAGCAGCGTTGACGTCGTCGAGGCCGCCGGCATCACATACCGGCAGCTCGACTACTGGTGCCGGAAGGGATGGCTCGCACCGACTATCCGGCGCGGAGGCGGCTCAGGCATCGACCGCGACTTCCACGCCGACGAGCTCGCGTTCGCTGTCCGCATGGGGCTGCTCGTGCGCGCCGGGTTCCCCCCGGACGTTGCGTTCCTCATCGCGCAGGCCACGCCCGGCGTCGTCCCGCTCGGCGAAGGCGCGCGCGTCGTCATCGACGGGCCGTGTGTCGCCAGCCGACGCGACCCGCAGTACCGGTCGCTCGAGCGCGGGCAGGCGGCATGACGACGAAGCACGAGTGGTGCGGCAGCGACCGCGGCTACGGCCGCCACCGCCGCCAGGGCGAGAAGGCGTGCAAGCCATGCCGAGAGGCCCACAGCATCGTCGCCAGCAGACTGCGTACCGAGATGCGCGCAGCCGCCAGGCTCGAGCCCACGAGGCCCAAGACCAGGCGTCCCACCAAGACTGAGCGCGAGGTCACGCGCCTCGCAGCGCTGGAGAAGCTCGCCAAGATCCACATCACAACGTTCCGGTACCTGCTCAACGAAGAGCTACACGCCCGCGGTTTCCTGTCGACGCAGGGGTTCAAGAGGCGCGGAGGGATCGTCTGATGGCCCGCCGCCAGCACCTCACCGACACCGAGCGGCGCGACACGGTCGACGCCCGGATCGAGTACGAGATCCGCCTGGCCGAGCGGTTCGGCGACGAGCAGACCGCCGCGCAACTGCGACGCGATCGCCTCGAGAACGCCCTCGACGGCTTCCATTTCGACCGCCGCGGATCGCCAAAGCGACTCGAAAACCGCACGACCGAGCACGCACGAGGGTGAAAAGGGGAGTGGAATGGCCCGGATCCGATCGATCAAGCCGAGTTTCTGGGGAGACGAAAGGGTCAGTCAGCTGTCGCGTGACGCGCGGTTGCTGTTCATCGGCCTGTGGTCGTTCTCCGATGACGCGGGACGCTTTCTCGCATCGCATCAGGCGATCGCCGGCTACGTGTTCCCCAACGATGAGGACGTCACGCCGAAGAAGCTCTCCGCGTGGCTGGATGAGATTGCCCAACAGGGCATGGTCATTCTCTACAGCAACGGGCGCGTCAAGTACGGCGCGGTGCCGAAGTGGAGGAAGCACCAGAAGATCAGCCACCCTCAACCGTCGTCCCTGCCGGGGCCACCGCCCGATGCCCTATTCGATGAATGACTCCGGAGCCATTCCGGAACGCCGCACGAGCCGTTCACGTAGTTACTCACGAGCATTTCTGTCAGGAAGGGAAGGGATAAGGAATGGATAAGGAGGGGAGTGGAAAGACCCCTTGTGGAACCCAAGTCCAAACCGCTTCGGTCTGTAGCGCGCGAAGCCGGCTAACGATTGGGCTTGGATCATGACGCCGATCGAGGCCGAGCGGCTCGCCTACGCGATCAACTCGTTGCGACCCGACTGGCCACGCAGCTCGCTGCAGACGTTGTTCGCCAAGCACCTCGCCAAGCGCACCCTGCACGACGCCGCCGTCGCCATGGTGTGGGTCGCCACCGACCCCGCGACGCAGACCCCCGGCCGCGTCCTCGAGAACGGCCCGTGGTGGGGCGCGTCGCTCACCACGACCAGCGAGGCCGAGCGCCACCCCAGCGCGCAGACGTACGTGCCACCGACCGAGCCCTGCGACCTCTGCGGGCGGACACGACGCCAATGCGAGCAGCGATCCAACGGCACGCACGAATACCGGCCACGGCAGGAGTTCAAGCGGGTCGGCGCCTACGAGCGCGGGCTCACCAAGGCCAGGGCCGCGATCGGCGCACCCGTAGCACCGACCACCGACGACGAGAGCGAGACGCCATGAGTCGCCTGACCATCCACAGCGCCGACGGCAAGCACTCCGCCACGCTCGACGGCGACGACGTCACACACCGCCTCCGCAGCATGACCGTCGACCTGCAAGGCGGTCAGCAAGCGATGGTCCTCATCGAACCGCTGATCGTCGAGCTCGACGTCGACACCGACCGCGCGAGGTTCCACGTCCCGCCCGACACCGCCGACCTGCTCGTCAGCCTCGGCTGGACGCCGCCCAACAGCCTCGGCAAGACGCTCGGAGACCCCGCATGATCGCCCGCACCGAGTTCCGAGTCGTCGCCGAGCGCGATGGACGTCAATGGCCGATCCCCAACCAGCACGACGAGCCGATCATCGACCGCGGTGCGGCAGAGGCGTACCGCAACTACGTCGAGCTCCAACAACCCACCTTCGACCGCGTGTTCATCGTCCACGCAGTGACCGCGCGCTCCGCGTGGGTTGACGACCGAGGCGTCGAGTGGAACGAGCAAGCCGCCCTTGACGAGAGTCTGCTGGAGCTGAACGAGAGGCGGTACGCGTGAGCAGCGTCGTCAGCCCCGAGCCGGCACCTGAGCCCAAGCCCGAACGCCGACCGACGATGTGGGAGCAGGCCGGCGCACTGCAGGTCGGTGACTTCTGCGACCTCTGCGTCACCAACGAGATCGCGCAACGCAAGATCCGGACCTACACCGGATGGCAAGCCTGCCCACGCTGCGACTACGTGCGCCCCCTACCACCGCTGCCGCCACTCACCGAGAGCTACGCATGAGGGTCCCGGTGCGCGTCGTGGACGGCAAGCTCATCTGCCCGTGCTGCCAAGAGCCCATGGTCAAGGCCCGCGATCAGAGCCAAGCGAGGCCCGGCGAGACGCCCTGAGTACGCCGCCGTCATCGAGCCGTACATCCAGCAGCAGCTAGCCGAACGGTTCGCTCATGACTGCAACCCAGAGACGGGTAGCGCGTACTTCCGGGAGGTCCGATGAACGCCCCTGCTCGCGCAGAGATGGATCCGCTCGACTGCGTGCACGAGCTCACCGAGCGGATCGTGCACCGGGAGCGCTACACCCTCGAGGCGACGTCCAAGCGCGGCCGCTGGCGGCGAACGAGCCGCTACCACGAGACCGAGCACCCATCCCTGCTCGAGCAACTGCTTGGCGCGGTCGACCCATCGCGTTCGGCCGAGGAAGGCACCGGCATCGCGCGGCCGTACGGGTCAGCCGCGGCAGCCCGACTCGACGCGATCGACGCCGCCCTGCGCATCGACCGCGAGGCCGCGGCCTGGCTGCGCGCGCTCGGCAAGGACGACCCCGGCGACACGATCGCCTGCGTCCGCCAGCTCGGTCCGCACCTACGCAACACCGAGATCGCCCGTGACGTACGCCGCTGGTGGACGTGGGCGCGCGTCCTCACCGGCTGGGACTCGCCGGCCTGGCGACCCGACAACACGTGCCCACTGTGCGGCGTACGGGGCATCCTGCGCGTACGGCTCGACAAGCGCTCGGCGGTATGCATCGGCTGCTGGGAAACGTGGGACACCGAGACAGTCGGCCTGCTTGCCGACCACATCCGCGCGGAGAACGACGCTGAGAAGCCCACACGCGCGCCGCTCGTGGCCGTGTACGGAACCTGCCCGACCTGCCACACCCCGAACGTTCTGCGGCAGCGACAGGAAGGGTTGGGGCTGCAGTGGGCGTACGCCTGTCCGCACGGACACGCCACGGTCTAGCGTTGACCTGCGGCTATGTGTGGCATACTGATGCCGGCACCGTAGGTGTCTCTAGCCCCAGGTCTGGGGCTGTTCATTTTTCAGGGGGGCACCTCTACCTACCCCACCCCCTCGGTGTGAGCAGGGCGTATGCCTAGCAAGATCAAGGGGCACGGTCGAACAGGCCGGCCGTGGCGACGGAAAGCGGCAGAGGTCCGGGCTAGCTTTTCTCCGTGCTGGCTGTGCGGTGACCCCATCGACTACACCCTGCCGCCCAACCATGTGTGGTCCTTCACCGTGCACCACAAGGTCCCGCTCGCGGTAGCTCCGTGGCTGGCGCACGACCGAAGCAATCTGGTTGCTGCGCATCGACGATGCAACAGCCTGCAAGGCGACCGGCTGGGTAGGCCGCCCACCCCCACGTCCCGCACCTGGTGAACGCGAGAACGAAAACGATTTCAACGTTCGAGTTGATCATCGCTGCTCGGTGGGAGGGGTAGGGGGGCACCCCGAACACGCAGAGTCACAAACACTGGGTGACCCCTAGCTACCTGCCCGTTTCTCTCCCCACACGTTCTAGGGGGCTCGCCGTGAGCGATCTTGTCAAGTCCGTGTTGACAGGTAACCGAGTCGCATCACTCGAACGTCTGCGCGATTACCTAGCGAAGACACTCGAACGCCCCGGTCTAGATGACCGCACGATCGCGCCGATCGCGAAGCGGCTCGAGGACGTGATGCGCGAGCTCGACCAGCTGAATCCCCCGAAGCAGGAGTCCGCCGTTGACGATCTCGCCGCCCGCCGCTCTGCTCGGCGCAAGAGCGCCGCGGTACCGAAGCGTGCCGCCAGCGGTGAGCAGCGCCGGAGAGGAAGCCGTCGATCTCCTGAAGTCAGCGGGCCGACCACCTGACGACTGGCAAGCCGACGCTCTCGTCGACGCGCTCGCCGAACGCGAAGACGGTCGGTGGGCGTCGTCCGAGGTCGGTCTCGTCGTCGCGCGGCAGAACGGCAAGGGCGACATCCTGCTCGGCAAGGCGTTGCACTCGCTGTACCTGACCCCGGTCAAGCTGATCCTCTGGTCGGCGCACGAGTTCAAGACCGTCCGCGAGATGTTCCTCCGCGTCCGCGAGACCATCGACGGCTGCGCTGACCTGTCCCGCCGCGTCAAGACGATCCGCACCTCGCACGGCGAGGAAGGCGTCGAGCTGCGCGACGGCTCGCGGCTGAACTTCGTCGCACGGTCCGGCGGATCCGGCCGCGGCTTCAGCCCCGAAGAGCTGCTCTGGGATGAGGCGTACGCCCTCACCGACGACCAGGTCGCCGCACAGATGCCGTCGACCTCGGCGCAACCGAACCCGCAGATCTGGTACGCCTCGTCACACCCGCTCGTGATGTCCCTGGTCCTGCGTCGCATCTGCAAGCGCGGCCGCTCCGGCGGTGCCGGGCTGACCTACCTCGAGTGGGCCGCCGACAAGGAAGCGTCGCTCGACGACCGTCAGGCGTGGGTGGACGCGAACCCCGGTTACGGCATCCGGATCTCGGAGGAGTCGATCGTCCGCGAGCTTGGCTCGATGGACCCGGACGACTTCGCTCGGGAGCGGCTCGGCGTCGTCGAGCTCGACGAGGAGCAGGTGGTCAGGGCGATCGACCTCGAGCTGTGGAAGACGCTGGTCGACCTGAAGACAGCGCGTCCGGCCGGTCCGGCGGTCGCCGTCGACACCACCCCCGATCGGGCGTTCTCGGCGATCGGCACCGGTGGCGTCGCCAGGGACGGTCGCATGCACGTCGACGTACTGGAGCACCGAGCCGGTACGGGCTGGGTCGTCGATGAGGCTGTCAAACGCGCTACCGAGCTGGATGCCTGCGCGGTCGTGCTCGACCCGACCGGCCCGGCGGGCTCGTTCATCAAAGAGTTCAACAAGCGCGGTTTCGTCACCGAGCCCGACAAGCGGAAACGTCAGCGGCAGCTGCACATACTCGGCGCTCGCGAGGCCGCGCAGGCGCACGGCGCGTTCGTCGACCTGGCCAACAACAACCGGCTGCGGCACCGCGACCGGCTCGAGCTGAACAAGGCGCTGGCCGGTGCCAAGACACGACCCCTTGCGGATGCGGCCGCGTGGTCCCGCAAGGACAGCTCGGTCGACATCAGTCCGCTTGTCGCGGTGACCGAGGCCGCGTACGGCTTCGCCACCTACGGAGCCGCCGAGAAGCCCAAGCGCAAGCCAAAGTTCGCGTTCGGATGAACAGGAGACCGATGACCGTCCTCGACCGCGTGCCTGTCGACGCGATCACCGAGCAGGCCAAGCAGGTCAACGTCGGCCGTGTCGTGCTGACGGTGCTCGCAGCGCTGTTGTTCGGTTTGGGCTGGCTGGTCGGCGCCTTCGTGTTGGCGCTGGCGTGGTGTGGGACGGCGATCAAGGTCGGCTACCTCGAGGGGCGTCGCCGCGAGCAGGGTGTCGGTAGCGGCTGATGGCCAGCCTGCTCGACAAGATCGCGGCAGCACGTGGGCCGTCGGTCCGGACGGCCACACGTAAGGCGTGGTCTGAGCCGCCGTTCTGGCAGACGGATGCGGCGCGGCTCCCGTTCCTGCAGGCGTTCTCGCTGACGGGCGATAAGGAGCAGATCGAGAACGACTTCGAGGCGTACATCGGTGCTGCCTACAAGGGCAGCGGCATCGTGTTCTCGACGATCGCGGCGCGTCAGGCCATCTTCAGTCAGACCAAGTTCGCGTGGCAGACGTTCACGAACGGCCGTGGCGGCGACCTGTTCACGAATGCCGAGCTGGCGCTGATCCAGCAGCCGGCGCCCGGGCAGACGACGGGCGAACTGCTGTCCCGGATGGATGTCACGGCGTGTCTGGCTGGGAACTACTACGCGACCACCGCTGACGACGCTGGCCGGCTGGGGCGCGCCGCAACGGGTCCGGGCCGACGGATCGTGTATCTGCGGCCGGACTGGGTGACGATCGTCATCGGCACGGCGTCAGACGACCTGTGGGCACCGGACGCGAAGATCATCGCCTACGAGTACTGGCCGCGCAGCACGAGCGTGTCCCGCCCTGAGCCGGTGACGTTGCTGCCGACCGAGGTGTGTCACTACTCGCCGACACCGGACCCGGCCGCGAGGTTCCGCGGCATGTCCCCACTGACGCCGATCCTGCGCGAGATCCAGGCCGACAAGGCTTCGACGCTGCACAAGGAGCGGTTCTTCTCCAACGGCGCGCAGCTGTCGACGATCATCGGCATGAAGGACATCGACGAGGATGGCTTCGACGAGTTCGTCGAGAAGTTCAACGCCTCGCACCAGGGCGCGGCGAACGCGTACAAGACGCTGTTCCTGATGGGTGGCGCCGACGTCACCACAGTGACGGCGGATCTGCGGCAGCTGGACTTCAAACAGACCCAGGGTGCCGGCGAATCCCGCATCGCGATGGCGCTCGGCATGCACCCCGTGATCGTCGGCATGACCGAGGGCCTGCAGGGGTCGAGCCTGAACCAAGGCAACTTCGGCGCCGCGCGCCGACTCGTGGCCGACAAGACGATGCGCCCCCTGTGGGACGTGGCCGCGGCCAGCCTGCAGACGCTTCTGACTCCACCGTCGTCCGCTACCCAGCTCGTCCCGGATCTGCGCGGCGTGGCGTTCCTCCGTGAGGACGCCGCCGACTCCGCCAACATCCAGGGCTTGGAGTCCCGATCGATCCGGACCCTTCTCGACGCCGGATACCTGGCCGACTCGGTCGTCGAAGCCGTGACCACTGGCGACTGGACACGCCTCAAGCATTCCGGCTTGTTCTCTGTCCAGCTGCAGCCACCCGGAACCGCGACACCCGCGACCCCAGCCGAACCGCCGGCCGAGGAGGAAACCGCATGAGCATCAAGCACCTTGGCCAGTTCGAGATCAAGAACGCCAGCAAGGGTGAGGTAACGGCCGTCTTCTCCACGTTTAACGTGGTCGACAAGGACGGCGACGTCACCATCCCCGGCGCGTTCACCGACGGGCAAGAGGTACTGATCTCGGCGTACGGACACAAGGTCTGGGAAGGTGCGCTGCCAGTCGGCAAGGGGATCATCCGGCAGACCGATTCCGAGGCGATCCTCGACGGCAAGTTCTTCCTCGACACCGACGACGGCCGGAACACGTTCAACGTGATCAAGAATGTGGGCGCTCGACAGGAGTGGTCGTACGGCTACGACATCCTCGACGCCGCGCCGGGCAAGTTCGGCGGCACCGATGTCCAGTTCCTGAAGCAGCTCAACGTGACCGAGGTGTCGCCGGTGCTGATCGGTGCCGGCGTGAACACCCGAACTCTGGCGGCGAAGTCCGCCCAAGGCCAGCAACGGCAGCAGGAGACGACCATGTCGGCGTACAAGCGCGCCATCCGCCCGCACGAGACCCCGGTCGCCGCGAAGGCGTGGCACGGTGTCGAAGTCCACGAGAGCGCCGCGGTCGGCGGACTGCGGCACGTGTACGCATGGGTGGACGGTGACCCGGAGCAGAAGGCGTCCTACCGGTTCCCGCACCACGAGAACGCGGTCGGTCCGGCCAACGTCCGGGCCTGCCTGCTCGGTATCGCGCAGCTCAACAGCGTCAAGGGCGCCGGTATCCCGGCCGAGGACCGGCAGGCGGTGTACGAACACCTGGCCGGCCACCTCCGCGACAACGACAGCGAGCCTCCGGAGCTGTTGGCCGCTCCGACATCTACCATGAAGTTCAACGACGAGGGGATCTCGGTCATAGCCGACGTCTCCGCGTTCATTGATCGGGCGACGGAAGTCATAGCTCTCCGCTCCGCCAAGGGCAGGACTCCTCTGTCTGCAGGTTCCGCTGACCTCTTCGAATGGCTCGGCGACGAACTGCAGCGCTTGAAGTCCCTGCTGGACACCCCCGATGAGGAACTCGCGCGTGAGTACGTGCGGTTCGTCCAGTCCCAGCTCAGGAGAGCATCATGACGTTTCCCGCTTTGAAGGAAGCCGAGGGCAAGCTCAAGGCCAAGCAAGACGAGCTCGGCGCTATCTTCACTGAGGCCGGTGAGGACCTGGACTTCACGAAGGTGAAGTCGGTCACGGGCACCTCGCGCGAGATCTCCGCACACGTCCGCAAGCTGAACGACGAGATGGCCGACATTGCGTCGGAGGTCGCCGACCTGCAGGCGGTACAGAAGGCCGCGGAGCGTGCGCGCACCGCGCCCGACACCCGCAGCGAGTCCGGCAGCGAGCCAGGCTCGCGGCCGAACGGCCAGCGTCAGACGAAGTCGCTCGGCCAGCTGTTCGTGGAGTCGAAGGCGTTCAAGGACAAGTCCGGCGCGAACGGTCCCGAGGCGACTCTGGACATCGAGCTGAAGACGCTGTTCCAGACCGGCCTCTACGGCGCGACGATCGGTTGGGACCCGGAGGAGATCCGCACCGGTCGCGTCGTGGATTTCGCGACTCGCCCGATCCAGATCACCGACCTGGTCCCGCAGACGACCACTTCTCAGGCTGCTGTGCAGTACATGGAGGAGACGACCTTCACCAACGCCGCGGCGGAGGTGGCGGAGTCGACGACGGCCGCGGCGGGCACCTACCCGGAGGCCGCGCTCGCGTTGACCGAGCGTTCGTCCATCGTTCGGAAGATCGCAGTGTTCCTGCCTGTCACCGACGAGCAGCTCGAGGACGTGCCGCAGGCCCGCGGCTACGTCGACAACCGTTTGCCGTTCATGATCCGGCAGCGGCTCGACTCGCAGATCCTTGTTGGCAGCGGCGTCGCGCCGCAGCTGACCGGCGTCCTGAACGTCGCGGGCATCCAGACCCAGGCGAAGGGCACCGACACGACGCCTGACGCGGTGTACAAGGGGATCGTCAAGGTCCGGGTGACCGGGCGCGCGTTGCCGAACGCGGTCGTCATGCACCCGAACGACTGGCAGGACATCCGGCTGCTGCGCACCGCTGACGGCATCTACATCTGGGGCAACCCTTCGGACGCTGGCCCTTTGCGGATCTGGGGCCTGAACGTGGTCGAGTCCGACGCGATCACGGAGAACACCGGCCTCGTCGGCGACTTCGCGAACTTCATCGAGCTCGCCGTCCGTCGCGGCATCGACGTGCAGGTGTCGAACAGCCACGGCTCGTTCTTCATCGAGGGCAAGCAGGCGATGCGCGCCGACATGCGGGTCGCGCTGCCCGTGTACCGGCCGGCCGCGTTCTGCACGGTCACTGGCATCTAGGTCGTACAAGCAGGGGCCGCGTCACTACGTGGCCCCTGCTTTGCTCGAAGGGAGCAGTAATGACTGTCATCACTGGCGGCAAGGTCATCGGTGGGAACAACCCAGGACAGGCCCTCGTCAAGAACCGTGTCTACCGTGCAGAAGGTGTCCCGACGGACACGAACATCGGGTTCGAAGGGACGCCCCCGGACCTGACGCTCGCCGAGAACGTCCTTACCGGGTTCGTGTACGAGCGGCGGACCGCTGTCTGGACGCGGATCGACACATGAAGATCACCGAGCACGTGTGGAAGACGGTCGACGGTCGCCTCGTTCCACACGGTCACCCCGACGCCGCGTTCCTGGAGTTCCCTGCCGGGACGGAGATGGGCGACGACCGTGCCCGCGAGCTCGGCCTACTCGTCGACGACGCGCCAAAGTCCCGCCGCCCAGCCGCGAACAAGCAAGCCGCGAAGAGCGAGGACAAGTAGTCATGCCGTTCAGTGGATCCGTCACGGTCGCCGGCACGGTGGACCCGGCGGCCGGTGTCGAGATGACGGTGTTCACCGTGCCGGCTGGGCAGGTGTGGGAGTTGCAGACTCTCCGCTTCGCTCTCGTCACGTCGGCTACCGCGGCGACCCGGCGTGTGCACCTAGTGTTCGACGACGGCACAAACATCCTCGCGAGGTTCGCGGTGCTGTCGACGCAGATCGCTTCGCTCACGTACAACTACACGTTCGCGCGCGACGTCGACAATGCAACCGAGACGGGACTAGAGGTCGTCACTAGGCTGCCGCGGCTGCTGCTGCCGACCGGGTTCCGGGTGCGCACCATCACCGAGAACCTGCAGGTTGGCGACAACTTCTCGGCCGGCGTCTACGGCTACACCGGATAGACGATGGCGATCGGCGACCCGTACGCGATCCTGGCCGAGCTGAAGACTCGGCTCGGTGGGATCGCTGACACCGACGACGATGCGGCGCTGAACAACGCGCTCGCGACGGCGTCGCGTGGTATCGACGCGTTCTGTCGCCGCCAGTTCAACAAGACCACGTCGGCTACGGCGCGGGTATTCCGGCCTACCCGCGCCGGGCTGGCGTTCGTCCACGACTTCCACACCACGACGGGACTCGTCATCGCGACGGGCGACGACGGAACCTTCGGTACCACGTGGGCAGCGGCGGACTACCAGCTCGAGCCGTTGAACCAGATGCGGCACGGCGAGGAAGGCTGGCCGTACTGGATCATCCGGGCTGTCGATTCCCAGGCATTCACGTGCGCCGCGCGGGCAACGCTTCAGGTGACGGCACAGTGGGGCTGGAACGCGGTACCGGCGGCGGTGAAGGAAGCCTGCCTGATCCTCGCGGTGGATGTGTTCAAGCTGAAGGACACCCCGTTCGGTGTTGCGGGCTATGGCGACTGGGGTGTCGTGCGGGTTCGGCAGAATCCGGCCGCCGCGGAGAAGCTGATCCCGTACCGGCGCAACGCTCCGCTGGTGGCCTGACGTGGCTCCCACGATTGAGCAGGTCATGGTCGCCATCGAGAGCCGGCTCGCGACGATCACCGGTCTGCGGACGACCGAGTACACGCCCGACCAGATCAACCCGCCGCACGCCATCGTCGGCGTACCGGCGATCCCCGAGTACCGGACGACGTTCGGTCGCGGCGTCTTCACCCTTGAACCGACGATCACGGTCCTCGTCTCTGCCGTCCTCGACAAGCGGGGCCAGCTGAAGCTCGCCTCGTACGCCAACGTGACCGGCGCATCGTCCATCCCTGCGGCGATCGAGGCGGATCGCACCCTCGGCGGCGTCGTTGACGAGTGCTGGGTGTTGTCCTTCCGTCCGCTGGGTCTGGAGGAGGTCGGACAGATCGGCTACTACGGCGGCGTCTTCGATCTACGAACTGTGGCAAAGGGAGTCTGATCATGGTCGCGAACATGCGGTACGAGGTGTGCGGCGCGTTCCCCGTGCTCGAGGTGGCGCCCGGCGGCGTCGTCGAGCATGCGGCGTTGGAGGTAGCGGGCGCGAACATCGACGCGCTGCTGCAGGCAGGCCTGATCAAGCCGGCCGAGCAGGCGGCAGCCAAGGCACCGAAGGGCGACTGATGGGCGTCATCGCGCTGCTGGACTGCTTCATCCACGTCCATGGCCACGACTTCACGACGGACTCGAACAGCGGGCAGCTCGCGACCGAGACCGCACCGTTGGACAAGACGACGTTCGGTTCTGCCGGCTGGACTGAGCTGCACGGCGGCCTGAAGTCGTGGACGCTCGCACTGAAGGGCTTCTGGCAGTCCGACACATCCGACGCCGTCGACCCGGAGATCTTCAACGGGCTTGGTTCGACCGGGCAGGTGTTCACGCTGGGCCCGGTGGAGACCGAGGCTCAGGTCGCGTACTTCGCGCAGGGCGGCAAGTTCAACTACCAGCTGCTCGGCCAGCTCGGCGAGCTCGCCCCGTTCACGCTCGCATCGCAGGGAACCAGCGGGCAGGGCGTGATCCGCGGCCAGCTGGCGAAGGCGCGCGGGGTTGTGTCGGCGGCCGGGCAGGTCGGGTCGGCGCTGAACCTCGGTGCCGGCGCGGCGGGAAAGTTCCTGTACGCGACGGTGCACACGTTCTTGGCCGGTACGACGGTGACGATCCAAGTCCAGTCGGACACCGCGTCCAACTTCCCGACGCCGACCACCGTCGCCACGTTCCCCGCGATCACCGCCCGCGGCGCGTCATGGCTCGTGCGCGTCGACTCCACCGGCATCACGGACACGTGGTGGCGGCTCAACGTCTCCGCGATCACCGGCTCGTTCACCGTTGCCGGCGCCATCGGAATCCAGTAAGAAAGGTCCGCCGTCATGGCTGTCTTGTCACTGCTCAACGAGCATCTCACGCTCAACTCGGTCAACCTGTCCGACCATGTTCGCCAAGCCGCGCTCGCGGTCGAGGCGACGGCGCTCGACTCCACGGCGATGGGCGACAACTGGAACGAGGTCACCAGTGGCCTGAAGGCGGGCACGCTGACGATCGAGTTCCTCGACGACTTCGCGCTGTCGAGCATCGACGCCACGCTGTGGCCGATCTTCGGCACCGTGGTTACGTTCATCGTCCGGCCCGACGCGGGTGTGGTGTCGACGACGAACCCGAACTACACCGGTTCCGTCTTCATCCAGCAGCACAACGTCGGCGGTTCGCTCAACGAGATGGCGATGAAGTCGCTGACGCTGCCGACGAGCGGCGTCGTCACGCGCGCGACGTCCTGATGGTCGCGCGTATCACCATCAAGGGCGCGAAGCAGCTCGAGCAGTTCTCGAAGGCGTTGCGTACCGCGCCGAAGGAGATCCAGCGCGAGGGGTACCGCGCACTCAACAGCGTCACGGCTCCCCTGAAGAGGGACGCGAAGGCGTCCGCGCTCGTGACCCTGCCGCGCCGCGGCGGGCTGGCCGGCAAGGTGGCCGGGTCTAAGTTCACCACGAAGCGCCGCGGCGGCCAGAACGCGTCGATCACGATCGTCGCCAAGGGCGGCGTCGACATCCGCGCCATGGACAAGGGCAGCCTGCGGCACCCGGTGTTCGGGCGCATGTGGCTGTGGGTGCTGCAGCGAGTGAAGTCGAAGTGGTTCACCCGGCCGATGGAGAAGGGCGCCCCGAAGGTGCGGCGCGAACTCGTCAAGGCGATGCGTCAGATCTCCCGGAAGATCGCGAGGGCAGCAGCATGAACAGCCGGACCCCGATGAAGGTCACGTTCTCCGACGGCCGCGAGGAGACAGTCCAGCTGACCGCCAAGCTCGAGGTAGAGATCGAGCGGAAGTTCGAGCTCTCACTGGAGGAGTGCACCCGCCGGGAGCACACCTACTACGGCGTGTGGCTCGCGCTCGGCGCGGCCAAGAAGGAACGCGGCCGCAGCTTCGAGGACTTCCTCGACATGGTCGACAGCGTGGAGCTCGCTGAGGACAGGCCTGTCCTTGAGGTCGTGACGCCGGACCCTACCCAGCCGCCAGCTACGTCCGGGAGCTCGTCGAGCTGAGCGTTCTGACCAGCCTGCCGTACGGCTCGCTCGCGCGCGAGTCGCCGCGGATCATCGCCACCTACTGGGACGTACTGAAAGCCCTTGACGAGTTGAGAAAGAAGGAGGCGGGCAGTGGCTGACGGCACGCTCTCCTTCACCATCCTCGCCAAGGACGCCGCGTCGAAGACGTTCCACGGCATCGGCAAGGCCGCGTCCGGTCTCGGCAAAGGGCTGGCCTCTGTCGGTAAAGCGGGCGCACTCGGCCTCGCAGCTGTCGGCGTGGGCGTGGTGGCGCTCGGCCCGCAGCTGCTCGACGCGGCCGCGAAGATCCAGCTGATGGAGAACAAGTCGAAGATCGTCTTCGGCGACCAGATCGGTCGAGTGAAAGACTGGGCCGAGGCCAACGCCCACGCCATGGGGTTGACGAAGAGAGAGGCCGTCGGCCTCGCGGCCGGTATGGCCGACCTCCTGGTGCCGATGGGCTTCACCCGCAAGACGGCTACCGACATGACGCTGCAGATTCAGAATCTGTCCGGCGCGCTGTCGGAGTGGTCCGGCGGTACCCGCACTACGGCCGAGGTGTCGGAGATCCTGCAGGCGGCACTGCTCGGTGAGCGTGACGCCCTTCAGGGGTTGGGCATCGGCATCAGTCAAGCGCAGGTTGACGCGCAGATACTGGCGAACAAGAAGAAGGGTCTTACGTTCGCCACCGAGGAGCAGGCTTCCGCGCAGGCCACCCTTGACCTGGTCATGCAGAAGTCGACCGATGCGCAGAACGCCTACGCCCAAGGCGCCGGCTCACTGGCTCGGAAGGTCACCGAGTCGAAGGCGCGACTCAAGGAGATGGGCGACACCCTGCTCGTCACCGCGACCCCGGCACTGGTCTCACTGGCAGACATCGCACAGAAGAAGGTGCTGCCGGCGCTGGAGAAGTTCGTCGCCTGGCTGTCCGGCCCGGGTAAGTTCCAGGTCGCGGCGGCCGCGCTCGGCATGGCCGAGTCGTTCCTCGCCTTCGCCGGTGACGCTTTGGCGTCGGTGGCCAGGATGGCACGCGGACTGACCAGCTTCACCGCGGGCGCGTTGACGCAGGCCGGAATGCTCGCGTTCGCGATGGGGAAGAAGGGTCTCGCCGGGAAGCTGTTCGAAGCGGCTGGCTCGGTCGAGTCGTTCGGGCAGGACGTCGCCGTAACGCTGGAGGGCGCGTCGAACGACATCGCACGCTGGAACAGCGCCGTCCGCAACATGAAGGACAAGGTCGAGCTCAAGGCGAAGATCTCCGACCTGGAACAGAAGCTCGCATCCGCGAAGAAGCAGCTGAACGACAAGAGCCTAACGAAGGACCGACGCGCGGCGATCAAGGCCAACATCGCCCAACTGACCGCGCAGGTCCGCTCGGCCAAGCGGCAGCTGAACAGCATCCCCGACGAGCGCGTCAACATCACGGTAGGCGTGTCGATCTCGGGCGCGAACAAGCGGATCATTGACCGTGCCCGCGCTCACGGTGGCCCGGTCGACGCCGGGGTCGCCTACACCGTTGGTGAGCGTGGACCTGAGACGTTCGTCCCCGATCAGGACGGCCTCATCGTGCCGAACGGTGGACGGCTGCGTCTCGGTGGGCAGGGCATGGCGATGGCCGCACCGGTCCAACCCGCTCCGGTCATCGTGCAGCTTGCGAACCACGGCGTCATCGGCTCGAAGATCGAGCTGCTGAACTGGCTCACTGCGGCGCTTAACAGCCTGCGCAAGCAGGGCAGGCTCGCATGAGCGACATCCTCCGGATGGACCTGACCGGTGTCGGGTCCGGGCCGATGGGCCCAGGCACGGGCGGTCCGGGCGATACCCCGTTCGACAACGTTCTCGGTAACGTGCTCGTCGCGGAGGATGGCCCGCACGGTTCGTACATGTCGATCCAGCAGCAGGCAGGCGAGCCCGCGAACGGGGAGTGGATCCTCGGCTCGGACATCGCGACGGGCATCTGCGGTGGCCGCGTCGAGGTGACCCACCCAGGCGTGGCGTCGCTGTCGTGGACGGTCATGCTCGCGGCGCCCACCCTGGGTGGGTTCGGCTGGCGCATCGACTCCAGCGGGCCAGGCCGGCTGCGGATCCGGGACAACGCCAACGCGCAGGTCGGTGCGGAGTCCACGATCACGTTCGTCGCCGGCACACGGTACCGGCTCGAATGGTCGATCAGTGCGACGAACGCCGAGGTTCGGATCTTCCTCGGCGACGACGTCAACCCGACCGAGACGATGACCCGTGCCGGCGCGTTCGGTCCCGTCGGCGTCATCAAGCCCGGACCGACCACAAGCTCGCCGACGGTGCCGACGTTCGCGATGGACTCGATCCTCGTCAACGACGACGGCACGTTCCCCGGCCCTTGGGTGGCACCGGTCGGCCGCTACGACTTCCGCATCGACTGGGACAACGACGGCTACTTCGAGGATCCCGGCGACGACGTCACCGACCGGGAGCTCGGCCAGCGTGCGGTGCCGCAGATGGTGTACGGCCGGGACCAGGCACGGTCGCTGACGCCGACGACGTCGGGCCGAATGTCCGGACTCGAGCTGTTGAACACATCCCGCGACTACACGCCGGACAACGCGCTGTCGCCGATCGCCGGGAATGTGAAGCCGGGCCGGCCGCTGTGGGTGTCGTACAACGACCGGATGAACCTGGTCCCGAACCCGTCGTTCGAGCTGAACACGACGGGTTGGTCGTCGACTCGGACGACGCTGACCGCGACGGCGAACAACCCGTTCGTCGGCGGGCAGGCCTGCCAGTCGGTGGTCAACAACATCGCCGGCACGCCGACCGTCGACACCCTGCAGTTCCCCGTCAAGCCGGGCAAGGCGTACACCGTCTCCGCGTACCTGCGGCTCAACACCGTGGGCACGCGAACCGCCGGCCTCAAGATGATCTTCCTTCGGGCGAACGGCAGCATCACGCTCAACCCGAGCACCGTGTTCACGTCACAGGCGGACACTGCTGGTTACGTCCGCCGGTCGAAGACTGACACCGCACCGGCGGATGCCGCCAAGGCTCAGGTGACGATCGCCTACTCCACCAGTGACGCGGCGCTGAACGACTCGTGGAACATCGACGGCGTCATGGTCGAGGAGGGCGCCATCCTCGGCACCTACTTCGACGGCGCCTCGACGGGCGCGTTCTGGCGCACCACCGCCCACGGTTCGGCGTCGATCATCGGGACCGTCCTGTTCCGTGGCCACCTCGAGGACTTCGAGCTCAACCCGGACATCAACAACCGCTCGGTGACGCTCGGCGCGCTCGACCCACTGGCGAAGCTGCGCGAGGCGGACGTGTCGACCGCGCTGTTCTCCGGGCTGCGCACCGGCGACGCCGTGCACAAGGTGCTCGACGCCATCGGCTGGGACGCCAACAAGCGCGACATCGACGCCGGTGCCAGCATCCTGCCCTGGTGGTGGGAAGAGGGCACCGACGCGTACGCCGCGCTCGAACGATTGGTCAACGCCGAGGGGCCGCCCGCACTCGTCACCGTCGACTCAGTCGGGCGGCTGGTGTTCCGCGACCGGCACCACCGGCTGCTCGACGCGGCATCGATCGCGTCACAGACGACGTTCCGCGACGTTGACGGTTCCGACGGACTGCGCGTCACCGGCAACGCCAACAGCCGCGCCTCGACCCCGGACAACGCCGCGCTCGACATCGTGGCCGACCTTGATATCCGGGTGCGGGTCGCCGCCGACGACTGGACACCGGCCGCGAACCAGGCGTTCGTCGGCAAGGCGGCCGGCGGCGGACAGTTCTCCTACGAGTTCCGGCTGTCCAACTTCGACGGTCGCATGCAGATTCTGTGGTCGGCGGACGGAACGGCCGTTCTGTCGGCGCAGGCGACCCGCCCGACCGGCTTCGCTGACGGCTCGCTGCACTGGGTGCGTGCGGCGCTCGACGTGAACAACGGCGCGAGCGGCCGGACGATCACCTTCTACACAAGCGAGAACGGCGTCAACTGGGTGACGCTCGGTACGCAGGTCGTGCAGGCCGGCGTCACGTCGATCTTCGCCAGCACCACACCTGTCGAGGTCGGTGCGCGCGGTGACAACACCGAGCTGTTCATCGGCAACGTGCACTACGCGGAGATCCGCGCAGGCATCAACGGGACCGCGGTGGCGTCGCCGTTCTTCGCGGCACACGTCGCCGGAACTACGGCGTTCACTGACGGCGCCGGCCGGCTGTGGACAGTCCATCCGCCGGCCGCGATCACCGGCGCGTCGGAGCCGAAGCACTCCGCACCGTTCGGCTACAACGCCGGGTTCGGCGAGGTCGTCAACCAGGTGGCGTTCGACGTCGAGGAGCGACGCCCATTGGGCGGTGTCGGCGTGGTGTGGGAGACCGAGGAGACGTTCACCGTCCCGTCTGGCGGTAGCCAGCAGCGCGTCTTCACCGCTGTCATGGACGACCCTGTGGATAGTGCGGTAGCGCCAGTGTCCGGCACCGACTTCGAGGTGCTCAACGGCGTCACCGTCAATGGCTCGTTGACGCGCACGTCCGGGCAGTCGATCGAGATCATCCTGTCGAACACCGGCGGTGGCGCCGACGCGGTCGTATCGGGGCTGCGGCTGCGGGCTCGGTCGGTGCCGGTGGCGCGGACCGTCAAGGTGGAGCTCGAAGACGTCACGTCGCGCGACGAGCACGGCCCCCGCAAGTACGACCGGGATGCTCCGTTCGTCAACCAGTACGACGCCGAGGCGATCGGCCAGCTCGTGATCAACCAGCGCAAGCAACGCCTTCCCACCGTGACCGTCCGAGTGCTGGCGTCGCCGACGACACAGCCGGAACGGTTCTACCCGGCGATTCAACGCGACCTGTCGGACAAGGTGCGGATCCTGGACACCGAGTCCGCTGTCGACGGGCACTTCTTCGTCGAGCAGATCCAGCACACCATCCACCAGGTCGGCTTGCAGCACGAGGTGGAGCTGGCGTGCGAGTTGATCCCTCCCGAACCGCTCGACGAGCCGTCAGAGGTGTTCGTCCTCGACTCGACCACGAACGGCGTACTGGACACGAACAGGCTGGGGCACTGAATGAGCGAGATCGTCGCGACCGTGTATGCGAATCACGGCCGCTGGGTGGCCCGCTGTCCGCGGCCGGAGTGGCTGGGTGGCCCATGCAGGAACGCCGAGCACTACGGAGTCCACGCGGTCGGTGGCCGACCTGGCGGCCTCACCGACGAGGAGTTCCTCTGCTCCCGTTGCGGAGTCGAGGCTCGCGCCGAGTGGCCGGCGAACGCTCAGGAGATCGCGCGCGTACTGATGGACCGTCCCGTGCCGGAGACCCGGAACTGGCTGCCAGGCGAGACCGTGCTGCGGCTGCAGATGGAGAACGTCGAGCACGGGATCCTGCCGTGGACGCTGGAGGAGCTGAGGTCCATGCCCGCCGGCCTGCTGTTCCGTAGCGTCGAGCCCGCACCGGATTACGAGCTGACCGACGCCGAGCTCGCTGCCCGGAACGCGGAGTCTTACGCGGCCGCCGAGATCGAGGACCGCTGATGGCTTGGGCGACACCGCCGACCTTCACGGCTAACAATGTCCTGACCGCGGCGCAACAGAACATTCTGTCCGGCGACCTGAACGAGACGGCGCCAGCCAAGGCGGACGTGGCCACGTCCGGCTTCATCGTCACCAGCGGCGTCAACCAGGTGGTCCGGCGCTCCGTCTTTCGGGGGATCGTCGCCACCAACCAGACCACCACCAGCACCACGTACACCGACCTCGCCACACAGGGGCCGGACGTTACGGTCACCACCGGCACCCAGGCGATCGTGACGGTGACGTCCATCATCAAGAACGACACCGTCGGGCAGAACTCCTACGCCTCCTACAACGTGTCGGGTGCCACCACGATCGCCGCCGACGACCCGCGGGCCGTGTTCATCACCGCATCCAGCACGGGCGGCGCCATCCGCGCTTCGACGATGTACCTAGAGACCGGGCTCACTGCCGGCTCAAACACGTTCCGCATGAAGTACCGGGTCACCGCCAACACTGGCACGTTCGGCGAACGCATGATCGTCGTCATCGGAATGTGAGGAGAGGAAGTCCCTATGCCCGATGTGGACGCCGAGATGCGAGACCGGCTGGTGAGGGTAGAGACGAAGCTCGACATCGTCATCGGCCAGCACGACGCGCGCCTCGTCGCACTCGAGAAGGCGGTCGCTTCGCTCAACGCGCTCCGCTGGATCGCCGTTGGCGCGTCGGCGGTCGCCGTCGGATCCGGCGGCATCTCCCTCATCTCCCTAGTTGGAGGTCCGTGATGGGCAGCATCGACCTGGTGAAGACGAGCCTCGGCTCGGTGAAGCCGTGGGCGCGTTCGGCCGCAGATGAGCTGGTGACGGACTGCCCGTGGCAGGTCTGGTTCTGGTGGGGAGCGCCCGGCCGCGGCACTGGCGACCATGCCGTCGGCTTGGCCGTCGACCTCACGGTGCACGACGGCGGCACCGTCAACGACCCTGGCCCGCTGCGGAAGTTCGTCGGCGACTGGATTGCCGCACGCGCCCTCGCCGACCACGAGCGGCTCGGCCTCACTTACGTCATCTGGTTCGAGCGGATCGCCTCGCCGCTGTCGAACCCGCCGTGGTCGTGGCGCGAGTACGACGGCAGCAACCCGCACGTGGACCACGTCCACCTCAGCTTCAAGACCGAGCACACCTACCAGCCACCGGAGGACGACATGCCCACCGTGCAGGAGATCGCCAAGGCTGTTGCCGACCTCGACGCCAAGCCGTACGGCGGCGTCGCGGGCGTCAGCCTCGGCGAGTACATCGTCGGCGCGGGCGTGAAGCTCGACGCCGAGAAGCAGCGCGACAAGGGCGACGACGCTCAGGACGCCGCCGACCAGACCGAGATGCGTGAACTGCTCGGTCAGGTGGCGGCCTCGCTGAACCTCATCCACAAGAGGCTCAACGAGATCATCCCCCCTTCCTAGGAGGAACCATGTTGAAGATCAGCGACAAGTGGAAGGCGGTTGTCGGCGCGGTCGGCACCGTCGTGACGGCGCTTACCGCAGCGTTCGCGGACAACGTGCTGGGTGTCGACGAGCTCGGTCACGTCATCTCCGTAGTGGTCGCTGCCGGCGTCACGATCTACGGCGTGTGGCGCGTGCCGAACAAGCAGGTCCCCACCGAGTAGCTGAAGCGTCCGGTCACCAGCCGGACCACGCTGGCCGCCACGCGCTGTCGTCGGGAGGTCGGCTGGCACGAAAGACCCCCATCCCCAGGCGGGATGGGGGTCTTTCGTCGTGCTCCGGCGAAGCGACCGGCGTTAGGGGGTGGGCGCCGGGTATGGGAGGTACCGGAGCACGACGCCTATTGCCACTGCCAGGACTCGGCGAGGAACGGCTTCACCCAAGGCGCGCCCTCCTCGACGAGCTCGGCGCGGCGACGCAGGAACCGGCGGTACGTCGGCTGAGCCTCTGGGCCGTAGTGCACCGGCAGCTGCTCGGCGAGCGAACGCAGCACCTCCACCACGATCTTCTGCGCGTCAGCGCCGTTCGCCAGACGCTTCTCCACGAGCTCGACCAGCGGGTCGCGAGACTTCTGGGGGTGGTCCATGACGCCTTCCTGGCGGGTTTGGTGCCGGCCCCCGGCCCTCCGGGTGGTCGCGGGGCGCGCGATCCAGGGCCGGGAGCCGACGCCAACGAGCCCCGGCCCCGTCTAGTGAGAAGGGGTACTTCCCGAGGAAACCTAGCGTGGCCGGTCTCGGAAGGGAAGGGGTCCTTCTCGCACCGTGACTACGTTTACTGAGCGTGACCGCATCCGGGGCGGCCGCACGAGCGCGCGCTGCTGTTCGTAAGGCAGTCGAGGCCGCGGTCCGCGAGATCGGCGACGACCGCGACCGAGCGGCCGCCGTCCTCGCGGCGCACGCGCTCGCGGAGGGTATGCGCGAGGCCTACTTCGACACGACCGACTTCCGCGCGCGCCTGGTCGTGGCGATCATCGACGCCGGCCACCTCACGCGGGAAGAGGTCGCGGTCGCGCTCGGCGTCAGCCGACGACGGGTCAACCAGCTGTACCGTGCTGGCCGAGGTTAGGTGCGCTCGTCCGGACGGTGGCCGCCCCGACGGTTCCGAGGATGGCACCGCCGATCACGACGAACAGGCCGATGCCTGGCGCTCCGATGCCGGCGAGCGCGACAGACACCACCTGGAACAGCGTGACGAGCGCCACCAGGCCGGCGAGTACAGCGCATCCCAGGGCCACCCAGCGGAGCACGGGGTATCCGAGGAAGACACCGACCGCGCATGCCACGACGGCCGCGCCGAGGGCGAGCGTGATCGTCCCGTACCCGCCGACGCCCGACATGCCGCCGAACTCACCGATCGTGGCCCACGGCAACAGGGAGCCCGCGAAGATCGCGACCCCCGAGACAACGGTGAGCGCGGCAGGAATGGCGGCGTGTCGCATGGCCGTAGGATCCCACGCCAGTGGCCATCGCGCGGGCGAAACCGCCAGATGCCTGCTCGTCATGACTGGCTCCGAATCTCGGACCTGGTGTAGTTCCACACCAGCACCATGGCGCCCACGGCGACGGCGACCGCGAGGAGCGCGAGCACGCGTGCCATCGGCCAGGGTACGGTGGCGACCAGCTCGACGAAGCGGTCGGTGGCGGTCATCTTGGGTCTCCTCGGTCTAAGGTTGGGCGGTTGCTTCGGATCCAGCGGCGGAGCTCGCGGCGCAACTCGCGACGGCGACGGCGGTCCTCGCGACGCTCGGCGCGGCGGGCGCGCACACGGTGCCGGGACTCGCGGTCGATCAGGTTCAGGATCAGGTCGAGGATCACGCCGCCACCGCCACGAGCTTGCCGTCCGTGTCGTCCACCCACGGGGCCGTCGTCAGGTAGCCCGCCGCGCCGACCGACTTCCACTGGTCGAGCCTGCAGACACCTGCGATGCCCGCACCGCAGTGCACGCCGGTCGCGATCTCGTTGTTCTCCGCGCCCTGCATGATCAGCCCGCGGATCGAGTGCCCGCCACCGGAGACCAGGTGAATGATCTTGTCGGCGGACTGGCCGAACGGGGCGTCGATGACCCATCCCCAGCCGCGCGCCTTGATGCCCACGGCGAAGTCCTCGAAGAAGGGCGACGTCACGACCACGTTGAACACGTTGTTGCTGTTGCTGCGGATGCCGACCGAGTTCGCGACGTGCCCGTCGGTGGCGGTGTTCTTGAACCGCGGGTTACGGATCTCCACGCTGTAGATCGCGGTCGACTGGCCGTACTCGGTCGGGTCGTGCAGGTCGATCCCGGTCTGGACGCGTTCGAACGCGCAGCCGTCGATGACCAGGTTGTTGATCGGGCCGTTCCCGTTCGGCAGCGCCTGCGGCTTGACGATGATCGCAGCCCGGTTGGACGCCACGCCCTCGACGCCGAGCCGCCAGAAGTTGCAGTCGCGGATCGTGCCGACCCAGCTCGACCAGACGCGGATGCCGGGCCGGTCACCGAAGTTGTTGTCGAAGTGGACGCGCTCGACCACCCACTTCCGCCCGTACTGCTGGACGTCCAGCAACGGGTACGCGGTGCTCGCGGCGTCCCCACGGAACGTGAAGTCCCGCACGACCAGGCCGTGCGGCTGGCTCTGCGTCAGGCTGCCCAGCCGGACACCCGTGGTCGCCGTCGGCGGGATGATGACCGTCCGCTCCGGGCCCTCCCCGGCCAGCTCGATCGAGCTGGATCCGACTAGCGTGGCGGTCGTGAGGTAGACGCCGGCCGGAAGGCTGACCCGGCGCGGGTACGTGCCGGCCGACGCGTCATCGAGCGCGGCCTGGATCGCCGCAGTGTCGTCGGTCACGCCGTCGCCCACGGCGCCGTACGACGACACATCCAGCCCCGTCACGCCGGCTCGTGCAGCGCGCGGTTGCGCCTTCGCCCCGGCGAGCTGGGCACCCGCAGCCACGAGCGAACCACCGGTCAGGGTGGCCAGCAGTCCGCGGCGCGAGAGGCTCACGCGTCGCCCCGGAACGCGGCGATCGCGCGGTCGAGCGCCTCGCGGACGTACTGGGCTTGTACCGCGGTGTCGTAGTGGGACGCGTTGGGTAGCCGGGCTTGCAGCTCGGCGAGGCGGTCCGCAGCGTCCGCCACGGCCTGGTGTGCGGCGATCGCACGAGCCGCGACGTCTTCGAGCTCGGCGACATGCGCGGTCCGGGCGCCGCGGTTCATCAGGGCGCGCGTCTGCTGGTCGGTGAAGTGCGGGTGCTCGCAGTCGTCTCGGATGAAGTGCTCGAGGTCGTGGGCGGCGTTCTCACACCAGACGGTCTCGACTTCGCGTGCGGCGGTGGTGCTCATGGTGTCCCCTCCCTGGAACGGAACAGGAACGGAACAGGGCCACGTTGTGCCCGCGCTCCGGACTGCTCCTCTGCAGGTCAGGGGGCTACGGACGCCAGCGGTTGGGCTGTATCCGGCTTACAGGCCGGCTCGTCCATCAACCCCGGGCGGCAGGTGCCGCCCGGGGTTACAGCAGATTGATGGGTCAACGTCGCACCTGATAGCGCAGGTGAAGCACCCGGTTGCCCTGAATCACGTCAGGATCCTCCAACAGGTGCTGCGCGTCGACCGATCCGAAGAAGCGCTTGCCTGACCCCAACACGACGGGTACGACGTCCATGCGCACCTCGTCGACGAGGCCCGCGGCGAGCAGCTGGCCACCGACGTCGCCAGCGGCGACCTCGACGAGGCGGTCACCCGCGAGCTCCTGCGCCTTGGCCACGGCTGCCTCGATGCCGTCGACGAAGTGAAACGCCTCAGAGTTCCAGCCCTCGGGCGCCGGCCGGTGCGTCACGACGACCACGTGGTCGATCCCGGCCGGAGGCTTCCCGTCCCAGCCGTCGGTCAGGTCGAAGACGTGGCGGCCGGCGATGGTCACCCCGATCTGGTCCCAGTACGCCCGGACATAGTCGTACGACACCTGCGACACCTTCAACACGCCACTCTCGTCCAACGGGACGTCACCGCTGGTCAGCCAGTCGAACAGCGGCCCGGGCTGGTCCTTCTCGTCCGCGACGAAGCCGTCCACCGACACCGAGGCGTACATGACTACTTTGCTCATGGGGCTCTCCTTTGCTTGGGAGTGCCCAAACTAAGCGTGTCGGGGCTGTCGGTCTTGTAAGGAATCAATCGGCTGGCAGAGGCCAGCTGTCCAGTGTGTGGCCGGGGTGCTCGCGCAGGAACCGCCGCCGGACTTCGAGGTACTGAGTGGGCGTGAGCCCGGTGAACTCGCGGAACTCGTGGCCGAAATGCGCCTGGTCGAAGTAGCCCGCACGAGCGGCGAGGTCGCCCCAGTCGACCGGTTCGGCGGGGTCGATCGTGAGCATGGTGGCGGCGAAGCGGTGGGCGCGGGCCAGCCGTTTCGGGGTGACGCCGACGAGCTCCTTGAACCGCAAAGTCAGCTGAGTACTGCTGACACCGGCTGCCACCCTCAGGTCGCCGATCGCCACCGCCCCGCTGGTCGCCGCGATGACACTGCTCGTGTGGCGGACCAGCCCCATGCCGGGAGTCTCGCCAAGCCGTCGCATCAGCTCATCCTCGAGCAGAGCCAGCATCTCGTACGGTTCGTCCGCCGTGGCCAGCCGGTCTTGCAGCTCGGCAGTGGCGGGCCGGCCCCACACCTGCTCGACCGTCACCGGCCGGTCACACAGCTCCGCCGCGGGCATCGGCAGGAACGGCGCTAACCCCCACGACTTGAAGTGCACGCCGACGGACCGGGTCCGGAGTGGGTAGCCGAAGTCCCACGCGCGGGTGGGCGTGGTGACCACGCAGCCGTCGGCGAACTCGGCCGTCTCGGTGTCGGCACCACCGCGGACGTGGAACGGCGCCCCCAGGTTGACGATGAGCAGCGCCCCCGGCGCCGGCGGCAACGTCAGCCGGGCGTACGGCGGCGAACCCTCCAGGTAGTAGAGGTCGTCGATCAGCCCGTCCAGCGGCGATCGCGGCACTCTGGACACGTACTCCACGTCCACATCATCGCCGACGCCTTGGCGAGATCAAGAACCTCGGCTGACGGATGTAGAAGTCCCGTGACCCGCTCCGACCACGAGGTGACAGGCGCTCTGACCGAGGGGCGCCAGGAGCTGGAGGAGCGATCCAGAATGACGCTGGTCACCGCAGAGATGTCGATCTCCCTCGACGGCTACTTCGCCGGACCCAGGAGCGACGAGACGGACTGGACGAAGAGCCCGGAGGCGTTGGGGTTCTTCCGCATAACCCGCTGGGTCGTCAACGCCCAGTCGTGGCGCGAGCGAATGGGGTACGCCGGGGGTGAGCAGAGCGTCAACTCCGACCTCGCCGCCGAGCTCACCGCACGGAACGGGGCGTACGTCATGGGCAGGCGCATGGCCGACGGCGGCGAGGGGCCGTGGGGCGAGGAGCCGCCGTTCCACGGTCCCGTCTTCGTCGTCACCCACCGCGAGCGCGAGACGAGGCACTGCCAGGGCGGAACGAGCTTCACCTACGTCACCGACGGCCTCGAGAGCGCGATCGCCCAGGCCAGAGAGGCGGCGAACGGCAAGAACGTGCTGATCTCCGGCGGCGGCACCACGGTCCAGCAGGCCATCGCCGCCGGACAGGTCGACGAGCTCGTCCTCCACATCGCGCCCGTCCTGCTCGGCGAAGGCCAACGCCTCCTGGACAACCTCGGCGTCAGCACGGGTCACGGCAGAGAGCTCACCCCCGAACGAGTGGTCCACACACAGGACGTCACCCACCTCGTCTACCGGGTCGGCAAGGCCGCGAGCCTCTTCCTCGACGACCGTGGCAGCGGTGACGGAGAGGCGTGAGGTACGTCGCTTGTCTCACCATTCGGCCGGATGCTGACATCACTGCCCCGAATTGAGCCCGCGAAGAATCGGGACGGAATCGGACAAGCCCGGGCACCGAACCAAGAAACTTGTCCACAGTCTGTCGCCACGTCTTCACAGTTCGCCAGCGACCGGGTTGAATCTGTGCCACGCTCGGCGCAGGCCTCATCACGGTCTGCTGTCGGGCCCCCCTAGTTCTCGGCGGCAATCGAGGGACGGGGGAGTTCGGCCAACACGTGTCTGGGGAGTCACCAGGGGGCACACATGAAAGCCGCAAGAGATCCACAGCGTCAGGTCCGGTCTAACCGCGGGGGTGGGCGGTCATGAACGTGAACAAGATCGTTTCCGCGCCATGGGCGCGCGTCACGCGCCGTCGGACGCTCAAGCGTCGACGGCCTGCCGAAGCGCCATGGCGAATCGAACGTATGTTCGATAAGCTGTCCTCCGGTCATCCGGAGGGCGGAGTGGTGACGGATCGGTACGCGGTGCGCGAAACGGAGTACGGCTTCGGCATCTGGGACCTGAGCGAGAATCGCTGGTGGATCCCGCGCCTGGAGATGACCCAGCAGGACGCCGAGCAGATCGCCGCGGAGCTCAACAGCCGCGAAGAGTGAGTCGGGCACGCCGCGCCACCTGAGCGGGCCTGCCGGGGAGGTGTGGGAAGCTCCCCAGGTGCGGATCCGCGGGGACACGGCGTGGCCTGTGCTGGTCCCAGCGGTCCTCGCGTGCGCGCTGTTCTGCTGGCGGCTCGGCACTCCAGCGCTGTGGCTGGACGAGGCCGCCACGGCGCAGGACGCCGGCCGGCCGCTGGGTGACCTGCTCGCGTTCCTCACCGAACGCGACCTCGGCCTCGGCGCCTACTACGTCGGCATGCACGTCTGGACGCTGCTCGGGAGCGCCGAGTGGTGGCTGCGCCTGCCCTCGGTGCTCGCGATGACCGTCGCCACCGCGTTCGTCGCCGATGTCGCCAGACGCAGCTGGGGGACCCGTGCGGCGTACGTCGCCGGCCTGGTCTTCGCGCTCGCTCCCATAGCGAGCAGGTACGCCCAGGAGGCGCGCCCGTACGCGCTCGCCATCGCGCTCGCCGTGGTCGCCTGGTGGCTGCTCCATCGCGCGCTCGAGGACGGCGGCAGGCGCTGGTGGATCGGGTACACCATCGTCGTCGCGTGCCTCGGCGTCGTCCAGCTGCTCGGTCTGCTGATCCTCGTCGCGCACCTGGTAAGAGCCCGCGACGAACTCCGTCCCTGGGTGCGAGCGACCGCGGCGGCGCTGATAGCGCCAGCGATCCTCGCCGTCTTCACGTTCGGACAACGCGACACCGTCGCCTGGATCCCGAAGCCGACGTTCGCCAGCCTGGCCGAGGCGTACGCGGAGCTCGCCGGCGGACCCTGGCTGCTCGCCGCCCTCGCGGCAACAGCCGTCCTCGCCCTCGCGATGTCCGCAAGCACCCAGACCGTCGGGACAGCCGTCTGGTTCGCCGCACCACCGCTCATCCTTGCGGGCATCGGACTGCTGACCCCGCTCTTCCTCGGCCGCTACCTCGTTGTCTGCGTACCGGCACTCGCGCTCCTCGCCGGTGCGGCCATAGCCAAGCTCCCGTCCTGGACCGCGGTCGTCCCCGTCGGCCTCGCAGCCGCGCTCGCAGCCTCACAGCTGCAAGCGATGCGCGAGGTAGACGGCCACGGCCCCGACGTACGCCAAGCCGCGCACACGATCGAGCAGGGCTGCCAACCAGGCGACGGCATCCAGCGCACGGTCACCACGATCCAGACGATCCCGTACTACCTACGCGACGCGAAGTGCCGCCCGGCAGACCTCACCGGCCCGCTGCCCAACGACATCAACAGGCTCTGGATCCTGCAACCGACGTGGGAGAACGGCGCACCCTCCGGCAGCCAAGGCCTCGACCTCGTCCAGGAGACCACAGTCGAAGGCCTCCGCGTCACGCTCTGGAAGCGCCCCTAAGCAACGGTCAGCAGCTCCGGCCCGGACTCCGTCACCAACACCGTGTGCTCGAACTGAGCCGTCCGGCTGCGGTCCTTCGTCGTCACCGTCCAACCGTCGTCCCACATGTCCCACTCGTGCGTGCCGAGCGTCAACATCGGCTCCACGGTGAACGTCATGCCGGCCTCGATCACGGTGTCGAACCGGGGCTCGTCGTAATGCGGAATGATCAGCCCCGAGTGGAAAGACGTACCGATCCCGTGCCCGGTGAACTCGCGGACCACGCCATAGCCGAAGCGCTTCGCAAAGGACTCGATGACCCGGCCGACGATGTTGACCTGACGCCCGGGCCGAATGGCCTTGATGCCCCGCAACGTGGCTTCTTTGGTGCGTTCGACCAGAAGGCTGTTTTCCTCGTCGACAGAACCGACGAAGAACGTCGCATTCGTGTCCCCGTGCACGCCGCCGATGAATGCGGTGATGTCGATGTTCACGATGTCGCCGTCTTCGAGCGGCCGCGCGTCGGGGATGCCGTGACAGATGACCTCGTTGACCGACGTACACAACGACTTCGGAAAGCCGCGGTAGCCGAGTGTCGACGGGTACGCGTCGTGCGCGAGCAGGAAGTCGTGCCCCACCTGGTCGAGCTCGTCGGTGGTCACGCCCGGCTTGATGGCGCGCCCGACCTCCTCCAGCGCCTGCGCGGCGAGCCGACAGGCGATGCGCATGCGTGCGATCGTGTCGGCGTCCTTCGCCTCCGTACCGTTGAACGGTGCGGGGGCTGGCTTGTCGACGTACTCCGGGCGCGGGATGTGCGCGGGAACCTTACGTCGCGGCGAGATCGCGGCGGGGGAGAGTGCGGCAGCCATGATGACTGCGAGTGTACGTGAGCCCTTGCTGGGAACCCTCACGTGCAGGAGGCTGAGCACATGAGCAATGAGACCGAGCAGTGGTACTTCTGCCTGGTGCACCACACGGTCGAACCGTTGGATGGGTGCAAGGCCGCCGACCGGCTGGGCCCGTACCGCACACGCGAAGAGGCCGAACGCGCGCTGGAGAAGGTCGCCGAACGTAACGAGAACTGGGACACCGACCCGCAGTGGAACGACGACGTCGAACCACCGCGACAGCAACAGCAGTAGACACGCGACGAGGGTGTCGCCACACCTGCCTCGCGTGGCGACACCCTGATCTGTGCGACGTCAGGCCTTGCGGGCCCTTGCCGTGGTTGTCCGCTTGGTGGCGGACGCGGCGCGGGACGTGGTCGCTCGCTTCGCGGTCGTCCGCTTAGCCGGTGCGCGCTTGGCCGGAGCCTTCTTCGCAACGGTCTTGCGTGCGGTAGTCGTCCGCTTGGCGGTCGTCTTCTTCGCCGCGGTGGTCTTCTTGGCCGCGGTGGTCCGCTTCGCGGCGGTCGCCTTCTTGGCGGTCGTCTTGCGTGCCGTGGTCTTCCGCGCCGCAGTCTTCTTGGCCGGAGCCTTCTTCGCTACGGTCTTGCGGGCGGGAGCCTTCTTGGCAGCAGTCTTCTTCGCTGTCGTCTTCTTCGCAGTTGCCTTCCTGGCGGTGGCCTTCTTGGCCGGTGCCGCCTTACGCGCCGCGGGTCTCTTCGCGGTCGCGGTCTTCTTGGTAGCGGTCGTGGCTGCCGAACGCTTCACCGCAGTCTTCTTCGCTGCAGCCTTCTTCGCCACGGTCCGCTTGGCCGGCGACTTCTTAGCCGCGGCCTTGGTTGCCGTTTTCCGTGCTGGCACCGCACTGCCTCCCTCAGAAGGGACAACCGACTTTTCGTCGGTGTTCTGCTATGACGAGGATAGTCACCTCACCATGTTGTATCTGTGGATCTTTGCAACATCGGCGCGTCACGTAAATAGCAAAACGCAAACTTGTTTGTCGCGTGTTGTCGACGTGACCTGCGCGAACGACCTCGTCAGAGTGCGTGCGGAAGGCTGGGTTGACAGTACGACAATGCGAAATTCACTAAGAAAACAAGGGGAAACTCAATCACTCAAGATGTGCATTGCGTCAACGCGAAGGGCCCGAGATGTGGTCGAGGAGACGTCCGAGTCGTGCACGAAAACTTTGCCGACCGGACGCGATCGGTTGCCCCGCGGCGAGGCTCACGAGGTGTTGCGCACCATCGAACGTGAGCAACGCGTCGTCGTCCGTTGGTACTTCCAACACCTCGTTCGCGAGCGACGCGAGCTCGCGATCGCCGGTGTCGAGCGCGAACACACTCGCACCCTTGCGACGTACGTCGTCGACCCGTTCGAGCAACGGAACCGACGCCGATTCGGCAACCACCACGAGGGATTCGCCGCGTCGCGTTTCGACGAGTCGATCGAGACCGATCGCGAGATGCGGTGCGGCGTCCGGCGGTGGGTTCCACCGCACCAACGTCGGCTTGAGCTCAGGGATGTCGTTCAAGCGCGACTCGTCGTCGAGATGTGCGGTGAGATGCCACGGTTCGTCGGTGGGCGTACCGAAGAGCAGCAGACCGCCGGGTGTTCGCGTGTTGACGCGCATCGCGCGTGCGAACTCGACCGTGCGTTCCACCCATCCGGACCCCGCGAGCACGTCGCGGAGCAGCTCTGCCTGACGTACGTCCATAGAGCTACGGTGCCACACCGCACCACGCGCACGACAGGGACCGATTCCTCGCGCGTCGATCGCGAGTCTGGAGGTCCATGGAAGACGCCGTAGGCTGGAGCGGAATCGTTGGCCGGGAAGAAGGGCGCGAGGGTGAAGTACGGATACAAGGCTTCCGCGGAACAGTTCGGTACGCGGGACTTGCTCGACTACAGCTTGCACGCCGAGCAACTCGGCTACGACATCGTCTCGGTGTCGGACCACTTCCAACCGTGGCGCCACACGACCGGGCAGGCGCCGCTCGTGTTCAGCTGGCTCGGCGCGCTCGCGTACGCGTCGCAACGCATCACGATGGGCACGAGCGTGCTGACGCCGATCCTGCGTTATCACCCGTCGGTGGTCGCGCAGGGATTCTCGACGCTGGAGCAGTTCGCTCCCGGCCGCATCTTCCTCGGCGTCGGCACCGGCGAGGCGATGAACGAGGTGCCGGCGACGGGTGCGGAGTGGCCGAGCGGCAAGGAACGCCGGGCGCGGCTGACCGAGGCCGTCGAGCTGATCCGCAAGCTCTGGACCGAGGAGCGCGTGACGTTCGAGGGTCAGTACTACCGCACCGAAAAGGCGACGATCTACGAGCGCAGCGAGGTGCCGGCGCCGATCTACGTCGCCGCGTCGGGTCCGTTGGCGGGCTCGTTGGCGGGCCGCATCGGTGACGGGTTCATCGCGACGAGCGGCAAGGCGTCGGAGCTGTACGAAGCGGTGCTCGGCAAGGTGCGCGAGGGTGCGGAGAAGGTCGGCAAGGACGCCGCGAAGCTGCCGCACCAGATCGAGATCAAGGTGTCGTACGACAAGGACCTCGAGTTCGCGAAGGAAGCCACGTACTGGTGGGCCGCGCTCGGACTGACGCCGGAGCAGAAGCAGGGCGTCGAGGACCCGGTCGAGATGGAGCGGCTGGCCGACGAGGACCCGTCGATCGCGCAGAAGCGGTTCATCGTGTCGAACGATCCGGACGAGGTCGTCGAGCGGATCCAGCGCTACGTCGACCTGGGCTTCACCGAGCTCGTGTTCCACGGCCCGGGCAACGACCAGCCGCGCTTCCTCGAGGCGTTCGCGAAGGACGTCCTCCCCAAGCTCCGCGACCGCTGGTCCTAGCGACGTTTCGAATGAGGGCGTCCCTGTAGCGAATAGATCGCTACAGGGACGCCCTCATTCGAAACGTACCGCGGTGGCTGTTGTCGCAGTGGCCCAGCGGCGCTGGTGTGGCGAGGTCTGGCTGGGTCGGGGGCACCCTGGTCCCATAGGTTCGGACGAGGGTGCCCCCGACCCAACGGCGGCGGAGTGGGGTGGCGGGGTGAGTGGTTGGGTGAGGGGCGCCCTGGTCCCATAGGTTCGGACGAGGGTGCCCCCGACCCAATGGCGGCGGCGGGTTCCCGATCGGGCACCGTGTCGCGGCGAATGGCGGTTGCGGGTCGGCTGAGCTGCCAGGATGTGGCCGTGGATGCTCTGCGACGCGTCGGTCCGTGGATCGGCATCGTGCTGTTGCTGCCGTTGCTGATCCCGTTCCTGGTCAGCGGTCTGGTGATGCCCAGCTGGGCCGTCATCTTCTTCGTGTTCGTCTGGGTGGCGTTGGTCGTTCTCGCCCTCTACCTCTTCCGGCGCAAGCCCCTCGTCGTGCTGGCGTTGCCATTCGCCGGCTTCGCGTTCTGGCTGGCGTTCTGGCTGACCGGTGCGGCGATCTTCGACTGGACCGCCTAAAAGGAGTGCTCGTCGCCCGGAAACGTACCCTCGACAACGTCGCGCGCGAACGCCTGCGCGGCCTCGTCGAGGACTGAGGCGAGGTTCGCGTACTGCTTGACGAAGCGCGGCATCGGCCCGGTTCGCAGTCCGGCGAAGTCCTGCCACACCAGCACCTGGGCGTCGCAGTGCGGACCGGCGCCGATGCCGATCGTCGGTACGCGCAACGTCGCCGTGACCTCCTGCGCGACCGCCGCCGGCACCATCTCCAGCACGACGGCGAACGCACCGGCGTCCTGCACCGCGAGGGCGTCCTCGACGAGCCGCTTCGCCGCGTCGGACTCCCGTCCCTGCACGCGATAGCCGCCGAGCGCGTGCTCGCTCTGCGGTGTGAAGCCCAGGTGCCCCATCACGGGTACGCCGGACTCGACCAGCTTCGCGATCGCCGGCAGCACGGGGCGGCCGCCCTCGAGCTTCACCGCGTGCGCTCCGGCCTCCTTCATGAACCGCGCCGAGGTGAGGAACGCCTGCTCCGGCGACGCCTGGTACGAGCCGAACGGCAGATCCGCGACGACGAGGGCTCGCCGCGCCGAACGGACGACCGCGCGGGCGAGCGGGATCAGCTCGTCGACCGTGACCGGCAGCGAGGTCGCGTTGCCGTACACGTTGTTCGACGCCGAGTCGCCGACGAGCAGCACCGGGATGCCGGCACGGTCGAAGATCTCGGCCGCGTACTGCTCGTACGCGGTCAGCATCGCCCACCGCTCGCCGCGCTCCTTCAGCTCCATCAGGTGGGGGATCCGCACCCGCCGGGGAGCCGGAGCCGCACCACCGGCACCGCTGCCGTACGGGGCGGGAGTCTCGCTCATGCCCCCCATCCTGGCACCTCAGACCCGTGTCAGGCCCGCCAGCGGTAGCAGGGACAGCTCCGTCGACACCCACGTCGTCACGACCGCGTCGAGGTTCGGCAGCGCCGACTCCTCGATCGCGAACGCACGCGTCGGCGTGCTCGCGCCGAGCTCGACCAGCAGCGGGCGCAGGTGCACGTCGGCGGTCAGGCGGTGGATCGGTGCGGCCGCGACCGTGAACGGGATGGCGACGACACCTTCGAGTGCCCGGTTGTCGTAGCGGTCCAGGAACGCCTTCAGCAGCCCGGTGTAGCTGGCCTTGTAGACCGGCGTCGCGACGATCAGCACCGACGCGGTGCGTACGGTCTCCAGCGCGGCGTCCACCTCCGGGGAGCCGTCGAGTACGGCACCGCCGAATTCGGCCAGGTCGATGACGAAGGGCGTCGCGCCCAGCCCTGCGGCCAGCGCTTCGGCCGCCGCGCGCGTACGTGAAGCGGGTCGGGGATTGCCAACGAGAACGACGACGCGGTGCCCGTTTTCGTCGTGAACGTGGGGGGTCGGTGTGCTCACGGAAACTCCAATGCCATCTCAGTAGACGGTCTTCCCTAGTAATCCTACTGATTTAGTGGGTAATCTCGATGGCATGTCGCAGGTGGTTCTCCTCACGCAGCGGCGCGAGATCGATCAGATGCGCGTCGCCAGCGCAGTGTGTCGCTGACACCACACGTCCTCTCGTACCCGCACCACCTTCCCACCGCATCCACGCCACATTCACACGCCACAGGAAGCGACTTCCCCAATGCGTGCACGACCTGCTGCCCTCCTCGCGCTGCTCGCGGTGCTGGCGATCGCGAGCGCCTGCGCCAGGACAGAGGCCGATTCACCAGCCAGTACGGCGAAACTGGACACACCGCTCGCCGACACCGTTCCCGCGGGCACCAAGCTCATCGTCGGCGACCCACAGACCAAGGTGGCGTTGAAGCTCGCCGGACTCGACAAGTTCAGCTTCGAGGTCGAGTACGCGAACATCTCCGGCGGTCCGCAGACCACCGAAGCGTTCCGCGCCAACGCGCTCGACCTCGGCTCGGTCGCGGACATCCCGCCCATCCACGCCACCTGGACCGGACTGGACGTCCGCATCGTCGCGGCGCAGTTCCGCCAGGATCCGGTCAACCACCCGATCTACCAGTTCGGCATCGCGCCGGGCGTGACCGTCAAGACGCTCGCTGACCTGAAGGACAAGCGGATCGCCTACAGCCCCGGGCAGGCTCAGGGCGCATTGGTCCTGCGTGTGCTGCAGAAAGCGGGCCTGACGAAGACCGACGTCGAGCTCATCGAACTGCCGAGCACCGGCGACGTCTACCCGAACTCCCTGTCCAGCGGCCAGGTCGACGTCGCGCCCATCGGCGGGACCAACCTGAAGCGCTATCTCGCCAAGTACGGCAAGGACGGCGCGTCCGCGATCAAGCACGGCCTTCGTGACGATCCCGGCCACCTGTACGCACAGACCTCGACCCTCGCCGACCCCGCGAAGGCCGCGGCGATCAAGGAGTACGTCAAGGCCTGGGCACGCGCTCAGGTCTGGATCCGTGCACACCCCAAGGAATGGATCGAGGGCTATTACGTCAAGGACCAGGGCCTCACAGTCGAGGACGGTCAGTACCTCGTCGACGCGGCCGGCGCTCTCGACCTCCCCGCCAGCTGGGACGACGTGATCGCTCGCCATCAGCAGACCATCGACCTGCTCGCGAAGGAGACCGGGAACCCCTTGATCAAGGCCGAAGACCTCTACGACCGCCGCTACGAGAAGGTCGCCGCCGAGGCGCTCGAGGCAGGTGGGGGAACGTGACCGCGACCATCTCCACCTCCACTCGTGCGGTCGAGGCCACGCCGTTCTCGACGCCGCGGCGCCGCCGACGACTGGCGCTGGGAACGGCGATCCCGTTCGGCCCCGTCGTCGGCCCGCTACTGCTGCTCGCGATCTGGTCGGCGGGCTCGGCCACCGGGCTGATCGACCAGCGCATCCTGTCCGCGCCGTGGACGGTCGTCACGACCGCGGGCGAGCTCATCGCCGACGGACGACTGCAGTCCAACCTCGCGATCTCCACCCAGCGGGCGTTTCTCGGCCTGGGGATCGGGATCGTCGCCGGCACCGTGCTCGCGCTGATCTCCGGGTTGAGCCGGTGGGGCGAGGCCGTGCTCGACGGGCCGATCCAGATCAAGCGGGCGATCCCGTCGCTTGCCCTGCTGCCGTTGCTGATTCTGTGGTTCGGGATCGGCGAGACGATGAAGGTCACGACGATCGTGCTCGGGGTGTTCGTGCCGGTCTACATCCATACCCACAACGGACTGCGCAGCATCGACGCGCGGTACGTCGAGCTCGCGCAGACGGTCGGGCTTCGGTACGGCGCGTTCATCCGGCGCGTGGTGCTGCCCGGTGCGCTGCCGGGTTTCCTGCTGGGCTTGCGGTTCGCGGTCGTCGGCGCGTGGCTGTCGCTCGTCGTGGTCGAACAGATCAACGCGACCAGCGGCATCGGCTACATGATGGAGCTCGCCCGCACGTACGGCCAGACCGAGATCATCATCGTCGGCCTCGTGCTGTACGGCGTGCTCGGCCTGGCATCCGACGGCATCGTCCGACTCGTGCAGAGGAGGGCGCTGTCATGGCGACGCACGCTGGCGGACTGACCGCGACCCGGACGCGCGTGCACGAGCTGGTGCGCGGCTTCGGCGACCGTGCCGTGTTGAACGGGCTCGACCTGGACATCGCGCCGGGGGAGTTCGTCGCGCTGCTCGGTCGGAGCGGCTCGGGCAAGAGCACGTTGCTCCGGGCACTCGCGGGACTCGACGAATCGGTCACCGGATCGGGCGCGGTCGAGGTGCCTGCGAAGGTCTCGGTGGTCTTCCAGGACTCGCGGCTGCTGCCCTGGCAACGCGTCCTTGACAACGTCGTGCTCGGCCTCGACGGGCCCGAGGTCACCGAGCGTGGCCGCGCGAGCCTTGCCGAGGTGGGACTCGCGGGGAGGGAACGAGCTTGGCCCAATGAGCTTTCGGGCGGTGAGCAGCAGCGGGTCGCGCTCGCCCGTTCGCTCGTCCGCGAACCCGAGCTGCTGCTGGCGGACGAACCGTTCGGCAGCCTCGACGCGCTGACCCGGATCCGCATGCACGATCTGCTCCGGCAGCTCTGCGAACGGCATCGCCCGGCAGTCCTGCTCGTCACCCACGACGTCGACGAGGCGATCGTGCTCGCCGATCGCGTGCTGGTGTTGGACAACGGGCGGATCGGCGCCGAGCTGCAGGTCGAGATCCCGAAGCCGCGCGATCCCGCGGACCCACGGTTCGCCGAGCTGCGTACCTCCTTGTTGTCCCAGCTGGGCATCGAGAAAGAGCAACCATGACGAAGAAACTGTTGCATCTGAACGCGTTCCTGATGAGCACCGGTCACCACGAGGCGTCGTGGCGGCTGCCGGAGAGCAACCCGTACGCGAACACCGACATCGACCACTACCTGAACCTCGCCCGGATCGCCGAGCGCGGAAAGTTCGACTCGGTGTTCTTCGCCGACGCGCCCGCGTTGTTCGCCGAGGTCGGTCGCCGGCCCTCGGGTTCGATCGAGCCGACCGTGCTGCTCACCGCGATCGCGGCGGCGACCGAACGGATCGGGCTGATCGCGACGGCTTCGACGACGTACAACGATCCGTTCAACCTGGCAAGGCGATTCGCCTCGGTCGATCACGTGAGCGGCGGCCGTGCGGGCTGGAACATCGTCACGACCGCGTCGCCGGACGCCGCGAAGAACTTCGGCCTCGACGATCAGCCGCTGCATGCCGATCGGTACGAACGTGCGACCGAGTTCGTTGACGTGTCACGCAAACTGTGGGACTCGTGGGAGGACGACGCGACGCTCGCGGACAAGGCGTCCGGCGTGTGGGCGGACTCCTCGCGGGTGCATCCGATCGAGCATGTCGGCAAGTACTTCAAGGTGCGTGGGCCGCTCAACGTTCCGCGTTCGCCGCAAGGGCATCCGCTGCTCGTCCAGGCTGGTTCGTCGGAGGACGGGAAGCAGTTCGCGGCGACGTACGCAGAGGCGGTGTTCACCGCGCAGCAGACGCTCGCCGACGCGCAGGCGTTCTATACGGACCTGAAACGGCGGGCGGCCGGGTTGGGGCGGGACCCGGACAGCGTGAAGATCCTGCCCGGGATCGTTCCGGTGCTCGGCGCCACGGAGGCCGAGGCACGCGAACGGGAGGAGGAGCTGGATCGGCTGATCGTGCCGGAGTACGCACGGATCCAGCTCGCGAAGACGTTGCGCGTCGCGCCGTCGGAGCTGGCGTTCGACCGCGAGCTGCCGGCCGACCTGCCCGACGAGGACGAGATCGAGGGCGCGAAGAGCCGGTACACGTTGATCGTCACGTTGGCGCGTCGTGAGCGGCTGACCGTACGGCAGCTGATCGGGCGGCTGGGTGGCGGCCGCGGGCACCGGACGTTCAGCGGCACGCCGGAGCAGGTGGCCGACGCGCTGGAGTCGTGGGCGTCGCAGGGTGCGGCCGACGGGTTCAACGTGATGCCGGCGGTGTTGCCGTCGGGTTTGGAGGACTTCGTCGAGCACGTGATCCCGATCCTGCGGCAGCGCGAGTTGTTCCGGACCGAGTACACGGGGCAGACGCTGCGCGAGCACTACGGCCTGTCGCGGCCGTCGAGCCAGTACGAGCGCGTTCTGCAGGAGGTGGCGTCGTGACGATCTCGGCTGACCTGGGTACGGCGATCGACGCCGAGCGGTACCGCGCGGTCTTTCGCCGGTACGCGGCTGGCGTCGTGGTGGTGACCGCCGACGCAGGACTGGGGCCGGCGGGGTTCACAGCGACGTCGCTGGCTTCCATTTCGCTGGACCCGCCGCTGGTGTCGTTCGCCTTGTCCACGGGGGCGTCGAGTTGGCCGACCATCGCGGCCGCCTCGACGGTGGTGGTGAACTTCCTGGCGGCGGGCCAGCATGGGTTGGCGGGTCGGTTCGCGACGAGCGGGATCGACCGCTTCGCGGCACCGACGTTGTGGTCGCGGCTGCCGTCGGGGGAGCCGGTGCTGGACGAGGCGGTCGGCTTCCTGCACGGCTCCGTACGGCACCGCTATCCAGTGGGTGACCACCACCTGGTGGTCGCGGAGATCACGCACGCGACGCTGGCCGACCACCCGCCGCTGGTCTACCACGAGGGGGGTTACCGCACTGTTGCCTAACCGCGGGTGACGCGGATGTGGCCGAACGTCGAGTGGCCGGTGATGCGGATGACGGGGCCGTCGTCGCTGGACGCGGGGGACTCCGGCAGCGTGCGTTTGCCGAACGTCGCGCTGCCGCCGTTCCCCACCAGCCGCGCATTGTCGGGGATGCGGATCTCGACCTTGCCGAACGCGGAGTTGGCGACGATCGTGACGCCGCCGTGGGGGATCTGCGCGTGGCGGAGGTCGAGGACGATCGCGCCGAACGTGGCGCGCGCCTCGAAGCGGGGCGGCACCTCCCACTGTCCGACGCGGCGCACCTTGCTGAACAGGGCCCTCGCCCGTTCGTCCGGCGCCACCTCGATCGCGCCGGCGGCCGGCCTCGTGGCGGGGAGGTCGCGGGTGATCGGGGCGAGCTCGCCGACGGTCTTGGCGGCGAAGACGGCACCAAGTCGTTCCTCGTGCTCGGTGGGGCTCAACCGTCCGGTCGCGAGGGCTTCGCGCAGGGTGTCGGCGACGCGGTCACGGTCCTCGTCCGACGCGCGCAGGTCGGGCGATTCAGCAGGCTGCATGGTCACCTGCCGCAGGATAGACCGTCAGTTGGGGATCATCCTCGCGATCACGTCGTTGGCTCGTTTCGGGTCGGGGGTGACCTTGGCGAGCTCCTGCCAGAGGGTGGTCTTGCGTTCGCGCAGGGACAGGGCGGTGGCGCACCAGGCGGGGGCCCAGCCGAGCTCGAGGCACCAGGCGCCCCAGCCGGCGTCGCCGGAGCTGCCCCAGTACGCCCATCGGTCGAAGTCGAACGAGCGGAACCAGCCGCCGTTCAGCTCTTGCCGGTCGCTCTTGGTCTGGATCCTGATGAGGTAGTCGGCGAGTCTGTCGGCGCCTTCGCTTGCCTTGGTGTCGTTGAGTACCGCGGCGGCCTCGTGCAGGCCGAGGAGTGCGAACCCGGTCGTGTAGAGCTGGTCCGAGGCCGAGTCGCCGGTCTGGAAGATGATCGGCTCCTCGGTGGTGCCGTACTCCTCGTTCGTCTCGGCGACCTTGAACAGCGCGATCCCGCCGGCCTCGATCTCCGCGATCCCGCCGCTGCTGTCCTGGTGGCTGAGCAGTGCGTCGACGACTGCTGCCAGCCAGCCGCGGACCTGGTCGTTCGGGTCGATGCGCAGCTGCCAGGCCAGCGGCAGCATCACTCGGGCCAGCTCGGTGACGTCGTTGCGGCGCCAGCCGCCTGGGAACGCTTCCATCATCGTGCTCAGTCCGTTGCGGGCCTGTTCTTTGAACGGCTCGTAGCCGGTCGCCTGGTACGCCCACTGGTAGCAGGCCCAGAGGTAGGCCTCGAAGTGCGCGCTCTGGTTGATCACGTCGCCGTCGAAGTAGTGCTGCCAGCCGTTCGCTTCCAGCTGCGGCATGTCGATGCGGTCGCCGCGGTGGCCCTTCCTTCCGGTGGTGCGGAAGTTCGCGGTGATCGCGGTGATCAGCTGCTCGTCCCAGTCGGTTTGGCCTAGTGCGGATCGGGTGAGCAGCCAGGCCAGGATCACCCGGGCGTTGTCGTCGCCGTAGTTCGCGATCTCCCAGGCGGGGAGGCCGGTACCCCAGCCGATCAGGCCGTACGCCGGATGGTTTGGGTCGGCTCTTTCTTTGCCACACAGGCCCGATCTGCCGCGCAGGTATTCGATCAGGTTCCTTGCTGTCTCGTGGTCGGCTGGGGTGCCGTCGAGGGCGAACGCCATCGCGGTCTCGGCCACGCAGTCGGCCCGCAGCGCCATCCTTGCTCGTTGCGTTCCGTCGGCCTGGATGGTGGACTCGTAGCCCTCGGCGACTCCCCAGCTGCCGCCACCTTCTCCGGCCGGTAGGTGCTCGATGTCGGCTGCTTCGCCGGTGTGCATCAGCTCTCGTACGGCGCGTTCCTGGTCTTCTGTGAGGAGCATTCTCGACTGGCGCAGCCACCGCTGGTAGTCGGCGACCGCTTGCGTCTCCGCGTTCTCTGCCAACGGCTCGTCGCGGTCGTAACGTGGCGTCACTACCGCCGTGCCGCTCAGGGTCACGTCGGCGTTCAAGACGCTGAGGATCCCTTGCCATAGGGCGATCCAGCCTTGGTACGGCTCGTACCTTGCCCGCACGAACCTGCTCAGCTGGGTGGTGGCGACGAGGATCTTCGTGTCGGGGAGCTTGTAGAGCAGTGAGTTCGCTGAGTCTGGGAGGCCGAAGACGGCGGTGTCGAAGCCGGCTACGTGGGCCAGCCAGAGCAGGGTGTCGGGCTGGCTGGTGGGGAGGTAGTGGCAGGCGTGGACGGCTAGGAGGCTGTGCTTCGGGCCGAGCCTTGGGTCCTCGATGACGACGCGTTCCAGGACCGCCGTCGCCGGCTCTGCGTTCGCTGGGTGCTGGGGGAACTCGACGAGGACGGAGAGGTCCTTGTCTGTGGCGGCTTTGACCAGCTCTGGCGGGAAGTCGGTTCGTCGATCGGGGTAGCCGTCCGCCAGGACGAGGACCGCGTCCCCTGGCTCAGCCGCTGCGATCGCTTCGGCCGGGTCGTCGTAGCGCGGTGGCTCCGACGCGAGGGCACGGTAGAGGTCGTTGTCCGCGTCGCAGCAGAACAGAAGGCCGGTCATGACTCACCACGCTAGTCATGATCACCTTGGCTGGCACTCAACAGCTTTAGACCAATGGCCTCGTTACTGGGGTGTGGTTTGGGTTGCATTCCTGTGCGGCCAGCTCGCCCATCGCCAGCGCCGCCATCTGCTGCGTCACCCGCGTAGCGCCGCCCTGGCCACCGTGCGCGCAGCGCCGCCTCGCCATTGGGGTTGCGACTTCCCTAGCCCGAATGGGGTTTGCAACGTGGCAGGGTGCCCCGAAACCCCGTTCTGCTAAGGGAAGTGGCGCTAGCTGTGGACGACGAGGCCGACCTCTGCCGTGCGCCCTCAGCTGCGGCTGGGCTGGAGACTTGTTCTACGGATCTCGGTCGAGAAGGCGAGACCTCTCGAACAGCTCGCGAGTCTGTGCGGATCTCTGCGCTCGGACCATCCCGCATCGTGACTTTACCCACCAAGGGGGCGTTCCCAGCTCCTTCGAGCACCCTCGGAACGCCCTCCTCATGGGCAAAGTCGGCCAGCTGTCGTGATCATGAGCGTGATCATGAAGGCGAACCCGCCGTATACGACCGATTTGGCTTCATGATCACGTTCATGATCACGGGCGGGTTGGATGAAGGTGCCCTTCATCCAACGGCAGTCGTGGCGGGCGAAGCTCCCTGGTTTGTGACGCTGTCTTGGTGCGGTGCCAGATGAGAGCTGTCCGGGAGTTGGTGCTCTCGGGGTCTGTGGCGGCGGTCGATGGTGGCCACCTGTTTTTCACGCGCCGCCCCTCCCCCCGGAACAGGTGTCCCGGGGGAGGTTCCTTCTTGCTGGGTCTGCTGCCAGGTTGCGGCCGGTTGTGGACCCCTGGTCTCTTGTTGCTGAGATGAAGCCGGGCTTTCGGTCGGTAGGTTGGTGATATGCGATTCATTGTTTACGGTGCTGGTGCCATCGGCGGCGTTCTTGGTGCTCGGCTTGCTGGTGCTGGCAAGGACGTCGTACTCATCGCCCGCGGTGCGCATCTCGAGGCCATCCGACGCGACGGACTCACGGTCGAGGCTCCGAGCGGCCGGACCGTCCATCCCATCAAGGCCGCCGCCCACCCTGCTGAGATCGAGTGGACACAGGGCGACGTCGCCCTCCTCGCGATGAAGGGCATGGACACCGAGGCTGCCCTCCGCGAGCTCGCTGCCGTCGCTCCGCCCGAGACCCCGATCGTCTGCGTCCAGAACGGCGTCGCGAACGAGCGGGCCGCTCTTCGCATGTTCGCCAACGTGTACGGCGTCTGCGTCATGTTCCCCGCCACGCACCTCGAGCCCGGCGTCGTCCAGGCCCAGTCTGAGCCCATCACCGGCCTGCTCGACCTCGGCCGCTACCCCGAGGGTGTCGACGACACCGCGGAGGCCATTGCCGCGGCGCTCAGGGACGCCACGTTCGAGTCCGTTCCGCGCCCGGACATCATGCGCTGGAAGTACACCAAGCTGCTGATGAACCTCGGCAACTCCATCGACGCCCTCTGCGGACGCGACGAGGACCGGAGCGACGTCCTCGCGAGGATCCGCGAAGAAGGCGAGGCCGCACTCGCCGCGGCTGGCATCACGTTCACCCCCTGGGAGACCGATCGGGAACGCCGCGGCGACCTCCTTCAGGTCAAGCCGATCAACGGGCAGCAGCGGTCCGGCGGCTCCTCCTGGCAGAGCCTCGCCAGGGGCACCGGCTCGATCGAGGCCGACTACCTGAACGGCGAGATCGTCCTCCTCGGCCGGCTACATGGCGTAGAAACCCCAGTCAACGAGCTCGCGAGAAGGCTCGCCAACCAGGCCGCACGCGCGGGCACCCCGCCCGGATCGTTCACTCCTGACCGGATTCTGGAGCTCGTTCACTAGCGGCCACTTGCTGCCGCGAGCCTTGCCACGCGCGACGAGCCCGGCTTACGTTTTCAACGTTGTAGCCGCCCGGTGTCCGCACACAAGGGGAGCGGTCATGTCGTTGTCGTCGCACTCGAAGCTCCGTCCGCTGGCCATCCTGGGCGCGCTCTTCGCGCTGCTGGCGGCGACGTTCGTCCCACTGTCAGCCGAGGCGGACGCGCCGACGTTCACCAATCCCATCGCGACCAACCGGTCGGACCCGCACGTCATCAAGCACGCCGGCAAGTACTACTACACGAGCACCGACGGCTGCGTCGGCGGCTGGGTGTGCGTGTGGGAGTCGACCACGATCACCGGCCTCGGCTCGGCGACCCGGCACCAGGTGTGGCAGGTCCCGGCGTGCCCCGCGATCAACTGCGCGGAGATCTGGGCACCCGAGATCCACGTCCTGAACGGGAAGGCCTACATCTACTACGCCGCGGACAACGGCGACAACGCCAACCACCGGATCTTCGTCCTCGAGGCGACCACGAGCAGCCCGACCGGCCCGTACGCCGAGGCGAACACCGGGCAGCCGCACGGCAAGCTGTTCGAAGCCTCCGACCGGTGGGCGATCGACCTCAACGTGATGCAGACGAGCAGCGGCCAGCTGTACGCGCTGTGGTCGGGCTGGGCGGCCGGCCCCGGTCCGCAGAACCTCTACATCGCGCCGATGAGCGACCCGCTGCACCTCAGCGGCCCGCGCGTCCTGATCTCGCAGCCCGACCGGCCGTGGGAGGTCGTCGACCTGCAGGTGAACGAGGGCCCGGTCGGCTTCCAGCGGAACGGCAAGACCTACATCAGCTACTCCGCTAGCGGTTGCTGGACCGACAGCTACTCCGTCGGGCTGCTGGTCAACAGCACCGGCGACCTGCTCAACCCGGCGGCCTGGGTGAAGACCGGACCGCACTTCAAGTACAACAACGGCGTGAAGGCGTCCGCTTCGATCGTGCCGATCCAGACCGTGACCGGCAACGAGGACTGGTTCGTCTACCACGCCAACACCGCCGGCTGCGACCCCGGCCGCGTGCTGAGCGCGCAGCGGCTGTACTGGGACACCGACGGAACGCCCTTGCTGGGTTACCCGATCGCGAACGGCGTGCAGCTCACCGCGCCGAACGGTGAGCTCGGTTCGACCGGCAGCCCGAATCCGTACGACCAAGGCTGGGGCAACGCGTTCGGCGACCTCGCGCAGGGCGTGAACGACGGGCTGCGCAGCGGCAGCTGGTCGATCGCAAGCCCGACGGCCGCGAACGTCACCGCACCAGGTGGGGCGGCCTGGACGCGGTTGTTCCGCGCGAGCAACCCCAACTACGAGACGTACACGGTGTCGGTCGACGTGCAGTGGGTCGCGACCGGGACGACGTCGGGGTTCCCCAAGTACGGGATCTACGCCACGTACGAGGACCGCGACAACCACGTCGAGGTGTTCATCGACCGGCAGTTCAACGTGCTCGCGACGCACGCGGTCGTGCAGGGCGTCGAGCAGGCGTGGCAGAACGCGCCACTGCCGGCGGGCTTCGACCCCGCGGCGTTCCACCAGCTGCGCGTGGTGAAGAACGGCGCGACGTACCGGTTCCTGCTCGACGGCGTCCAGCTGCAGCAGCGCACGTTCCCCGGCGCGTTCCCGGTGCTGCTGAACGGGCAGACCGGCCTCGTCACCGAGGACACCGCCGCCAACTACCGCAACTGGGCCGTCACAGGGACGTTTTAGAGGCGTACGCCGCCTGCGGTGACTGCGTGGCGAGCTTGCCGCCGCTGATGTCGATGAGCGTGCCGGTGATGTAGGCGGCCTGGTCGGAGCAGAGGAAGCAGACCAGGTTGGCGATGTCCTCCGTGGTGCCCCAACGGCGCACGGTCAGCATGTCCAGCATCTTGTCCTGGTCCTCGGGCGACCGCTCGGCGAAGTGGTTGAGCTGGGTGGGGATCATGCCCGGCGCGTACGCGTTCACCGTGATGCCCCACGGGCCGAGCTCGCCCGCGAGCGCGCGGCTGAAGTGGGCGACGGCGGCCTTCGCCGACGCGTAGGCGGTGTGCCCGACGGTCGGCACGAGCGCGGCGAACGAAGAGGCGTTGATGATCCGGCCCCAGCGCTGCGCCTTCATGTGCGGGACGACGGCCTTGGACGCGAGGAACGTCCCGTTGAGGTTGACGTCGTGGCAGTAGCGCCAGGACTCCTCGGAGAGCGAGTCGACAGAGCCGGTCGCGACGACGCCGGCGTTGTTGACGAGGATGTCGATGCGGCCGAACTCCTGGTGCGCCGCGTCGACGGCCTTCGTGAGGTCCTCGAGTGAGGTGACGTCGCAGATCAGCTGCAGCGACGGGAGGTCGTGGCCAGAAAGCTCCTGGGTGAGGTCGGCGAGGTTGGCCTCGTTCACGTCGAGGGCGACCGTCCGTACGCCCTCCTCGGCGAACCGGCGTACGAGGTCGCGGCCGATGCCGCGCGCCGCCCCGGTGACGACGGCGACGCGTCCGTTCAGGTCGATGTGCATGCCCGTATGCCTTTCTAGGCCTGAGGTGGAGGTTGGGAACGTGCCGACCAGGTGGCGCCAGCGCTGGCCGCGATCACCAGGCCGATCGCGACGAGCTGGAGGACGGCGAGCCGCTGGTGCAGCACGAGGTAGCCGGCGAGTGCCGCGACGCCGGGCTCGAGGCTCATCAGAACGCCGAACGTCCGTGGGGGAATCCTGCGCAGCGCCATGACCTCGAGCGTGTACGGAAGCGCGGACGAGGCGATCGCGACGGCGAGCCCGAGTGCCAGCACCGTCGGGTGGAGGAGGTCGGTGCCGCGGGCGACGATGCCGATCGGGAGCGTGAAGATCGTGGAGACGATCAGGGCGACAGCGACCGCCGCGGCGCCGGGGAATCGCCTGCTGGCTTGCGATCCGAGCAGGATGTAAGCGGCCCAGCAGGCGCCGGCGGCGAGAGCGAAGAGCACGCCGACCACGTTCAGCCGCTCGAGTCCACCCTCGCTGAGCAGGAACACGCCGACGCCGGCGAGCAGGACCCAGACGAGGTCGCGGAGCTTGCGGGACATGACGACCGCGAGGCCGAGTGGGCCGATGAACTCGAACGTGACCGCGGCGCCGAGCGGCAGGCGGGCGGCGGCCTCGTAGAAGCACAGGTTCATCACGCCGAGCGCGACACCGAAGCTCAGGCCGACCAGGATGTCCTGCCGCGAGTGAGCCTTGAGCTTCGGCCGGACGATCGCGACGACGATGATCGCGGCGAGCACCGTACGCAGGGTGGTCGCGCCGATCGCGCCGACGTGCTCGATCAGCAGTACGGCCAGCGCCGCGCCGAACTGGAGGGACACCGCACCGGCGAGCAACAGGGCGACGGCCTGGGTCTCGCCGCGCCCATGCGGTGCGGGGTCGTTCACACGTCGAACGTACCGGCCCGCCCCTCCGCCTAGGTGCGCGGAGCTTCGCCGGGTGGGGCCACCTTCTCGGGCACGGGCGGCTGAGCGGCCGGGGGAGTGCCGGCGGGAGAGGTCTCGCGCCAGCCGTTCGTGATCGGCAGCCGGCGGTCGCGGCCGAAGGCCTTGAACGAGATCTTCGGGCCTGGCGGGTACTGGCGCCGCTTGTACTCCGCGGCGTCGACCATCCGGATCACGCGTTCCACCAACGCCGGCTCGAAGCCCGCCGCGATCAGCTCGCCCGAGCCCGCGTCCTGCTCCACGTAGTCGTCGAGGATGTCGTCGAGCAGGTCGTACGGCGGCAGCGAGTCCGTGTCGAGCTGGCCCGGCCGCAGCTCCGCCGAAGGCGGCTTCACGATCGAGCTCTCCGGGATCGGCGGCGTCTCGCCCATGTCGCGCGCGACCTGGTTGCGCCAGCGGGCCAGGCGCCACACGTACGTTTTCGGCACATCCTTCAACGGGGCAAAGGCGCCGACCGCGTCGCCGTACATCGTCGAGTACCCGACGGCGAGCTCGCTCTTGTTGCCGGCCGCCAGCACCAGGTGGTTCTCCTGGTTGGCGACACCCATCCAGAGCATGCCGCGGATACGGGCCTGCAGGTTCTCCTCGGCGACCCCTGTCAACTCCACGTTGCCCAGGAACGCCGAGACCATCGGCTCGATCGCGATCACGCGGTAGTTGAGGCCGGTCCGGCGCGCGAGCTCAGCGGCGTCGTCCTTGGAGTGCTCGGAGGAGTACCGGCTCGGGTTGGAGATCCCGTTGACGTTCTCGGCCCCCAGCGCGTCGCAGGCGATCGCCGCGGTCAGCGCGGAGTCGATGCCTCCGGACAGGCCGATCACGACGCTGGAGAAGCCGTTCTTGTGGACGTAGTCGCGCAGCCCGGTGACGATCGCCGTGTAGATCTCGGCCTCGTCCTCCAGCCGCGGCGCCAACCCGGCGGGCACCGGCGCGTAGCGGGCGAGAGGAGTCTCGGAGATCACCGAACGGTCGATCCGGATCCCCGCGTAGTGGTCCTGCCCGTGCGCGCCGGACGCGAGGTCGAGGTCGAGTGTCAGCAGGCCCTCGCTGAACTGGGGCGCGCGGGCCAGCACGTCGCCCTGCTCGTCGACCACGATCGAGTCGCCGTCGAAGACCAGCTCGTCCTGGCCGCCGACCAGGTTGACGTACGCGAGCGGGCACATCGCCTCGCGCGCCCTTCGAGTGACGAGCTCGAGGCGGGAGTCGTCCTTGTTCAGCTCGTACGGCGAAGCATTGATCGTCAGCAGCAGCCCGGCCCCGGCGGCGCGGGCTGCGGCGACGGGGCCGCCGTCCTGCCAGAGGTCCTCGCAGACCGCGACCGCGATGTCGACGCCGTGGATGCGTACGACCGGCAGCGTCTCGCCGGGCACGAAGTAGCGGAACTCGTCGAACACGCCGTAGTTCGGCAGGTGGTGCTTCGCCGACCGGGTGACGACCTCGCCGCCCCAGATGACCGCGGCGGCGTCGTACGGCGACCCCTTCGGGCGGCCGACCCGGTCGACGGCGCCCTCGGCCTTGTCGAGGTATCCGACGATGACCGCGACGTCCCCGTGGCCTTCTCCGGCCAGGCGCTTGGCGAGGTCGACGATCGCGGTGCGGGAGGCCTCGACGAAGGACGAGCGGAGCGCGAGATCCTCGACGGGGTAGCCAGTCAGGGCCATCTCCGGGAACGCGACGACGTGCGCGCCTTGCTCGGCCGCGTGGCGGACCCAGCGCACGATCGTGTCCGCGTTCCCCGCGATGTCGCCGACCGTGACGTTCAGCTGGGCGAGGGCGAGGCGTATCTGGGGCACGCCCCGAGACTATTGCTTCCCCAGGTCAGGAACCACGTTTGGGTGGGGTTGCGCGGCTGTGTCCTGGCTCACCGGCCGACGGCGGCGCCGAGGCGGTCGGCGGCGGCGTTCGGGGCGAAGCCGAACCAGCCGGCGGTGTAGACGCCGGTGGTCGCGGCGAGGCCGGTCGCCGCGCCGTTGAAGCGCGCGGCGAGGCCGGCGTCCTGGGCGGTGCCGAGGTCCTCGTCGGGGGCTCCGACCACCCCGTCCAGCCGGTTGTCGCCGGACAGGTCGAGCAGCCCGACGGCGGCGCCGAACGAGTCGCCGGCCTCGGCGGTGTCGGGAACGTTGACGGTGTTCTGCGTCCACTCCTGGGAGCCGGCGCCGGTCAGGCCGGTCGCGGAGCCCTTGAGGACGACGGCCGAACCGGCGAACGCGAGCGTGCCCACGGTCTTGCCGGGAACGCCGACGAGCACCTCGGCCTTGCCGTCCTTGGTCACGTCGCCGGCGTCGAGGGTCGTGCCGAAGCCGTCGTTCGCGATCGGGTCGCCGACCACGTTCGCGGTGGACTGCCCGACGACCTGGACTCGCGCCTTGTCGATCCCGGCCGCGGCGCCCTTGAGGACGAGCACGACGCCGGCGCCCTCCTTGCCGGCGTCCTCGTCGTTCGGCGCCCCGGCGATCACGTCGGCGTACGCGTCGCCGTCGACGTTCGCGATCGCGAGCGTGTGGCCCGCGCGGCCGGTGACGCCTTGAGCGGACGGGACGACGAGGGTGCTGCCGGCGCCGGTGAGGCCGGAGGCGCTGCCCTTGATCAGCATGACCGCGCCGGCGCCGACGTTCTCGCCGGGCAGCCCGACCGCGAGGTCGGCGCGCTTGTCTCCGGTGACGTCGCCGATCGCGACCGCGCCGCCGAACTCGTCGTCGTCCTCGGACACGTCGGGGACGCTCGCGGTGTCCTGGGTGAACAGCTGCGTGCCGGTGGTGACCAGGCCGGTCGCGGAGCCCTTGAAGACGAAGACCGCACCGGTCGCCTGCGCGCCGTCGTCGGCGTCGGGGAGGTCCTCGCCGGGCGCCCCGACCGCGACCTCGTCCTTGCCGTCGCCGGTGAGGTCGCCGCACGCGACGGAGATGCCGAACTGGTCGTCGTTCTCGGACTGGTCGGGGACGTTCGCCGTGTCCTGGCTGAACTGTGCCGTCTTGCCGAGCCCGGCGGCGGAGCCGAGGTACGTGGTGATGCCGCCGGAGATCCCACCGTTGTCGATGCGTCCGGGATCGCCGACGACGAGGTCGGCATACCCGTCCCCGTTGAGATCGCAGCTCGCCGTACTGGCGCCGAAGCCTCCCGCGTTGGCCCCCGCCTTCACGTGCTGCTTCTTGCCGCTGGCGTACGCGACGAACACCGCTCCGGAGGCGTAGTTGTAGCCGGAGACGCCGATGGCCACGTCTGCCTTGCCGTCCCCGTCGAAGTCAGCCTTCTTGTACGTCGCGGCGCTAGCGGGCGCCTGCGCGAGCCCGGTCGCGGCAACGGCGGCGGCAACGAGTACTGCGATCCCCGTGTGACTCATGTCCCGACCCTAGCCCAGTACGTCCGGGATGTCGGATTCGCTTGGGTGATGATGGGGAGGTGAACGAGACGACGGGCAGCGGCTTCGTGGACCCCTCGACGCCTGTCCCGGAGGCCGTCCAGACGTTGGGGGCTGGGGATCCGGTGACAACCCTCTGGATCAATGGCGAAGGGGGCATGACGTTTCGCGTCGGGGCCACTCGGTTCGCGAAGTGGGTTCCCGCGGGGTCGGGGCTCGACCTGGTCGCGGAGGCGGAGCGGATGCGTTGGGCGTCTCGGTACGCCAAGGTCCCGCGGGTGCTCGAGTCTGGCGCGGACGCGAGCGGAGCGTGGCTGGTCACCTCCGCGCTGCTCGGCGAGTCCGCCATCACCGAGCGCTGGAAGGCCGATCCCGCGACAGCGGTCCGTGTCGCCGGCGCAGCACTGCGCGAGTTCCACGAGGCGTTCCCAGTGGAGGAGTGCCCGTACGACTGGTCGGTCGTTGCGCGCCTGGAACGAGCGCACGTCGAGCACGGACCTGGCGACCCTCCACCGATCGATCGCCTCGTGGTGTGCCACGGCGACGCCTGCGTGCCCAACACGTTGATCGACGAGCACGGCAATTACGCCGGCCACGTCGACCTCGGCGATCTGGGCGTGGCCGATCGCTGGGCCGATCTCGCGGTCGGGAGCTGGAGCACCGAATGGAACTACGGTCCCGGCTGGGAGGACGCCTACCTCGAGTCCTACGGCGTAGAGGCGGACGCCGAGCGCATCCGCTACTACCGCGCCCTGTGGAACCTGGCCTAGCCTCGGGATTTCAGGTGTTGGTGGGCGACAGTGGCCTGGGAATGCCGGACGTACCTGTCCTGCGGGGGAGACTTGGGGTGGCGACGTCTCGAGTGATCTGAGCGGGAAGGCACTCCGTGGGTGAAGCGTCGTGGTCGCCTTACGCGGCCAGTGGCCGCTCTACCTGGCGTCCACCCCACGTAAAGGGGCCAATGACCATGTAAACATGATCATTGGCCCCAGGGCAGGGCGGGGGCGGGCCGGGCGAACCCACCGCCGAACGAAAGAACGAGACGGGCAGCGATCACTGCCCGAACGACAGCTCCCAGGTGGAAACCCCAGAAGGCAGGTCGACGCCCAGTTCGACGAACGACCGCCCGTGCCGCTGCGCCACGCGGGCCTGACCGTCCGACGACACCTTCACCGCGGCCGACGGATCGAGACCAGGCACCGCCACGAGCACCGACGCGTTCGCGATCGCCGAGGGCGTGAACACCGTCACCGACACCCCACCGTCGACCAGCGCGGAAGCAATCCGGACTTGACGGCGGCCGCGTTCCCACGCGTTGACCTCCGCCGCGGTCCACCAGGGCATGCCCACCTTCCGCGCCGCCGCGGCCGTGTCAAGGACGGCTTGCCGCACCTCCGGCCACCGGCCGATGTTCCAACCGTGGAAGAGGAAGTGCGCGACCCCGTGCTGCGCCAGCGTCTGCGAGAGGAACTCCGAACGGTTCGCCTCCGCGCACGTCAGCCACAGATCCTGCGCCAGCATCGGCATCGACAGCACGTCGATCGGCCGGTTCCGCTCGGTGTGGTCGGCTATCGGGAACGTCAGATGGCAACTGCCGAAGGAGAAACCCGTGTTGCCCTGCTTGGAAGGACCGCGGGTCTGATCGAGCTCGATGCCCTCCCGCTCACACCACAGGTAGAACTCGTGCCAGCCCTCCCAGCGCGTGTAGTGGTTCTTGTTCGAGACGATCCGCTGACCACTCTTCGCACGCACCCACTCGAGCTGCTCGACGAAGTAGTCCTCGCCCCAGACCGCGATGTCCGACTCCGCCATCGCGTTGTAGTGCAGCGCCGCCTCGTGTCCCGCGGCGACGACGTCGCCGTAGATCTCGTCGGAGTAGCCGCCCGGGTGGAGGAAACACCACGTCACGTCGACATCGGCCTCGGCGAACACCGACAGTGCGGCGCGCGCGGACTCGTCGGTGTTGCCGTCGCTGTCGTGCGACATGTGCGCGACCGCGGGCACGTCGTACGGCCAGTACGACAGCCAACCGACCGGCTGGCCCGCCCCCTCGGCGGTCCAGAACAGCACGGCGGCGAACAGTCCGCGCCACAGGTCGCCGTGCGGCCGGTGGAACGTCGGCGACGCGGCGCCGATCGGCGACTTGTACTCGAACGGCTCGGCGAACGCTCCCGCCGCCGGCGCCATCGCCCGGTCCAGCTCGTACGACAGCGCGAGGCCGTCGTCGCACTTGAGGATGCCGTCGTCGACCGGCGCGGTCCCGTCGAAGGCGGGCGTCCCGTCCTCCGACACCGGCCAGCCCTGGTGGACGCGGACGATGCTCTGCCACAGGTCCGCGCCGAACACGGTCACCCGGCCGCGGCCCACCGAACGCGTCGTGATCGCGGCCGCGTCGTCGTCGGTCCAGGACGCCAACGTCGTCGCCGCCCCGGAGAGCCGCACGCCGCCGAACGCGTGCAGCGCGACGTCGGGCGCGGGGCCCCACGGCTCGGCCGCGGCGACGCGTACATGCCCCTCCTCGACCGCGCTGGAACCCGCGCAGCCGGCCAGGTCGGCGAGCGGGCCGGGGTCACCGCAGAGAACGAGGCCGCCGCCGTCCCGCACCCAGCCGGACAGGCTCTCGACCTGGTCGGCAGACAACGCCGGAACCGACGGAACGACTAGCAAACGGTTGTCCGAAATGATCGCGAGGTCGTCGGCCGCGAGCTCATCGAACGAGACCGCGAGGTGGCCGAGGACCTCCCGGACGTACCCGAACCACACGTTCCGACCGGCGGCCCAGTCCCGCTCCGCGCGGGTGGCGTCGAACAGCACGCCCACCGAAGCAGGGGAGTGGTCGTCAGTACTGGTGGGCATGCGTCGCCTCAAATCCTGGCAAAGGGAATCGCGTTCCGCGTCTTCTGGCGACGGTAGGTGGCCCCTTTTGCACTGTCAAGGCACACGCTAGGGTGCGAGTGAAACGGCCGTGACCGTAATCGGCAACACCGGATCGACGCTTGACGGCAGCATATAGAAAGGCTTTTCTGAGGGCAATGTCTCTTGAGGAGGCCGCGATGCCCGAACGGACAGGACCCAGCCGGCGCACCATCCTCGGTGCCGCCGGCCTGGCCGCCACTTCTTGTCTGCTGCCCAGCCTGCGACCGCGACCCGCGCGAGCAGCAAGCACCACCACCAGCATCACCACGATGGCCACCGCTCCGGTGAAGACCGCGAGCACCTTCTACACCCCCGCCCGCGTCGCGGCCGCCCGCCGCAACATCACCGACTTCGCCTGGGCCAGACAGGTCCGCGACGGCGTGCTTCCCTACGCCAACCGGATCGCCGCGCAGACCGACGAGTGGCTCTGGGGTCTCGTCCCCGGCCAGAAGCTGCCACGCAGCATCAACGTCAACTACGTGCTCGGTTCGCCGGTCACCGGCAAGGACGTCTACCAGCTCGGCTTCTACCCGTTCCGCATCGACCAGTGGAACCGGCCGTGGAAGATCACCGATCCGCTCGCCCAGCAGCGCGGCCTGCCGTACGTCTTCCCGACGAACGACTTCGGCGCGTTCTACGCCAGCGCGCTCGACGAGAACGGCGTCTTCGACCCCGAGCTAGGTGACCGCTCGCTGCTCGTCAACGAGCTCTACCCGGAGAAGGGCCCGACCTGGGGTGTCGACGACGGCCTCGGCTGGGTCGACGACGACGGCAACCGGTGGACGTTCATCGCCTACTACTGCCACTACGGCCTGTGGTGGACCGGCGTCTCGAGCATCGGCGCGACCGCGCAGATCTGGGGCGGGCTCACCCTGTTGCGCGACGCGTACGTCTACACCGGTGACCCGAAGTACGCGCACGCCGGCGTCATCCTGCTCGACCGGATCGCCGACATGTACCCGTCGATGGACGTGGGCGCCTACTCCGAGGACTACCGCAACAACGACCCCGCCACCAAGAAGGGCAAGGTCCTCGGCTCGATCTGGGAGACGAACTTCTCCACCGGCATCATCACCGCGTACGACGCGTTCTTCCCCGCGATCGCCAACGAGGACACGGCGAACGTGCTGCCGTTCCTCAGCACGAAGGGCAAGGACTCGCTCGCCGCGATCCGGCTGAACATCGAGAACAACATCCTCCGCCAGATCCTCCCCTCGGTGAAGAGCGCGCAGATCTACGGCAACTTCGGCACCCACCAGGCGTCGCTCTCCCTCGCCGGCGTGGTGCTCGACGAGCCGGAGGAGGCGAAGGAGTGGTTCGACTTCGTCTTCGCCGCCGGCGGGATCCTGCCGGACCCGGAGTGGCACGTCACGGGCGGCGGCGTCTACACGACGCTGGTCAACAAGATCGACCGCGACGGCTGGGGAGCGGAGTCCGCACCGCACTACAGCAACATCTGGTTCGACAACCTCAAGGTCGTGGCGGACGCGCTCGACGGGTACGAGGGCTACCCGGGCCTCGACCTCTACACGCATCCGAAGTTCCGCAACATGTTCACCGCCGGACCGCGCACGGTCGGCGTGAACAAGTTCCTGCCGTCCATCGGCGACTCCGGCGCGTGCGGGCAGCCCGGCATCGCCCTCGTTAAAGCCAACTACGTCAAGGGATTCGCGGAGTACGGCGACCCGCGGCCGGCCCAACTCGCGTACCTCCTGAACGGCAACAAGTCGGCCGGTCTGAACACCGGCATCTTCAGCGACGACCCGGCCGGGACCGAGGCAGCGATCCAGCAGGTCGTCGACACCCAGGGACCGCTCGACCTGCCGAGCGACAACCTGACCGGGTACGGCCTGGCCTGGCTGCGCGACGGCGAGCTGCCGAACAAGCGCGAGGCGTGGATCTCCTACGGGCGCTCCGAGGCGTACCACGGAGCGACCGACCAGCTGAACCTCGGGCTGTACGCGTTCGGGCTCGACCTGATGCCCGACCACGGCTATCCCGAGGCGACGGACTACACGAACTTCTCGCAGGAGTGGACGAAGAACACGGTCTCGCACAACAGCGTGATCGTGAACAAGCACCCGCAGAAGACCAACTGGGTGGGCGTTCCGCACGGCTTCGGCAGCGGCGCGCGCGTGCAGCACGCGGACATCGCGGCACCGAAGGCGTACCCGGACGTCGAGACGTACCGCCGGGTGACCGCGATGGTGAAGGTCGACGCGACGAACTCCTACCTGGTCGACGTGTTCCGCGTCGTCGGCGGCACCGACCACGTGTTCTCGTTCCACTCGGCCGAAGGCCCAGTGAGCGTTGACGGTCTGACGCTGGCCGAGCAGCCGACCGGCACGTACGCCGGCGCCGACGTGCCGATGCCGGGGCGTCGGGAGACGCCGACGGACTGGGACTCACCGGGCTTCCACTGGTTGGACAAGGTCGCGCGCGACGCGTCGCCGCCGGCGTCGTTCAGCATCGACTGGGACGTCGTCGACACCTGGAACACGCTGCCCGATCCGGACCCGGACGTGCACGTTCGCCTGACCGTGTTGAACGAGAACGACGATGTCGCGGTAGCGAACGGCTATCCGCCGCAGAACAACCCGCGCAACCCGCGGAGCCTGCGCTATGTGCTGTTGCATCGCGCCGGTGCGTCGCTGGCGTCCCAGTTCGTGTCGGTGGTGGAGCCCTATGTGGGGCAGCGGTTCGTGCGTTCGATCGCGTCCGTGCCGGTCGAAGGGCTCGGTGCCGGTCTCGCGGCACACGAGGCGACCGCGGTGCGGGTCGAGCTGGTGGACGGGCGCGTGGACTACGTGATCTCCAGCCTGCGACCGGACGTGACGCTGCGCGTGGACGGGCGGTTCTCGTTCCGCGGCGGCTTCGGCGTGGTGTCGTTGCGGTCGGACGACCTGGAGTACGCGTACGTGCACGACGCGACGCTGCTCGCGCCGGCACCCGCCGGCTTCCGCCCGCCAGCGACCGTGACCGGTCAGCTCGTCGACTTCACCCGCGAGCTGTCCGAGCAGAACCGGCTGGTCGTCCGTACCCGCGGGCCAGTCCCCGCCCCGGACCAGCTGGTCGACCAGTACGTCTATGTGGCGAACGACAACGTGCGCAACGCCGCGTACCGCATCGTCGGCGCCTCGCGGGACGCGTCCGGCCAACTGGTGTTGGACATCGGCACCGCGTCGACGATCCGGCGGTACACGGACGACAACGACTTCGGCAAGGGCTTCCAGTACGACGTCGCCGTCGGCGCGCAACTGAGGATCCCGCTGAGCAAGGAGTGGTCGAGGTGATCCAGCGACGTGCGTTCCTCGGCGGCGCGGCCCTGCTGGCCGCCGGGACTTTGGCCGGCTGTGGCGGCGCCAAGCAAGCGGACAAGAACAGCTCGACGGCGAACCAGGCCGTCAAGCTGCCCACCTACGCGGCGTTCGCCGGTGTCACGCCGGACTTGGCAGGGAGTGCGGACGGGATCCGGCCCGCGTTCCTCACCTATCCGTCCGAGCGTCCGGACTCCGTCCCCGAGAAGCCGGGCAGCGGTGGTACGTATCGCGCGATGGTCAACATCTACGAGCCGCTGCCTCCCGGCCCGGACAAGAACAAGCTGTGGCAGGCGATCAACGACAAGCTCGGTGTCAACCTCGAGCTGACGATGGTCCCGGCGGGGGAGTACGGGCAGAAGCTCGCGACCACGCTCGCCGGCAACGAGCTGCCCGACTTCATGTTGCTGTACGGCGTCCCCAACCTGCCGAGGCTGCTCAAGGCGAAGTTCGCCGACCTCACCGAGCTGCTCTCCGGCGACGCGATCAAGGAGTACCCGAACCTCGCGAACATCCCCTCCCAGGCGTGGAAGAACTGCGTCTACAACGGCGCGATCTACGGCGTCCCGCTGCCGCGCGCGAAGATCGGGACCGGCCCGTTCATCCGCGCGGACATCGCGAAGAAGGCCGGGATGAGCCCGCAGCCGAAGAGCTTCGAGGAGTTCCACGAGCTGGCCAAGGCGGTCACCGATCCGAAGCAGCGGCGGTGGGCGTTCTCGAACGCCTCGTACCCGTTGACGATCACCAGGGTGATGCTGAACGCGCCGAACGGCTGGCGTGAGGACGGCGGCAAGCTCACCCACGTCAACGAGACCGAGGAACAGCGCAAGGCGCTCGACGTCGCGGCGCGGTTCTGGAAGGAGGGGCTCGTCCACCCGGACGCATTCGGCTCCGGCGTCCCGTTCCTGGAGTGGTTCAGCGCCGGCACGACCGTGATCCAGCCCGACGGGTACGTGTCGTGGTTCTACTACGTGAAGAACAACGTGAACAACCCGACGTTCGAGCTCGACTACATGCGCATCCCGGGCTACGACGGCGGCGAGGGCAGGATCGCCGCCGGAAGGCCGAGCTTCATGGACGGGCTCACCGCGTTCAAGCAAGCCGATAAGGAGAAGCTGCGCGAGCAGCTCCGCATCGCGAACTGGCTGGCGGCACCGTTCGGCACCGCCGAGTACCACCTGCGCGTGTACGGCGTCGAGGGCACGCACCACACGGTCAGCAAGTCCGGCGACCCCACCCTGACCTCCGCGGGCTCGGCGCAGACCACCGTGCCGTTCCGGTTCGTCACCGAGGCGCCGTCGGCGATCTACCAGCCCGGCCGACCGCACGACGCCGAGCTGCAGCACGCGTACGAGACCGCGGTGGTGCCGAAGGCGATCCTCAACCCGGTCGTGGGCGCGTACTCGGACACCCAGGCGAGCAAGGGGCCGACCATCGACGGCAAGTTGGCCGATACGCAATCGGAAGTGATCCAGGGACGGAAGTCCTTGCAAGACTGGGACTCGGCGGTCGCAGCGTGGCGGCAGGCCGGGGGAGATCAGATCCGCACGGAGTACGAAGACCAGCTGCAGAAACAGGGTGGAACATGACGACCGACGGGCAATCCGACCCGGGGCAACCAGAAACGCTCGCGATCAACGGTGGCGTCAAGCTGCGGACGACACCGTTCCCCTCCGTCGACAACGCGGACGGGCGCACGATCGGCGCGGAGGAGCGCGAGGCCGTGCTGCGCGTCCTCGACTCCGGCAAGTTGGGCTCGGTGGTGGGGACGGAGACGAAGACCTTCGAGCGAGAGTTCGCGGCGCTCTACGGCGTTCCGTACGCGACCTCCACGACGTCCGGCACGGCGTCCATCCACGTCGCCGTCGGCGCGGTCGACCCGGCGCCGGGAGACGAGATCATCGTTCCGCCGTTGACCGATTTCGGAACGGTGATCCCGGTACTGCGGCAGAACGCGATCCCGGTCTTCGCCGACGTGGACCCGGTCACGGGCATCCTCGATCCGGCGAGTGTGCGTTCGCTGATCACCGAACGCACGCGCGCGATCATCCTCGTGCACCTGTTCGGCAACCCCGCCCCGATGGAGGAGTTCGTCGCGATCGCGCGCGAGCACGACCTCAAGCTGATCGAGGACTGCGCGCAGGCGTTCCTCACCGAGCCTGACCAGAACGGCAAGTACGCCGGGACGTACGGCGACATCGGCTGCTTCAGCTTCCAGCAGTCCAAGCACATCACGACCGGCGACGGCGGCATGGTGATCACCTCCGACGACGTGCTCGGCCAGCGGATGAAGCTGTTCGTCGACAAGGCCTGGCCGCGCGAGACCGGTGAGCGGACCAACCTGTTCCTCGGCGCCAACTACCGCATGACCGAGCTGCAGGCCGCGGTCGGCCGCGCGCAGCTGACCAAGCTGACGGACGTCGTGGCGCGGCGGCGCGAGGGCGGGCAGCGGTTGGCTTCGGAGCTCGAACAGATCGCCGGCATCCGTTCGGCCTCGCCCGCCGGCGGGACGTTCTGGCAGTTCCCGGTGCTGATCGACCCGGCGGCGTCGGGCGGGACGAACGCCGAGTGGGCCGCCGCGCTCGCCGGGGAAGGGATCCCGGTCGCGGCGGGCTACCTGCCTCGCCCGCTCTACGACACCCCGGTGCTGACCGACGGGCAGACCTACGGCGGCACCGGCTTCCCGTACGAGGGAGTGCGGAAGTACGAGCTGGGCCTGTGCCCCGTGGCCGAGCGGCTGATCGGCGAGACGCTGCTCGTCGTAGCGTGGAACGAGAACTACACGAAGAACGACGTCGACGACATCGCGGCGGCGTTCTGGAAGGTTGGTGCCAGTTTCGCTGGTGGCAACGGCGAGCGACCGTAGACTCCTGCCATGGCCGTCACCTTGACCGACGTCGCGGCGCGCGCCGGGGTCTCGCCGGCAACGGTGTCGCGGGTGCTGAACGGCAACTATCCCGTCGCTGACGCCACCCGGCGGCGGGTGGAGAAGGCCGTTCGCGACCTCGACTATGTCGTCAACGCGCACGCGCGGGCTTTGCTGCACGCGACGAGCGGCCTGGTCGGGGTGATCCTCAACGACATCGCGGATCCGTTCTTCGGGGCGATCGCGCGGGGGATCCAGGCGACGGCGGCGGAGATGCGGCGGCTGGTCGTGCTGTGCTCGTCGTCGGCGGACTCGTCCTCGGAGTTCGCGTACATCGAGGTGTTGCGGCGACAGCGCGCCGAAGTCGTCATCCTCGTCGGGGCGGCGCCCGAGGACGCCGCCTACCGGCGGGAGATGGCGGGGCACGTCCGGGGCCTGCGGGCCCAGGGCGCCCGGCTGGTGCTGTGCGGGCGGCCGGCGCCGAACCCGCACACCGCTGCCGCCTCGGTGTCGTTCGACGATCTCGGCGGGGCTCGTGCGTTGGCCTCGCACGTGGTGTCGTTGGGGCACTCGGCGGTGGCGTACGTCGCGGGGCCGGAGGGCCGGACGACGGGGACGCAGCGACGGCTCGTCTTCGCCAAGGCGCTGTCGGAGTGCGGGGTCTCGTTGGATCCTGCTCTGGTGGTGGCCGGTGACTTCAGCCGGCAGAGCGGGGTGGACGCCGTGCGCCGGCTGCTCGCCTCGGGCGCCTCGTTCACCGCGGTGTGCTGCGCGAACGACCTGATGGCGCTGGGCGCGATGGCGGCCCTGCGCGAGGCAGGGCTGCGAGTGCCGGAGGACGTGTCGGTGACGGGTGTGGACGACGTCCCGTCGGCGCAGGACGTGACGCCGGGGCTGACCACGGTGCGGCTGCCACTGGAGGAGGCGGGCCGGCGTTCGCTCGCGTTGGCGTTCTCCGGCCACGACTTCGGCTCGCCGGTGGTGCTGCCGACCGAGCTGGTGGTCCGATCGTCGGTGGTCGCACCGTCCGCTGCGTCGGCCCGGCGCAAGCTGGCCTAGGCGCTCGTCGCCCGGACCGTCGTTCCTTCTCGCTCGAGGAGGTCGGGGTGGAGCGCGGTGCCGATGCCGGGGCCGGTCGGTGGGGCGATCGTGCCGAAGTCCATGTGCGGGAGCTCGGTGACCACGTCCTGGTACCAGTTCGTGTAGTAGTCCTGCACGGTCTCCTGGATCAGCGCGTTCGGCGCGCTCACCGCGACGTGGGTCGCGGCGGTCAGCAGCACCGGGCCGGCGCGGCCGTACAGGGTGAGCGGCAGGTGGTAGTCGTTCGCGAGGGCGGCGACGCGTACGGCCTCGGAGACGCCGCCGGACCACCCCAGGCTGAACATCACGATGCCGGCGATACGGCGGTCGAACAGGTCCTTGATCGCGTACCGGCTGCGCAGCGGCTCGCGCAGCGTCATCGGCACGCGGGCCCAGCGCGCGTACGCGGCGATCGCGCCGAGGTCGTCGGCGTTGATCGGCTCCTCCAGCCACAGCGGGTCGAGCTCCTCGACGGCGCGGGCGATGCGCTTGGCCGGCCTCAGATCCCAGCGGGAGTGGAACTCGAGCATCAGCTCCATCTGCATGCCGAACACGTCGCGGAGCTCGTGCAGCGGCTGGAGCGCGCGTTTGAGCTCGGGCGCCGAGATGTCGCTGCCTTCCACGTACGCGAACGGCTCGACCTTCATCGCGGTGATCCGGCGGTCGAGCAGGTCCTCGGCGAGCTCGAACAGCCGCACGGCGGCACGCGGCGCGCCCGTACGGTCCCAGTCCAGCGGGAGGCTGCTGTAGACGCGGATCGCGTCCCGGCAGGCGCCGCCGAGTAGCTCGTGCAGCGGCTGGTTCGCGGTCTTCGCGGCGAGGTCCCACAGCGCGAGGTCGACGGCCGACGCGCCGCGCCTCGTCGCCGCCGTGCCCCCGTCGGCCTGGCGGGCGAACAACCGGCCAGCGGTCTGGTCGAACCGCGACGGCGGCGTACCGAGCAGGATCGGCGCCGCGACCTCGTGCAGGTAGTCGTCCACCTCGCGCGGCGTCCCGTACGCCTCGCCGAGCCCGACCAGCCCGTCGCGGGTGACGAGGCGCAGGAACAGCAGCTCCGGATGGGACTCCAGCCGAACGGTCTCCAGCCGGACGACCCGCCGCCGGGTCCCCGTGCCCTGGACGATCGGATGCTGGTGGACCGGCCACGTGGGACCGGGGTCCGGCTCGGCCGAGTGGACGAGCGAGAGGTGACGCGGCATCTGCATCCACCCTGGAAGACGAGTGCTTCGCAGCAGGCTACAGGGAAGGTGGCCCGTACGTAACGCGCCGGAAACACGGAGCCGGGAGGCTTCCCTGAGACGGAACCAGCGAGGATAGGGCGTTATGGACAAGCAGCAGGAGTTCGTGCTCCGTACGCTCGAGGAACGAGACGTTCGGTTCGTGCGGTTGTGGTTCACCGACGTGCTCGGCTTCCTCAAGTCGGTCGCGGTCGCACCGGCTGAGCTCGAGGGCGCGTTTTCGGAGGGGATCGGCTTCGACGGCTCGGCGATCGAGGGCTTCGCGCGCGTGTACGAGGCGGACATGCTGGCCAAGCCCGACCCGTCGACGTTCCAGATCCTGCCCTGGCGCGGCGAGGCCCCGAGTACGGCACGGATGTTCTGCGACATCCTCATGCCGGACGGCTCGCCGTCGTACGCCGACCCGCGGTACGTGCTCAAGCGCGCGCTGGGCAAGGCCGCCGACCTCGGCTTCACGTTCTACACGCACCCGGAGATCGAGTTCTTCCTGTTCAAGGACTCGCCGAACGGGCGCAAGCCGGTCCCGGTCGACCAGAGCGGTTACTTCGACCACACCCCGCACGGCCGGAGCCAGGACTTCCGCCGCGAGGCGATCACGATGCTCGAGGCGATGGGGATCTCGGTCGAGTTCAGCCACCACGAGGGCGGGCCGGGCCAGCAGGAGATCGACCTGCGGTACGCGGACGCGCTGACCACGGCGGACAACATCATGACGTTCCGCGTGGTGGTGAAGGAGGTCGCGCTCGGGCAGGGGATCTACGCGACGTTCATGCCGAAGCCGTTCACGGAGTTCCCGGGCAGCGGGATGCACACGCACCTGTCGCTGTTCGAGGGCGACCGGAACGCGTTCTTCGAGTCCGGCGCGGAGTTCCACCAGAGCAAGGTCGCGCGGTCGTTTATCGCCGGGCTGCTGCGGCACGCCGCGGAGATCACGGCGGTGACGAACCAGTGGGTGAACTCGTACAAGCGCATCTGGGGTGGCGGCGAGGCCCCGGCGTACGTCTGCTGGGGGCACAACAACCGCTCGGCGCTGGTGCGGGTGCCGATGTACAAGCCGGAGAAGGTGCAGTCGACCCGGGCCGAGTTCCGCTCGCTGGACGCGGCGTGCAACCCGTACCTCGCGTACGCGGTGATCCTGGCCGCGGGTCTGAAGGGGATCGAGCAGGGGTACGAGCTGCCGCCGGGCGCTGACGACGACGTGTGGTCGCTGACCGACCGCGAACGGCGTGCGCTGGGCATCGAGCCGCTGCCGCAGAGCCTGGACGAGGCGGTGCGGGCGATGGAGCGGTCGGAGCTGGTGGCGGAGACGTTGGGTGAGCACGTCTTCGACTTCTTCCTGCGGAACAAGCGGACGGAATGGGAGGAGTACCGGCAGCAGGTCACGCCGTTCGAACGTGAGCGGATGCTTGCCGTCCTCTGAGGTGTCCGTGCTCGTCGTTCAGCACGAGGTCGGCTGCACGCCGGCCTGGTTCGGGGAGTGGCTGCCGTTCGCGCTGGACGTGCGACACCCGTACCGCGGCGACGCGCTGCCGTCGTCGCTCGCCGATCACGCCGGGCTCGTCGTGCTCGGCGGCTCGATGGGCGCGTACGACGACGCCGACTGTCCGTGGCTTCCGGCGACGAAGGCACTGCTGCGGTTTGGCGTCGATTCCGGGCTGCCGACGCTCGGCATCTGCCTCGGCCATCAGCTGCTCGCCGTCGCGTGCGGCGGGGTGGTCGAGAAGGCACCGGATGGCCCGTACATCGGCGTCGTCACGCTCGAGTCCACGCAGGAGTCGGCCGACGACCCGTTGCTCGGGGCGTTGACGTTCCCGGCGTGTACTGCACGGTGGAACGGCGACGTCGTGACCTCGCTGCCCGCGGGCGCGGTCCCCGTCGCGGCGGACTCCTCCGGGCGGGTCCAGGCGGCCCGGTTCGGGCCGTCGGCGTGGGGGCTGCAGTTCCATCCGGAGGCGGGCGCCGAGGTGTTCGCGACCTGGGCCGAGGAGGTCCGGGCGACGCCGGACGGGCCGTCGCTCGAGCCGCTGATCGCCGCCGGGCTCGCCGAGGTCAGTGCCGCCGAGGAGGCGCTCGCGTCGACCGGCCGCCGGCTCGCGGACGCCTTCGCGGCGACCGTTAGGTAGTCCTTCCCGCCGAGTTGAGTAGCGGCTACTCATGCGCCCGTACGTCACCGTGCGTCACCCTGGTCTGGGTTGCCTGCTGGGTCCATCGGGGGGTGGTGGATAAGTCGGCGGACGCCGGTGGTCTGGCCTGGGGGGAACCAGCTACGAGCCAACCACCGGCCCGCCGACTGAAGCAGTCCGCTCCACCCGGACGTTGCCGTTGTAGTCGGGGATCCCGGCCTGCGGCGACCTGCGCGACCGGCCGATGAGGACCTCGCCCTCGGGCCAGTGCACCTGCAGGTTGCCCGGGGTCAGCGGAGCCCGGAAGACGTGGCCGTCCATCGAACCGAAGTCGCTCGTCAACGTGACCTTGTCACCGTTGGCCAGGCCGAGCCGGTCGGCGTCGTGCGTGCTCATCAGCACCGCCTCCCGCTCCGCACCGTTGAGCGAGTCCTGGTGCTCGTGCACCATGCTGTTGAACTGCTTCCCGCGCCGGGTCGCGACGGCGAACGTGCCGTCCGGCCGGACCAGCTCGGGGAGCCGCACGGTGGAGAAGTGGGCCTTGCCGTCGTCGGTGGGGAACTTCCAGTCCCAGCACAGATGCGCGCCGCCGTACTGGACCGCGTCGCCGAACTTCGCCAGCTTCTCGATGCCGGCGTAGAACGGAACGGCTTTGGCGATGTCGTCGCGTATCGCTTGCGTGCTTGGGTAAAGCACGGCCTCGGCGGTGTCGGGGCGAACGCGAGCCGCGAGCTCGCCGAAGATCCGATACTCCGGCCAGGCCTCGGCGATGCGCGGCCCGCTGATCTCCGGGCTGAAGATGATCCTGCGTTCGGTCGACGTCTCGGTGACGCCGCCGGCCATCTCGTACCTGGTCTCCGCGGGCAGCAGCAGCACGGCCTCGGTGGAGTCGAGCAGCATCTGGCTGGACAGGCAGATGTCGATGTGGATCCGCATCGGGATGCGTTCCAACGCCTGCTTGCAGTACTTCGGGTCGGGCAGCACTTCGAGGAAGTTGCCGCCCGAGCTGATCAGCACGTCGAGCTTGCCCTCGTATCCGGCGTCGATCATCTCCGGCGCGGTCTGGCCGGTCCAGGTGGGAACGTCGAACCCCCACTGGTCCGCGAAGCTGGCCGCGGTCTCGTCGGTGATCGGCAGGCCGCCGGGCAGCGCGGTGGAGTACGCGCCCATCTCGGCGCCGCCCTGCACGCCGGAGTGGCCGCGGATCGGCATCAGCCCGCAGTTCGGGCGGCCGACGAAGCCCTTCGTCAGGCCGAGGTTGATGATCGCGCGCACGTTGTCCTCGCCGACCTCGTGCTGGGTGACGCCCATGCTCCACACGAAGATCGCTGTCTTCGCCTTGCCGATCATCCGGGCGAGCTCGATCATCTCGCTCCGGTCGACGCCGGCGGTCGCCTCGAGAGCTTCCCAGCTCTGGTTGGCCAAACTGTCCTTCAGGCTGTCGTACCCGGTGGTGTGCTCGTCGACGAACTCGCGGTCGATCCAGTCGTTGTCGACCATCGACTTCGCGACCCCGTTGAGGAAACCGATGTCGCCGCCGATGTTGATCTGGAACGTGCGGTCGGAGATCTTCGTACCGAACACCGCGCTCTCGACGTTCGACGGCACCCAGTAGCGCTCCATGCCGGGCTCGCGGTACGGGTTGATGCTGACGATCTTCGTGCCGGCCTTCTTCGCGTGGTAGAGGTACTTCATCGCGACCGGCTGGTTGTTGGCTGGGTTGGAGCCGACGAACACGATCAGGTCGGAGCCGATCCAGTCCGAGTACGAGCACGTGGTCGCCGCGACGCCGAGTGCGCCCTTGAGCCCGAACGTGCTGGGGGAGTGGCAGATGCGGGCGGCGTTGTCGATGTTGTTCGAGCCCATCGCGCGCATCGCCTTCTGGGCGGCGAAGTAGTTCTCGTTCGGTACGCCGCGGCTGGTGAGGTACGTGCCGAAGCGCGACGGGTCGGACGCGCGCAGCTTCTCACCGGCGAGGTCGAGCGCCTCGTCCCAGCCGATCCGCGTGAAGCCGGGGTCGCCCGCGCGCCGGATCATCGGGAACGGCAGCCGGCCGAGCTCGCGCAGGTACGTGCTCTTCTTGCCGCGGAGGTTGGCGACGTCGTTCAGTACGCCGGCGTCGAGCGGCGGCATCGTGTTGAGGCGGAGCAGGCGGAGGCGGATGTTGCAGAGGTGGACCTCGCGCATGGTCCAGTCGCGGATGCCCTTGGTGCCGAGCGCGCAGCCGTCGCAGGTGCCCTCGGTGAGGATCTTCCAGGCGTACTTCAGCTGGTCCTTGTTCTCGCCGACGGCCTTGACGATTTCTTTGTAGTTGTTCGGCCTGCCCTCGCCGATGCCGAACGGCTTGAGACTCGCCCAGTTCGCCGGGTCGATCCACTTCTCACGCCGCTTGCCCACAACGCCTCCTTGGCCTGGTTCTCTCTCGACCCTAGCGGCCGCTCCTGGCCGGGATTCGTTTCACCGTGGCTGAAAGTGGCATACCCACCTGACCGGCCCGACTGAGCGGGCGAGTTCCCTACGTCGAGGTGGAGCAGATGGGCATCGGAGCAGGAGTGCTGTTGATCGCGCTCGGGGCGATCCTGGCCTTCGCGGTGGACTTCGAGGTGTCCGGAGTCGACATTTCGGTCATCGGCTGGATCCTCATGGTCGCGGGCGCGATAGGCCTGATCCTGGTCGTCGCCGTCTGGGGACCGCGCCGGCGCGCCGCGCGGGGTCCGGTCGTCGAGGAACGTCGCGTGTACGAGGACCCGCCGCTCTGACCGACCCCTCGCGCTGACCGCGGCGGATAGGGTCGGCGTCGATGGTCACGAGTGCGGGGCAGCTGGTACGGCTCGGCTTCGCGGACGCGACGGCAGCCGAACGGAGGCTGGCCGATCTCGGTCCGGTCGCCGAGGTCGTCCTCGACGCTGTCGCCAAGGCCGCCGATCCCGACCAGGCGCTCGACCTGTTCGGGTCCGTCGTCTCGGCCGCGACCGATCGGGCCGAGCTGGAACAAGCCCTCGCCGACAACGAGCGGCTGCGCGTACGACTGCTCGCCGTGCTCGGCGCGAGTACGGGGCTCGGCCAGCATCTGATCCGGCATCCCGAGCACTGGCGCGAGCTCGCCGACCCTCAGCTCGTGCTCTCCCATCCCGACGCCGCCGGCCGCCGGGCGACGCTGCTCGCCGCGGTCGGCGCCGACCCGGCGGCCGCCGAACCCGTCGCCACGAGCGGCGGCATCGACGCGCTCGACGCGCTGCGGATCGCGTACCGGCGCCTGCTGCTCCGGCTCGCCGCGCGCGACCTCACCGACCACCTCACCGTCGACGAGGTCGCGGCCGAGCTCGCCGACCTCGCGGCGGGTGCGCTCGAGGCCGCGCTGGCGATCGCTCGCGCGCGCCTGCCCGAGTCGGCGGCGCCGTGCCGGCTGGCCGTGATCGGGCTCGGCAAGTGCGGCGGTCGCGAGCTGAACTACGTGAGCGACGTCGACGTGCTCTTCGTCGCCGAGCCGGTCGATGACGATGAGCCGGACGCCCCGGCGCTCAAGACCGCGACGCAGCTCGCGACCCAGCTGATGCGGATCTGCTCCGAGCACACCGCCGAGGGCACGCTCTGGCCGGTGGACGCGGGGCTGCGGCCGGAGGGCAAGTCGGGTGCGCTCGTCCGTACGCTCGCGAGCCACCTCGCGTACGCCGAGCGCTGGGCCAAGACCTGGGAGTTCCAAGCCCTGCTCAAGGCTCGCCCAGTCGCGGGCGATCCGGCGCTCGGGCAGGCGTACGTCGACGCGGTCACCTCGATGGTGTGGACGGCGGCCGATCGGGACCACTTCGTCGACGACGTGCAGGCGATGCGGCGGCGCGTCGTCGACCACCTCCCGGTCGACGAGGTCGATCGCCAGCTGAAACTCGGGCCGGGCGGGCTGCGCGACGTGGAGTTCTCCGTACAGCTGCTGCAGCTCGTGCACGGCCGCGCGGACGAGTCGATCCGCAGCGCGAACACGTTGGTCGCGCTCGCCGCGTTGACCGCGGGCGGGTACGTCGGTCGCGAGGACGGCGCCGCGCTGGCCTCGGCGTACCGCTTCCTGCGCACGCTCGAGCACCGGCTGCAGCTGTCCCGGCTGCGCCGCACGCACGTGCTGCCGGAGGACGAGCGGCAGCTGCGCTGCCTCGGGCGTTCGCTCGGCATGATGACGAAGCCGGTGACGGAGCTGCTCGACACCTGGCGGCGGCATGCCCGCGAGGTGCGGCGGCTGCACGAGAAACTCTTCTACCGGCCGTTGCTCGCGGCGGTCGCCCGCATCCCGGGGTCGGAGGCGCGGCTCACCCCGGAGGCGGCGCGGCAGCGGCTCACCGCGCTCGGCTATGCCGACCCGTCCGCGGCGCTGCGGCACCTGGAGGCACTCACCGCGGGGGTATCGCGGCGGGCGGCGATCCAGCGCACGTTGCTGCCGGTGATGCTCGGCTGGTTCGCCGACGGCCCGGATCCGGACTCGGGGTTGCTGGCGTTCCGGCAGATCTCCGACGACCTCGGCTCGACGCCCTGGTACCTGCGGCTGCTGCGCGACGAGGGCGTGGTCGCCGAACGGTACGCGCGCATCCTCGCGACCTCGCGCTACGTCGTCGACCTGCTGCGCCGGGCGCCGGAGGCGGTCGAGATGCTGGCGCGCGACGAAGATCTGCGGCCGCGTTCGGCGGAGCAGCTCGAGTCGGAGGTGCTGGCGGCGGTCAACCGGTACGACGACCCGGAGCAGGCGATCCTCGCGGTGCGGGGGGTGCGGCGGCGGGAGCTGTTCCGTACGGCTGCGGCCGATCTGCTCGGGCTGCTGTCGGTGGCGGAGGTCGGCTCGGCCTTGACGACGATCGCTTCCGCGACCGTGTCGGGCGGGCTGCGGGCCGCGACCCGGTCGCTGGAACGCGCGGGCTCGGCGCCGTCGCCGTCGCCGATGCGGCTGGCGGCGATCGCGATGGGCAGCTTCGGTGGGCGGGAGATGGGGTACGGCAGCGACGTCGACCTGATGTTCGTGTACGAGCCGCTGCCGGGCGCGGACGAGAAGGCGGCGTCCGACGCGGCGTTCGCGGTGGTGGGGGAGCTGCGCCGGCTGGTCTCGTTGCCGGCGACGGACCCACCGTTCGTGCTCGACCTGGGGCTGCGGCCGGAGGGGCGGCAGGGGCCGGTCGTGCGGTCGTTGGCTTCGTACGCCGCCTACTACGGGCGTTGGTCGCACGTGTGGGAAGCGCAGGCGCTGCTGCGCGCGGACCCGCGGTGTGGTGATGCCGACCTGCGGTCGCGGTTCGCCGCCTTGGTGGATCCGCTGCGGTGGCCGCCGTCGGGAGTGACGGAGGCGGACCTGCGGGAGATCCGGCGGATCAAGGCGCGGGTCGACGCCGAACGGCTGCCGCGCGGAGCGGACCCGACGACGCACACCAAACTGGGGCCGGGTGGGTTGGCCGACGTCGAGTGGACGGTGCAGCTGTTGCAGCTGGAGCACGCCGCGCGCGTCCCCGGGCTGCGGACCACTCGTACCGCGGCGGCTCTGCAGGCCGCGGTGGAGGCCGGGCTGGTGTCGCCCTCCGACGCCTTGGCGTTGACCTCGGCGTGGCGGATGGTGAGCCGTGCCCGGAACGCGGTCGTGTTGGTCCGCGCGAAGTCGTCCGACGTCCTGCCCCGCGACGCCCGCGACCTCGCCGCCGTGGCCGAACTGCTGGGCTACGAGTCGCTCGCGGTCGGCGAGTTCGTCGAGGACTACCGCCGCGAAACCCGCCACGCCCGCGCCGTCGTCGACCGCCTCTTCTGGGGCTGACCCGCCTACCCAGCGGCACGCGTGCTGACCATCCCCGCAACCGCCCACACCACGCGGCGCCTGGGGCCAATGATCATGTTTACATGATCATTGGCCCCTTACGTGGGGTGGACGGCAGGTAGTGGGGTGGTTGGCCGTGTGGGGTGACCGCAGGCGGTCGGCGCGCGCTCCGCCGGCCCCGGCCGCTGGTTAGACACCCCAGGTCCGTAAGTTGTCAAGCGGCGGTTTGTTGATCTTGGTTTCGGTGGGCCCAGGCGGTGTGTTCGTCGTAGTGGGTGTGGTGGCGTAGGCATCCGTGGAGGATGCCGACGAGGCGGTTGCCGAGGGCGCGGAGGGCTTGGTGGTGGAGGTCGCCGGCGGCGCGGTGTTGGTCGTAGAGGGCGCGTGCTCCGGGGCTTCGGGTGAGGGAGCAGAAGGCCCAGGCGTCGATGGCGTCGTAGAGGCGGCGGTTGCGGACGTGGCGGGCGAGCACGGCGCGTTTCTTGCCCGAGGCGATGGTCAACGGTGACGTGCCGGCGTAGTTCTTGCGAGACTTGGTGGTGGTGTAGCGAGTGGGGTCGTCCCCGAACTCACCGAGCACCCGGGCGCCGAGGATGACACCGAGTCCTGGCAGGGAGCGGTAGATGTCGGCGTCCGGGTGGTGCTCAAAATGGGCTGCGAGTTCGGTTTCGAGCTCGCTGATCTGGCGGTTCATCTCGGCGATGATGCCGACCGCGGCGCGGGTGGTGGCCGCGAACGCGGCCGCCACTGGGACGGGTGCGGCCAGCTGCTCGGTGCGCAACGCGGCCTGGATCTCGCGGGCCCGGGTGTCGAGGTTGCGGCGGCGCCCGGCCTGCTTCAGCGCTGACCGGATCGACGAGACGCTCAGCCGGGCACCCTGGTCGGGGGTCGCCGCGCGCTCGAGCACGGCCAGCGCGTCCCGGTCGGTGAGATCGTCGAAGGCGACCAGCGCGCCCGGGTAGTACTCGCGCAGCGCCGAGCGCAGCGCGTTGGTCTGCCTGGTGCGGGCCCAGATCAGGTTCTGGTGGCCGCGGGCCAACACCTTGACAGCCTCAGCACCCGCACTGTCACCGGCGATCGGCCGGTGGTTGTGGCGGTCGGTGCGGACCAGGTCGGCGAGCAGTTTCGCATCACCGGCGTCGGACTTGGCTCCCGACAGATGGTGGCGGTCGCGGTAGCGGGCCACCGCCAGTGGGTTGATCGCATACACCTGGTACCCGGCCGCGACCAACGCGTTGACCCACAGTCCACGGTCGGTCTCGATCCCGACCACCACCCCGGCCGGGTCCACGCCATGATCCTCGGCATGGACGGCGGCGTGGCTGGCGACCACGTCATGCAACGCCCGGATCCCGGGCAGCCCTTCCGGCAGCCGGCGCGAGGCCAACCGTTCACCGTTGTCGTCCATCACGTGAATGTCGTGATGATCCTCGGCCCAGTCATCGCCAACGAAGATCATCGATCACCTCCCAAGGTGCGCCGAGTCGCTGGAACCTGTCCGAGCCGAAGGCAACCCGGCGGCAACCTAATGGATCAGTGCTCACGCCATCATCGACGGGCACGACACCCCATCAGCGCTACAGGAAGCCTCACCAACCGGCCGGCGCACGATCTAACCCTAGGAGTCGAACATCGATCCAGGCGGCAGAAGTGCTTACCGGCCAGCGGCTCGGCGACCAGCGTTCCTCCAACCAGACATCATCCGTTCGAGGCTCGCCGATCAGGTCCCATTAGGCGGCTGGGGTGAGGCGGTGGTTGCGGAGTGGTCGTTGGTGGGGGTCGATCCAGTCGGGGGGTAAGAACTCGGGTAAGCCGTCGAGTGCGATGCGGACTTGCCACGCACCTTGGTGGATTAACCGGTGGTGGTAGCCGCAGAGTAGGACGCCGTTGTCGCGGGTGGTGGGTCCGCCTTTGCTCCAGGGGGTGACGTGGTGGGCGTGGCACCAGCCGGGTGGCCGGTCACAGCCGGGGAACGCACACCCACCATCGCGAAGCTCGAGCAACCGACGCAGCTTGCCCTGGAACAGCCGCTGCTGGGCGTCGGTCAGCAGTGTGACGCGGCCGGGCTGGTCCTCGGGCTTGACGAGGTAGGTGCGGTCGGCCTCACACATGAGCTGGTCGACGAGTTTGCGGGACAGTTCGATCCCGGTGTGCAGGGTCCGGCCACCAGTCTGGGTGAGGGTGACGACGAGCTGGGTGGGGTTCCCACCGTGGGAGGGAACGAGCTTGTCGGCCAACAACCGCCGGCAGGCCTCATCCAATGCGTCGACGTTGCGTTGTTCGGGGAGGCGGGTGTCACGTCCGTCGGGTCCGGGCTGGGGTGCGGCGAGCGGGTCGAGGACAAGTTTGAGGCGTTCCCCGACCATCTTGGGGAGCCGGGCGGTGACCCGCCACGTCCCTGACGTGGCGTCGAAGGTCATGCGGAGGAACCGGTCCCGTTCGGCGCTGGCCTCTTCTTGTTTGAGCTTCAACTCCAGGACCTGGTCAGCCAGGTCCGGCGCGACGGTCTCCAAGAGCCTGTTCCCGACCTTCGACAAGGCTTTGGGGTCGAAGATGGCGGCTTGCTTCAGCAGGGTCGCCTCCACCTCGGAGCGGAGCTCCGGGGTGGCGATGTGGGAGGGCAGCATCGTCACGACCCGGGAGATCACTCGTGCGTGCGGAACAGAAATCTCGCCCTCAGCCAACGCTTGCGCGGTGGCAGGAAGCTCGGCGTCGAGGTGGCTGGCCAGTTTCACCATCGCCCCGGCCTCCGCAGTCGGGACCCGAAGCCGACCGGCGACCCACTGCGCGGTGTTCGCCGCACCAGCGGTGACGGCGAGGTTGCGGGCGTCGGCCTCGCGGATCAGCTCGAGCCGCCGGCCCTCAAGCTGGTTCAGCTCGGTGGCGTTGTCGAGGAGTGCGCTGGCGAGTTGGTCATCGGACATCGACCACGCCGACACACCATCGGCGGTGCCGGTGGTGTTCGAGCAGGTAGTCGATTCCATAGCAGAATTCTACCAGCCGAATCGGCCTAATGCCCAACCCAGCAAGGGAAACCTCCCGACATCATCGCCACCACAAGCGACGGCGGGCCCCACAAACAGCCGCAACACGGCAACAAACCCAAGGCGCAGGCAGGCCTGTCCCGGGGAACTGTTCCCGGGGCAGGGGCGGCGCGTATCAAACTGGTGGCCGGTCCGGGGCGAGTCAAGGGCCGCAAAGCGGTCGCGAAGCGACGCCTCTCTCCTCCGCGAAGCGCCCCAGAGAGGCGCCCTTGACGCGCCCCGGACCGGCCACCACAATCGACCGCCGCCACAGCCCGACCAGCTCCATCACCCAAGCACAGCAGGGAAAAACAACAGAAAACAGCACCCCCACGAGGAGACGATGGGTGAAGAGGACGGGAGTGACGGAACGCGCGAGATAGCAACTCGGTGGGCGAAGTAGCACCCGGTGAGTGAAAGTGGCGCGCCGACAGTCGAGGTGACGATGGCGAGCCCAAGGTCAACGAAGACAGCGGTAGACAAGGCTTCGACGCGAGTGTGACCCGCGCTAACCCCCATGCAGACGAGGCAACTCCAACCTGTCAGTGGGCTCGTAGAGAGAAACGATGGCGAGCCAAAGGTCCACAAAGATGGCAGTGGACAGGTCATCGACACGAGCTGGCCCGCTCCGTTGCGCGCGTTCCGCCAGCGCGTCGAGCAGAAGTCCGAGTCGGGCGGGTTCCTCGCCCAGAGCTCGCGGGGCGAACTCCTCGAGCTGCTCGTGCGACCAGCCGCGCAGTCGCACGAGCTGGAGCTGGCGCGACATCCGTACATCGAGCACGCGCCCGACCACGTCGGCGAGGTCGGGATTCCCCAGGTGGCGTAGGCATTTCGCCAGCCTCCTACGGTCTCCGGTGAACAGGGCGAGCTGCGCCTCGAGCACCCAGCTCTCGATGATCGCCGTGGTGCGTTCTCGAAGGAGAAGCAGCTCGACCAGCTGTTGATGTCGGCTTCTCGCCGGCGCCGTGACGGTCGCGGTGGCACTGGCGGAACGAGAGCGGCTGCGGCGGCTCCGAGCTGATCTCCTGGCAACGCGGCGTGCCTTGGTGCGCTTGGGCATGGCGGACTCCTCCTGTGGTCCGTCGACGCCCACACACGCCGAACTTCGTGGTGCCGAGAAGTCTCACAGACCCCACCGACAAGTCCTCGCGATCCGCGTCCGAACCGCGAGGACCTCGGTGGCAGCAGTCAGGCCGGAACCTGCGCCGACCGCCTCGTGCGTACGGCGGTCGCCAGGCCGTGGAGGACGTCGGCGGTGGTGTCCCAGCCCATGCAGGCGTCGGTGATGCTCTGCCCGTACACGAGACCGTTGACCTGGCCGTCCACCAGATCCTGTCGCCCCGGCACGAGGAAGCTCTCCAGCATCATCCCGACCACACCCCGGTCACCCGTAGCGATCCGCGAAGCCACGTCCTCGGCCACCAGGGGCTGGCGTTTGTGGTCCTTCCCGCTGTTCCCGTGGCTGGCGTCGACGACCACCCGGTCCAGCACGCCGGCCTTCGCCAGCCGCTCGCGCGCGCCAGCCACGCTGGACGCATCGTAGTTCGTGCCGGTCTGGCCGCCGCGCAGGATCACGTGGCAGTCGGGGTTGCCGCGCGTGGTGAGAATCGACGCGAGCCCGTCCTCGTTGATCCCCGTGAACACGTGCGATGCCGCGGCCGCGCCCACGGCGTCAACCGCGCCTTGCACGTCGCCGCTGGTCGAGTTCTTGAAGCCCACAGGCATCGACAGGCCGCTCGCGAGGTGCCGGTGCACCTGGCTCTCCGACGTACGTGCGCCGATCGCGCCCCACGACACGGTGTCGGCGATGTACTGCGGGATGATTGGGTCGAGGAACTCACACCCCGCTGGCAGCCCCAGATCGAGCACGCCGAGCAGGATCTTCCGGGCCGCGCGCAAGCCCTTGTTGACGTTGTACGTCCCATCCAGATCCGGGTCGTTGATCAGACCCTTCCAGCCCAACGTCGTACGCGGCTTCTCGAAGTACACCCGCATCACCACGAGCAAGTCGTCCTTGACGTCCTCGTTCAACACCGCGAGCCGTTGTGCGTACTCGAGCGCCGCCGCCGGATCGTGAACCGAACAAGGGCCGACGACGACGAGCAATCGTTCGTCCTCGCCGCAGAGTGCGCGGGTGACCTCATGTCGGCCACGGACAACGACCTTCGCCGCGGCGTCGGACAGCGGGAGTTCGTCGCGGAGCAACGCCGGTGACAGCAAGGGCCGCGCGGCGCCGATGCGTACGTCTCTGACCGACTCGGAGAGCGACTCGTTCATGCGGACGGTTCCTTTCTCAACGGAGCCGTCCCGTGTCCAGCAGTCCGGCTCGCCTGGGGGCAAACGAAAAGGCAGGAGCGAAAATCCGCTCCTGCCTTCGCCGGCTCTGGATGGTGGGTCAGCGCACGTGGTCGCCGCCGAGCCCATCCAGGGCCGGCCTGCTAAACCAATAGCGCTTCTGCACGAAAGGGAGCGTACCAGGCCTCAGCAGCGGCTCAACATGTCGTTCAACGCGGACACCTCGGCCGACTCGACCGTGAGGTCCCACGAGAACTTCACGCCGATCCACATCCGCGCGTACGTGCACCAGTAGCTGGTCAGCGGCGGCTTCCACGCCTCGGGCTCCTGATCGCCCTTGGACTGGTTGACGTTGTCGGTCACCGCGATGAGCTGCGGATCGTTCAGGTCGTTCGCGAACGCGGCCCGCTGCGCCGTCGTCCAGCCCGAAGCGCCCGACCGCCACGCCTCAGCGAGCGGCACCACGTGGTCGATGTCGACGTCGGCCGGGTCGGACCAGGTCGCGCCGTCGTACGGGCTGAACCAGCTGCCCGAGGTCGGCGCGCAGTTCGTGCCGGTCTCGACGTTCGTGCCGTCACGTTCCAGCACGACTTCGCGCGTGTTGCAGCTGTCGCCCTGGTTGCCCCAGTGCGGAAACTTCTCCCGGCTGTAGCCGGTCTGCGACCCGTCCGGCGCCACCGTGAGGCTCGCGAGCTGCGATCTCGCGGTGGACTCGGACGGGATGTTGGGAGGTTCGGCGTTCGCGGTCCCGCTGAGCAGGAGCGCGAACGCGCCGGTCAGGCTGACGAGGAGGGTGAGGAGTCGAACGACAGTACGGTTCGTGGGCATTGCGGCACCACCATCACGTCTGAGGTCGTCGGTCCTTCCGACCATGTCCCTTTGTCGGTGGGCAATGCAAGCATCTGGCCGGAAGTGTCATGCCGTCTTTGCTCGCCGTTCAAGGTAGGTGTCGTCAGGTGGTTCGAACCCGAACTGTTTGTAGAGGCCGTGCGCGTCCTTCGTGTGCAGCATCCAGCGAAACGCCGCACCAGGACCGAGGTCGATCATCGCGCGTACCAACTCTTTGCCCAGCCCGCGACCGCGCGCCTCCTCCAGAACGTACAGGTCAGCGAGGTACGCAAGCGCGAGTCCGTCCGACAGCGCGCGGGCGAAGCCGACCATGCGCCCGGTCTGCCGCTCGTACATACCGACGACCCGCCACGCGCCGCTGACCTGCTGCTCTACGACCGCACGGGACCGCCAGCGACCCCAGTACGCGTCCGTCGAGAGGTACGCCCACACCGCGTCCCTGTCGATACGTGCGGGATCATCGTCGACGTCGAACTCATCGTGAACGATCAGCATGGATCCGAACCTAACTGACGGACTCGGTGGATCCTGGGCCGCGCGAGGAGTTACCTTGTTCCCCTGCGGTTTCGACACGGACGAGTGGGCACGGCGTGGCCGAGACAGATTTCTCTGGCCTGCGATCGATTCGGAGGATTTCGGCTGATGCCATTGCCCAATGTGGTGACGAACATCGGTCCGGTGAAGTCCCACGTCAGGCCGGTCGCGGAGGAGATCGCCGAGCGGTGGGTCCTGTACTTCATCTGGGGTGCGCCCGGTCGCGGCACCGGTGACCATGCTCGCGGGTTGGCGCTCGACTTCATGACGTACGAGCTCGGCGGGGGTGTGGACAACCCGGGCCCGAAGCGCAACTTCATCGGCAACGAGATCTCGGCGTACGTGCTCGCCAACCGCGCCCGCCTGAACGTCACGTACCTCATCTGGAACAGGCGGATCGCCTCGCCGGCCAGCAATCCACCCTGGTCGTGGCGGGCGTACACCGGCAGCAACCCCCACACCGACCACGTGCACGTGTCGTTCGAGACGAACGGACCCTATGTACCACCGGAGGACGAAGTGACGCCTGAGGACATCGAGAAGATCGCGCAGCGCACCGCGGACCTCGTGTGGTTCGAGCGACTGCGCAACCCGCAGGCGCCGCCCGGATCGACGCCGCCGCATGCGTCGGAGTACCTCATCAGCCAGGGCAACGAGATCGACCGGCTCAAGGCTGTCATCGCGCGCATCGAGGCACGGGTGAACGAGCTGTCGAAGCAGGACAGTTCGACGAACCCGGACCCGGAGAAGGAGCCGCCGGCGGAGCGGCCCAACCCGTCGGCCTGAACGTCTGGCCCTCAGCTCGACCGACGGACGTACGCGGTCGTCGGCCAGGTCTCGCCCGCCTTCACCAGCGGCTTGGCGTCCCGTTCGGGTGCGCGGACGAAGCCGGCTCGCTCGGCGACCCGTTGCGACGCGACGTTGTCGGCGTGGGTCTTGAGCTCGATCTCCTCGACCTGCCAGTGGCGTTCGGCCCAGGTGGCGATCAGCTTCAGCGCGCTCGCCGCGACGCCGCGGCCCCGGCCTTCCGCCGCGACCCAGTACGAGACGTCGGCGAGCTGGTCCGCGCGCGTGATGGCGATGTTGCCGAGCCGTTCGCCGCTGGTCGCGTCGCAGATGACGAAGCCGGCGGCGTTGTCGTCCGCGTGCAGCCTGGCGATGGCGTCTCGCACCTCGGCCGCGGTGAGCGTGGCGGACTCGGTCGTGAAACGTTGGATCTGCTCGTCGCGTACGGCGTCGGCGTACCAGTCGGCGTCGTCGTCCGCCCAGTCGTGCAGGGCGACCTTGTCGTCCGCGAGCGGTGCTTTGTCGGTTGGTTCGTCGATCACAAGAGGAGCGTAGGGGTGACCAGTGGGTGCTGATCAAGTAGGCGCGGTCCGCGAAGTACGTCGCCAGCTGTCGTTGAACGGGCCGCCTGTGCTGCGGGACGCGCCGGGTGACTTCGGCCGGATCTCGGTGCCGGTGGAGTCGTGCGACGCGCTGCGGGACCTGTTGGTGGCGGAGCGGGTGTCGCGCGTGGTCGAGGTGGGCTTGGCGTACGCGGCGTCCAGCCTGGCGATTGGCGAGGCATTGCTGACCGTGGGTGGCGATGCGCCGTCCCATGTGGTCATCGACCCGTTCCAGGAGACCGCGTGGTCCGGTGTCGGTTGGGAGCAGCTTCGGTCGGCGGGGCTCGACCGGATCGCGAGGCTGCTGGTCGAGCCGTCGTCGTTGGCGCTGCCTGGCCTGCTGGCCGAGGGGTATGTGGCGGACGCGGCTTTCGTGGACGGCAGTCACCGGTTCCACGAGGTGTTCGTCGACCTGTACTTCCTGCGCAAGCTCGTGCGTCCGGGCGGCGTGATCGTGCTGGACGACATTCGCTGGCCGTCGGTGGCGACAGCGGTGCGGTACTTCGAGCGCGACCTGGGCTTCGAGCCGGTCGCTGTCGGGTCGGAACGGCTGGCCGCGTACCGGGTGCCGGAGCCGTTCGAGCCGAGCTTCGAGTCGTTCCAGCCTTTCTGAGCTTCACCAGAGGTCGAGGGTCTCGAGGACCTTGGGCGCTGGTGGGAGTTCTGGTGAGGCGGTGCCGCTTGGTGGAGCGACGTCGAGGTCTTTGCGTAGCTGGGCAAGGCTTTTCCAGCGTTCGAGGTCGCTCCATTGTTGGCGAATGCGTGCGCCGAGCTTGCCTTGGAGTCTGCCGGATCCCGGCAGCTCTTCGAGGGTGAGTCCGCCTTCGAGTAGGCGTGCGGCGGTGATGCTGCCGACGCCACGCACACCGGGGATGCCGTCGGACCGGTCGCCCACCAGGCTGGCGCGGTCGCACCATTGGGACGGTGTGATGCCGAAACGTTTCTCGATCCCCGTCTTGTCTATGACGCGTTGGTCGGATCTCCTTGTGGTGTTGAGGATTCGCGTACGTTCGTTGACCAGTTGGTAGAAGTCGCGGTCGCAGGACATGATCCAGGTGTCTCGCTCTTCTTGCTGGGCGAGGGTGGCGATGACGTCGTCCGCCTCGGCTGTGTCTTGGCAGACGTGCGTGATGCCGGTCGCGTCGAGCCCTCGGATGACGTTCGCGAGCTGCTTGATCGGTGCCATCGCTGCTTAATCGGTGGGCCGATGTGCCTTGTACTGTGGGTGAATCTCCTGCCGTTCGCCCCACGCGTTCTCGCCGTCGAAGACGACGACGATCTCTGGTTGGTCTGGCAGGTCGCGCGTCGCGACGCGGAGGAGGGCGAAGAAGCCGAAGACTCCGGTGACGTCGCGGGTCTTGTCGCGGTTCCGGATGCGGGCGGGGAACCCGTACCAGGCTCGCCAGAGCAGATTGTGACCGTCGACAAGGAGGAGGGGAACGTACGCCATCGTGGGCACCAACCAGCCATCACGCTCGTTGGCCGCTGAGCGTGCGGGCGGGTTGGGTCAGAACCCAGGGGACTCGACCGCGATCGTAGCGCGTCTAGACCGAGACGTGGGTAGCGAACCACGCCATCATCGGCCTCAGTTCGCCGAACACCTCCAGAACGCGGTCGACGACCCCCGGGGTGTGCAGCCAGTCGTCACATCCCAACGGGCGTTGGACTCTGACCGTTCGGTGCTTGAGGAGCTCTGCCCGTGGATGATCCTTGTCGTAGCCGCGCGGGACGCGCTTCATCACGTCGCCGGTGATGCTGAATCCCTTGGTGCGTAGGGCATCGAGGATCGTTGCGAGCTGCTCGCCACTCGCGTCGTCGCCGACAGCGCGGCGATAGCGCTCGACCTGCGTGCTGTCCGCGTACCACCACGCGCCCTGGACCCGCAGGCCGTCGAGGTCGAATCCCAACGAGAGCTCGAGAAACTTCCGGATCCGAACGACCGCGGGCTGATGTTGCCAGTACCAGGCCAGCTTGGCGTACGACCAGACCGAGAAGTCCTCGTACGCCCCGTCGGCATCGGCCACATCGTTCATCAGCGCGATCATCGGCTGCCGCACCAGCTGCTCCCGATCGGCCCGGCACCGCTGCCGCACCTCCTCCGACGGCTCGCCGTCGAGCTGGAGGAGCACATCGAAGGCCTCGCGCGGCCAGCCCGCGAAGGATGCCGTCACGCTGTACTCAGCCGGCCGGACGCGCGGAGGACGTAGAGGGAGTCGAGCGTGGTCCACTCGTTCAGCCGGCGGGTGCTGGTGCCGCCCCAGTGCACGAAGTCGTTGCCGAGGGCGATCTCGTCAGTGGTCTTCTTGTAGTAGCGCGCCTCGGCGGGCCAGCCGTCGTCCTCGAGGCGCTTGCTCTCGAGGAGGTCGAGTGCGTCGTTCGCCCGGTCGTCGCGGATCGCTGCCTCGCCGAGCTCCGACAACGCGCGGAGGCCGCCGAGGACGTCGTAGTGCCAGTAGAGCGGGTAGTGCAGCTTGGCGAACTCCTTGTTGATCAGCTGGCCGTCGGTGCGGCGGTAGAGGAGCCGGCGGGTGAGGAGGACCTCGGCGGCTTGGTGCGCGGTTGCCTTGGCTTCTTCACTGCCGTACGCCGCGAGGCCGCGGATCGGCAGCACCGTCTCGGCGAGCGCGGAGGTGTCGGCGGCCGGGTTCTTGTCGCAGTTCCAGCCGCCGTCGGGCCACTGCCAGTGTTGGAGGCGTTCGACAAGCTTGGGGGTCTGGTCGTCGGTCAGCCCGAGCCTGGCGAGGCTGCGCAGCGCGTTGCCCTGCTGAGAGGCGCAACGTCGGTGGCGGCCTTGCATCACTGGCACGCCGCGCCGGCTGTAGACGGTGGCCTTGCTGGCGGGCTCGAACTCCTCGTAGAAGTCGTCGCTCAGCCAGGTGTCCTGGACCCGCTCGGCCATCTCTCGCAGGCCGTCGTCGCCGGGCGGATAGCCGAGGTCCGCGAGCGCGGCGAGGACCCAGTGAGCCCCCTGCCACTTCGCATAGACGGAGATCGCCCGCCCCCGCTCGTTCAGCAGCGCCGAGACCCGCGCCGACCGCCGGACCTCCTCCCGCAGCCGCCGCATCGCGGGGGAGTCCACCGCCTCACCCAGCACCTCAGCCCGCACCCGCCACCGCACCGACGGCTCGTCCGACTGCAGGAGCCGGTCGACGATCTGGCTCGCCATGCCCGACACCGTACGACGGCTTTCAGGGTGAGATGGTCAAAATCTCGATCCCTTCCTCGGCTGTCGGCGGCTCGAAGATCGTCGCCGAGTGTCGGACGCCAGCGTCGTCGACGCGATGAACGCCGGCACCGCCCTCCTCGTCCCGCCCCCGCGCCCGCTCGGTGGCGGTCTCCACGGACACGTCGAGGTGGTGGAGGACGACCCGGCATCCCGACGCCGCTGCCCGCTCGCGCCAACTGCTGCGTCGATCGACGCTCCATTGGTTCCAGTCCAGGACGACGTCGTGGCCCAGCCTCAACACCTGTACCGCGGTGTCCCAGATGAGCGACGTGCATCCCTCGAGCCTCGCCACGTACGCCGGGTCGTCGTAGCTCAGCCCGTACAGCCGGAGCATCCATTCGTCGAGCGTGAACCGTACGGCGGGCAGTTCTGCCTCCAACCTCCGGGCGTAGGTCGTCTTGCCGGCCGCGACGAGACCACAGAGAAGGTGGACGCGGGGAGGGGTGCGGTCCTCGTCACGCATGATCCGCCTAGCGATTGTCGCCGCTGCCGCCGAGCACGGCTCGCTGCTGGCGGTCGGCGAGCTTGGCGAGGTTCAGCTGAGCGACATCCTCCAGCGGAACGTCGAAGTAGTCCGCGATGACAGCGACGTACCAGAGCGTGTCGCCGAGCTCCTTCGTGAGATCTTCCAGGTCCCATTGGGAGAAGTCGCTGTCCTTGTCGCGCACGATTTTCTTTGCCTTCTCGGCGATCTCACCCGTCTCGCCGACCAGCCCGAGCAGCAGATGGAACAGCTCGTTGTGCTTGTCTCTCGGCGCGGCCGTACGCAGGGCGGCCACCTGGTAGTCGTTCAGGTTCATAAGGCCGAACCCTAGGGGTCACGCGAACGGCCGCACCTCGACCTTGCGGTTGCAGGCCTTCGACCCTTCGGCGGCGAGCTCGAGCGCCACGTCGAGGTTGGGGGCTTCGATGATCCAGAGGCCGCCGAGGTACTCCTTCGACTCCAGGTACGGGCCGTCGCTGACCACCGCGGCCCCGGCACGGTTGTCGATGACAGTGGCCGTCGAGGGCGCCGCGAGCCCGCCGGCGAAGACCCAGTGTCCGTCGGCCCGCAGTCGGGAGTTGAACGCCGCGGGGCCGGCCTCGGCCGCGGACTGCTCGTGGGGGATGGAGCTGGTGATCTCGTCGTCGATCACGGAAACCAGATAACGCATGATGATCCTCCTGTGGCTCGGGGCGCGCGTCCCCGAGTGGACGGCCGCTCACCCCTGCTACGAACGCGCAGGCCACGATCCGACAACAGAAACGGCGGCCGACCAAGAAACCAAGGCCAGCCGCCGTTCCCCAGACCCTCAGGTCCTAGATGTCGAAGTGGGCCGCTGACCTGCCTCGATGCCTCGCCAGCGGCCCCAGAGTACACATCCGGTACACCTAGCGCCGCGTCGACAGCCTTCGTCGTCCGGTCCGCGCTGGTGGCATCAGGTGGATGTAAGTCCGGAGAGTGAACTCTGCATCGGAATGGCCCAGGTACTCGCTCACGGCCTTGATCGACTCACCGGCATCACGGTGCCGCCGACGCGGCGCATCCGCCCAGCCACCCCATTGCGGGCGGCGCCGGGGCGCCGTCCTCGGGCTCACCGGGCACAACGCACAGCACGACAGCTAGGTGGTGAGATCCCGCACCATGAACGTGCGTGGATCCTCGAAGACGCGCTTGACGCCCGCATCATCCTCGGAGCTCCATACCGCGGTGTAGCGCATACCGGCGTCATACGTGAGTCGCTCATACAGGCGCGCCGCGCTCGGATTGTCATCGCTCACGCCAAGTCCGATCCACTGAAACCCTCGCTCCCGGGCTCGGCCCTCGGCCGATCGGATCAGAGCCGTGCCTATCCCTTGGCCCCGCAGATCGGCCCGGTATACGCGCAGCCCGTTGATCTCCGGGCACTCCGGGTATGCGGCGCGCACCTCGGGGGTACTGCACCCCTGCCACATCACCTCACCATGACCGAGTGGCTCCTCACCGTCCCAAGCCACCAAGAACGTGCACTCACCCCTCTGTTGCCGTTCTACCGTTCGAGCGTGACGTCGATGCGCGCCCGTCGGGTATGCCTCCTCCACCCGCTCCACATCGGCGGCCGTGCACTCCCGGATCAGCATTTCCGCACTCTACAAATCAACCGAAACCCAGCACCAGCAGATAGCCGCTAGCTGTCCCGTGCAAGGCCCCGTCCTCCTCGCACGCCAGTCTCCGGGTCTTCACTCCGCGCCTCAAGAGTGCCTTCGGCGTCACTAAGTGATCGGCTCCGCCGCCTTCCGCTCCGACTTTCAACCTGGCTGGTTGTGAGGACTGCGGGGGAGAGGGGTTGTCGACCGGCGGGAGCTCAGCCAGGCCGCCAGACCATCGGCCGCCCGCGCAACGCCACGCCTGCAGCGTGCGCCATAAGCCGAAGACCGGGGAGCACGTCGGGCTTGTGAGAACTAGGCGCACGAGAACCCACTCGTTGGGCATCGCTCCGACTGACCCAGCCGGACCGCAACGAGCTGCAACACCGGGCGATGACGAGCACCGGACCGACGACTTCCCAAGCGCGGACGAGCAACTCGCGATTAGGCTGCCTGTTCCTACCTGAGAGCTCTGTCGCGGACCCGCGCGGTGGAGCGGCGAGGCGCCGATACACATCGGTACACATGATCATGGAAAACGGCGGCAGACCGTGGGAAGCGCCGAGAGGCGTTTCCACAGGTCAGCCGCCGTTTTCGCGGTGATCTTGCGGGTCCAGGACCTGCGTGGATCAGATGTCGAAATACAGCTCGAACTCGTGCGGGTGGGGGCGGAGGCGGATGGGGTCGATCTCGTTGGCCCGCTTCCAGTCGATCCACGTCTCGATCAGGTCGGGCGTGAAGACGCCGCCCTCCTGGAGGAACTCGTGGTCGTTCTCGAGGTGGACCAGCACCTCGTCCAGCGATCCCGGCACCTGCTGCACCGCGGAGTGCTCGTCCGGCGGCAGCTCGTAGAGGTCCTTGTCGATCGGCTCCGGCGGCTCCACCTTGTTTCGGATGCCGTCGATGCCGGCCATGACCATCGCGGAGAACGCGAGGTACGGGTTGCAGGACGGGTCCGGCACCCGGAACTCGATCCGCTTCGCCTTCGCCGAGGTCCCCGTCACCGGGATCCGGACCGCCGCGGAGCGGTTGCGCTGGGAGTACACGAGGTTGACCGGCGCTTCGAAGCCCGGCACCAGGCGGTGGTACGAGTTCACCGTCGGGTTCGTGAACGCCAGCAGCGCCGGCGCGTGCTTCAGGAGCCCACCGATGTACCAGCGCCCGAGGTCGGACAGGCCGCCGTACCCGAGCTCGTCGTAGAACAGCGGCTGGCCGTCCTTCCACAGGCTCTGGTGGCAGTGCATGCCGTTGCCGTTGTCGCCGAAGATCGGCTTGGGCATGAACGTCGCCGTACGGCCGTCCTCCCACGCCACGTTCTTGATCACGTACTTGTAGAGCATCAGCTTGTCGCCCGCGTGCAGCAGCGAGTCGAACTTGTGGTTGATCTCGGCCTGGCCCGCCGTACCCACCTCGTGGTGCGAGCGTTCGACCGTGATCCCGACCTCGATCAGCCGCGCGACCATCTCGTCACGCAGGTCGGCGAAGTGGTCGTTCGGGGACACCGGGAAGTAGCCGCCCTTGTAGCGCGGCTTGTACGCCTGGTTGCCCTCGGGCTGCTCGGCGCCGGTGTTCCACGCGCCCTCGATCGAGTCGAGGAAGTAGTACCCGGCGTTGGCCTTGGTCTCGAAGCGCACGTCGTCGAAGACGTAGAACTCCGCCTCCGGCCCGAAGTACGCGGTGTCGGCGATCCCGCTGGCCTTGAGGTAGGCCTCGGCCTTGGCGGCGACGTTGCGCGGGTCGCGGCTGTACGCCTCGTCGGTGAAGGGGTCGACGATCGAGAAGTTCAGCGCCAGCGTCTTGCGGGCGCGGAACGGGTCGACGAACGCGGTCGCCGGGTCCGGGATCAGCTTCATGTCGGACTCGTGGATCGCCTGGAAGCCGCGGATCGACGATCCGTCGAACATCTGGCCCTCGGCGAACGCGGCCTCGTCGAACGACGACGCAGGCACGTTGAAGTGCTGCATCACGCCCGGTAGGTCGCAGAACCGTACGTCGATGAACTCGACGCCCTCGTCACGAACGAAAGCCAACAGCTCGTCGGCGTTTTGGAACATCCGGCCCCTCCTCCGTCTCTTGCGGGCGACCGTAGGATCGCGCGGTTTCCCGGCCATGTCACACATGTTGCGCACGTGTTACGCCCCGTGTCTGACTCCAGGGAAGACACTATGGCCAGCCGCGCTTTCGGCGCCTACGGGACCCCACATAGCCTTGTCGCATGAGTCAGCAGGCAGCCGCACGCGGGGCGACCGACAACGGACAGACCGCGACCTGGGGCGCCCGGTTCGTGGCCGTGTTCGTGGACTGGCTGCTCGCGAACGCGGTGGCGTTCGCGATCGTGCGGGACGTGGGCCTGTGGCAGGCACCGACGACCTGGCACGACCTGCTGCCGCTCACGATCTTCTTCGTGCAGATCTGGGTGATGACGGCGGTGTTCGGCGGGTCGGTGGGGCACAAGGTGCGCCGGCTGGCGGTCGTACGGCCGGACGGCAGACCGGTCGGCTTCCTCAAGGCGGCGATCCGCACCCTCGGCGTGATGCTGATCATCCCGCCGTTCGTGGTCCTCGGCTCCGACGGCCGCGGCCTGCACGACCGCCTCGCGGGCACGGCGATCGGCAAGATGCCGCCGAAGGCGGACTAGGCCCGGGGTCCGAACGGGACGTCGGACCAGGACGGAACGAGCTCGACCTCCGAGCCCAGCGACCACTCCACGACGCGCGAGGCTACGGCTGCCGGGACCGGCGTCGGGAAGGCGTCGCTCGGCGGAACGTCGAACGTCGCGTGCGAGTCGTGCGGCAGCACCACGCCGTACTCGCGAGCCAGGGCCGTCCGCGCGGTCGCCGCGACGCACATCTCCGACATCAGCCCGCAGACGGCCAGCCGCTTCACCGAGGACGACTCCAGCAGGGAGCCCAGCGGTGTCCCGGCGAAGCCGTCGTCCTCGGGCTTCCGCACCACTGGCTCGCCGCCCAAGGGAGCGAAGTGCAGCTCCCAGGTAGGCGTCCCCGGCTCGTCCGTCGACCCCGGCGGCCCGTCGTTCTGCAGGTGGACGACCAACGCCCCAGCCGACCGGGCGGCGTCGAGCAACGACGAGAGCGACGACAGCAGGGCCGACGCCGACGGGACCGGCGCCGTGCCCGTCACGAACCCCCGCTGGACGTCCACGACGACCAGCGCGGTGACCGGCTCCACGACGCCTAGCGGGGCCGCGCGCTGCCCGGAGGCAGCTTCACGTTCTTCGGCAGCGGCCCCTTCGGGATCGGCAGCGTCTGCCGCGTCACCGACAACGCCTTCAGCCGGTGCAGCACCTCGGTCACCTCCGGGGGACGGAGGTTGCGCGGCAGCTTCTGGACGTGCAGCGACAGCTTCCGCAGCGGAACCTGCCCCTCCTCGTCGCCCACCACCACGTCGTAGATCGGCGTCTCCGGCGCGACCCGCGAGTGCTTCTTCTTCTCGTTCGCCAGCAGGTTGCCGATCCGGTTCGCCGCACCCTCGCCGACGAGCACGATGCCCGGCCGCCCGACGACCCGGTGCACGATGTCCTGGTTTCGCGTCACCGCGACCGCCGCGTCGACGGTCCAGCCGCGCCGCAGCGTCGACAGCGCGTTTGCGCCCGCGCCGAGCTGGCCCTCGAGCCGGGCGTACGCTGCCTTCTCGACCCGCCGGCCGAAGATGATCGTTGCCGCCAGGAAGCCGAACGGGATGCCCATGATCGTGAGGAACAGCACCTGGTTCAGCAGCAGACCAGCCACGACGAAGACCGCGACCACGCCGAGGAAGATCCCGAGCAGGACGAGCCAGATGAGCGGCTGCGCCTCCGCGGTGATCCGGTACGCCTGGCGGATCTGCTTGAGCCGGCCTGGCTTCTCTTCGGGTGCGTCGTTCTTCGCCATGAGTTCCTTCTCGCGGGATGGGGCCTCAGCCGGCTGCGGCCGGGAGGCGCCTCGACTCTAGAGCCTGCTGGTAGAGGCGGCCAGCCCGATACGACGAACGTACGAGCGGCCCCGCCATCACGCCGGCAAAACCCATCGCCAGCGCCTCTTCGCGCATCTCCACGAACTCCTCCGGCTTCACCCAACGCTCCACCGGGTGGTGCCGTACGGACGGCCGCAGGTACTGGGTGATCGTGAGCAGCTCGGTGCCCGCGGACAGCAGGTCCTGCATCGCGCCGGTGACCTCTTCCCGCGTCTCGCCCATCCCGAGGATGAGGTTCGACTTCGTCACCAGCCCGTACGCCCGAGCCGCCCGGAGCACGTCCAGCGAACGCTCGTACCGGAAGCCCGGCCGGATCCGCCGGAAGATCCGCGGCACGGTCTCGATGTTGTGCGCGAACACCTCGGGCCGGGTCGAGAACAGCTCGGTCAGCAGCTCGTCGCGACCGGAGAAGTCCGGGGCCAGCATCTCCACGCCGGTGCCGGGGTTGAGCTCGTGCACCTGGCGGATGGTCTCGGAGTACAGCCAGATGCCCTCGTCCTCGAGGTCGTCGCGGCAGACGCCGGTGATCGTGGCGTACCGCAGGCCCATCGTGCGGACCGACTCCGCCACCCGCCGCGGCTCGTCGCGATCGAGGTCGACCGGACGGCCGGTGTCGATCTGGCAGAAGTCGCAGCGCCGCGTGCACTGGTCGCCACCGATCAGGAACGTCGCCTCGCGGTCCTCCCAACACTCGTAGATGTTGGGACAGCCGGCTTCCTGACACACGGTGTGGAGCTGTTCGGACTTCACGAGGCTGCGCAGCTCGGTGTACTCCGGACCCATCTTCGCCCGCGTCTTGATCCACTCGGGCTTCTTCTCGATGGGCGTCTCGGAGTTGCGCACCTCCAGGCGCATCAGCTTGCGTCCTTCTGGGGCCACGGTCACGGTTCTCACCCTACGTCCCCAGGCCTCGTTAGCCGAGGTTGGCTACTGTGGGTCGACGTGTCTATCTGCGTAGCCATCGCCTCGGCCAACCCGGTGAAGAAGCGGGCCACCCTGGAGGCGGTACGAGTCGCCCTCGGCATCAAGGACGTCGACGCTGTCGTGGTCGAGGTCGAGCACGGGATGCCGGACCAGCCGATCGGGGACGAGGAGACGCTCCGCGGCGCCCGGGTCCGCGCGGAGGGCGCCCTAGCCTTGCGCCCGGACGCCGACTACTGGGTCGGGCTGGAGGGCGGCGTGACCGAACGGGACGGCGAGCTCGAGGCGATGGCCTGGGCGGTCGTGCTGGGGCGCACCGCCGAAGGTGAGCTGCGGCGCGGCGAGAGCCGTACAGCGACGTTCACGCTGCCGCGGGAGATCGCCGACCTGGTCCGGTCCGGTGTGGAGCTGGGCGAGGCGACGGACAGCGTGTTCGGCGAGAGCGACACCAAGCGCGGCCCGGGAACGGTGGGCCCGCTGACCGGCGGGATCATCGACCGCGTCTCGTACTACGCGCACGCGATGGTGCTCGCGCTGGTGCCGTTCCGGAACCCGGAGTTCACGTTCGCCCCGGCGACCGAGCGCGTCGAGGCCTAGGCGGGAACCGTCGCAGGGGCGAGGAACGCGGCGAGGTAGCGCTCGGTCAGGGGAAGCACGTCCTCCACGGTCACCGGCCGGTCGAGCTCGGCCGCCAGTGAGGTGACGCCGGCGTCGGCGATGCCGCAGGGCACGATGCGGCTGAACACGGACAGGTCGCAGTCGACGTTCAACGCGAAGCCGTGCATGGTCACTCCGGACGCGACGCGCAGACCGATCGCGCCGAGCTTGCGGTCGGGTCCGCGGGAGTCGGCGGAGACCCACGTACCGCTGCGGCCCTCGATCTGACCAGCGGGAACGCCGATCTCGGCGCAGACCGCGATCATCATCTCCTCCAGCCGACGGACGAACGCCACGACGTCGATCGGCTCGGAGAGCTTGACGATCGGGTACCCGACCAGCTGGCCCGGCCCATGCCAGGTGATCTTGCCGCCGCGGTCGGTGTCGACCACCGGCGTACCGTCGAACGGCCGCTCGTGCGGCTCGGTGCGCTTGCCGGCGGTGTAGACCGGCTGGTGCTCCAGCAGCAGCACCGTGTCGGGGATCTCGTCCGCGACCCGCAGCGCGTGCAGCCGTCGCTGCTCGGCCCACGCCTGCTCGTAGCCGACCGCCTGGTCCCCGAACCCGTATCGAATGAATCGCAAGGTCACAACCGCCACCCTACGCCTGAGGCTGTGGACAACCCGGGCGTGGCGCGGGCCGTTACGTGACGTTCTGAAAGGCTTAGCCCATGCAGGGCGACTTCGTGGTCGAGGGCTACGAGATCGAAGGCCTCCTCGGCGCCGGACCGGCGGGCGAGGTGTGGCTCGCGCGCGACAAGGCGAGCCACCGGCAGGTCGCGCTCAAACGCCTTCGCCCGCGCGACGACGAGGCCCGCGACCGGGCCCGACGACTGGTGTCCACGCTCGACCTCCTCAGCCATCCGAACCTGCTCGGCGTCCAGCAGATGCTGCCGTACGGCGACGAGATCGTGTTCGTCCTCGAGCACGCCAACGGCGGCAGTCTCGGCCAGCTGCTGCTGGTCCGCGGCACGCTCGACCCGGGCGAGGTCGTCACGGTCGTCGGGGGAGCGGCGCAGGCCCTCGCGGCCGCCCACGCCCGCGGGCTGGTGCACGGCGACCTCACGCCGGAGAACATCCTGTTCTCCGCCGACGGCCGCCCGCAGGTCACCGACCTCGGCCTGCTCGCGCTCGTCGACGGTGGTGAGGCACTCGGCACCCACGGCTACACCGACCCCTCGGGGCTGCCGACCAGCGGGCCGACGGCGGAGGGCGACGTGTACGCGCTCGCCGCGGTCTGCCTCACCGCGCTGACCGGCACGCCGCCCGACCCGAACCAGAAGCGCGCGCCCCTGCACCAGGTCGCGCCCGGCGTGCCGTCCGGCCTCGCCCACGCGGTCGAGGCAGGCCTGCACCCGGAGCCCGCGGCGAGGCCGAACGCGAGCCAGTTCGCCGAGCTGCTCGCCACGGCGGCCGCGGCGGCGCCCGTACGGTTCCCGGAGGGGCTCACCTCCCTCCCGGGCTCCGGCGGATCCTCGGCGCCGCCGACGCAGCAACAGCCCGACGACGACCCGTTCATCTCGAGCCTGATCCCGCCGCCGGCGACGTTCCAGCCGACCCCGCCGTCGAACGTCCAGCCGCCCGCGCAGACCCCGCCGACCTCGACGTTCCCCGTCGGCCCGCCGCCTCAACAGCAGGGCGACGACGAGGACGAGCCACCCCAGCGGCGGACGGCCCTGATTCTGCTCGCGGTCGGACTCCCGCTGCTCGTCCTCGCGATCGCGATCACCGCGTTCGTGTTCTGGCCCCGCGGCGCCGACCCGAAGCCCGACCCGACGGCCAGCAGCTCCTTGTCAGCCTCGCCGACCACGAACCCCACGAGCACCAGTACCGGCACAGGGACCGGCGACGCGTCGGCGCGGTGGACCGGCATCCTCAACGGGCTCGACAAGCGTCGGGAGGAGGCGTACGCGAAGGGTGATCCCGCACTGCTGACCAGGGCCTACGCGGCCAACTCGCCGGGCCTGGCCAAGGACCAGAAGACCATCCGCACCGAGCTGAAGGACAAGGGTTACAACAGCGCGGAGGGTCTGCAGACTCCCGTTTCATCTGTCAAGATCATCTCCGAGGACGATCAACGGGTCGTGCTCGACGTGACCAGCCAGCTGCAGGCGTACACGCTGGTCACGACCGACGGTCGGCGGCTCTCGGCACCGGGCGGGGACCCGAGGCGGTTCACGATCACGCTCGTGCCCGACGGCCAGGGTGGCTGGTTGATCTTCGACAGCGTGCAGGCGGGGTGAGCAGGTAGCGATGCAGGGCGGCTTCGGCGTTCCCGGCTTCCAGGTGCAAGGGCTGGTAAGTGCCAGCCCCACCGGTGAGGTCTGGCAAGCCCGGCACGAGGCCTCGGGCGATCACGTTGCGTTGAAGCGCGTACGGATCCCGCACGGCCCTGCCCGCGACGAGGCGAAGCGGATCGTGTCGATCCTCGGCCTCATCGGCCACCCGCATCTGCTGCGCATCCGCGAGGCGATCCCGCTCGACGAAGAGGTCGTGTTCGTCCTCGACTACGCCGACGGCGGCAGCCTCGCCGAGCTGCTGAGCGCCCGCGGTCCGCTCGATCCGGCCGAGGTCGTCACGACGATCGCGCCGATCGCCGAAGCGCTCGCCGCGGCGCACGAGCGCGGCCTCGTCCACGGCGACGTCACGCCGGACCACATCCTGTACACCGGCGACGGGCGGCCGGTCCTCGCCGACCTCGGCCTGCTGTCGCTGATCGAGGGAGGCGAGGCCCTTCGTACGCACGGCTATTTCGACGAGTCCTCCTCGGCCCAGAGCAGTACGCCGCCGGGCGACGTGTACGCGCTCGCCGTCTGCGCCGCGACCGCGCTGACCGGCGAGCCGCCCAAGGCCGGCACAGCTCGGCAGCCGCTGGCCGAGCAGCGCAAGGACCTGCCGCCCGGCCTGGTGCACGCGGTCGAGGCCGGCCTGCAGCCGCTCGCGCCGCGGCGGCCGACCGCGGGTCAGCTCTCCGAGCTCGTGTACGCCGCCTGCCCGCCGGCGCCGATCCGCTTCCCCGTAGGGCTCGTTCTCACCGACGCGGACCTGGCGAAGATGGCAGAGCAGGCGAAGGCGGCGGAGGCCCAGAAGCCGCCCCAACCGCCCGGCCAGCAGCCCCCGCCCGGGCCGCCGCCGGCGGTGCCGGGGAACTCGTCGGAGCAGGACCCGTTCGTGCACAACCTCGGCGGCGGACCGGCACCCGGCCCACAGGGCCCGCCAGGGCCGCCCGGTCCGCCGAGACCGCCGGGGCACCGGCCGCCGCCCGGCGGCTTCGAGTCGCCGGACTCGATCGAGGACTTCGACGCCGAGCTGATCGAGGCCGGGCGCAGGCGTCGCCGCCTGATCATCGGGGCCGCGATCCTCGGTCCGATCCTCATCGCGGTGGCGATCGTCGCCGGACTGGCCTGGGCGAAGTACGCCGGACCGGTCGACCCGCCGACGATCACCCAGCCCGAGACGACGCCGAGCGTGTCGGCCGAGCCCTCCGCCACCCCCTCGGCATCGACCTCGCCGTCCCCGGAGCAGACCCCCACGTTCAGCCCCGAGCCGCTCCCGACGGTCACCAGCCCGCTGTCCCCGGTCCCGACCACCACCACGCCGCCGACGCCGGGGGCGACGGCCGGTCCGGACGCGCGCTGGCGGTCAGTGCTGAACGGGCTCGACACCGAACGCGCCCGAGCGTTCGCCGGCCCCGACATCGCGCCACTGTCCCGCGTCTACATCGCGGGCTCGGAGCTGCTGGCCAAGGACCGGACCGAGGTCGACAAGTGCGTCAAGGCCGGCTGCAAGCTCGAGGGGCTGCGGTTCGACATCAAGAACCTCGTGATCGTGAGCGAGACCGCCACCCAGACCGTCCTGGACGTGGTCGACCAGCTGCAGCCGTACACCGTCGTGCAGTCCTCCGGCGAACGCAACGAGCGCCCCGCCGGAGCGGTCACGTCGCGCCGGATCACGCTCGTCCAGCAGCCGGGCGCCGGCTGGCTGATCTCGCGGATCGAGCAGCGCTGACGCGCGCTCAGCGCTTGGCGAGGGCCGCGGCGATCGCCGCGGTGATGTTCGGCGCGCTGAACTCGTAGCCCGCGTCGAGCAGGCGCCGCGGCACGATCCGGCGGCTGCCCAGGAGCTCGTCGGCCAGGTCGCCGACGCCGAGGCGTACGAGACCACCCGGCACGGTCAGGAACGTCGGCCGGCGCAGTAGCGCACCGAACGCGGCCGTGACCTCGGCGTTGGTCGGCGGCACCGGCAGCGTGAGGTTGTACGCGCCGGCCGCGTTCGGAAGGTCGACGAGGAACCGCACGGCACCCAGCCAGTCGGCCAGGCCGATCGTGCCGAAGTACTGCTCACCCGACCCGAACCGTCCGCCCAGACCGAGGCGGAACGGCAACGCCATCAGGCGAAACGCGGTCGACTCGGCCTCCAGGACGACGCCCGTACGGAGCAGGATCACGCGGACCCCGGCCTCGGTGGCGGGCGACGTCGCGTCCTCCCAGGCACGCGCCATCTCCGCCGCGTACGTCGACCCGGCAGGCGACGACTCCTCCAGCTCGCGGTCGCCCGCGTCGCCGTAGTAGCCCACCGCGCTCTGCGACACGAACAGCGGCGGCGTCGGCAACGCGGCGAGCGCCCGGGCCAGCGTGCCGGTCGTGTCGACGCGGCTGGACATCAGCACCCGCTTGTACGGGGGCGTCCAGGGCCGCCCGATGTTCGCGCCGGACAGGTTGACGACGACATCCGCGGCCGCGAGCACGTCCCGGTCGACGACTCCGGCCGACGGGTCCCAGCGCGACTCGTCGGGGGAGCGCGGCGGCACCCGTACCAGCCGGGTCACGTCGTGACCCGACCGAGCCAGGTCGGAGCGGAGCATCCGGCCGAGGTAGCCGGATGCCCCCGAGATGACGTAGCGCACGGCCGGCCTAGAGGCCGAACTCCGCTTCGAACTTGCCGTCCTCGAGCCGCTCCTTGATCGTGCCGAGGAAGCGGGCCGCGTCGGCGCCGTCCACCAGGCGGTGGTCGTAGCTCAGCGCGAGGTACATCATGTGCCGCACCGCGATCGTCTCGCCGAGGTCCTCGTCGTCGATCACGACCGCGCGCTTCACGACCGAGCCGGTGCCGAGGATCGCGACCTGCGGCTGGAAGAAGATCGGGGTGTCGAACAGGGCACCCCTGCTGCCGGTGTTGGTGAGCGTGAACGTGCCGCCCGCCAGCTCGTCCGGAACGAGCTTGTTGGTGCGCGCCCGCTCGGCCAGGTCGGCGATCTTCTTCGTCAGGCCGACGATGTTGAGGTCGCCCGCGTTGTGCACGACCGGCACCAGCAGCCCGCGCTCGGTGTCGACGGCGACCACGAGGTGCTCGGCGTCGTGGTAGGTGACCTCGCCCTTCTCGACGTCCATCGAGGCGTTCAGCTTCGGGTGCACCTTCAGCGCCTCGATCGCCGCCTTGGCGAAGAACGGCAGGAACGACAGCTTGACGCCGTTCTGCTTCTGGAAGTCGTTCTTCACCTTGTTGCGGAGCCGGGCGATCTGGGTGACGTCGACCTCGACCACGGTGGTGAGCTGCGCGGAGACCTGCATCGACTCGACCAGGCGCTGCGCGATGATCTTGCGCATCCGGGTGAGCTTCTGCGTGGTGCCGCGCAGGTTCTCCGCGTCGGCGGAGGCGGCCGGAGCCGCGCTCGCCGCGGGAGCGGCCTGTGCTGCCGGGGCAGGTGCCGCCGCGGCGGCCTTCTTCGCCTCGGCCGCGGCCAGGACGTCCTGCTTGCGGATCCGGCCACCGACACCGGTGCCGGTGATCGTGCTGAGGTCGATGTCGTGCTCGTTGGCGAGCTTGCGGACCAGCGGGGTCACGTACTGGCTCGCGCCATCGCCGTTCGGCGGTGCCGCGTCGGCCGGCTGGGCCGGCTTCGGGGCTTCCTCGGCCGCGGGCGGCTGGATGGCCGGTGCCTGGGCCGCCGGGGTCTCCGCGGGCGGTGCCGGGGGCTCGGGCGTGCGTACGGGCTCGGCCTGCGGCTGCTGGGCCTGCTGCTGCTCGGGCGCCGCCGGGGCCTCGGGCTCGGCGGACGCGTGCTTGGGTGCGGCGGCCTGGTCGCTGCCGATCACGCCGAGCTCGGCGCCGACCGCGACGGTCTCGTCCTCGCCGACCGTGATCCGGAGCAGCGTGCCGGACGCCGGTGCCGGGATCTCGGTGTCGACCTTGTCCGTGGAGACCTCGAGCAGCGGCTCGTCGGTCTGGACGGTGTCGCCGATCTGCTTGAGCCAGCGGGTCACCGTTCCCTCGGTGACGCTCTCGCCGAGGGCCGGCAGCGTCACGGAGGTCTCGGCGCCGCCGCCTTCGCCGGAGGGCGCGGGCTGCTCCTGCTGCTGGGGCTGCTGGGGCTCGGCCTGGGCCTGCGGCTGCTCGGGCTCGGCCGCCATCGCCTGTTGGTCGGACGCCGCCTGCTCGTCGCGGGCGACCTCCTGCTCCTGCGGCTGGGCCTCGACCGGCGCGGCCTGCTCCTGGGCGGGCGCTGCCTCGGCCTGCGGCTCCTGCTCCGCCGGCGCGGCCTCGCCGCCGCCCGCGGACCCGGAGTCCTCGCCCTGGTCGCCGATCACGCCGAGCTCGGCGCCGACCGCCACCGTCTCGTCCTCGCCGACCGTGATCTGCAGCAGCACGCCGGAGGTCGGCGCGGGAATCTCGGTGTCGACCTTGTCCGTGGAGACCTCGAGCAGCGGCTCGTCGGTCTGGACGGTGTCGCCCACCTGCTTGAGCCACCGCGTCACGGTTCCCTCGGTGACGCTCTCCCCGAGCGCGGGGAGGGTGACGGAGACCGGCATCCTTGCTCCTTCTCCTGTTGTCAGCTGTGCGCGTGCAGTGGCTTGCCGGCGAGCGCGAGGTGGGCTTCGCCCAGGGCCTCGCTCTGCGTCGGGTGCGGGTGGACCAGCTGGGCGACTTCCTCGGGGAAGGCTTCCCAGTTGTAGATCAGTTGAGCCTCGGCGATGAGCTCCGATACGCGGCTGCCCACCATGTGGACGCCCACAACCGGACCGTCCTTCTGCCGCACGAGCTTGATGAAGCCCTGCGTACGAAGGATCTGGCTCTTGCCGTTGCCCCCCAGGTTGTAGTTGTACGTCGTGACGGCGTCGGCGCCAAACTTCTCCTTCGCGGCGTCCTCGGACAGCCCGACGGAGGCGACCTCCGGCTCGCAGTACGTGATCCGCGGGATGCCGGTGTCGTCGAACGGCGCGGGGTCGAGCCCCGCGACGTCCTCGGCCACGAAGATGCCTTGCTGGAAGCCGCGGTGGGCGAGCTGCAGGCCGGGCACGATGTCGCCGACCGCGTAGATGCCGGCCACGTTCGTCCGCAGGCGCTCGTCGACCGGGACGAAGCCGCGGTCCATTGTGACGCCCTGCTCCTCGTACCCGAGGTCGGCGGTCGTCGGGCCGCGCCCCACGGCGACGAGGAGCACGTCGGCGTCGAACGTCTCGCCTCCCTCGACGGTCACGCGCACGCCGGTGTCGGAGCGTTCGACGGTCTTGAACGGGGTGCCGACCTTGAAGGCGATGCCGCGCTTGCGGAACGTGCGCTCGACCTGCTTGGAGCTGTCGGCGTCCTCGACGGCGAGCAGCCGGGGGAGCGCCTCGATGATCGTGACCTCGACCCCGAACGAGCGCCAGGCGCTCGCGAACTCCACGCCGATCACGCCGCCGCCGAGGACGATCGCGGACTTCGGCAGCTCGGTGAGGTTGAGCGCGTGCTCGCTGGTGATGACGCGTTCGCCGTCGACCTCGAGGCCGGGCAGGCTCTTGGAGAACGAGCCGGAGGCCAGCACGACGTGCTTGCCCTCGTACCGCGTGCCGTCGACCTCGACCGCGTTCTTGGCGACGAGCCGGCCGGCGCCCTCGACGATCGTGATGTTCTTGTTGCCGGTCAGCAGGCCGGTGAGGCCCTTGAAGAGCCGGCCGACGACGCCGTCCTTGTACTTGTTGACGCCCGCCAGGTCGACGCCGTCGAACGTCGCGCGGACGCCGAACTCGCCGGCCTCCTTCGCGGCGTCGGCGACCTCGCCGGCGTGCAGCAGGGCCTTGGTCGGGATGCAGCCGCGGTGCAGACACGTACCGCCGAGCTTGTCCTTCTCCACGAGCGCGACCTTCAGGCCGAGCTCAGCGGCGCGGAGGGCACAGGCGTAGCCGCCGCTGCCCCCGCCCAGGATCACGAGGTCGAACGAGCTACCGGCGTTGTCCGCCACGGGTTCCTCCGTGCCGAGTGGGTCAGTGGATGTACTGGTCAGCGCTGTCATCCTTCCACGCGGGCGGCTCGGCGCGCCAAAGGGTCGTGCGTTCTCGCGAGTCGCAGTGTCGGGGTGCGCGAGGGGTGGAACCTGGGCGACACTTGGGACGTTGCGTGACCAGGAGGTTGGCTGACCATGTTGCGATGGTTCCGGCGGCGGTCGAAGTCAGGTGGGCCGTCCAGCACTCGCCCCAAGGCGAGCGAGGACTTCGCGCACCTGGAGCGGTTCGCCCGTGAGCGCATGGGCGTCGAGGGCTTCGTGGAGCCTCCGACGGCTGTGACCCAGACCACGTTGTTGTTGGTCGCGAACGACGGCGAGTGGACCCGCCGCCGCGTCCCCAACGCGGCCGCGGCGCACGCGTTCGCGAACAAGCTCGGCGTGCCGAGCTACGACGCCCAGGTGGTGGGCTACCCGCAGCGCATGCGGGACTGGAACGCGCGCAAGAAAGCGGCCGAGAAGGCCCGCACCGACCCGATGAACTGACCGCATCCGTCCTGAACGCATCCGTCCTGAACGCCCAAACTGTGGGGTTCTGGTAGCGACACGCCGGCGTGTCGCTACCAGAACCCCACAGTTTGGGCGTTCAGGTGGGTCGGAGGGGTGGGGTCGCTTCGACGAGCGGGTCGCGACTAGAGGTCGCCGGCCGCTGCGTCTTCGGCCAGGCCGATCAGCGTGCAGACGCTGCTGCCGCTCGCGCTGGACGTGCTGGCCGCGGATCCACGGGCCGAGGGGGACCTCTATCCCGGCGACCTGATGGCCGCGGTGCGAAGGGTGCCCGACACCTACTGGGCCGAGCACCCCGACCAGGCCACCCGCTGGGCAGCCATTCGCACCTAGATGATCGATTCCAAGGGGTTAGTGGTCGTAGGCCAGGAGTGATCGCTTGATCGGTTGGCTGGTGTGATCGTTGTGCCAGATCGCGGTAGTCATGGCCAGGACGCGTTGGAGGACGCGGACCCAGACGCCTGCGGGGGTGTGGCCGCCGTGGTGTTCGAGGTCGAGTTGGCCTTTGAAGGTGTCGTTGATCGACTCGATGACTTGTCGTAGCGGTTGGAAGAACTCGGCGCCTGCCCGTGGGGTTTCGCCTTTGCGGGTCGGGCGGAGCAGGTGGAGGCCGGCGTCGGCCAGGGCGGTCTCGAACTCGCGGCCGTAGTAGTTCTTGTCCGCGATCACGATCTGCCCGACCCTCCCGGTGGTCAGGTCGGGGTCGGCGTGGAGGACGCCGAGCAGGATCTGACGTTCGTCGGCCTTCGCTCCGGTCAGGGCGAACCCGACCGGTAGCCCGTGCAGGGTGCACAGCAGATGCAGCCGCAGTCCCCAAAAGAAGCGGGAGTGGCTGGCGCAGTAGCCGTACTCAGCCCAACCGGCCAGATCGGAACGACGCGCGGTCTCGCGTGATCGACCGCACTCGACCGGAGTCGAGTCGACCACCCACACATCGTCGGTCCACATCGTGGTGTCGCGGGCCAGCACCCCGACCAACCAACCGATCGTCGAGCCCAACCGCCGCAGCCGCTTGTTGTAACCGGGCTGCTTGGGCAGATACGGGAACAACGCCCGCAGGTGGCTCCGGGCATAGCGCAACCAGCGCGCCTCGCTGGTGTGTCCGAGCAGTGCCTGCATCACCGCCAAGGTGACCAGTTCAGCGTCACTGATCTTCGGAACGATCCCCACCGCAGGACGCCATGGCGCTCGTTCCGGCGCCGACTTCAACCAATCATCGGTCCGCACGTACAGTGCTGTCGCGAGGGTGTCCAGGTCAGCGTCCACGAAGGTCTCCACGAGATCGGCGTCGGGTAAGCAACGCCGATCCTGGACACCCTCCACCTCAGCCAACACTCACCACGCCGAACCACACCCCTTGGAATCGATCATCTAGCCTCGATCTGTCGTCCGGCGGTGGGTTCGACCGGCCCCGCCCGCCCTGCCCTGGGGCCAATGATCATGTAAACATGATCAGCGGCCCCTTTACGTGGGGTGGACGCCGGGTAATGGGGCCACTGGCCGCGTAAGGCGACCCCGAGGCTAGAGGTCGCCGGCCGCCGCGTCTTCGGCCAGGCCGATCAGCGTCCGTACGCTGCTGCCGGTCGCGCCCTTCGGGGTGTAGCCGAACGGGCCGCCGTCGTTGAACGCCGTGCCGGCGATGTCGAGGTGGGCCCAGCGCACGCCTTCGGGCAGGAACTCGGCCAGGAACGCCGCCGCGACCAGGGCGCCGCCGGCGCGGTCCGAGGCGACGTTGGCCAGGTCCGCGACCTTCGAGTCGAGCCGCTCGCGGCTGCCCTCGGGGATCGGCAGCGGCCAGGCGTTCTCGCCGACGCGCGCCGCGGTCTGCTGCACGTGCTGCTGGAAGTCGGTGTCGTGGGTGATGATCGCGTACGTCTTGTGCCCGAGCGCCACCACGCAGGCGCCGGTGAGCGTCGCCACGTCGACCAGGATGTCCGGCCGTTCCTCGCCCGCCCGCACCATCGCGTCGGCCAGCACGAGCCGGCCCTCGGCGTCGGTGTTCAGGACCTCGACGGTCTTGCCGCCGTACATGTTCAGCACGTCGGACGGACGGGTCGCGGTGCCGGACGGCATGTTCTCGGCCATCGGCGCCCACGCCGTCACGTTCACCGGCAGGCCCAGCTCGGCGACCGCGGTCACGGTCGCGAGGACGGCGGCGGCGCCGCTCATGTCCGACTTCATGCCGGGCATCGCGTCCGGCGGCTTCAGCGACAGGCCGCCCGAGTCGAACGTGATGCCCTTACCGACCAGCGCGAGGTGCCGCTTCGCCTTCGACGACCGGTACGCCAGCCGCACGAGCCGCGGCGGGTTCGTCGAGCCGATGCCGACGCCCATGATGCCGCCATACCCACCCTTGGTGAGCGCCTTCTCGTCCAGGACCTCGAACTCCAGGCCGTACTGCTTCGCCGCGGCCTTCGCGTCGGCAGCGAACTCCACCGGGTGCAGGTCGGACGCCGGCCGGTTGATCCAGTCGCGGGTCAGGTTGACCGCCCGCGCGATCGCCTCGGCGCGGGCGACGGCGGCCTTGACCGCCTTGTCCGGCGCCTTGTCCGTGACGAACGTCACTGTCTGGATCTTCGTCGGCTTGGTGCCGTTCTGGGACCGGAACTGGTCGAAGGCGTACGCGCCGAGCAGCGTCCCCTCGGTGAGCGCCCCGGCGTATCCGGGCTCCTCGTCCGAGCTGAGCACGAACGCCACCGTGGTCGCCTTGCCCGCGAGCCGGCGCAACGCCGCCCCGGCCGCGCGACGTACCTGCTCCTCCGTCGGAGAGCCGGAGCCGAGGCCCACGCCGACGACGACAGGAGCGGAGACCGCGCCGCCGGACGGGATCAGCGTGACCTCGTCCGCCTTGCCCGTCGCGCCGACGCTCGCGAACGTCGCGGCGAGCTTGCCGCCGAAGGCGCTGTCGAGCTCCTCGGTACCTCGGGCGAGCGTGACGCCGTCCGATCCAGGGGAGAGGCCAACGACCACGGCATCGGTCTTGATCGACGCCGACTTGGCCTTGCGGACTGCGATGGTCGGACTGGTCGTGCTCACGGAAGGCACGTCTCCTGTCGTTTCGTGGCTTTTCGTTTGATGACCTGCGAGGACTCCGCCGCAGGATACGCGGTCGAGTCGTGGAAGCGGGATAGGTTCTCCCGCATGACACGTTCGCCTCTGCACGATCGGCACGAGTCCCTGGGCGCGAAGTTCGCTCCGTTCGGTGGCTGGGAGATGCCGCTGGAGTACGCCGGTGGCGGCGTGGTCAAGGAGCACACGGCGGTCCGTACGGCGGTCGGCGTCTTCGACGTCAGCCATCTCGGCAAGGCCTCGGTGACCGGCCCTGGTGCGGCCGCGTACATCGACGCGACGCTGTCGAACTCGCTGGCCAAGATCGGGCCCGGCCAGGCCCAGTACACGCTGTGCTGCGACGACGCCTCCGGCGGCATCGTGGACGACCTGATCGCGTATTGGCGGTCGGGCGACGAGGTGTTCCTGATCCCGAACGCCGCGAACACCGCGGAGGTCGTGCGGCGGCTCGCTTCGTCGGCACCGGACGAGGTCTCGGTGACCTCGCAGCACGAGGCGTTCGCGATCCTGGCCATGCAGGGGCCGTCGGCCGACGCGGTGCTGTCGTCGGTAGGGCTGCCGGTCGGGCACGCGTACATGTCGTTCGTCGACACCTCGTGGAAGGACGCGCCGGTCACCGTGTGCCGGACCGGCTACACGGGGGAGCACGGGTACGAGGTCGTCGTGCCGTCGGAGTCCGCGGCGCCGCTGTTCGACGCCTTGCTCGCCGCCGTTGCTGACGCGGGTGGGCTGCCGTGCGGGCTCGGTGCGCGGGACACGTTGCGGACCGAGATGGGCTATCCGCTGCACGGGCAGGACATCTCGCTCGAGGTGACGCCGGTGCAGGCGCGGCTCGGGTGGGCGGTGGGGTGGAAGAAGCCCGCGTTCTGGGGACGTACGGTCCTGCTCGCCGAGCGCGAGGCCGGTCCTGCTCGACGGCTGTTCGGCGTGGAGGCGTCCGGCCGGGGGATCCCGCGCCCGGGCATGACTGTGCACTCCGCGGTGGGCGAGCCGGTGGGAACGGTGACCAGTGGAACGTTCTCCCCGACGCTCCGCCGCGGCGTCGGCCTCGCCCTGCTGGACGTGCCGATCGGCCTCGACGACGCGGTGACGATCGACGTGCGCGGCCGGGCGGAGCCGTTCACGGTCAAGCGCCCGCCGTTCGTGGACAAGTCTCCGTCGTGACCCTGGTGCTGCCAGCCGACGCCGGCGCGCTGCTGGAGCGGCTGACCGTCGACCCGGCCGCGCGCGCCGAGGCCCTCGCCGCGCGACCCGATCCGGTGGCGCATCCAGTGCTGTGGGCGGAGCTGGAGCGCAGGTACGACGAGCAGCTCGACGCCATGGGGCGCGGTGTCCCGATCGACGGCTGGGCCGGCTGGCCGCTCATCCCGGCGGACGCCGGTGTGGTGGGACGCCACCTGTACGTCTGGCTCTACCTCGCGCTGGTCCCGCACGTTCGCGCGTTCCACGCCGAGCGCGGGATCCTCGACGACGTGTCCTGGACGGCGCTCGCCGAGCTCGGCGACTCGCTGCGATCCCACCTACGGCTGTTCGGTGAGCACGGCGTCGGCGGGTTCTCCCAGTGGTCGTTGCCGCTGCGCTTCCGCGGCGCTGAGTACGCGCTCGGCCGGCTCGCCTACAACCGGGTGGCGATCGCGTTGGCCAACGGGCAGTGCGGATTCGCCCTGAACGTGCACATCCCGGCGAGTGGCCCGCTGGATCCGACGGCGTGCGACGACTCCATCGAGCGGGCCCTCGAGTTCGCCGCACGGCACTTCCCGGAAGAGCCGCTCGCGTTCCTCACCTGCAGCTCCTGGCTGATGGACCCGCAGCTCGCGGAGTACCTGCCGGAGACCTCGAACATCGTCGCGTTCCAACGCCGGTTCCAGCTCGTCCCGCACCTCCCGAAGGCGGACGAGACGCGCGACGACCGCGACGTGCTCGAGTACGTCTTCGGCCGGATGGACCCGGTGCCGCTGGAGAAGCTGCCGCGGGACACGACGCTGCGGCGCGCCTACGTCACCCACCTGCGGGCGGGCCGGCACTGGAAGTCGCGGACGGGCTACCAGGCGCTCACCTGACCCTCGGTGCGGCGCGTCGGTCCTAGGCGCTATACCAAATTCGAGATAGCGTTTCCGGTATGGACGATCGACTGCCGGTGATGCCGGGGTTCCGGGAGATGGCGCGGCGGCGGCGTGAGCTGGGCCGGGAGCTGGTCGAGCTGCGGCGCGAGTCCGGCCTCTCGCAGACCCAGGTCGCCGCTCGGATGGGCACCTCGCAGTCCGCCGTCGCCCGCATGGAAGCCGGTGACGTGGACGTACGCATGTCGACGCTCGAACGCTACGCGGCCGCTGTCGGGCAGTCGCTCGACGTCCGCCTCAAGGGCAGGGAGTGAGACATGGACGCGACGAGCTTCGACGGCTACATCCAGAGCCAGCTCTTCGAGCGCCGCATCGTGCTCGCCCGCGGCACGATCGACGACGCCATGGCCACGAACCTGGCCGCCCAGCTGCTCACCCTCGACGCGAACGCGGACGAGCCGATCCAGCTGCACCTGTCCAGCCCCGGCGGCGACCTCGGCGCCGCGCTCACCCTCGCCGACACGATCAAGGTCCTCGCGGCCGACCTCACGGTCACGGCGGTCGGCGAGGTCAGCGGCGCGGCGATCGCCGTTCTCGCCGCCAGTCCGAGGCGAACGGGCTACCCGCACGCCCGCTTCGGCTTGAAGGAGCCCGAGAGCGGGCAGCTCACCGGCACCGCCACCGACCTCGGCACGCACGCGCAGGAGTACCTCCGCCAGCGCGGCAACCTCGTCGACCTGATCGCCGAGGCCACCGGCCGCCAGCCCGAGAGCGTGGACGAAGACCTGCGCAAGGGCCGCTTCCTGTCCGCCGAGGAGGCCGTCGGCTACGGGCTGATCCAGCGGGTCATGGTGAGAACCTGACGGGGGCTTCGAAGGCGGCCCGCCGCGCCGCCCGCCGCAGCACGGCGAGAATCGGCCGGCCGGCGAGCAGGACGAGCACCCCGTTCAGCACCGCCCGCGTCGTGTCCCACGCCAGCGACGTCGTCACGTAGAACGCGCCGTAGTGCACGACGTTCGTCCACACCGACGCACCGGGCTCGTACGCCAGCCCCGGCGCCAGGTAGGACGCGAACGGCCAGAACCACAGGTTGAGCAGCGCGCCGTACGCGAACCCGGTCACCGCTGCATACCCCGCCAGCATCCACCGCTCCGGCCACCCGGTGGCAGGCGGCAGCAGTCCGGCCATCAGCCCGACCCAGCCGAGCCCGAACATCTGGAACGGCATCCACGGCCCGACCCCGCCCATCACCAGCGAGCTGGACAGGATGATCAGCGCGCCGAGCGCGAAGCCGAAGCCCGCGCCGAAGACCCGTCCGGCCAACAGCAGCAGGAAGAACGCCGGTTCGAAGCCGATCGTCGCCGGGCTCAGCACCCGCAGAGCAGCGCCGACCGCCGCGAGAACGCCCAACAGCGCAACGCTCTTCGCGTCCATCCCGCCCTCGGTGAGCTCGGCGAGCACGACCGCGACGATGAGCGGGAGCAGGACGACGAACAGGTACGGCGCGTCGCCGGAGTGGCTGGACAACGTACTCGCCGGGTCGGCGAAGAACGGCCAGCCGAACGCCACGACACCGACCAGGGACGCGAGGACCAGCGCCGCGAGCGAGCGCTTGCGCAGGGCGAGGACGTTCACGACGCCTCGTCGAGAGCGGCGACGACGTCCCGGACGGTGAGCCAGGGGAGTGGTCGCAGGATCTTCGAGACCTGCGGAGCGAACGCCGGCGAGGCCGCGAGGACCGACGCGGCAGGTCCGTCGGCGACGACCTCGCCGTCGGCGAGCACCACGACGCGGGTCGCGAGCTCGGCGACCAGCTCGACGTCGTGGGTCGCGAACACCACGGCGTGCCCGTCACCGGCGAGCGCGCGCAGTTGCGCCGCGAGGCGTGCCTTCGCGAGGTAGTCGAGCCCGCGGGTCGGCTCGTCGAGCAGCAGCAACGGCGGCGCGGCGGTGAGCACGATCGCCAACGCCAGCGCGAGCCGCTGGCCCTCGGACAGGTCGCGCGGATGCCGGTCGAGCGGCACCTCGGGCGCGAGGTCGGCGAGCAGAGCGGCGCACGTTCCGCGCGGCGAGCCGTGGTCGGCGTCGGCCTGGGCGCACTCGCCGCCGACGGTCTCCGCGTACAGCAGGTCGCCTGGCTCCTGCGGCACCAGCCCGACCGCCTTCGCGATCTGACCCGGCTTGGAGTCAGCAGGATCCATCCCGCTGACGGCGATCTGGCCGGCGGCGGGTTTCACCAAGCCCACAAGGGACTTGAGCAACGTCGACTTGCCGGCTCCGTTGCGGCCCATCAGCGCGACGGTCTCGCCAGCGCCGACCGAGAGCGTGAGGTCCTGCAGCGCGGCGCGGCCGCGCCGGCCGTACCGGACGAGCAGCCCCTCGACCGACGCGAGCGGCCGGCTCGAGGCGACCGAACGAGCCGGCGGCTCGTGCCCCTCGAGCCGAGCGCGCAGAGGCCCGGCGAGCCGGCGCGCGTCGCGGATCGACATCGGCAACGGCGACCAACCCGCGAGCCGGCCCAGCTCGACCACCGGCGGCGCGATCGGCGAGGTCGCCATGATCTCCGCCGGCGTGCCGACCGAGAGCGCGGCGCCGTGGCCGGGGACGAGCACGACGCGGTCGGCGTACTGCACGACGCGTTCCAGCCGGTGCTCGGCGAGGACGACGGTCACGCCGAGGTCGTGCACGAGCCGCTGCAGCGCGCCGAGCACCTCCTCGGCCGCCTGCGGGTCGAGCGCGGAGGTGGGTTCGTCGAGGACGAGGATGCGCGGGTCGCTGGTGAGCACGGCGCCGATCGCGACCCGCTGCTGCTGGCCGCCGGACAGCGTGCCGATCGTGCGCGAGCGGACGTCGGCGAGGCCGAGCAGGTCGAGCGTCTCCTCCACCCGCGTTCGCATGACGTCCGGCGGGACGCCCAGCGACTCCATGCCGTACGCGAGCTCGTCCTCGACCACGTCGGTGACGAAGCCGCTCAGCGGGTCCTGCCCGACGACACCGACGACGTCGGCCAGGTCGCGCGGCCGGTGCTCGCGGGTGTCGCGGCCGTCGACGAGTACTCGGCCGGTCAGCGTGCCGCCGGTGAAGTGGGGGACGAGCCCGTTGATCGCGCGCAGCAGCGTCGTCTTGCCGGTGCCCGTCTCGCCGACGACGAGGCAGAGCTCACCCTCGGGGATCTCCAGGTCGACGTCGCGCAGGATCGGCTGGTCCTGGCCGGGGTAGCGGATGCTGACGTTCTCGAACCGGATCATGGCGCCGGCTCCTTCAACGGTGGTGCGAGGAACGCCGGAAGCACGCCGACCAGCGTGCCGACCACGACGACGAGCGGCAGCTCGGGCATCGCGAGCGGAACGGTCGCCGGCATCAGCCCCTGCTCGCCGGCGATCGCGGCCCACACGAATGCGGCCGCCACGACCGTGCCGGAGCCCGCGACCAGCCACTCGGGCAGCGCCCACGGGTCGGGGCGGTAGCGCGAACGGACGACGCGGCGACCGCCGAGCACGAGACCGGCCGCTGCGGCGAGCGCGCCGACGGCGAGCAGCGGAAGTCCAAGCAGGGCTGGGGATCCGGCGTTCAGCAGGCCGTACGTACCGGCGCAGATGCCGAGCATGCCGACGAGCACGAGCGCGCTGGTGATCCGCCTCGTGTGCCGCGGGACCGTGCCGGTGCGCCCGTATCCGCGGGAGTCCATGGCGGCGGCGAGCGCGATGGAGCGTTCGAGGGCGTTCTCCAGCACGGGGACCGCGGTCGAGGCGATCGAGCGCACGCCGCCTTCGGGCTTGCCGCGCAGCCGCCTTGCCGCGCGGGTGCGAGCCGCGTCGGTGACGAGCTGCGGGGCGAACGTCATCGCGACCACCACCGCGACACCCAGCTCGTACAGCGCGCCGGGCATGGTCTGAAGGAGGCGCTTGGGGTTGGCGAGCGCGTTCGCGGCGCCGATGCAGGCGAGGATCGCGGCCAGCCGCAAGCCGTCGTTGACAGCGGCGACCAGAGCCTCGAGCGTGACCGGTCCGCCGATCCGGATGCCCTGCAGCCAGTCGGGCATCGGGACCTCGGGCAGCGTGAGGAGCACCGTTCGGCCGGAGATGCCGGCGCCGAACACGAACTGGAACAGCACGCGGATCCCGATCACGACCAGGCCCAGCTTGAGGAACGCGACGTACGACCGTGCCCAGGGCGCGTCGCTCCGGCGGTTCGCGACGACGAAGCCGGCGACGGCCAGCAGCAAGATGAGCAGGATCGGGTTCGTCGTACGGCTCGCGCCGGTGGCGAGGCCGAGCGCCCACAGCCACCACGCCCCGGGATGCAGGTTCCGGGGCAGGGTGGGGTTGTGGGCGGCGCGCACGGTCCTAGCTGGCGCCGCTGCCCGAACCGCGGCGGCGGGCGATGACGAACCCGGCGACGCCGAGCAGGACGGCGAGCACGATGACGATCCAGACGACCGGCGACGTGCCGCCGCCGTCGTTGGAGCTCTCGTTCGCCTGCGGTTCGGGTCTGGCGGGCGCGGACTCGGCGGCACTCGCCTCGGCGGTCGGCGTCGGGCTCTCGGCCTCGGGCAGGACGAGCTGGACGGCCGGCTCGGGCGACGGGACCTTGGGATCGGCGTCGACCTGGTCGCCGCAGCCGGACGCGGGGAAGGTGTCGACCGCGCAGACCAGGCCCTTCTCCTCCCGTACGGTCGCGACCTCGGCGAGGACCTGGGCGGACGTCGCCTTCGCGTCGACGACCGCGCAGTCGCCGCGGGCGTCGGGTGGGGTGGTGCCCGTGGGCGCCTCTTCGGCGAGGCCGAAGTCCATCACCACGGCGACGCGCTTCTTGCCGGGCTCGGCGGGGGTGGTGGCGCAGATCTGGTCGAAGTCGCCGTTCGCGCGGGGGAGCCGCGGCGGCGTGGTCTCGCCGCTGACCGCGAGCCGCCAGCCCTCGACGGCGCCGTCGGGCGGCGTGACCTGGGCGGCGCCCTTGGTGGCGAACGCCCAGGCGCCGTTCGTCCACTGGTAGAAGCCCCAGAAGCGGTACGCGGCGGCGTCGGCCGCGGTGGCCGTACCGGCGAACGTGGCGATGACGATGAGCAGAACGGCCGCGCCGGATCGGATGCTGCGACGCATCGAGTCCTCCAAGCTGCGGTCTTTCGGCGGCGAGTTTCCGCGCAGGAGAACCCGTGCTCCGCCCGCAGACCTCGACGGGGTTGTGGAGCCGTTTCGCCTGGCCCAGGTGCTCCGGCTCGCCGCTCTCCTCGTGTCGAGCGGCCTACGGTTGCGGGTCAGCGCCGGACTTCGACCGGCTTCCCCCAGGACGGGCGTCGTGCAGAACGGACGCTGCCATGCCGGTTCCGGACCGTCAACTTCGGGTTCCCGTCGCGATCCGGATCGTCGAGGAAGCATTCCCACACGGCGGTCATGCCGCTGACAGGTGTTCGGACGCGCCATCACCGCGAAACTGAGCGATCCGGACTCGCGACCATGGGCAATAGCGACGATAGGCTCCCGGACCATGGCATGGACCTGGACGTACGAGGACGCCGCCGGCAACGCGGTCGAGTCCGAGGAGTTGACTCGACCGGAGTTCCCGTCGCAGAGCGACGCGGAGAGCTGGGTCGGGGAGACCTGGCGGGAGTTGCTGGACGCCGGGGTGGAACAGGTCCGGCTGTTCGATGCCGAGCGCGAGGTCTACGGGCCGATGAGCCTGCGCCCGGCGGAGTGACTCGTACGAGCAGGTCGTGTCTGGCAAAGAGTGCCGGCTTCCCGCGCCGTGGTCGACTTACCCGGCCAGTGGCCCCTCTACCTGGCGTCCACCCCACGTAAAGCGGCCAATGATCATGTAAACATGATCATTGGCCCCGGGTCGGACCGGTCGAAACCCACCGCCGGACGAAGGTGCTGGGCGTTCGGGCTAGACCTTGTCGCCCGGCTTGACCTGCGGCTTGGGGAGCCGCAGCCGGCGGATCTGGGTGCTGCGCATGATCGCGTACGCCATCACGCCGCGGTGGCTATCGTCCGCGAAGCGCGTCTTCAGCTCCTTGCGGAACCGGAAGCCCAGGAAGATCAGGTCGATCGGCACGATGATGATCGCCGCCAGCCACAGGAACAGCGAGATCTCGCGGACCAGCGGCACCGTCGGCGGGAACATCATCAGCACGAGGATGACCAGGAAGAACGGGAGCAGGAACTCCGCCAGCGTGCGCCGCGCGTCGACGTAGTCGCGGGCGAACCGGCGGACCGGGCCCTTGTCCCGCGCTGGCAGATACCGTTCGTCGCCGGTCTGCATCGCCTGCTGCACCTTGGCGCGTTCCACCCGCGACTTGTCCCGCTGCTGCTTGAGCGCCTCGCGCCGGTCCTTCGGCGCGGTCACCCGCGCCTTGCGGGCCGCCTCCGCCTCGCGGCGTTTGGGCGTAGGACGACCCTTGCCGTCGAGCCTTTCGTCGGGAGCGACGGGCTCGGTGGGCGCGGCTTCGGTGGCGGTGCGGCGTCGGAACACAAGCTCAGGGTAATGCGATGGCAGGTCGGGGTCGCCCTCGGTCCGTCCGCGGAATAGGGTTGACACTGCCAATTGCCAGATAGGACCAGATCAAGTCCGGAGCCGACCCCGGCCCGGGACGATACGACCGGCCTGGACACCGAAGGGGGCGGCCGACCTCGATGGGTATTCTCAACCGCTTCGCGATGATCTTCCGCGCGAAAGCCAACAAGGCACTCGACGCTGCCGAAGACCCCCGCGAGACACTCGACTACTCGTACCAAAAGCAGCTCGAAATGCTGCAGAAGGTACGTCGTGGCGTTGCTGACGTCGCGACGAGCCGCAAGCGGCTCGAGCTCCAGATGAACCAGCTGAACGGCCAGTCCTCGAAGCTCAAGGACCAGGCGCAGAAGGCCCTCGGCCTCGGCCGGGAGGACCTCGCGCGCGAGGCGCTCACCCGGCGTTCCGGGCTCGAGCAGCAGGTGACCGACCTCTCCACGCAGCACGCCACGCTGCAGGGCGAGGAGGAGAAGCTGACTCTTGCCGCGCAGCGGTTGCAGGCCAAGGTGGAGGCCTTCCGTACCAAGAAGGAGACCATCAAGGCCACGTACACCGCGGCCGAGGCGCAGACGCGCGTCGGCGAGGCCTTCACCGGCATCTCCGAGGAGATGAGCGACGTCGGTCTCGCGGTGCAGCGCGCCGAGGACAAGACCGCGGAGCTGCAGGCCCGTTCGTCCGCGATCGACGAGCTGCTCGCTTCGGGCGCGCTCGACGACGTGACCGGCACGGGCAAGGACGACATCTCGCTCGAACTGGACCGGATGGCGTCCGGCTCCGACGTGGAGACCGAGCTTGCCGCCATGAAGGCCCAGCTGGGTGGCGGCTCGACCGAGGCTCCGCGGCAGCTCGAGGGTCAGGGCACGCCCGACCAGGCGGCGCCGCCCGCGGCGCCGGCGGCGAGTGAGCAGCCGACCCAGCCGATCGCGCAGGACCAGCCACAGCGGCAAGGGGAGGGAACGTGATCGTCCGGATTCTCGGGGAGGGGCAGCTCAAGATCGCTGCGGACCACATCGACGGGCTGAACGAGTTGGACAGCGCGCTCGAGGCAGCGGTCAGCTCCGGCGACGAGGCGGCGTTCCGCGTCGCGTTGTCGGCGCTGCTGGAGAAGGTTCGGGCTGTCGGCGAGAAGTTGGCGGACGACTCCCTGGAGGACTCCGACCTGTTCCTTCCCCCTGAGGACGCGACGATCGAAGAGGTCAAGGAGCTGCTTGGCGAGGAAGGCCTGATTCCCGGCTAGAACGCCAAGAATCAGCCAAGAAGTGCACGCGCGGCGCGGGCTCGGGGAACACCCCGGGCCCGTGCTGCGTCTTCACCTCGGTAGTACTTCTGAGGAGCGGTGAAGCAATGGCGAGTACGCGGTTCGCACCGGATCGTGGGTTGACCTCCCGAATGGTCATCGTGATGTTCCTGCTGGGCCTGCTGTACGTCTCGGCGATCGTCGGTCTGATCGTCGCGGGCGTGAACGCGGCTCTGGTGCTGGTCATCGCGGGTGGATTCCTGTTCGCGCAGTGGTTCTTCTCCGACAAGCTCGCGCTGATGGCGATGCGCGCTCGCGAGGTGACGGCGGAGGAGGCGCCCGAGCTGCACGCGATCGTCGACCGGCTGTGTGCGTTGGCGGACATGCCGAAGCCGAGGATCGCGTACGCCGACTCGGACATGCCGAACGCGTTCGCGACCGGCCGGAGCCCGAAGAAGGCCGTGATCTGCGTCACGCGCGGGATCATGCAGAGGCTGGAGACGCCCGAGCTCGAAGGCGTGCTCGCGCACGAGCTGTCGCACGTCGCGCACCGTGACGTCGCGGTGATGACGGTCGCGTCGTTCCTCGGCGTGCTGGCCGGGCTCGTCGCCCGGTGGGGCCTGTACTTCCGTGGCGGCAACAACAACAACGCGGCGATCGTGTTCGTGGTCGTGTGGCTCGCGTCGATCGCGGTGTACGTGATCTCGTTCCTGCTCACCCGGGCGCTGTCCCGCTACCGCGAGTTCGCCGCCGACCGCGCCGGCGCTTACCTGACCGGCCAACCGTCCGCCCTGGCGTCGGCGCTGACCAAGATCTCCGGCGACATGGCCCAGATCCCGACGAAAGATCTGCGCCGCGCGCAGCCGGCCCAGGCGTTCTTCTTCGCCCCGGCCGCGGTAGGCAAGTCGCTCGGTAACCTGCTGTCGACCCACCCGACCACCGAAGCGCGGATCGCCCGCCTCGCGGAGATCTCCGCCCAGCTCGGCCGCCCGACGTAGGTGCCGACACCCGATCGCCGATCAGGCTGCGGCCGTGATCGCCTGACGCGGATCTGAGAGGGTGGGGGCGTGGTCAAGTTCTTCGATGCCCTGTTCGGGCGGAGCAAGCCGGTCAAGGCCAACCTCGACCAGCTGTTCGGGCTGCCGCAGGCGGCGCTGACGCTGGAGGTCGCGACGACGTTCCGCCCGACGGGGATCGGCTCGGTCTGCTATCGGGCGGCGGAGGGTGGAGCGTTCGCCACCACGCAGTCCGACATCCAGCAGCTGCTCGACATGAGTGCGCCCGGGCCGACGACGAGCACCGCGCCGAAGGTGGAGCGCAAGGAGGACGAATACGGGTTCACCTGGCTCGTCGTCAACCACGACCCGTCCGACTCCGCCGGCCTCGTCACCGACCTGCACGCGGTCAACACCTCGCTGGAGGGCGCCGGCTTCGGGCCCGCGCTGCTCTGCTCGCTGCTGCACTTCGCCGACGACCAGGGCCGCAAGCTCGCGCTCGTCTACCTCTACAAGCGCGGCTCGTTCTACCCGTTCGCCCCGCAGGCCGGGGAACGACGCGACAACGCGCTGGAGCTGCAGATCCGCGGCCTGATCGCCAACGACCTCCGCGTCGAGGACGACCTCAGCCGCTGGTTCCCGGTGTGGGGCGCGCCCGGTCTCTAGAGAAAGGCCGGCGAGGGGATGTACGGCTCCGGCGGCCGCATGTGCCGCAACGCCAGGTAGCCCTCCGTACGCACCGACAGCCCCGCGGCCAGCACCACGTCCACCGCCCACTCCTGCGCCGCCGTGAGGTGGTTCACGTGGACGGTCGCGCCCGGCGGTGACAGGGCCAGCGCCGACCAGAGCAGCCGCTGCGCGACCTTCTTCGTCGACGCCGCGAGCTGGATCGGCGAGCCGTCCTTGTCGACGTAGCAGTACCCGCTGCCGGTGAGCGTGTCGCAGACCAGCAGCTGGTAACGCTCGCTCAGGAAGTCGTGATCGGGCCCGTGCGCCGCCCCGCGCGTGCGCCGGTCGGAGGAGTCGCACAGGTCGCGGTCGCCGATGCCGCCGAGCCGTACGCCGTCCACGACGGGCAGCACCTCACGCCGTACGACGCCTGACGACCGCATCGTGGGGTGCAGCGTGAACCCGGCCAACCGATACCGCCGCGCCGCCCGCGGGTCCTCGGTGGACACGATGATCCCGCGCAGACAGCCGCGCGAGTACTCCAGCAGCGGCTCCATCAGCGCCGCCCCCGCGCCGGTGCCCTGGCGGTCCGGGCGGACGAAGTACGCCGACAGTCCCCACAGCTTGTCCCGTACGAGCGCGAGCCCCACGCCGAAGACGTCCCCGTCCTCCGCCACCCACGCCCCGCCGGGGTCGGTGCCGAGCAGGTGCAGGATCTGGGCACTCCACCGTTCCGGCCACCCCGCCGGCGGCGCCGCGTCCGGGTCCGGCGGCGCCGTCCCCGCGGCGATCGCTATCCGCGCACGGACGACCGACATGGACCGGTAGACCACGTCGAGCACATCGGGCAGGTCGGACTCGCGCAGCGGGCGGATCAGCACTCCTCCAACCTATGCCGTGGCGAGACCTGCCGCCCTTGCCGATCGCGCCGGCCGACTACTGACCAATTCGCCGCGTCCGACAGGATGCACGTGTGCGCGTGCTGATCGCTCCCGACAAGTTCGCCGGCACGCTGTCCGCCGTGGAGGCCGCCGAGGCCATCGCGGCTGGGTGGCGGCAGCAGGCTCCCGACGACGAGGTCGTACGGGTCCCGATGTCCGACGGCGGCCCCGGCTTCGTCGACGTCCTCCAGGCCGCGCTCGGCGGCGAGCTCGCCGCGCTCACGGTCACCGGTCCGCTCGGCGAGTCGACGCCGGCGACGCTGCTGCTGGTCGGCGACACGGCGTACGTCGAGTCCTCCCAGGCCTGCGGCCTCGACCTCATCGAAGCCCCGAACCGCGAGCCGGAGCGCGCCAGTACGTACGGCGTCGGCGAGCTGATCGTCGCCGCCGTCGAAGCCGGGGCGAAGCGGATCGTGATCGGCCTCGGCGGCAGCGGAACGAACGACGCCGGCGCCGGCATGCTCGCCGCCCTGGGCGCCACCGCCGAGCCCCAAGGCGTCCTCCAGCAAGGCGGATCCGCGCTCCAGCAGCTGACCAGCATCGACGTCACGCCCGCCCGCGAGCGGCTGGAAGGCATCGAATTGCTCGCCGCCTCCGACGTCGACAACCCCCTCCTCGGCCTCCGCGGCGCCACGAACATCTTCGGCCCGCAGAAGGGCGTCGAGGCCGAACGGATCCCGCCGCTCGACGCCGCCCTGGAGAACCTCGCCACCCTGGTCGACCGGCAGCTCGCCGACTCCAAGGGAGCCGGCGCCGCGGGCGGTCTCGGGTACGCGCTCATGCTCGTCGGCGCGAGCCGCGTTCCCGGCATCGAGACGATCATCGACGCGGTCAAGCTCGCCGAGCACGCGAAGACCGTCGACCTGGTCCTCACCGGCGAGGGCGGCTTCGACTACCAGTCCGCGAGCGGCAAGGTCGTCTCCGGCGTGGCCAAGGTCGCGGGCGACGCCATCCGCCCCTGTGTGGTCCTCGCCGGCCAGGTCCTCGTCGGCGCCCGCGAGATGCGCGTGATGGGCGTCCAGTCCGCGTACTCCCTGGTCGACGCGGTCGGCAAGGAGGCCGCTATGGGACAGCCGGCCGAGAGCCTGGCCGCCCTGGCGGCACGCGTGGCGCGCACGTGGTCCCGCAGTATTTGATTGTCGCGGCTCCGGCTCGCTCAGTTTCGCGGGTTTGTGCCACCGGCCGCCTGTCAGCGGCATGACCGACGCGCGGGCATGCTTCTTCGACGAGCCGGACCGCGAGTGGCACCTCTGTGCAACCATGGAGACAGCGAACGACGCCGGAATGCCCGGGCAGCGCACCGCGTTGGCCAGAGTTGACCGGCAAGACATAGCCAGCGACCAGGGAGTATGCGGATGACCGTTCAGGACACGCCCCAGGAGACGACGCAGGTCGACGGGGTCGTCCTCACCGAAACCGCCGCCGAGAAGGTGAAGAGCCTGCTCGACCAGGAGGGTCGCGACGACCTCAGGCTTCGGCTCGCGGTGCAGCCGGGCGGTTGCTCGGGTCTGCGCTACCAGCTGTTCTTCGACGAGCGCAGCCTCGACGGCGACGAGGTCCGCGACTTCGGCGGCGTCGGCGTGGTGGTCGACCGGATGAGCACCCCGTACCTGCAGGGCGCGGTGATCGACTTCGTCGACACGATCGAGAAGCAGGGCTTCACGATCGACAACCCGAACGCCACCGGCTCCTGCGCCTGCGGCGACAGCTTCCACTAGTCGCACGGTCGCGCTGGCGCGCTCCGAGTCGGGTGCTTCGAACGTCTGCTTGGTGCAACCGCCGCGGCACCCGACTAGGCCCCAAGCGTCCGAACGGGCCGGCACCCCACGTGGGTGCCGGCCCGTTCGTGCGTCATCGAGCGCCGAGGAAGATCGGGTTGGTCAGCGCCGCCATCGGCTCCAGCCCGGGGATCGGTACGGGGACCGCGTGCCGCACCTCGAGCCGTACGTACGCCGAAGCCCGAGGCGTGGTGGCGAAGCCCGTCGACGCGTTCTCCGGCAGCTGCCGCTCGAGCAGCGTCCCCTTGTCGTTGTACAGCCGCAGCAGCGCGTCGGGCACGCCGCGCACCGCCACCATGATGGCCACGCGCTGGTCCGGATCCACGATCAGCCGGTCGCCGACCCCGACCGTCTGATCGAGCGTCGTCGCCTTGAACTCCACCTCGACCGACGACGACTCGGCGACGTATGAACGACCCGCCCGCAGACCGGCGAGGATCGCCGGCCGCGACAGCTCCTCGGCGTACACCACGGTCTGGGCCAGCCCAGGCGCTTCGGATTGCTCGTGCGAGTCGCTGTTGCCCACCGCCGGCACCCACCGTTCGCTGGCCAGCAGCTGGTTGTCCCACGCCCGGACGGCGATCTCGTTGTGCGGACCCCAGGCGCCGTTCCACACCTCGATCGCGTCGACCTCGTCGTACCCGAACCGCCAGAGCCCGCCGACGATGTCCGCGAACGGGTGGTTCGCGACCGCGATTCCGCCGAGTGAACGGAGCTTCGCGACCTGCTCGGCGAGCGCCCCGCGATCGGCAGCGCGGAACCGCCAGTCGATCCACTCGCCGGCCGGCAGGCCCATCGCCAACCAGTGCCCGGTCCGCGTCGTGACCTCCTCGCCGTCGATGATCAGCAGGTCGTCGGTCGCGTGACGGCCCCACTGCAGCGAGGCGGAGTACGTGTTGTGCTCGCTCGACCCGATGAAGTCGAGCCCAGCGGCCCGCGCCGCCGCCACCAGCTCCGCGGGCGTCCACTGGCCGTCGGAGTAGACGGTGTGCAGGTGCAGGTCGCCGCGGTACCACCCGGCGCCGCGTCCAGGCACGGCGTACGGCGCGTACGACGGCTCGAAGACCGCAGCGTCCGAGCCGGCCTCCAGCGAGATCGTGACCTCGAAGCTCAGCCCCTCCGGCGCGATCGTGTACGGGCCGAGCACCAGCCGCCACACGCCCGCCCCTACCGGCCCCGGGATGTACCCGGGCGTGGCCTCCGAGGCGCTGATCGTGAACGAGTCCCGCGCCCCGCCCGACCAGCCGCGGAGCCCGGCCGCGTCGAACACGCCGATGTCCAACGCGTTCCCCTGGAACCCCGCCGGCACCTCGGGCCGGTCGTAGGAGTACCGGACGGAGATCGACCGCGCGCCTTCCGGCACGACGAGGGGCAGGTAGACCCAGTCCGCCTCGCCCCACGTGAAGACGCCCGAGACGACGCGGGTCTCCCCGAGCGCCAGCGTGACGGCTGCGAGCTCGGTCATGAGCGGAACACGACCGGTGTGAGGTCCGGGTCGTCGAACGAGTCGAGCGGATGGATCGGCCGTTCGACCGCGCCGTACGAGATCCGCGCCAGGTCCTGGTCCACTCCGCCGGGTGTCAGCGCGAGCACCCAGCCCTTCGCCGCCGCGAACAGGTCGGGCTGCAGGTAACCGATCTTCACCGCCGTGAGGTCGTGCGCGGCCGGGTCGAGGCCGAGCGCCAGCAGGTCCTTGACGTAGTGGTACGGCTTCCGCCGCGTGGTGAGGATCGCGTACACGCCGCCGGAACGGACGACCGCGATGTCGCCGCCGACCGGGTCGTCGCGCAGGACGAACGTCACCTCGCCGGTCAGCTGCACGGGCGTTCCGCCGCCGAACACACCGCCGACCCGCACCGAGATGTCGCTGCCCGCACCTGCCGCGACGCACGCGCGGACGGCGTCCGGGTCGATGCAGGACGCCCAGATCGCGGTCCGTTCGCCGGAGGCGAGCGCCGGTGTGGCGAGGAGTTCGCCCAGCAGGTAAGCCATGTCGCCCGATCCGCCGGCGGTCGGGTTGTCGCCGGAGTCACTGACGAAGAACGGCCGCGCGTCCGACGCGAACGCCTCGGCGATCGCCCAGTCTGCCTGCCCGGCCGGCGCGCAGAACTCGAACTCGTCCCGGACGTCCCACCACCGCCGCGCGAGCGCCTCGGCCTCGGCCGACACCGCGGCCTCGTCCGTTCCGCTCACCACCACAGTGGCGGCCGAGCGCGGCTCGTCCGCCCAGGCGTATCCGACCCAGATCGCGGCGTCGATGATGCCGGGGAGCTGCTCGACCCGCTCGAGGTCGGCGTAGATCGACTGCGCCGGCTCGACCCGCGTGCTGGTCTTCTCGCCGGGGAGCAGGACGGGAACGCGGACCCACGCGCGGAGTGGGCGGGTCCCGTTCACCAGACAGGTCGCGAGGTTGCGGACGGCGCGCTCGCGGGTCTCGACGTAGTCGATGTGCGGCGCGGTCCGGAACGCGGTCAGCAGGTCGAGCTGCCCGGCGAGGTCGGCCGACACCTGCCCGTGCAGGTCGAACGACGCCGACAGCAGGCAGTCCGGACCGACGATCTCCCGGATCTTGGCGGCGAGTCCGGCCTCGGCGTCGCGGCGGCCGTCGACCGCCATCGCGCCGTGGATGTCGAAGTGGAAGCCGTGCAGCGGGCCGTCCGCGACCGCGCCGCGGACCAGCTCGAGCAGCTCGGCCTCGATCGCGTCGTACGCCTCCGGCCGCACCTGTCCGCCGGGCATCGCGCTCGCCTGCAGCAGCGGCACGAACTCCACGTCGGGGAGCTCGGGCAGCCGCCAGTCGGTGAGGTACGAGTAGCGGTCGGCGAGATCGGCGCCGCGGACGATCCGGAACTCGCCGAGCGTGGTCCGGTGCGGCGCGAACGTGCTGGACTCGGTGGACATGCCGGCCATGCCGACGCGGTACTGCGACACTTTTCTGTTCTCCCTAAAGGGCATAGACGCGGCGCGCGGTGCCGCCGAAGACGGCTTCCCGTTCGGACTCCGACAGCCCGGCGGTGAGCTGCTCGGCGGCCGCGACCCAGTCGGCGTACGACGACGCGAGCAGGCACACCGGCCAGTCCGAGCCGAACATCACCCTGTCCGGTCCGAACGCCTCGAGCACGACGTCGACGTACGGCTGTAGGTCGGCGACGGTCCAGTGCGCCCAGTCGGCTTCGGTGACGAGACCGGACAGCTTGCAGGTGACGTTCGGGTAGCTGCCCAGCTCACGGATCTGCGCGGCCCACGGCTCCAGCTCGCCGCTCGCGATCAGCGGCTTCGAGCAGTGGTCGAGGACGAACGGCAGTTCCGGGAGCTCGGCGACCGTCCGCAGGGCGGCCGGCAGCTGCGGCGGCTTGGTGAGCAGCTCGTACAACATGCCGGGCTGCCACAGGGCGCGCAGACCTCGGAGTACGTCCGGGCGGTTCAACCACTCGGGATCGGGCTCGTCCTGCACCTGGTGCCGGACTCCGCGCAACCAGCGTCCGTTCGGCTCGGCGCGCAACGCCGAGAGCTGGTCGGCGAAGTCCGGCGCGGTGAGGTCGAGCCAGCCGGTGACGCCCGCGACCAAGTCGCTGCTGTCGGCGAGCGCGAGGAACGCGCGGGTCTGCTCGACCGAGCTCTGGGTCTGGACGAGCACGGTCGCGGTGACGTTCGCGGCCTTGGCGAGCGGCTCGAGGTCGTCGACGCCGAACGGGCGCCGGATCGGCGCCAGCTCCGGCGCGTCCATCCACGGCTCCGGCTCCGGCCAGACGTGGTGGTGGACGTCGACACGACCGTTGTCGTCAGCCGGCATGGCGCGCGGCTCCGGCGGCGGCGAGGTCGGACCAGAGCGCGTCGGGGATCGTGTACTCCATCATCGTGATGTTCTCGTCGAGCTCGTCGACCGAGCGCGCTCCGGTGAGGACGGTCGCGACGGCCGGGTGCGCGAGCGGGAACTGGATCGCGGCGGCCTTGAGCGGTACGCCGTGGCTCGCGCAGATCTCGCCGAGCTCCTGAGCGCGTTCGACCAACGCTGGTGGGGCCTCGGCATAGTCGTAGGTGGCGCCGGGTTTCGGATCGGCAAGCAGGCCTGAGTTGTAGACGCCACCGATGACAACGGAGGCGCCTCGCTCGAGGCAGGCGGGGAGGAGATCCTCGTTGCCTGACTGGTCGAGCAACGTGTAGCGGCCGGCGAGCAAGACGGCGTTGACATCGGTCTCGCGGACGAACCGGGTGGGGATGCGGGACTGGTTCATGCCGACGCCGATGGCCTTGACGACGCCCTGATCGCGCAACTCGTTCAGGGCGGGGTAGGCGACGGTGAGCGCCTCGTCCTCGTGGTCGTCGGGGTCGTGGATGTAGAGGATGTCGACGGAGTCGAGGCCCAGCCGTACGAGGCTCTCCTCCAGCGAGCGGTGGATCCCGTCGCGGCTGTAGTCGAACGTCGCCTCGGTCGCTTCGCGGTCCACATAGCCGTCGGCGTTCCCGGCGGGGTTGTCGACGATCAGCCGGCCGACCTTGGAGGAGAGCACGAACCTGCTCCGGTCCACGCCGGCGAGCGCGGCGCCGACCCGGCGCTCGGCGGTGCCGTGGCCGTAGAGGGGAGCGGTGTCGACGTACCCGAGGCCGGCGTCGAGCGCGGTCCGTACGACCGCGGTGGCGACGTCGTCCTCCACGTGGGTGAACAGACCACCGAGGGGAGCGGTGCCGAGACCGAGTTGAGTGACCTCGACGGCACTGCCGCCGAGCCGGCGCCGTTCCGTGGATCGTCCGCCCATCCTGGAGCCTCCTGCGTTGTTGCCGACCGACCGATTGGTCTGACCTTATCCAGCGATCTGGCGCCCGCCGATGGCGCTTACAGGGATCGGCCAAGCTCCGACTCGACCGAGAGGTCGGAGCGGACCAATACAGTGGTGCCCGTGACCAAGATCGAAGCCGTCGACGTGGTGGACCTCCGGTTTCCGACCTCGTTAGGTCTGCACGGTTCCGACGCGATGAACCCCGATCCCGACTATTCGGCCGCGTACGTGATCCTGCGCACGACCGACGGGCCGGACGGGCACGGGTTCGCGTTCACGATCGGTCGCGGGAACGAGATCCAGTGTCAGGCGATCCGCGCGCTGGTGCCGTACGTGGTGGGCCGTTCTGTCGAGGACATCTGCTCCGATCTCGGCCTGCTGTACCGGGACCTGACGCACGACTCGCAGTTCCGCTGGCTGGGGCCCGAGAAGGGCATCATGCACATGGCGATCGGCGCGGTCGTCAACGCTGTCTGGGATCTGGCGGCGAAGCGCGCGGGCAAGCCGGTCTGGAAACTGCTTTCCGACTTCACGCCGGAGCAGGTCGTGTCGCTGGTCGACTGGCGGTACCTGTCCGACGCTCTGACGTCGGACGAGGCGCTGGACCTGCTGCGCGCCGGTGAGCCAGCCAAGGCTGCTGGGGTCGCGCGGCTGGAGTCGGCCGGCATCGCCGCGTACACGACGACGCCCGGCTGGCTGGGGTACGACGACGCGACGGTCGAGCGGCTGTCGATCGAGGCGGTCCAGGAGGGCTTCACCCAGATCAAGCTCAAGGTCGGCCGCGACCTCGACGACGACCGGCGGCGGTTCGCGGTGGCACGGAAGGCCGTGGGCAACGACATCCGGATCGCGGTCGACGCCAACCAGACCTGGGACGTCGGGCAGGCGATCGCCTGGATCGACCGGCTGCGCGAGTTCGACCCGTGGTGGGTGGAGGAGCCGACCTCGCCGGACGACGTGCTGGGGCACCGGGCGATCCGCTCGGGGATCTCGCCGGTGCGGGTGGCGACGGGGGAGCACGTGCAGAACCGCGTGGTTTTCAAGCAGCTGCTGCAGGCTCAGGCGATCGACGTTCTGCAGCTGGACGCGGCGCGCGTGGGTGGGGTGAACGAGAACATCGCGATCCTCTTGCTGGCGGCGAAGTTCGGCATCCCGGTCTGCCCGCACGCTGGTGGCGTCGGGCTGTGTGAGCTCGTTCAGCACCTGGCGATGTTCGACGAGGTCGCGGTCGGTGGGCACCACCCGGACCGAGTGGTGGAGTTCGTCGACCACCTGCACGAGCACTTCGTGGATCCGGTCGTGGTGCGCGCCGGTGCTTATCGCGCGCCGTCCGCGCCGGGGTTCTCGGCGGAGATCAAGCCGGAGACGTTGGCCCGCTTCAGCTTCCCCGACGGTCCCGAGTGGTCGACGAGCTAGACCGCGGGCGCTTCGCCCGCCCTGTCCGCCACGGTGCCGAGGTGCATCGCCGGCCTTCCGGTGCCGCTGTCCATCAGCTGCTGCGGCACTTCGAGGCGGTGGGGTGTGCTCTGACTCCGCGCTTCCTCGGCCTGACCGCTGACGGCTTGGAGCGGTTGTCGTTCGTCGAGGGCTCGACGGGCTATCCGCCGTTGTCGGATTCGGTTCGTTCCGACGAGGCGTTGATCTCCGTGGCGCGGGCGATCCGGGCGGTGCACGACGCGTCGGTGGGCTTCGTGCCGTCGCCGGACGCGGTGTGGCAGTCGTACGAGATCGCTCGGCCGGCGGCGTACGACTGCATCGGGCATCACGACCTCGCGCCGTGGAACGTCGTCTTCGACGGCACGCAGGTGCGGGGGATCATCGACTGGGACACCGCGGGACCGTCCAGCCCGGGTGTGGGACCTGGCGTACGCGGCGCACCAGTTCGTGCCGTTCCACCCGACGGCCGACCTGGCGGCGTGGGGCTGGTCCGCCGAGCCCGACCGTTCCGGGCGGTTGCGGCTGTTTCTTTCGGCGTACGGGCTCGACATCGCGGCCGCATCGGTGGTCGACGCGGCCGTGGTCCGGCTCGCGTCGATGGGTGCGTTCATCGGCCGGGAGGTGGCGGCCGGCAACCCCGCGTTCGCCGTGCACGCCCGTGAGGACCACGCCGCTGGCTACCTGAAGGCCGCGGCGTGGATCGTCGGCGAGCGGGCTCGGTTGCTCTAGGGGCGCGGGGCCTGGACGTGCGGGGCGACCTCGGCGGCTGCCTCGTCGCCGTACGCCGCGGCGAAGCGGGCGAGGAAGCCGCTGGTCGAGAGCTCGTACTCCTGCGTTCCGGTGATCTCCAGCACGTACACCGCGAGCACGCAGCCGACCTGGGCCGAGCGTTCCAGCGTGAGGCCCCAGGCGATGCCGGCGAGGAAGCCCGCGCGGAAGCCGTCGCCCACGCCGGTGGGATTGGCGATGCGCTCGGCCGGCACGGCGGCGACGTGGATGGGCGGCTCGCCGAGGCGGTCGATCCGGACGCCCTTCTCCGCGAGCGTGGTCACGCGCACCTTGACCTCGCCCAGGATCTGCTCCTCGGACCAGCCGGTCTTCTGCTCGGTGAGCGCGGCCTCGTACTCGTTCGTCAGCAGGTAGTCGGCGCCCGACACCAGGGTGCGGATCAGCTCGCCGTCGGCGAACGCGAGCTGCTGCGACGGGTCGGCGGCGAACGGGATGCCGCGCTGATTGCACTCCTCGGTGTGGCGCGCCATGCCGTCCGGGTCGTGCGGGCCGATCAGCACGAGGTCGAGCCCGCCGACGCGCTGCGCGATCGGCTCGAGCTCGATGTCGCGGCCCTCGACCATCGCGCCCGTGTAGAACGTGCCGATCTGCGCCTGGGTCCGGTCGGTGGTGCTGATGAACCGGGCGGTGTGGCGTACCTCCGACACCCGGATCGAGTCGCAGTCGACGTTGTGCCGCTCGAGCCAGGAGCGATAGTCGGCGAAGTCCTCGCCGACCGCGCCGACCAGGATCGGGCGGAGGCCGAGGCAGCCCATGCCGAACGCGATGTTCGCCGCGGTGCCGCCGCGGTGGATGCGGAGGTCCTCGACGAGGAACGACAGCGAGATCTTGTCGAGCTGATCCACGACCAGGGAGTCCTTGAACCGACCGTCGAAGTTCATCAGATGGTCGGTCGCGATGGAGCCGGTCACCGCAATTCGCACGAAAAGACCCCTTTAGTCTGTCGCCTGGCAATCGAAGAGAAGGTAACGGTTCAGCGTACGGGCTGACGTTCGCGGAACCGCAAAGGGAAGGGAAGCGTCCGAGCGCCATGAGGCAGATCACATTCGCGAACCGCGCCGCCTTGTTCGGCGCCTCGCTGGCGGCTGTCGCGGTCATCGCTTCGGCCTGCGGGTCGGGTACGACCACGACCAACCCGTCCGACCCTTCCGAGTCGCCGTCGCCTTCCGCCTCGTCGACCAGTCCGGCCGCCAAGCCGATCCCCACCCAGCCGCAGACCGGCAAGCTGTCCGGCACGATCCCGATCGAGGCTGTGAAGCTGTCTCCGGACGGCAAGCAGCTGACGGTGTCGTACTACATCGGGCCGGAGGCCTGCCACGGGTCGCTGGACAAGGCCGACGTCTCGCAGAACGCGTCGGGCGTCTCGGTGCGTCTGCTCCGCAAGCCGCCGGCCAAGGCGGACGAGTCGATCGCCTGCGTCGACATGGTCGAGCTCAAGACGACCGCGGTGACGCTGGAGACCCCGCTCGGCTCCCGGCCTTTGACGGATGGCGGAACGGCCAAGCCGATCAAGGTCACGGGCTAAGCCCCGCCACCCCAAGCACGTCCTCCTGCGTTGAGTTGTTGGACAGATGTCGGGATAGAGGCCGAGATCTGTCCAACAAGTCGTCAGGCGAGTCGGCGAAGCCCTCCGACGTGGCCCAGGTCACACCAGCCAGAACCTTGATCGAATCCGTTCGCGACACCCCTAGGGTCGCGGCTGACGCCAGCCGTGCTGGGAGTAGGGTGCTGATCGCTGGAACGACCTCCTGGGCCGACACGCGCCGAGGGTCACGTGAGGGAGAAAGGCGTCGAAGTGGGTTCGAACGCTGGCGACCGCCCGCCGCGCCTGAAGGGTTCGCGGCGAGCTCTCCTGGCGCTCGCGGGTACCGCACTGCTCGTCCTCAGCGGTTGCTCGAGAGACGAAGTGGTACGCCTGGGACTGCCGGAGCCGGCAACTGACCGGGCCGGGCACACGCTGAGCTTGTGGCAGGGCGCGTGGATCGCCGCTCTTGCCGTCGGTGTCGTGGTCTGGGGCCTGATCATCTGGGCGGTCATCGCCTACCGGAAGAAGTCCGATCGGATTCCGCCGCAGTTCCGCGAGCACCTGCCCATCGAGGCGCTGTACTTCGGCATCCCGCTGATCATGGTCGCCGTGCTGTTCTTCTTCACCGCGCGCGACCAGACCGCGATCCTCAAGATGGACACGCAGAACCCGCCGGAGCACGTCCTCGACGTCGTCGGGCAGCAGTGGAGCTGGACGTTCAACTACCGCGCCAACGGCGAGCTGCCGGAGGAAGCGGTCTGGGAGACCGGCACGCCGGAGCACCTGCCGACGCTGTACCTCCCGGTGAACGAGCCCGTCCAGGTACGCCTCAGCACCCCGGACGTCATCCACTCCTTCTTCGTGCCCGCGTTCCTGTTCAAGATGGACGTGATCCCGGGCAAGGTGAACACCTACGAGTTCACCGCGACGAAGGAAGGCGAGTTCGCGGGCAAGTGCGCGGAGCTGTGTGGCTACCAGCACGCGCGGATGCTGTTCACCGTGCACGTGGTGTCGCGGGTGGAGTACGACGCGCACCTGCAGGAGCTGCGCTCGGCGGGCCAGACCGGCCTGGCGGAGGGCAGCGACACCTCCAGGGAGCAGGTCGGAGTCGACGCGGACGCGGAGGGTGAAGCCCGATGACAATCCTCAGTGACCGCCCAGGCGCCGGAGGGGCAGGCGCAGCCACCGAAGCGCTGCCTGCCCGCAAGCGCCGCATCGGAACGATCGTCGTCAACTGGCTGACCACCACCGACCACAAGGTGATCGGTCACCTCTACCTGATGACTTCGTTCGGGTTCTTCATCATCGGCGGCATCATGGCGCTGATCATGCGGAGCGAGCTCGCTCAGCCCGGCATGCAGGTTCTCGGCGCCCAGAAGGGTGAGGAGATCTTCAACCAGCTCTTCACCATGCACGGCACGATCATGCTGCTGCTGTTCGCGACGCCGCTGTTCGTCGGGTTCGCGAACGTGATCATGCCGCTGCAGATCGGCTCGCCCGACGTCGCGTTCCCACGCCTGAACATGTTCAGCTACTGGCTGTTCCTGTTCGGCGGCCTCATCGTGCTGTCCGGCTTCCTCACCCCGGGCGGCGCGGCCGACTTCGGCTGGACCGCGTACACCCCGCTGTCGGATGGCGTACGTTCACCAGGCGTCGGCGGCGACCTGTGGGTGATGGGCCTCTACCTCGCCGGTCTGGGCACGATCCTCGGTGGCGTCAACTTCGTCACCACGATCTTCTGCATGCGGGCGCCCGGCATGACGATGTTCCGGATGCCGATCTTCACCTGGAACGTGCTGGTGACCAGCATCCTGGTGCTCGTCGCGTTCCCGATCCTCGCCGGCGCGCTGCTGATGCTCGAGGCGGACCGCCGGCTCGGCGCCCACATCTTCGACCCGGCGAACGGGGGAGCGCTGCTCTGGCAGCACCTGTTCTGGTTCTTCGGGCACCCAGAGGTCTACATCATCGCGTTACCGTTCTTCGGCATCATCACCGAGATCCTGCCGGTGTTCAGCCGCAAGCCGCTGTTCGGCTACACCGGCATGGTGCTCGCGACGCTCTCGATCGCGGCGCTGTCGCTCGCGGTGTGGGCCCACCACATGTTCGTCACGGGGAGCGTCAACTTACCGTTCTTCTCGTTCATGACGTTCCTCATCGCGGTGCCTACCGGTGTGAAGTTCTTCAACTGGATAGGCACGATGTGGCGAGGGTCGTTGACGTTCGAGACCCCGATGCTGTGGTCGATCGGCTTCCTCGTCACGTTCCTGTTCGGCGGGCTGACCGGCATCATCCTCGCGTCGCCGCCATTGGACTTCCACGTCTCCGACACGTACTTCGTCGTCGCGCACTTCCACTACGTGGTGTTCGGCACGGTCGTGTTCGCGATGTTCGCCGGGTTCTACTTCTGGTGGCCGAAGATGACCGGCCGGATGCTCGACGAGACGCTAGGCAAGATCCACTTCTGGACGTTGTTCATCGGCTTCCACACCACGTTCCTCATCCAGCACTGGCTTGGCGCCGAGGGCATGCCCCGACGGATCGCCGACTACCAGGTGGAGGACGGCTACACGACGCTCAACACGGTCTCGACGATCGGCGCGTTCCTGCTGGGCATGTCCACGTTGCCGTTCATCCTGAACGTGGTCCGCTCGTGGCGTACGCCCAAGGTCGAGGTCGACGACCCGTGGGGTTGGGGCCGGTCGCTGGAATGGGCGACGTCCAGCCCACCGCCACGGCACAACTTCACCTCGATGCCGCGGATCCGGTCCGAGAGCCCGGCGTTCGACCTCCGGCATCCGGAGATCGCGCTGCTGGAGCTCGAGGACGCGGCCCAGCCTGACATCGACGTACCCGACCGGGCAGGCAAGCGCGAGGTCGCACAGGAGAACCTCGCCGAGAAGGAGGACCGGTCGTGAAGGTCGAAGGCCTGATCTTCGCTATCCTGGCGGCGTTCCTGGTGATCGTGACGCCGGTGTACTGGTTCATGTCGAAGGACCCGACCGGTACGAGCGCGCTGGTCCTCACGTTCGGGCTGGCCACGCTGGTGACGTTCTACGCGTTCATCACCGCGCGCCGGATCCAGCCGCGGCCGGAGGACCAGAAGGACGCCGAGATCGAGGAGGGCGCCGGCGAGATCGGGTTCTTCAGCCCGCACAGCTGGTGGCCGCTGTTCACCGCCCTGTCGTTCGCCGTGACCGTGCTCGGCATCGTGTTCGGCTGGTGGCTGTTCCTGATCGGCGCCGCGTTCGGCATCGTGACCCTGCTCGGCTTCGTGTTCGAGTACTACCGAGGCGCCCACGCGCACTGAGCCGCGGAAACGTGCCGCTACGCCTTACTGTCGGTGACAACCGGTAGGCTAGGTGAGTTCATGGGGAATGACGTGCAACTTCTCTCCGAGTCAAGGCGTCGTTCTTACATGTAGGGCACATCAAGCGCTCGGATGCAGGGAGAGTCGAATGTTGGTGCGGGGGGCATCGCCCGCCACGCGGGGTCTCGTGGGTTTGCTCGCGGCCATCGCCGCGGGTGCGATGCTGTTGGCCGGATGTTCCGGGGGGAACGGGTCTCCGATCGCCTCGGGTACGTCGGGACCGACGCAGGGGGCCGGGGGCAGCAGCGGTTCGGAAGACGGTGGCGAGCAGGAGGAGCCTTCCGAGGCTCCGCCGCAGCCCAAGCCGAGCCCGAAGGCGAAGATCGAGATCAAGCCGGCGACCGGAGCGTCCGAAGTCGAGCTCGACACGCCCGTCACGGTCAGTGTGATCGGCGGAGAGCTGACCAAGGTCAGCGTCAAGGACGCCAAGGGTGAGACGCTCGCTGGTCAGCTCAACCCGACCAAGAGCACCTGGACGTCCACCGACGGACTGTCCGAGGAGGCCACGTACCAGGTCGCGGCGACCGCTGTCGACGCGGAGGGGCTGGCGACCTCGGCGTCGAACTCGTTCACCACGATGGACGTCTCCAAGAGCGACGTGCTCGAGACCAACATCGAGCCGGACGGCCAGACCGTCGGCGTCGGGATGCCGATCGTGATCAAGTTCAGCGACGACGTCGAGAACAAGGCGGGCGTCGAGAAGAAGCTCAAGGTCGTGACGTCCAAGCCGGTCGAGGGCGCTTGGCGCTGGTTCGGCGACGAGGAAGTGCACTGGCGGCCGAAGTCGTACTGGCCGGCGTTCACCGACGTCTCCGTGCACGTCGACCTCAAGGGCGTGCCGTCCGGTGAGGGCGACTGGGGCATCAAGAACAAGGTCAAGCACTTCAGCATCGGCCGCTCGGTGATCCACAAGGTCAACCTGAGCGACCACCACCTGCGGTCGTACGTCAACGGCAAGCTCGCCAAGACCATCCCGGTCAGCGGCGGCAAGGCCGGCTGGCGGACCCGGGTGGGGACGAAGATCATCCTGCAGAAGCGGACCAACCTGCACTTCACCGACGAGCAGATCGACGCCGACGACAACTACGACCTGACCGCCGCGTACGGCGTGCGGGTGACGTGGAGCGGCGAGTTCCTGCACAGCGCCGACTGGTCCCGCGCCAACCACGGCGTGCGGAACGGTTCGCACGGCTGCGTGGGCATGTCGACGAAGAACTCCCGCTGGATCTACAACAACTCCCTCGTCGGCGACCCTGTCGAGGTCGTGGGTGGCGGCGGCAGCCAGATGCCGGTCTGGGGTAACGGGCTCGGCGACTGGAACATGTCGTGGAACAAGTGGCAGCAGGCCAAGGCCAGCTGAGGCTTGAGCTAGCTCTCGCTCGAAGGTGACGAGGCCCTGGGTGCGGATCCCGCACCCAGGGCCTCGTGCTGTCTGACGGTCAGTCCAGCAGGGCCATGCACTCGCCGCTGCCGACCCACTTGTGCGACGTGATCCGGTTGTCCACCCCATAGCCGTTGTGGAACCGCTCGTCCCGCAGATCGTCCGCGTACAGCTCGTCCGGGTAGAGGCAAGCGTGCCCACCCCGGTGGTTGACGTCCTCGTAGAAGTTCACAATGTCCCGCCCGCCCAGGAAGCCGCGGTTCATCAGCGACGAGGCCCGGTCGTTCGCGCCACCCCACCAGGTGCTGTTCCCCGCCGTAGCGATGATCGCGCCGCCGCCGCAGTCCCGGGCGTCCCAGGCGTACACAAAACCGTTCCGTGGCCCCCACTTGCTGTTGCAGACCGGCCCGGCCTGCGCTGCCGTCGCGGGGACGACGAGGCTCAGCGCGGCGAGCCCGAGGACCGCTGCGGTGGCGATGCCCTTGTGCATGATGGTCTCCCTTCGGTTGGCGTTCACGAACGTTCCGGAACGATGCGCACCGCCCGGTCGTAGGCGCGCTGAGCGAGCCGCCGCTGGGCGTCCACCTCCGACCCGTACCGGGGCCGCAGGCGGTCCTGGAAGGAGCGCTCGCGCGCAGCGGTCGCCTGACGCAGAGACATCGAGCGCGCGCACGAAGCGTCCGCCACAGCGATCTCCCGTTCGGCGGCGAACGACAGCGCCAGCGCGCCGTCCCGCGCCGCAGGCGGGTCCGCGTACGGGTGCCCCGCCCCACGCATGCAGCGCGACCAAGCGCCGAGAGCCGCGGTGAGCTGACGGTCCTTCATCAGCTCCTCGCCGTACAGCGACGGCAGGCCCTCGGCGACCTTGCGGGTACGGAACCACTCGTCCGGATCGCCATAGAGCTTGCGCTCGGCCTCCTCCGTACACCCACCGAGGCGCTTGCGGATCTCCCCGCCGGCCGGCAGCCGAGTGGTGAGGATGCGCGCCTGGTCGCCACCGTCGAGGGCGGTGTCGAACGCGGTACGCCGAGCCTCCGGCAGGCTCTCCCGGTACGCGCCGTTGGGATTGCGCGCACGGTAGCGCTCGTACTTCGCGTCGATCCGGCTGCCGTACCCGTACGTCCGCGCCCACTCGACGTCGTCCCGCACGTAGCCCACCGGACGGCTCTCTCGGAGCGTCAGGACCCTGTCCTCCCAGTACTCGAAGCCGTGCCGGTTCATGCACTGCCGGACCAGATGCTGCAGGGCGTCGCCGACGCGCAGCTCCTGCTGCCACGTCAACGGCTGCGGAGGCGGGGCCGGGACCGGAGTCGGTGCAGACCTCGCGACCGCATCGGCACCACCGCAGCCAGTCGCGACGGCAGCGGTGGCCACCAAGACCGCGCACCAAGACCTGAACCCTCGTCGCATAACGGGCCCCAGTAGATCAATTCGCGCTGGCGCGACTCTGGCGGCGCGGCCCGCGCCAGTTCAGGACGGTAGTTGACCTGAAGAGGGGGAATCGTGGCGCGCATGACCACGACTCCCCAGCCGTTCCGCATCGACGTCCCACAGTCCGACCTCGACGAGCTCGCGTTCCGGCTGGAACGTACGCGCTGGCCGGACGAGCTTCCCGGCGTCGGCTGGTCGTACGGCGTCAGCAAGGCGTACCTGCGCGACCTGGCCGACTACTGGCGCACCGGATACGACTGGCGCGCACATGAGGCGAGGCTGAACGCGATCGAGCAGTACACGACGACGATCGACGGCCAGAACGTCCACTTCCTGCATGCCAGGTCGCCCGTCCCGGACGCGACGCCGCTGCTGATCACGCATGGGTGGCCGAGCACGGTGTACGACTTCCTCGAGCTCGTAGGTCCGTTGACCGACCCGGCCAGCCATGGTGGCGACCCCGCGGACGCGTTCCACATCGTCGCTCCCTCGCTGCCGGGCTTCGCGTTCTCCGGACCCACCACCGAGACCGGCTGGGGCATCAAACGGACCGCCCGCGCGTGGCTGGAGCTGATGACGCGGCTCGGGTACGAGCGGTTCGGCGCACAGGGCGGCGACTTCGGCTCGATCGTCTCTCCGGAGCTCGGCCGGATCGCCCCCGACCGGCTGATCGGCATCCATCTCAACGCGATCGCGAACGCCAGCACGCCGACCGACCCCGAGCGATCACGAACTGCTCAGCGAAGCGGACCTGGAGCTCGCACAGCAGCAGGAGTACGCCTGGATGGCTCGCGCCGGCTACGCGGCCGAGATGGGGACCAGGCCACAGACCATCGCGTACGCACTCAACGACTCCCCGGTCGGCCAGCTGGCGTGGAACCTCGAGTGGTTCGTGGACTACGACCCCACGACCACCAAGCAGACGCCGATCGACACGGACGCGATCCTCACCAACGTGACGATCTTCTGGCTCACCCAGACCGCCGGCTCCGCGGCGCGCATCTACCTCGAAGCGGGCGAGGCCTGGGGCGAACGTCCCGACCCGTCGCCCGTACCCACGGGCGTCGCCAACTTCCAAGGAGACGGGCCGATTCGCGCCCTCGTCGAGCGCTCCAACAACGTCACGCACTGGACGGAGTACGACCGCGGCGGCCACTTCGCCTCGCTGCAGGCGCCGGACCTGCTGGTCGACGACGTTCGCACGTTCTTCCGTGGCCTGCGGGTGGTTTCATAGGCGCGTGAGCCCAGCAAGGAGGTTCGAGGACAAGGCGGTGCCCGGCTCGGTGTACGAGCCGCGCAGCGCCGCGGCGCTCGGGCGGGAGTTCCCGTACCGGCTCGCGACCGTGTGCTACTTCGAGGTCCAGACCGACGGGACGGTCCTGTGGGGCGGCGGCCGCGAGTCGTACGACCGTGCGGTGGCCGGCGAGTCGAGGCTGTTCGCCGTCTGGCCGGGGGAGTGGTCCAGCCACCTGTTCCTGATCGACGACCTCGAGGTGTTCGCGCGGGCCGTCGGGATCGTGTACGACCCGAAGTGGACCGGCCTGGCCGAGCACCGGCACGAGGTCACCTGGAGCATCCGCGAGGAGCAGCCCAAGTCCCGCGGCGCGTACGTGACCGTCGACGTCCGGCTCGACTGCGGCTGCGAGATCCTCGAGCTCGACACGTTCGCCCAGCACCTGCGCGACCAACAGGGCTGGGAGGTCGCGACCTCGGGCGCCTGGGGCGGCAGCGGCGGAAAGCACCACGTACGTGTACGGCGGAAGAGCCTCGGCTCCTGAGCACGAAGAGAAACGGCCGGACACCGTGAGGGTGTCCGGCCGTTTCGCCGTCGTACGTGGGGGAGCGGTCAGTCGCCGCCACCGCGGGCGCCGGAGCCGACCTCGCGGCCGGAGGACTCCGACGAGCCGGACTCGAGCTCGCCGTGGCCGTTGCCCTCGTGCCCGTGTCCATGCGAACGGGCGATCTCGAGCTCCTTCGCCGTCGGCTTCTGCACGACGTCGCGGAAGTAGAACCGCGACACCCGCCGACGCAGCTTCGCGAGCATCCCACCGGGGGCCGCGACGCCGTTCGCGTCGACCTCCGGCTCGGAGACGGGGAGCTGCCGATCGTGCGCGACGAGCTCGTACGCCTCTTCGTTCGAGATCGGTTCGTGCACCTCGATGAACTCACCGTGCGGTAGCCGCATCACGATGCCCGTTTCTCGCCCGTGCAGCAGCTGATCTCGGTCGCGTCGCTGCAAGCCCACACAGATCCGTTTCGTGATCAGGAACGCGATCACCGGCCCGATGAAGACGAGTATTCGGAGCGCGATCGTGATGTGGTTGATCGCGATATGGAAGTGCGTCGCGATGATGTCGTTACCGCCACCGATCCACATCAGACCGTAGAACGTCATGCCAGCAACGCCGAACGCGGTCCGGGTCGGCACGTTCCGTGGCTTGTCGAGCAGGTGGTGGTCGCGCTTGTCCCCGGTCACCCATTGCTCGATGAACGGATACAGACCCGTCACGATCGCCAATAATCCGAGTAACCCGAGGCCGGGCAGCATCACGTTCCAACTGATCGTGAAGCCTAAGATGTTCGACTCCCAGTTGGGCATGATCCGCATGCCGCCCTCGACCCAGCCCATGTACCAGTCGGGCTGCGTGCCCGCCCCCACTTGCGTTGGGTTGTAGGGCCCGTAGATCCAGACCGGGTTGATCTGCAGCAGGCCACCCATCAGGGCGGTCACGCCGAAGGTGATGAAGAAGAAGCCGGTCTGCTTGGTCATGTACACCGGCACGAACGGGTAGCCGACGACATTCGCATTCGTCTTCCCGGCGCCCGGTTTCTGGGTGTGCTTGTGGTAGACGACCAGGAAGATGTGGAACGCGATCAAGCCGAGGATCAAGCCCGGGATCAGCAGGATGTGAATGCCGTAGATCCGTGGGATGAACGCGTCGCCGGGGAACTCACCGCCGAACGCCCAGAAGGACACGTACGTGCCTAAGACCGGGACCGAGCGGATCAGACCCTCGACGAACCGCAGACCCGTACCGGACAGCAGGTCGTCCGGCAGCGAGTAGCCGGTGAAGCCCTCGATCAGGCCGAGCTGCAGCAGGATCGTGCCGAGCAGCCAGTTGAGCTCGCGCGGCTTGCGGAACGCGCCGGTGAAGAACACCCGCAGCATGTGGATCGTCATCGACGCGATGAACAGCATCGCGGCCCAGTGGTGGATCTGCCGCATCAGCAGACCGCCGCGGACGTCGAACGAGATGTTCAGCGTGGACGCGAACGCCTCGGACATGTGCACGCCGACGAGCGGTCCGTACGAGCCGTCGTACACGACCTCCTGCATGCTCGGCTTGAACCAGAGCGTGAGGAACGTGCCCGACAGCAGCAGCACGATGAAGCTGAAGAGCGCGATCTCACCGAGCAGGAACGACCAGTTGTCGGGGAAGACCTTGCGGAAGACCGGCTTCGCGATCTTGGACAGACCGAGTCGGTCGTCCAGGAACCCGACCGGACCGGCGACGGGTTTGCTCATGAGATCAGCCCCGCTCCCAATAGCTAGGCCCGATGGGCTCCGTGAAGTCGCGCTGGGCGACCAGGTAACCCTCGGCATCGACCATGATCGGCAGCTGTGGCAGGTCGCGCGCCGCCGGCCCGAAGACGACCTTGCCGCTGTCGGACAGGTCGAACGTGGACTGGTGGCACGGGCACAGCAGGTGGTGGGTGACCCGCTCGTATAGGTTCGTCGGGCAACCCACGTGCGTGCAGATCTTCGAGTAGCACATGACCCCGCCGACGCTCCAGTTGCGGCGGTTGGGCATCGCGCGGATGTCGCCCTCTTCCATCCGGACGAGGATGACGGCGGCCTTCGCCTTCGCGGCGTGCTGCTCCGCGCCTTCCTTGAGCTCTTCGATGTTGGCGGGCAGCGCGTTGACCAGCTGGCCGAGCTTGATGTCCTCCGGCCGGACCGGCTTGTTGCTGACGTCGTTGACGATCCGTACGCCGCGCCGCCAGACCGTGTGCGCCGGCTTGTTGCCCGGCAGCGGACCGAGGTCGGCGAGCAGGATGACCACCGGCAGACCGAGTGCGGCCATCGCGCCGATGAGCGACCGGCGGAGCAGCTTGCGCCGGTCGAGCGCGCTCTCGACCGCGGCCCGCTTGAGGGTCTCGCCCGCCTCATCGCGGGATTCCGACGTGGTGCGGTCGAAGTGGCGGTCCTGAACGATCTCGTGGTCGCTCATCAGCTTGCGCGTCCAGTGGATGCACGCCGCGCCGATCAGCGTGAGCGCGCCACCGAGCGTGACGCCGAGCGCGAGGTTGGACGCGCCCAGGTTCAGGAACGAGCTGTGCCGGGGCACGATCAGGTAGAGCACGACGAACGCGATCACCAGGATCGTCGCGACCCCGAACATGCCGGCGATCTGGCGTTCTGCGCGGTCCGCGGCCTTCGGGTCGACGTCGGTGAGCCGCGGCTCGTGCGGCGGCAGACCGGGGTCGGCGACCGGATCCGCCAGCTCCTGCCCGGCCGCCGGCCGGTGCGCTACCTCGTGGGAACCGTGGTCACTCACTTCTTCACCCTCGCACCCCTGGCTGCGATCCAGACGGCGACCAGGACCAGCACGGCCAGGCCGATGAGCCAGGTCGCAAGCCCCTCTGTCACCGGTCCGAGTGAGCCGAGATCGAAGCCACCTTGGCTCGGTGCCGTGGTGATCTCCTCGACGTACCCGATCAGCTTCTTCTTCTCCTCCGGCGTCATGACCTCGTCGGAGAACACCGGCATCTGCTGCGGGCCGGTCAGCATCGCCTCGTACATGTGCCTCGGGTCGACACCGCCCAGCTTTGGCGCGTACTTGCCCCAGGGGAGCGCGCCGCCCTTGCCAGCCACGTTGTGGCAGGCGGTGCAGTTGGTACGGAACAGCTCACCGCCCTCGGCGATGTCCGCGTCGGAGAGGCCTTCGGGGTCGTACTGTTCCGGAGCCGGAACCGACGGACCAGGCCCGAGCGAGGCGACGTACGCCGCGATGGCGGCGATCTCCTCGTCGGTGAAGATGACCTTCTTGCGCGGCATCTGCGGGCCGGGCTGCTGCGCCGGCATCCGGCCGGTCCCGACCTGGAAGTCGACAGCCGCGGCACCGACGCCAATCAGCGACGGGGCCTCCTTGCTGCCCTCGGCGTTCAGGCCATGGCAGGACGTGCAGCTGACCGCGAAGAGCTTGCGCCCCTCCTCGATCTGCGTCGCCTGCGCGGCGGCGTCAGCCGCGGCCCTCTGCTGAGGCGCGATGACGGCGTACGTACCCCCGAGCACCACGAGGGCGAACAGCGTGACGACGACGCCGGCGAACCGGTGTCGTCGCCCTGCCGATAGCAGTCTCACCTGAACCTGCTTTCGTTTCTGGGATGCGGCCGGCGCCCTACTACTGAATGAGGTAGATGGTCGCGAACAGGCCGATCCACACGACATCGACGAAGTGCCAGTAGTAGGACACGACGATCGCCGTGACGGCCTGCTCGTGGGTGAACCGGCGCGCCATGAACGTCCGGCCCAAGACGATGAGGAACGCGAACAGCCCGCCGGTCACGTGCAGGCCGTGGAAGCCGGTCGCGAGATAGAAGATCGAGCCGTACGCGGACGACTGGATCGTGATGCCCTCGTGCACGAGCTCGGCGTACTCGTACGCCTGGCCGCCCACGAAGAACGCGCCCATGACGTACGTGAGGGTGAACCACTCGCGCAGTCCCCACTTCGCCGGGTTGAACACGCTCCCGATCCGCCCCACCTGCCCCCGCTCCGCGGCGAACACGCCCATCTGGCAGGTGACGGAGGAGAGCACCAGAATCGTGGTGTTGAACGAGGCGAACGGCAGATTGAGAATCGCCGTCGACTGTTCCCACAGCTCCGGCGAGACCGCCCGAATCGTGAAGTAGGCCGCGAACAAGGCGGCGAAGAACATCAGTTCGCTCGCCAGCCAAACGATCGTGCCCACGGAGACCATCGAGGGTCGCCCAGGATGCCCGTGGAAGCGCGCCGTCGGCTCTACGGTTGCAGTCGCCACGAGGCTCATTATGTCGGTCCCCTACAGCTCGTAGTGGGGGACCCCCGAACCCCGGCGCGCCGTCTTGGTTCCGGGCTCTGAACAGGGCGGTTGACGGGCTCGTGATCGCACTCACAAGACCTCTCACCTCCCACCCAGCGCGGTCTTCGGGGTGTGAGACCACGATTGCTCATTACCTATGACGAGGACAGAGGTCGGAACGTGACATCCGCCACTAGAACCGCGCCCGTTTGGTATGAGGGGCGTCCCTGTATCGAATAGATCGCTAGAGGGACGCCCTGATTCGAAACGAGGGGAGCGGACGGCCACCCCCGGCTTCATCCGCACGACAAGAGACCCGGGGCCTAACAAGTGACGCGAGCACGGCAGCAAACCTGAACGGCAAGGAACCTCCTCCGGGCACCCGTTCCCGGGGGTGGGGCGGCGCGTGAAAAGCAGGTGGCCGGGCCGCGGCGAGTCAAGGGCCGCAAAGTGGTCGCGAAGCGACGTCTCTCTCGGTCTGCGCGAAGCGCCCCCTGGGAGGCGCCCTTGACGCGCCCCGGACCGGCCACCAAAATCGACCGCCGCAACAGCCCACGCCAGCTCCCAGGCCCCGATGAGGCCTCATCCCGAGACCGGCATCCCGACAGCCCGCACCGCCAATGAGCTGCGCAAAGCAACTCGGGGAGCGTCATTCTCGCCCGCCAGTGTTTTAGCCGGAGCCGTCCGCGTCAAGGGCGCCACGGCGGCTTCGCCGGAGGGCGGCGTCGCTACGCGATCGCAAGCGACCCTTGACCCGAACGGCTCCGGCCAAAGAGCGGCGGGACGACGCCGACGCCCCACCTGGTCGACGCCACAGTCCCCCGCGCCTGGACCCTTGGATGAAGGTGCCCTTCATCCAAACCTCTCCACCCGCACCTGCCATCCGAGCCAGGCCCGGTGATCATGTACGTGATCATGAAGGCGCAACCGTCGCATAGACCGCTACGCCTTCACGATCACGTACATGATCACCAGCCACGCCACATCAACCCCACCCGCCACACCGCGGATTAGGGCGAAGACTATGCGCGCTATAGCGACCAAAAGTCTTCGCGCTATCCCGCCCGGCCCTGGCGAAGGCGAGCGGGTCCCCGGTCGGCAACCCCACCGCATCGATACGATCGTCTGCAGAGGCCCCCTAGCTCAGCCGGAGTGCGACCCGTGAGTGCTGATTCCGCCGCGTCGAACGAACGCTCGTTGCGCGTCCTCGTCTACTCCGACGACCGCACTACGCGGGACAAGGTGAAGTTCGGGATCGGCAAGCGGCCCGAACGGGACCTGCCGAACGTCGAGTTCGTCGAGTGCGCCACCCACCACGCTGTCATCCAGCAGCTCGACGACGGTGGCATCGACGTCGCCATCCTCGACGGCGAGGCCGTTCCTGCTGGTGGCATGGGGCTCGCGAGGCAGCTCAAGGACGAGATCTACCAGTGCCCGCCGATCCTCGTGCTGACCGGCCGCGTCCAGGATGCTTGGCTCGCCACCTGGTCCCGGGCCGAGGCGGTCGTGCCGCATCCGATCGACCCGATCGCGCTGGTGAAGGCGTTCGTCGGCCTCGCGCGCAGTCGCCGCGCGGCGCAGCCCGCCTCCTGAAGGTAAAGCCCGCACCAAAAGAAGTCCTTGACGCCCGGGGGTATAAACCGGTTTAGTGTCTAAACCGGTTTACCACTGGACCCAGGAGTCACGGGCATGCCTGAACGCGAGCGCGGCCGAAGGCTGACGATCGCCGACGTGGCAAAGCACGCGGGAGTGTCCAAAGGTGCCGTCTCGTTCGCCCTCAACGGTCGCCCCGGCGTCGCTCCGGCCACCCGCCAGCGCATCCTCGAGGTCGCCGAGGAGCTCGGCTGGACGCCCAGCCAGGCAGCTCGCGGACTCTCGGTCAAGCGGGCCTTCGCGCTGGGCCTCGTCATCGCCCGCGACCCGGTGCTCCTCGGGTCCGACCCGTTCTTCCCCGCCTTCATCGCCGGCGTCGAGACAGTCATGGCGGAACGGTCCCACTCCCTCGTCCTGCAGGTCGTCCGCGACGCCGAGGAAGAAGCCGAGGGCTACCGCCGCCTCGCGCGCGACCGCCGCGTCGACGGCGTGTTCCTCACCGACCTCCGCCGCAGAGACCCGCGGCTGAAGCTGCTCGACGACCTCGCCATCCCGGCCGTCACGCTGAACGTGCCCGACGAGGAGTCGCCGCACCCCGCGGCGAGGCTCGACCACGAGCCCGGCATCGCCCAGGCCGTCGACCACCTCGTCGCGCAAGGCCACACGAACCTCGCCCACGTCGCCGGACCGGAGGAGTACGTCCACGGCCACGGCCGGCGCGAGGCGTTCCAAAAGGCTCTCGAAAGGCACGGACTCCCACCAGGCCGCGTCGAGGCAGCCGACTTCACCGCAGCCGGCGGACGCGAAGCCACCCAGCGCCTCCTCAACACAACAGAAAGACCCACAGCGATCGTCTACGCCAACGACCTCATGGCCATCGCCGGCATGAACGTCGCCCAACAGCTCGGCATCGACGTGCCCGGCGAGCTCTCGGTGACCGGGTACGACGACACCGAGCTCGCCGCCCACATCCACCCGGGCCTCACCACCGTGCGGACGAACGTGTTCGCCTGGGGTCAGGTCGCCGCCCACATGCTCGTCTCCCTCGTCGAGGGGAACGTCGTCGCCGACGTCGAGCTCGAGCCGCCCGAGCTGGTCGTCCGAGGGTCGACCAGCACGCCAAGCACCCGGAAGGGGCAACGAACATGAGGCGCATCCTCGCCGCGGCGGTGGCCATCGCCGCACTGGCCAGCACCGTCGCCTGTGGCAACAACGGGGGCGAAGCGACGAGCGAGGCGAACCAGGCTCGAGGCCCGATCAAGGTCTGGTTCTCCAACAACAAGGAGGAGGTCGCGTGGGGCAAGCAGTTCGTCGAGTCCTGGAACGCCGACCACCCCAACGAGAAGGTCACCGCCCAGGAGATCCCCGCCGGCAAGAGCTCCGAAGAGGTCATCGGCGCCGCGATCACCGCGGGCAACGCTCCCTGCCTGATCTTCAACACCGCACCGGCGGCGGTTCCGCAGTTCCAGAAGCAGGGCGGCCTGGTCGCCCTCGACGACTTCGAGGGTGCGCGGCAGTACGTCGAGGAACGCACCGGTGAGAAGGCGAAGCAGTACGAGTCGCCCGACGGCAAGCTCTACCAGCTGACCTGGAAGTCCAACCCGGTCATGATCTTCTACAACAAGGCTCTCCTGAAGAAGGCCGGCGCCGACGAGGCGAACCTCGGTACGTACGAGGACTTCCTCGCGACAGCACGGAAGATCGTCAGCAGCAAGGCCGCGCCGTTCGCGATCTGGCCGGCTCCCAGCAACGAGTTCTATCAACCCTGGTTCGACTTCTACCCGCTGTTCGCCGCCGAGACCGGCGGCAAGCTGCTTGTCGAGGACGGCAAGGCGCAGTTCACCGACGACGCGGGCAAGGCGGTCGCGGACTTCTGGAGCAGCCTGTACAAGGAGAAGCTCGCCTCGCAGGAGAAGTACAACGGCGACGCGTTCGCCGACGGCAAGGCCGCGATGACGATCGCCGGACCGTGGGCGATCGCCTCCTACGGCGACAAGGTCGACTGGGGCGTCGTGCCCGTTCCGACCAAGACAGCCAAGCCCGCCGAGGAGATCTTCACGTTCTCCGACGCCAAGAACATCGCGATGTTCTCGGCCTGCGCCAACCGCGCCACCGCGTGGGACGTGCTGAAGGCCGCGACGAGCAAGGAGCAGGACGGCAAGCTGCTCGAGACGACCGGGCAGATGCCGATGCGGCAGGGACTGCCGGCTGCCTACCCCGACTACTTCGCCAAGAACAAGCCGTACGAGACGTTCGCCGCCCAGGCCGACCGCACGGTCGAGGTCCCGAACGTCGCGAACTCCATCGAGATCTGGCAGGCGTTCCGGGACGCATACTCCAAGTCGGTGATCTTCGGCCAGCAGGAGCCGGCGGCAGCCCTCGACGAGGCCGCGACCAAGATCGACGGCCTCGCCAAGCAGTGAGCCGTCCATGACGAGGCTCCTGGGCAAACAGCCGGTCGGCGCGCTGTTCGTCGCGCCGTACGTGATCTTCCTCGCGGCCGTCTTCGCCTTCCCGTTGGGCTTCGCGGTCTACATGTCGTTCCACGACTACTTCTTCGCCGCGCCGGGAGCGATCGTCGACCGGCCGTTCGTCGGCTTCGCCAACTACGCGGCGGTGCTCTCCGACGCGGCGGTGCGCCAGTCGTTCGTCAACATCGCCGTCTTCCTCGTCATCAACGTGCCATTGACGGTCGCGTTGTCGCTGGTCCTCGCGACAGCGCTCAACAAGGCCGTGCGGGCGAGGACGTTCTTCCGCGTCAGCTACTACGTCCCGTACATCACCGCGAGCGTCGCGGTCGTCGGCGTCTGGCTGTTCCTGTTCAACTCGAACGGTCTCGTCAACGCGATCCTCGGGCCGCTCGCCCCCGATCCGTCCTGGCTCGTCAACGAGACGTTGGCAATGCCGACCGTCGCGATCTACGTGACCTGGAAGCAGCTCGGCTTCTTCATCCTGCTCTATCTCGCCGCGCTGCAGAACGTGCCGAAGGAGCTGTACGAGTCCGCCGCGGTGGACGGCGCCGGAAGGTTCGGCACGTTCTGGGCCGTCACCATGCCCGGCGTCCGTCCGGCCACCACGCTCGTCGTGCTGCTCGCCACGGTCACCGGCGCCAACCTGTTCACCGAGCCGTACCTGCTCACCGGCGGCGGTGGGCCGGACGGTGCGTCCACCTCGCCGGTGCTGCTCATGTACCAACGCGGCATCGAGCAGGGCAACCCCGACGTCGCCTCCGCGATCGGCGTGATCCTGGTCGTCGGTGCGCTGCTCGTCGCTTTGATCCAGCGCCGCCTTCTGGAGAGGGACTGAGCGATGAGAACGGCGTCCAAGCCCATCCGCGTGCTGCAGTTCGTCGCCCTGCTGCTCGGTGCCGTCCTGTTCCTGTTCCCCTTCTACTACATGATCGTCGGCAGCCTGCAGGCCGAGCCGGAGTCGTCTCCGGCCGGCGCGTTCCCCGATCCCGGCAACATCACGTTCGGCAACTACCGCGAGATCCACGGCGCGATCGACCTGGTCTCGTCGCTGATCAACTCGGGCATCTTCACCGGCGGGGTCATCCTGGGCACGATCACGCTGGGCCTGTTGGCGGGATACGCCCTTGCCCGCTTGGAGTTCCGCGGTCGCGGTGCGGTCTTCAACACGATGCTGCTGATCCAGATCGTGCCGTTCCAGCTCCTGACCGTCCCGCTCTACGTGCTGATCGTCCGCGACTACGGGCTGGCCGACTCCTACCTCGGCATGATCCTCCCGTTCGCGATCAACTCCACCGCGGTCTTCGTGTTCCGGCAGTACTTCCTGCAGCTGCCTCGTGAGCTGTTCGAGGCGGCCCACATCGACGGTGCGAACGAGGTGCAGATCCTGCTCCGGATCGCCGTGCCGCTCGTCAAGCCGGCCTTGCTCACGGCGGTGCTGCTCACGTTCATCGGTCCGTGGAACGAGTTCCTCTGGCCGTTCCTCATCACCAAGGAAGCCGACATGCAGCCGCTCGCGGTCTCGTTGGCCAACTACATCTCGAACGTCTCGTCCCGCGCGGCCAACCCGTTCGGCGCGATCCTCGCGGGCTCCTGCGTGCTGGCCGCTCCGGCCGTCGCGCTCTTCGTCGCGCTCCAGCGGCATTTCGTGTCCACCAATCTCGGCAGCAGTGTGAAGGGCTGACTCTTGACGACCACGACCGGCACCGTCCCGTACACGCTCACCAGGCTCGGCGTCGTGATGACGCCCGATCCTGGCGAGGAGTTCGAGGCGGAGGGTGTGCTCAACCCGGCGAGCGGCCGGACTCCCGACGGCCGCCTGCACCTGCTGCCTCGGCTCGTCGCCACGGGCAACGTGTCGCGGGTCGGGCTCGCCGAGGTCGTCCTCGCCGACGGGGTGCCGGTCGGTGTCGAGCGGCGCGGAGTCGTGCTCGCACCCGACGAGGGCTGGGAACGCGGCCTCAACAACGCTGGCGTGGAGGATCCGCGGACGACCTGGGTCCCTGCGCTCGGCCTGCATGTGATGACGTACGTCGCGTTCGGCCCGCTCGGTCCGAAGCTCGCGCTCGCGGTGTCGGAAGACCTGGCGCACTGGCGGCGGCTCGGTCCGGTGCACTTCGGGTACGACCCGGCGCTCGACACCGACCTCAACCTTTTCCCCAACAAGGACGCGGTATTCTTCCCCGAGCCGGTCCCCGGCCCGGACGGCGAGCCGGCGTTCGCGATGCTGCACCGGCCGATGTGGGATCTCGGCTGGTTCCGGCCGGGGGAGGGCGTGCACCTGCCGGCGGGCGTCGAGGACGAGCGGCCCGGCATCTGGGTGTCGTACGTCCCGGTCGCCGAGGTGCAAGGCCGCCTTGACAGGCTCGTCCAGCTGAGCGGACACCGGCTGGTCGCGCTGTCCGTCTACGAGTACGAGGCGCTGAAGATCGGTGCCGGACCGCCGCCGATCCGAGTCGACGAGGGCTGGCTGCTGATCCACCACGGGGTCAGCGGCGACGCCGGCGAAGGCTGGGACCCGTCCGCCGCGAAGGTCCGGTACGGCGCGGGCGCGATGATCCTCGACGCGGCCGACGTCTCGCGCGTGCTCGCGCGGACGGCCGAACCGCTGCTCGTCCCGGAGACCGACGACGAGCGCGTCGGCACGGTGTCGAACGTGGTCTTCCCGACCGCGATCGAAGAAGTCAACGGGGTTCGATACGTGTTCTACGGCATGGCGGACGCGCGCATCGGCGTCGCCAGACTGGAGCGAGTATGAGGACCATCGTCCGCCTTCTCTGCCTGGCACTCCTCGCTGTCGGGCTGATCGCGACACCCGCGCAAGCCCAAGCCCCGTTGACGAGTCTCTCACACTTGAACTGGTTGCGCGACTCCGTCGCGCCGCCGGCGCAGGTCGGTCACACGACGTTCCGCCTCGCCCAGCAGCCCGAGCTCGGCATGCTCTGGACCTACGCCGACCGCCAGGCTGACGGAACCTACAAGCGGATCGGTGGCGGTACGTACGACGCGGCGACCGACACCTACGGTCAGGGCGCGTTCAACGCCGACGACGTGAGCCGCGCGGCCGTCGTCTACCTGCGGCACTGGCGGGCGACCGGCTCGAAGAGCAGCCGGGAGGCGGCGTACCAGCTGCTGCGCGGGCTCGGCTACCTGCAGACCTCGAGCGGACCCAACGCCGGCAACGTCGTGCTGTGGATGCAGCCGGACGGCACGCTCAACCCGAGCGCCGAGCCGGTCGAGCTGCCCGACCCGTCGGACAGCGCGGACTCGTACTGGCTGGCCCGCACGATCTGGGCGTTCGGCGAAGGGTACGCGGCGTTCGAACGGTCCGATCCGGCGTTCGCGGGCTTCCTCCGCGACCGGCTGCGGCTCGCGCTCGGTGCGGTCGAGCGGCAGGTGCTCGTCGACTACGGCCGGTACCTCGACATCGACGGGACCCGCGTGCCCGCGTGGTTGATCGCCGATGGTGCGGACGCGACCGGCGAAGCGTTGCTCGGCCTTTCGGCGTATCTCCAAGCCAGGAACGACGATCGCGCGCGGACTGTGCTCCGCAAGCTCGCCGCCGGCGTGGCCGGGATGCGGGCCGGCGACGCTCGGCAATGGCCGTTCGGCGCGGTGCTGCCGTGGGCGCTGTCGCGATCGGTGTGGCACGCCTGGGGCGGGCTGGCGCCGGCCGGACTGGTCGGCGCGTACGAGGCGGTCGGCGGGACGCGGCTGCGTGACGCCGCGCTGTCCGACGCGGCCTCGTTCACGCCCCACCTGCTCATCGCGGCAGGACCGCAGAACGGCTGGCTGCCCTCGCCGACCGACCAGGTGCAGATCGCGTACGGAGCGCAGTCGCGCGTCGAGACGCTGCTCGCCGCCGCGCGACACCGTCCAGCGCTGCGGGTCGTCGCGGGGATGAGCGCCGCCTGGTTCTTCGGCGCTAACCCGTCCGGCCAGCCGATGTACGACCCGTCGACCGGCCGCACGTACGACGGCGTCGAGGGCTCCGGCAACGTGAACCGCAACTCCGGCGCGGAGTCGACGATCCACGGCCTGCTCGCGATGCTCGCGCTGGACCGGGCGCCGGACGTGGCGGCCGTGGCGCGGACGGCGACCGTGGCCGAACGGACGACCTGGCGCCTGCACGAGGCCGAGGCGGCAGCGCGGTCCGGCGCGGCGGAGGCGTACGTGCCGCCGAGCGCGTGGACCGGCGAGTCGCTGTGGAGCGGCTCCGGCGTACGGCTCGCTCTCGGCGGCCGGCTGGACTTCGGCGCCGTGGCGACGGAACGGTCCCTGCTCCTGCCGGTGGTCGAGCTCGCGCCGGGTGCCGGGACGAGCAGGTGGTCCACCGGCAAGGTCGACCATGGTCGCATCGGGGGTCAGGGCGACTCGCCCGCGCCTGGTGCGTTGACGATGGTGACGCTCCCTCGCGTGATCGAGGCTGGCGAGCCGGTGTCGGCGGTCGGGCTGGACGGTACGGCCCTGGTCGACGCGGTCCTCGTCCAACCGGAGGTCGAACGACTCGTCCTCACCGGAGGAGGCCACAGCACGGCCCTGCTGCGCAGCTTCGCGTCGAGCAAGCGCGCGGCGACGATCGAGCTGCCCGGCTCGGGAACCGCCAAGGTGTGGGTGTTCGATCCGACGGGCCGGACGACGTCGGTGCGGACCGTCGACGGTCCGGCTGTGAAGGTGACACTGCCCGCGGGCGGCACGGCGGTGGTACGGCGCTGAGCTGGCCGGCGCTACCCGTTCCCGTTCTGCCTGGACAAGCCGCCCGGTAGGGTCGCCGTGCCGGATTCTCAGCTGACCAGGGAGGCACAGCCGTGGCGGATCAGCCCATGTCCACGTGGCCGCAGGTCCTGTCCGCGTTGCTCGCCCGCACCGACCTCGCGGTCGAGCAGGCGCAGTGGGCGATGGGCGAGATCCTCAGCGGCGAGGCCACGGGTGCCCAGATCGCCGGCTTCGTGATCGCGCTGCGGGCCAAGGGCGAGACCGTCACCGAGATGGACGGCTTCGTCCAGGCGATGTACGACCACGCCGTCACGATCACGGTCCCCGGCAAAGCGGTCGACGTCGTCGGTACGGGCGGCGACCGGGCTCACACGGTCAACATCTCCACGATGGCCGCGATCGTCGCCGCCGGCGCGGGCGCGAAGGTGGTCAAGCACGGCAACCGTTCGGCCTCCTCCCTGTGCGGCGCCGCCGACCTGCTGGAGGAGCTGGGCATCCCGCTCGACCTCGCGCCCGAACGAGTCGCCAGCCTCGCCGACGAGGTGGGCATCACGTTCTGCTTCGCCCCGCGGTTCCACTCCGCGCTCCGCCACGCCGCCCAGACCAGGCGCGAGCTCGGCGTTCCCACCCTGTTCAACTTCCTCGGCCCGCTCGCCAACCCGGCCCGTCCGCAGGCCCAGGCGGTCGGCGTCGCGGACAGCCGGATGGCTGGCATCCTCGCCGGCGTGTTCGCCGCCCGCGGTGTCGACGCGTTCGTGTTCCGCGGCGACGACGGCCTGGACGAGCTGACCACCGCGACCACCTCGCACGTGTGGGTCGTGCACGACGGAACGGTGCAGGAGGAGTCCGTCGACCCGGCGAAGCTCGGCATCGCGCCCTCCCCGGCCGACGCGCTCAGAGGCGGCGACGCGACGTTCAACGCCGACGTCTGCCGGCGGCTGCTGGCGGGGGAGCAGGGACCGGTACGCGACGCCGTCGTGCTCAACGCCGCCGCCGCGCTGGCCGTGCTCGACTACACCGACGACACCCTCGCCGACCGGTTGGCGAACGCGTTCGAGAGCGCCGAGCAGTCCATCGACACCGGGGCCGCCGCCACGCGTCTGGGGGACTGGATCGCCGCAGCTCAGCCGGTATAGTCAAGGGCGTGCTTGACCATCAGGCGTCGTGGGACCGGCTGTTCCACGCGCTGTCCGATCCGCACCGCCGGGCGATGGTCCAGCGCCTGACGCACGGGCCGGCCTCGGTCAGCGAGCTCGCCAAACCCCTTCCGATGTCGCTCGCCGCCGTCGTCCAGCACCTGCAGGTCCTGCAGGCCGCGGGACTGGTCCGGTCGGAGAAGGTCGGCCGGGTACGGACCTGCCAGCTCGACCCCCACGGCCTGCGCGCCGCCGAGGACTGGCTCAAGGACCAGCGCACGACCTGGGAGCGCCAACTCGACCGCCTCGGCGACCTGCTCGCCGAGGAGCAGTAGGAGGAGCACCGCGATGACCGTGCTGCACTCGACGTTCACGCTGGAGCGCACCTACCCGGCCCCGCCGCCCAGGGTGTTCGCCGCGTGGGCCGACCCGGTGTCGAAGGCGCGCTGGTTCGCCGGACCCGGCGCCGAGCACGCGCTGGACTTCCGCGTCGGCGGCCAGGAGCGGGTCGCCAAGGACGGCCTGCGGTTCGAGGCGACGTACGCCGACATCACCGCCGACGAACGCATCGTCTACTCCGGCACGATGTACGCCGCCGACCGGATCACCACGCTGTCGCTGACCACCGTGCAGTTCGAGAAGGCCGAGAGCGGCACCAAGCTCGTCCTCACCGAGCAGGGCACGTACCTCGACGGCCAGGAGCACCCCACCTGGCGCGAGCAGGGGACGGGCAGCTGGCTCGACGCGCTGGTGACCGAACTCCAAGCGAACTCTTAGCCCCCGTTCAGGCATCCGGTTTAGCCTGAGCGCCATGACGCAGACGCCTGCTGGCTGGTACCGCGATCCGTCGGGGCTGCCCGACGCGTACCGCTGGTGGGACGGCAGCCAATGGACGACCGGACTGACCACCACCGCCGACGCCCCGCCGCCCACGTCGGCCGCGCCCGTCCGGCCACCTGCCCAGCCGGCGCAGCAGGAAGAGCCAACCCAGCAACAGCCCACGCAGCCGCAACCGCCGCAGCCGTCGGTCCCGCCGCCGCCGGGAGCGCCCGGGCCCGGGTACGTTCCGCCGCCGCCCTGGGCCGTTCAGCAACGCGGCCCGCTGCCCGACGTCGTCGAGGTCGCGCCGAACGCGGCGCCGAACAAGCGCAAGGCGGTGATTGCCGCGATCGCGGTGGTTTGCGTCGCGCTGCTCGGTGCCGGCGGCTACTTCATCCTGACCAGTTCCGGCGAGCGGACCCCGTCCGCGGCGCCGTCCCCGCCGCAGGCCGGCGAGAACGAGTCGCCCGACTCCGACCCGCCGCCGCAGGGGGAGCCCGACCCGTCCGACCCTTCCGACCAGCCGACGGTCGAGCCGCCGGGCGAGGGCCAGCCCTCGCCGGACCCGACCGAGCAGGCGCCGGACCAGCCGCGCGTCACCTACACCGCGCCGGGCGGCAAGTGGTTCGACAACCCCCTCGCCGGCGAAGCCCTGCCGTTCGGCACGGCGCAGAACTTCGTGACCGAGAACAACTACCGGGGCGAGCAGGACTGGGTCGCGCTGATCAGCGCTGGCTACAGCCAGCCCGGCTGGTACGACGATGACGACCTGGCCGGAACGGCGAAGCGGGCGGCGGCCTGGTTCGCGGACACGAACTTCGGCGAGTTCCCGGTCGACCGCAAGCAGCTCTCGGCCAAGGCGGTGAAGGTCGACGGCCACGACGCGTACGAACTCAAGGAACGGTTCAGCTACACGATCGAGAACCTCAAGGCCAAGAGCGAGGACGTCACGATCGTGGTCGTCGACCTGGGCCTGACCGAGGCAGGCGGGGTGTTCCTCGCGTCGCTGCCGGACACGCACCCGGGGGAAGCGGCGACGGTCACGAAGGCCCGCAACTCGCTCCGGGTCGAGGAGTAAGCCCTACTCAGGCTGGCCGATGCTGAACGCGCTCTCCAGGTCGTGCTGGGAGTACGCCCGGAACGCGATGTGCGTCTCGGTCGCGAGCACGCCGTCGACCTTGTTCAGCTGGTCGGCGACGACCTCGGCGATCTCGTCGTGCTCGCGGACGCGGACGAGCGCGATCAGGTCGATGTCGCCGGTGACCGAGTAGACCTCGCTGACGCCCTGGAGGGCAGCGATCTCCTCGGCGACCTCGGGGATGCGGGCCACGTCCGCGGTGACGAAAACGATCGCAGTGATCATGCGGCCGACCCTAGCCGGACTTCCCGATGGACAGGGGCTTGCCCCCGGGTCGCGCGCGCCGCGAGACTTGCGGACGCATTCGTTCATGTCCGGCATGTCCGCCGAATATGGAGAAGCCATGACCGCGATCCGCGTCATCGTCGCCGCTCTCGTTCTCGCCTTCCCGACCGTCGCCCTCGCCGACCCGCCGGGCGCGTTGCCGGCCACCGCCGACGGGCTCGAGCAGACCTTCCAACCCGCGTTCGACTACGACACCGACGGCTGTTACCCCACGCCGGCGATCGGCCCGAACGGCACGCTCGCGCCCGGCCTCGACCTCGGCGGCGCGCCGAACGGGCAGTGCCGCGACTCGTGGGACCTCGACAACACCAACGGGTACGCGCGCTACAAGTGCAACAACGGCTGGTGCGCGATCATCTACGGCCTCTACTTCGAGAAGGACCAGGCCGGCGTCGGCCCGATCGTCGCCGGCCACCGGCACGACTGGGAGCACGTCGTCGTGTGGGTCCAGGACAACGAGGCGAAGTACGTCTCCACCTCCGAGCACGGCAACTTCGCCATCCACGACCGTTCCGCGATCCGCTGGGACGGCACCCATCCCAAGGTCGTCTACCACAAGGACGGCGTGAGCACGCACGCGTTCCGCGCGGCGAACGCCAACGACGAACCGCCGGAGAATCATAAACACACGTGGCAGTTCCCGGACCTCGTGGGCTGGAACGGCTACCCGCCCGGGATCCGCGACGCGCTGTCCTCGGCCAGCTTCGGCGACGCGGTCTTCGGCCTGCCGGACGGCCGCTTCGAGTCCCATCTGGCCAAGGCGAAGCCGGCCGCGATCCCGTTCGACCCCAACGGCTAGTAGGGGCGGTAGCGCCACTGGGGAGCCGGCGGTGGCGGCGGAGGTTGCCGCCGGCCGAACAGGAACGCGCCCGCCAGGCCGGCGACGAAGCCGGCGACGTGCGCCATATACGCCACGCCGGCGCCGTCGGCCATGGTCATGCCGGTCGTGTAGAACCACTGCAGCAGGAACCAGCCGCCGAGCACGATCCATGCCGGCAGCCGGATCGGGATGAAGAACAGGAACGGCACCAGGCTGGTGACCTTCGCCCGCGGATACATCACCAGGTACGCGCCGAGCACGCCGGCGATCGCGCCCGAAGCGCCGACCAGTGTCGTCGTCGACCCCGCGAAGGCGAACGCGTAGGCGTACGTGGCGATGAACCCGCAGACCAGGTAGAAGACCAGATAGCCGAGTCGCCCGAGCCGGTCCTCGACGTTGTTGCCGAACACCCACAGGAACAGCAGGTTGCCGATCAGGTGTAGCCATCCACCGTGCAGGAACATCGCGGTGAGCGCCGACAGGGCGGGGATCTTGGTGTAGTCCGGCTGGACGAGCGCGCAGCCGATCTGCCCGTCCTGGGTACGCACCGGGCCGCCCACCGCGCGGTCGAGCGACTCGTTCGTCGTCAGCTCGGCGGGGATCGCAGCCCACTCGTAGAAGAACCGCTGGATCCCGCACTCCTCGGCGACCGTGGTGCCGTTGAGCGTCGCGAGTCCGATCGGCGAGATCAGGAACACGACGATGTTGATCGCGATCAGCGCGTACGTGACGTACCCGGGACGTCGGGTCGGGTTCGCGTCGTGCACCGGGATGACCACGGCGGCTCCCTCCCTACGGTTGGGGCTGTGCTCGCACGGGCTGGTGGATCGGCCGCAGGCCCCGGCGATCCTCGGAGGATACGGCGCCTTCCTGTGCCTTCAACGTCGAGTCCAGCCACGACGACTGCCCCTGCGCTCCGGACGTCGGGCAGGTCCACTCGCCCTCGACCTCGACGAGCCGGATGCCCGGCTGCTCGAGCCAGGCGAGGATGCGTTCGGTCTCCTCGGCGGTGGCCGCGGGCGTCGGCGGAGGAGGCGGCTCGACCACCTCGGCGTCGGTGAGCAGCAGGTCGATCGTCGGCTGCGGATGAGCGCCGGCGGGGGAGACCGCGGCGCCGGCGAGCCGCCCGTACCGGACCAGGTGCAGCTCCCAGCCGCCCTCGTCCGAGCGCTTCGCGGCGAGGATCTGCGGGCAGCGGGCGAGGGCCGCGATGCGTTGCGTACGGGCAGTCGCGCGGACGAACGCGGCCATCCGGTCGCGATGCCGGCTGGCCTCCTCGTACCGCTCGAGCGCTGCGTACGAACGGATCCGCTTGACCATCGCGTCAACCACGGGTTGCGGGTCGTTCTCGATCGCCGCCTTGGCCTGCGCGACGTGCTCGGCGTACGCCTCGGTGTCGATCGCGCCGACGCACGGCGCGTCGCAGCGGCCGAGCTCGTACAGCACGCACGCGTTGGCGCCCTGCTTGGGAATGCGGCCGAGCTTCTGCGTGCACTGGCGGATCGGGAACGCCTCGTGCAGCGCGGCGACCGCCTTCTCTGCGACCTTGCGTGAGCCGAACGGGCCGAGGTACGTGGCGTCGTCGCGGCGTACCTCCTTGACCAGCGACACGCGGGGGAACGGCTCGACGGTCAGTTTGACCCAGGTGACGCGCTCGGGGAACCGCGAGCGCCGGTTGTACCGTGGCTTGGTCGCGGCGATGAGGCGCAGCTCGCGGACCTCGGCCTCGAGCGGCGTCGTGCACTCGATCGCCTTGACCTGGGTGGCGAGGCCGACCATCTCGCCCATCCGCGAGCGAGTCTCGGACGCGGTGAAGTACGTGCGGACCCGCGTGCGCAGGTCTTTGGACTTGCCGACGTACAGGGTGCGGCCGCGGTCGTCGCTGAAGATGTAGACACCGGGCGCATGCGGCAGCTTCTCGGCGAGGTGGCGCTTGCGTCGTTGCTGTGGGGAGACCCGGCTGGTGAACGTCGCGAGCTCTTCGAGGGTCTGAACGCCCAACGGGCCAAGGCGTTCGAGTAGTCCGTGCAGCACGTCAACGGTGGCTTGCGCGTCGGCGAGGGCGCGGTGGACGGGCTTGACGCGAGTGTGGAAGACGGTGGCGAGCGTGGAGAGCTTGCAGTTGGGGGCGTCGTCCCTGGTGAGGACTCGGCGGGCGAGCAGGGCGGTGTCGACGACGTGGAAGCTCGGCCAGTGGTAGCCGTGCTGCAGCGCCGCCGTACGCAGGAACCCGACGTCGAACGGCGCGTTGTGGGCGACGATCACGCAGCCCTCCGCGAACTCGAGGAACGCGGGCAGCACGGCCTTGATGTTCGGCGCGCTCGCGACCATGCCGTCGGTGATGCCGGTGAGCACGGCGATGAACGGGGGGATGACCGTGCCCGGGTTGACGAGTGTCTGGAACTCGCCGAGCCACTCGCCGGCACGTACCTTCACCGCGCCGACTTCGGTGATCGACTCGCTGGCGTGACTGCCGCCGGTGGTCTCGAGGTCGACGACGCAGAACGTCACGTCGCGCAGGGGCGTGCCGAGCTCGTCGAAGGCGGCCTGCACGTAACCGGCACCGGGTGCGCTCGGAGCGCTCGGAGCGGGAAGTGCGTGCGCCGTCATGTCCCAAGACGCTAGAGGCGCCCACCGACAATGCCTTGGACGGCGCGCCGTCGATGCCTTACTCGGACGCTTGACAAGAAATCTTGTCAATGGTTACGTGAGGACATGACCTTGCTGACGAACAAGAACGCGATCATCTACGGAGCCGGCGGTGCCATCGGTGCGGCGGTGTCGGAGGAGTTCGCGCGCGAGGGGGCGCGCGTGCATCTCGTCGGACGGCGGTTGTCGACCGTCGAGCCGGTGGCTTCGCGCATCACGGCCGCCGGTGGCCTCGCGGAGGTCGCCGAGGTGGACGCCCTAGACGAGTCCGCGGTGCGCTTGCATGCGGACGAGGTGGCGTCGCGCTTCGGGACCGTCGACGTCTCGTTCTCCCTGGTGTCGGTGGGCGACGTGCAGGGAACGCCGATCGTGGAGATGTCGCTGCGGGACTTCGAGCGACCTGTGCACAACCAGGTCCGCTCGCTGTTCACGACAGCGAAGGCCGCGGCTCCGCACATGATCCGGCAGCGGTCGGGCGTGATCCTGACGTTCGGCGGACTCGGGGATCCCCTGCGGGACTACCACATCGGCGGCTTCGTGGTCGGCCTCGGCGCCGCCGAGACCATGCGCCGGCAGCTCGCGGCCGAGCTCGGCAAGCACGGCGTACGTGTCGTCGGCATCACCACGGGCGGCCTTCCGGAGACGTTGCCGGACGCGTTCGAGGGTGCCGCTGAGATCAAGGAGTCGCTGCACGAGGCGACGATGACCGGCCGCGCGGCGGAGCTGTCCGACGTCGCCGCGATCGCGGCGTTCGCGGCTTCGGACAAGGCGCGTACGGTCACCGCGTCGACGATCAACATGACCGCCGGCGCGATCGTCAACTAGCCGGGCGTCTCCACTTTTCCGGAGGCGAGCGACCGTTCGATCGCGCAGATCACCTCGGTCACCAGGACACCTTCGTCGAGGGACGGGCTCAGGTCGGCGCCGGTCTCGAGCTGCCGAACGAAGTGCCGCGCCATCCACACCGGCGCGCCGATCAGCTCGCCGGGAACGGTGCCGCCGACCGGCCACAGCGAGCGCTGCTGGTCGGTCGCCAGCACCAACCCCTGGTGGCCGAGGTCGCCGCGTACCGAACCGTTCGATCCGATCACCTGGAACGTGAAGTCGACGATCCCGTCCATCGACTCCGGCAGGATCCACGCCGAGGTGAGATTGGCGGTCGAGCCGTTCTCGAACGTGATCAGGGCGTGGACGACGTCCCAGGTGTCGACGCCGCGCTCTTGGAGCAGGCCGCGCGAGCCGCTCGCGTAGACGCTCGCCGGCCTTGATCCGGCGAGCCAGATCGCGAGGTCTGTCGTGTGCGGCATCAGGAACCAGGCGGGGGAGGACTTCGCGGCCCAGGAGAGCATCTTTGTGGGCACGAAGTACGTGTTCGACAACGTGTAGTTCTGCGAGGTGACCGCGCCGAGCTCGCCTTTGTGGACGGCTTCACCGACGCGGACGAGGTGCGGGTTCCACCGATTTTCGAAGCCGACCATGCAGCGCACGCCCGTTGCTCGTACGGCGTCGCGGATGGCGTACGCGTCAGCCAGGCTCGTCGCGACCGGCTTCTCCAACAACAGCGCGCACCCCGCGTTGGCCGCCGCGACGGCCGCGTCCTTGTGGGCGAAGTCGGGGGTCGCGACGATCACCGCGTCGGGGCTTTCGTTCAGCAGCTCGTCGTGGCTCGGGTGGACCGTGAGCCCGGTCGCCTCCCTCGCCTCACGGGCGACGCGTTCGGACGAGTCCGCCAGCCCCACGACCTCGACGCCTTGCACGCCGGCCAACGCCTGGGCGAACAGCCGGCCACGAATCCCAGCTCCGACAATCCCCACTCGCGGCATGACGTCCCATCCTCCCTCGCCGTGATCATGTACGTGATCATGAAGCCATACCAGCCGTATACGCCAGTTGGTCTTCATGATCACGTACATGATCACGGGGCTGGCGGGACCGTTTCGAATGAGGGCGTCCCTGTAGCGATCTATTCGATAGAGGGCGTCCCTGATTCGAAACGTGGCCGGGGTGTCGAGGTGGCCGGTGGTGCTGGCGCTGGTGGCGAGGACTGGTTGGGTCGGGGGCACCCTCGTCCGAACCTATGGGACCAGGGTGCCCCCGACCCCAACCGACCAGGCACGCTCACGGGGTGGCGTGGACCGGACGGCGGCATTGACCGGTCGAACGTGCGGCGTTAGCTTCGGTAGAAATCGATTGCTCCCGCGTCAGAGCAGCCGGCAGCCACGTTACGGGAGAGGGCCGCGCATGACCCAGCATCTGGAGCACGACCGCACGGGTACCCACGGGCACGGGGTCGACTGCTGCCCGGGCGGCAGCTGCAGTCCGTCCACCAGCGACGTCGCAAGACGCGCGTTCCTCGCGCTGTCCGCCCTTGGTGGCGCCGGCGCGTACCTCACCGTCCGCGCCACCGCGGCACACGCGCTCGGCATCGACGAGAAGCAGCTCCAGGAGTTCACGCCCACCGAGCCGCCCACGCCAACGCAGTTCAAGCAGCTCGCCGCGCGCGGCACCCCGACCACGTACACAGGCGAAGACCTGAAGTACATCGGCATGCCCGTCGGCGGAGTCGCCGCCGGCCGCCTCTACCTCGGCGGCGACGGCAAGCTCTGGCTCTGGGACGTCTTCACACCGGTGAACGTCACCGCCTCGTTCTTCGAGGGCGGCGCCTACCGGACACCGTTCCAGCAGCAGTCCCCGTTCAAGCACGGCTTCGCGCTGCGAACGACCACAACGGACGGCACGAAGACCAGGTCGCTCGACAAGGACGGCTTCGACGACATCACGTTCCGCGGCCCGTACCCGCTGGCGAACGTCACCTACAAGGAGGCAGACGTCGAGGTCAGCCTCGACGCGTACTCACCGTTCGCCCCGACCAAGGCCGACGACTCCTCCTACCCGGCGACCGTCCTCGCCTACACGGTCAAGAACACCAGCACCGCGCCGATCGACATCGCGCTCGCGGGCTGGAGCGAGAACCCGATCAGCCTCGAGTCGCGCAACGAGCAGCCCACGATCCTGCGTGCCGGCACGTTCCAGAACGGCACCGCGCGCGGTGTCGAGTTCACCACCAAACCGGGTGAGATCGGCGGCGATCCCCGTCCCGAGATCGTGTTCGAGGACTTCGAACGCGACACCCATGAGGGCTGGACGGTCGAGGGCGACGCGTTCGGCACGCGGCCGGTCACGAAGGACGAGGTGCCGGACTACTTCAAGCGGTTCGGCGACCTGCACGTGCACGGCACCAGGTTCGTCACGTCGCACGCGTTCTGGGCGGGCGACGCAGGCTTCGCCGACTCGCTGGTCGGCAAGCTGATCAGCCGCCCGTTCACGGTCGAACGCCGCTACATCACCGCCGGCGTCGGCGGCGGGCACTGGGCCGGCCAGACCTGCGTGAACGTCGTCGTCGACGGCGAGGTCGTCGCCAGCGCCGCTGGTGCGGACGCCGAACCGCTCGCGACGCGCGTGCTCGACGTGCACAAGTACGAGGGCAAGACCGCGCACCTCGAGCTCGTCGACGCGCACACCGGCGGCTGGGGTCACGTGAACTGCGACTACATCGTGTTCACCGACAAGCCCGACGTACGGCCGCTCGACGAGCTGCACGACCACGGCACGTTTGCCCTTGCGGCGTTGGATTCTCGCGCCACCACGCACCCGTCGCTCGCCAAGGCCGGCACGCTCGACGACATCTTCGACTCCGCCGCCGCACCCACGGACGTCGACGCGTCCGAACGCACGCAGACCGGCGCCGTCCGCGTGAAAGCACGGCTCGCGCCGGGCCAGCAGACCACGGTGCGCTTCGTCGTGAGCTGGTACTACCCGAGGCTCCGCGAGGCGCTCTACCACTGGATCAAGGGCCCGCAGCCGGCCCGCAACCACTACTCCACGCGCTTCCCGGCCGCGCGCGCCGTCGTCGCCGAGATCGGCAGCCGACTCGGCCAGCTGGACAAGGCGACGCGCAGCTGGGTGAAGACCTGGTACGACGACTCGACGTTGCCGCACTGGTTCCTGGAACGTACGTTCGCGCCCGCCTCGACGCTCGCGACGACGACCGTCTTCCGCTTCTCCGACGGCCGTTTCTACGGCGAGGAAGGGGAGTACTGCTGCGTCGGCACCTGCACGCACGTGTGGAACTACGCGCAGTCGGTCTCGCGCCTGTTCCCCGAGCTGGAGCGCACTGTTCGCGACCTGCAGGACCTCGGCGTGGCACTGGACGAGAACGGCGCGGTCGGGTTCCGCGGCGAGTTCTGGCCCGGCGCGGTGGCGCACGACGGGCAGGCGGGCATCCTGCTGCGTACGTACCGCGAGCACCTGATGTCGCCGGACGACTCGTTCCTTCGCAGCGTGTGGCCGCGCGCGAAGAAGGCGCTCGAGCTGCTCGTTCGCGACGACGCGACGCCCGACGGCGGCACGCCGGACGGCATCGTGGAGGGCCGCCAGCACAACACGCTCGACCAGGACTGGTACGGCGAGATTCCCTGGCTGGGTGGGCTGTACGTCGCCGCGCTGCGCGCCGGGGCGGCGATGGCGGGGGAGTACGGCGACGCTGCCGACGCCGCGCGCTACACCGCGTTGGCCGAGAAGGGCTCGGCGCTGATCTCGCAGAAGCTGTGGAACTCCCAGTACGGCTACTTCGAGCAGCTCATCGATCCCGCTCACGCGTCCGCGACGAACTCCAACCGCGGCTGCTTCGCCGACCAGCTCTTCGGCGAGCTGTACGCGCGGCAGCTCGACCTGCCGCGGATCTTCCCGGCGGACAAGACGAGCTCGGCGCTCAGCACGATCTACCGGAACAACTTCCAGTCCGACCACGAGGGCTATCGAGAGAGCATCGACATCCATACGGGCCGGTGGTTCGCGGTGCAGGGCGAGGCCGGGCTGCTGATGTGCACCTGGCCGTACGGCGGTGACGACGAGGCGTCCGGCGCGGGCGATCCGGTGCTGGTCGGCTACTTCAACGAGGTGTGGACCGGGCAGGAGTACCAGGTCGCCGCGCACCTGATCCATGAAGGCCTGGTGGCGGAGGGGCTGGCGCTGACGCGGGCGGTGTACGAGCGGTACGACGCGGCATTGCGCAACCCGTACAACGAGATCGAGTGCAGCGACCACTACGCGCGGGCGATGATGAGCCACGCGGTGTACCTGGCGGTGTGCGGCTACTCGTACCACGGGCCGCGCGGGCGGCTGGGGTTCGCGCCCAAGCTCACGCCGGAGGCGTTCCGGGCGGCCTTCACGGTCGCGGAGGGCTGGGGCTCGTACTCGCAGCGGCGGGTGCCGACTACACAGACGGGGCGGCTGGAGCTGCGGTACGGGCGGCTGCGGCTGACCGAGCTCGCGTTCGAGACCGCCCGTCCGGCGAAGAAAGCGACCGTTCGGCTGGCGGGCAAGTCGGTCGGCGTCGCCGATCTTGCGGTGGACGGCACCCAGGTCGTGGTGAAGCTGACGGCGCCGGTGACTCTGACGGCCGGGCAGGCCTTGGAGGTCATGCTGGACGTGCGCTGACCTCTACACCACGCCCTTCTGGCTCGTCGCGGCGGTATCCACGGGCTTATTGGCCGCCCGGTCGTTACCCTCGCAGCAGGTCGAGAGGAGCGTGCCGTGGTCGTGCCCGTACCGTCCGCCACCACCCGGTGGCGCTGCACCACGTGCGGCAATCTCACGCGCTTCGACGTGATTCGGTCCGCCCGGACGCGGGAGTTCTGGCATGTCGATCTCGGGGGAGATACCAGTGTGGAAGAGACCGAGCAGCTCGCCGGGTCGATCGAGCAGGTGCGGTGTCGTTGGTGTGGCTCGGTGAACTCGGTGGTCCTCGTTCCCCGACCGGACGCGGCCGTCGTGGAGGAGTCTGACCGCAGGTGACCGAAACCCCCGAGGCGCTCAAGGGGCCGCTACCGGAGCCGGTACGGCAACGAGTGGTCGCGCTCGCCTCGGACACGCTCGGCGAGCTGGCCGCGGACGAGGTGCCGTCGACTCTGCGACCCTTCGCGCGTTTTGCCCCCGGGCGGCGGGCCCGATTGGCGGCGACGCCGCTGGCGGCGGCTCTGGAGAGCGACATCGTGTTCCGGCAGCGGGTGTCCGAGCGGATCCGTTCCGCCGTACCCGACCTCGCCGAAGCCGTCGGCCACGGCCAGGCACCGCCCGCCGCCGACCCGTTGGACGTGGCCGCCGCGGCCTTCCTGCTGCGGCCAGTGGGTTGGGCGAAGATCGTCGACGACGTCGCGGACCATCTCGAACGCGAGGCTTTGGCTCAGACGAGCGGCGCTGAGGCGGAGACCGTGGCGCGGCTGCGCGAGCAGGTGTCGGCGGCGCGAACGGAGGCGCGGGCGGACCGGGACCGGCTGCGAGGCGAGCTGGCTTCGCTCAAGGAGGAGAACGCGACGCTGCGCAAGACGTTGAAGCAGGCGCGGGATCGGGCTTCCTTGGCGGAGAAGGAAGCCGCGAAGCAGGCGGAACTGGCGGCGGAGATCCGTGACCAGGCCACGTCGGACTCGGCGCGGGCCGACTCCGAGCTGCGGCGGATCCGTTCCCGCCTGACCGACGTTGAGTCGTCGCTCGAGACGGCACGCCGGTCGGCGCGCGAGGGGCGGGACGTGGCGTCCGCGCGGCTGCGGCTGCTGATGGACACGCTCGTGGACGCGGCCCAGGGTTTGCGGCGCGAACTGGCACTCCCGCCGGTCACGACACGCCCGGCGGACACGGTGGCCGCCCATTCGCCGGCGTCGTCCGGCGCGGCGGCTGCTGGGCCGGAGGACGCGGCGTCGCTGGAGACGTTGTTGGGGCTGCCGCAGGTGCATCTGGTGGTCGATGGCTACAACGTCACGAAGACGGCCTGGCCGACGCTGACGCTGGAGACGCAGCGGTCCCGGTTGGTGACGGGACTGGGCGGTCTGGCGGGGCGTACGGGGGCGGAGATCACCTGCGTGTTCGACGGGGCGAAGCTCGACGTGACGCCCGCGGTGGCGGTGCCCCGCGGCGTCCGGGTGCGCTTCAGCCCCGCCGGCGTGACGGCGGACGAGGTGATCCGCCGCCTGGTGGCTGCCGAGCCGCCCGGCCGCCCCGTGGTGGTGGTGTCGAGCGACCGCGAAGTAGCGGACGGCGTCCGCCGCGCCGGAGCCCGCCCCGTCGCCGCCACAGCCCTCGTGCGCGCCCTCAGCCACTAGCGCCTGTGACGAACCTCGCTGAAGCGACGCAGTGGCGTCTCGGCGTGCCTGACGAGCAGGCCGCCCCAGGAGCTCCTGGATGGGCTCTCCGGTGGCTCCCGGGTGGCGGCAAATGATCATGTTTACATGATCATTTGCCGCTCTACGTGGGATACACCCCGCGTAGAGCACCCACTCGCCAGGTAAAGCGGCATCGGTGCCCATCCGCCAACACCACCGACTTACCCAACAGCGACCGCCTGCCACCTCCCCATGAACGTGGAGACTTTTGGTCGCTATAGCGACCAAAAGTCTCCACGCTCATTCTTCTCTGCCCTCGCAGGCCATTTGCCCGCTGGCAGTTCCCGCTCCCATTCGGGGAGTCATCCCGTTCAGCGGCGCCGCCAACATCTCCTCGACGCCGACGCGCCATGCCGGTCACGTCGCAGGCATGCGACCCCGCCAGCCCTTCGCCCATGTCGGCCCGCCCATGTCGGCCCGCCCATGTCGGCCCGCCCATGTCGGCCCGCCCATGTCGGCCCGCCCATGTCGGCCCGCCCATGTCGGCCCGCCCATGTCGGCCCGCCCATGTCGGCCCGCCCATGTCGGCCCGCCCATGTCGGCCCGCCCATGTCGGCCCGCCCATGTCGGCCCGCCCATGTCGGCCCGCCCATGTCGGCCCGCCCATGTCGGCCCGCCCATGTCGGCCCGCCCATGTCGGCCCGCCCATGTCGGCCCGCCCATGTCGGCCCGCCCATGTCGGCCCGCCCATGTCGGCCCGCCCATGTCGGCCCGCCCATGTCGGCCCGCCCATGTCGGCCCGCCCATGTCGGCCCGCCCATGTCGGCCCGCCCATGTCGGCCCGCCCATGTCGGCCCGCCCACCGCGGCCTGGCCACCCTCCCCGACTTGGCCACCATCCCCGCACCCCAGCCACGGGCCGAAGCAGGTCGCCGCGGGCGTTGTCAAGGGGTTGTCGGTGGGCCCGTCTAACGTGCGGAGCGGATCGCCCAGCCGCCTACTTCCCCCTTGGCAGGGCGCAGACCGGATGGAGTGGAAGATGCGGATCGACTGTGACAGCTGCGAGGTCCGGGGCCTCGCGTGCGGCGACTGTGTGGTCGCCGTCCTGCTGGGCGCCCCGCCGAGTGAGCTCGACCTCGACGATGCCGACAGGGCGGCTTTGCAGGTGTTGGCCGATTCCGGCCTGGTGCCGCCGTTGCGCCATGCCAGCATCGAGATTCGGCCTCGCGTGCCCGCCCAGGTGAGCCAAAAGCCCGCCCTCAGGCGCGGCGCCTAACGAGCCCCAAAGACAGTTGCGGAGCGTGATCGACCAGGCTCTGACCTGCGCAACGCCAGTCCAAGAGGCGTCCCGCCAGGAGGAAGCAGAACCCGCATCGCGGGACGGCGCGACACGTTATCTGACACTGCGTAGCCAACTTGACACGGAACGTGATGGACGGTTTTCTTCCCCAGAACGACACAACACGCCAACGGGGATTTGAAGGATCACGAAATGGTCACTAGAGTCCCCCGCCAGGTACTTGTTCCACGGTCGGCCGTAGGGCCGACGCAGGTACCTCGCTGAGTCGAAGGCCGGAAGCCATCCGGCTAGAGAACCGGGGAACCACGCACTTGGGGTGAATCGGAGCCGGCGCGGAGAAGTCAGACCGCGACGGTGACGTAGGGCAAACTTCCCGGCCCGAACCCGTCAGCTCACCCGGTAGGCGTCTGAGGAAGGAAGGAACCACCTCCCGTGCCAATTGGCCGGACTCATCGCACCAAAGGTGCGTTGCTTGCCTTTGGTTCCGCACTTCTCGCGGCCACCGTTCTCATCCCAGGCTCTGTGGGGTACGCCGACCCGCAGAAGAAGCTCGAAGACGTGCGCAAGCAGGTCGAGGAGCTCGAGCACAAGGCCGAGGAGTCCGCGGAACTCTCCAACGAGCTGACCGACAAGAAGGAATCCAGCGGTCGCCGGTTGGACAAGCTCAAGGCGGACACCAAGCGTCAGCAGCAGAAGGTCGCCGCGCTGCGCCGGCACATCGGGCAGCTCGCCGCGGCCGACTACCGCACTGGCGGCATGGACACGACCGTCCAGCTGTTGCTCGCCAAGAACCCCGACGACTTCCTCGCCCACATGACCACCGCTCAGGCCTTCGCCGGCCAGCAGGGTGACACGCTCACCCAGCTGAAGGTGGAGCAGAAGCGGCTCGTCGAGCGCCAGTCGCTCGTGCGGGCGGAGCTCAGCCGCTTCAAGGAGGCGGAAGAGGGCGCCGCGGCCAAGATGAAGGAAGCCGACGACCGGCTGGCCGCATCGAAGGCCGTGCTCAAGCAGCTGACCGCCGACGAGCGCGAGCGCCTCGAGAAGCAGCGTGAAGAGCGCGAGGAGCGCGAGCGCCGCCCCAGCCGCGACAAGGACCGCGACAACCCGGGCGACCCCGCACCCGACGAGGACCCGCCGGCGCCGCCCCCGGGCTCCGGTCGCAACGCGATCGCGTTCGCCGAGGCCAAGCGGTACATCGGCGTTCCGTACGTCTTCGGTGGCGAGAGCATGAGCGGCGTCGACTGCTCCGGCCTCACGTTGAAGGCCTGGGAGGCCGCGGGCGTCAACCTGCCGCACTCCTCCCGCAGCCAGTACGCGGTGTCGACGAAGATCTCCAAGTCCGAGCTGCAGGTCGGCGACCTGGTGTTCTTCTACGGTCGCCGCAGCCACGTGGGCCTCTACGCCGGCAACGGGATGGTGCTGCACGCACCGCGCCCGGGCAAGAGCGTGACATACATCAAGATGTCCTACATGCCGGTCAACGGCTACGGCCGCCCGGGCTGAGCCCGAGCACCAGCCTCAACGAACGGCCCCGGCCCGCTACTCGCGGGTACCGGGGCCGTTCGGCATGTCGGCGCACGTTCCGTACGATGCCTTCCGTGCGTCCGTCGAGCCCGACCGTCCTGGTGCGGTTCCTGCTCGCGGTCGCCATGCTCGTCGTGGCCGCCGTCGTGGCCGGGTTCTTCACCGCGCGCGGTGGGCCGGTTCCGTCCGCGGCGAACGCACGCGGTTACGTCGCCGAAGACCGACCGCCCGTCCGCGTCACCCCGACCACGCCCACGCCGGAGCCCACCACCAGCTCCCGCGCTGGCGCGCCGCGCCCCACCCGCGTCGAGCAGGCCGAGGAGCTGCTGACCCGCCAGGCCGCCGCGGTGACGAGCGAGACCAAGGCCGCCTACCTCGCGACGATCGACCCCGAGGGGGCGGCGTTCGCGCAGACGGCGGAGCGTACGTACGACAACCTCGCCAAGCTCGACGTCGCCGCCTACACCTTCGGCCAGCTCCAGGAGGACGTCGGCGCACTGGCGCACGCCCGCCGCAAGCAGCTCGGCGACACCGCGTGGGTCGCCGACGTCGAGGTCGAGGTCACGTTCAAGGGCAGCGATCCCGAGCCGTGGCGGTACGAGCAGCGCCTCGTCTTCGTCGAACGCGACGGCGTGCTCTACCTCGCCGGCGACCGTGAGGGCGAGGAGACCAAGCGGAGCAAGCCGATCTGGCTCGAGGCCGAGATCAACGTGCTGCGCGGCAAGCGCAGCCTCGTGTTCGGCACCGGGTCGAAGAGCCGGCTGCGCCCGTACGTCACCGCCGCCGACCGCGCGGTGCCGCGCGTGACGAACGTGTGGGGCGAGTTCTGGGCCCAGTACGTCGTGGTCGTCGTCCCGAAGAACCAGGGCCAGATGGAACGCACCGTCGGCACCGACGCGGGCAGCCAGAGCGCCGTCGCCGCCGTGACGACGTCGGTCGGACGGTCCCATCCCGAGCTTGCCAGCCACATCGTCGTCAACCCCAGCACGTTCGACAACGTCGGCGACCTCGGCCGGCTGGTGGTGCTGACGCACGAGATCACCCACGTCGCGACGCACGCGACGGTGACGGGGATGCCGATCTGGCTGTCCGAGGGCTTCGCGGACTACGTCGGCTTCCGCGACGCCGGCCTGTCCACAGCGGTGGTCGCGCAGGAGGTGCTCCGCGACGTTCGCGAGAACGGTGCCCCCAAGGCGCTGCCGAGCACGGAGGACTTCGACCCGAGCTCCGACGGCCTGGACGAGGCGTACGAGGCCGCCTGGCTGGCCTGCAAGTACCTCGCGGCCCATTGGAACGAGCAGAAGCTGGTCGCGTTCTACCGAGCGATGAACGACGCCAGCTCCGAGGCCGCTCGGACGGCCGCGTACCGCACGGTGCTCGACACCACTCCGGCCGCCTTCCTCAAGGGCTGGCGGGCGTACGTGGAGGAGAAGGCCGGCAACTGAGTCCGGGCAACTAGCGGCGGCCGAACGCGCGGAGCTTGGCGAACATGTCCTCGAGCAGGAACCGGGTGTCCAGGTCCTCGCACACCCTGATCGGATGGTTCGACCCCGGCAGGTAGGCACCGTCGAGTCCGAAGCGCGGCGCGGGACGGACCCGGAACGAGCCGCTGGGTGGATAGAGCATCAGGGCGATGACGGGGGAGTCGCCGAGTGAACGGGACTCGATCGGTGTCCCGTGCCACCGGGCGTTCCACTCGCGCAGCTGCTGGATGAGGTAGTCGGCCAGCGGGCTCGTGCCGCCGATCCTGTCGTCCAGCTCGGCGTAGCTCACCGAGACCTTCGTGAAGACGTCGCTCGGCACCTGCCAGATCGTGATGCCGGAATCGAAGACGACGTTCGCGGCGGCGATGTCGTTGGACAGGTTGAACTCGACCTTGGGCTCGTGGTCGAAGCCGCGATAGCCGCGCCCGCCGATCCAGATCACGACGACGTCGCGGTGCACGATCTCGGGGTCGAGCAGGATCGCGGCGGCCATGTCGGTGAGCGGACCGAGGAACGCCACGTACAGCGGATCGTTAGCCGAGGCGAGCTTGGACTCCTCGATGATCAGCCGCGCGCCGGGGGAGTCCGCCGGGGTCTGCTCGTCGGGGATGCCCGCGGCGGCACCGTTCGCCACGACGACCTTGCCGGTCAGGCCGAGGAACCCCAGCAGGAGGTCGAGCTCCGCCCGCGACTCGAGCATGCTGCGGTCGCTCCGTCTGGTGCCGAAGTGCGCGGCGATCAACCCACGGATGTCGAACGTCGGCGACAGCAGCCCGTGCACGATCGCGAACTGGTCGTCGGCCTCGTTCTTCGCATCCGAGTTGATGATCACCCGGCGCTGGGTCGGCCTGGACACGTTCATCAGGGCTCCTCGCCGATGTCCTCGTTCCACACTTCGGGGTGGGCGGCGATGAACGCGTCCATCAGCGCCTTGCATTCGGCGGAGTCGAGGTTGACCACCTCGACGCCGTTCGCCCGCAGCAGTTCCTCGGCGCCGAGGAACGTGGCGTTCTCGCCCAGCACCACGCGCGGGATCTTGTAGAGCAGGATCGCGCCGGAGCACATGTGGCACGGCGAGAGCGTCGTGTACATCGTGGCCCGCGCGTACGTCGAGCCCGGCAGCCGTCCCGCGTTCTCCAGGCAGTCCGTCTCGCCGTGCCGGATCGCGCTGCCGAGCTGCACCCGCCGGTTGCGCCCCGTCGCCACCACAGCACCGGAGACGACCAGGGCGGCACCGATCGGCACGCCGCCCTCGGACAGCCCGAGCCGCGCCTCGGCAATGGCCGCGGAAAGGAAGTCAGCGTCGCTCATTCGGCATCACCCGATTCAGCAGCAGGTACAAGAGCCCGGCGACGAGCAGCCCGGCCAGCCAGGACAGGTCGATCCCGCCCAGCGCCCGCGCGATCGGTCCCTGCAGCGGCCCGACCAGGCCGAACTCGAAGGACCAGGTCGCCACGATGCCGACGACGAACGCGATCAGCGCCGGCCACCCGTACCGGGGTAACCGCGTCCCCGTGTCGTCGAACAGAGACTCCACGTCGATCTCGCGCCGCCGAACCACGTAGTAGTGCATGAGCATCACGCCCGCCCACGGCGCGACCCAGGTGACGAGCCCGGCGAGCCACGCGTCGAGCTGTTTCGCGAAGTCGCCCTGGAACACCAGGTAGACCGTGAACAGCGCGGCGAACGCGCCGACGAGCACGGAGAGGTTGCGGCGGTCGATCCGCCAGCCGATCGTCTGCGCGCAGAGCGCACACGAGTAGACGTTCAGGATGTTCGTCGCGATCGGGCCGTGGATGACCAGCAGGATCACCGGGATCGCCAATCCTCCATAGGCGTTGACGATCAGAGCCCCGGGATCTGCCGTCGCGCTCACGGTCGCGAGCGACGCGCCGAGAACGCCGAGCCACACGACCGGAATGAACTGGCCGAGCACGCTCGCCGCGTACACCTTGCCGGCGGGCACCGAACGCGGAACGAAGCGCGAGTAGTCCGAGGCGTACGCGAACCAGGTGATGCCCCAGCCGATCCCGATCGCGGTCATCACCGCACTCATCATCGCGATCCGCTCGGACCCGGTGACCGTGCCGGGGAGCGACCACTGCACGTCGAGGCGGGTCCACGCGATCACGCTCATCGCCACCAGCACGAGCAGCGTGATCGGGACGGTCCACTTCTCGAACTTCGCGATCGCCTTGAACCCGGTCGCCGCGATCAGCACCTGCAGGCCCATGATCAGCACGACCAGGCCGAGCTTCAGCGCGATCCCGCCGGTGATGCCGAGCTCGCCGAACAGCGCGAGCAGCAGGTCCAGCACGATCCAGGTGTTGATCGCGCACCAGCCGGCGGCGATCACGCCCTGCAGGACCGTCGGCAGGTGGGCGCCGACCCGGCCGAACGCACTGCGGGCGAGGACCATCTGGCTCACGCCGGTGCGCTGGCCCATGAGGACGAACGTGCCGAACAGGGCCATGCCGATCAGGTTGCCGATCACCAGCACGAGGATCGTGTCCATCACGCTGAGGCCGAGCTTGATGCCGAGCGCGCCCAGCACCCAGTTGATCGGCGCGATGTTGGCGCCGGCCCAGATCCAGAACTGCGCGGCCGCGTTCGACGTACGTTCGGACTCGGGGATCGGACGTAGTGCCTGTTCGTCCGCCTCTGTCGCGATTCCGGTGCCCACGATCGGAGCGTAGCTGGATCGTGTTTCGAAGGAGCGATCGTTCGAGGTGCCGCGCCGGCCAGTCCCGGCCGTGCGGCACTCCCGCGCTAGCCCTTCCGCCCCACGCCGGGTGGGCGCCCGGCCTCGAGTTCGAGCTTGAGGCCGACCACGGCGTCTTTGAGCGCGATCGTATAGCGCTTGCGGAGCTTGTCGACCGTACGCGGTTTCGCCTTGTCCGGTGCGGGATCGGCGCGTAGGAACAGGTGCACGACGGTGCCGTCGCCGTACGGTTCCAGCCACAGCTCGGCGGAGCCGGTGACCTCGCCGTTGACGTACCAGCGCCTGCCCTCGAGGCCTCGGTCCTGGTAGCTGTCAAGGCTGACTTGCGGCCAACACTTGCGCCAGAACGCCTGCTCACCAAGGCGTTTCGCGAGCACCTTCGGCGGCGCGACCACGAACGTGTCGTCGGCGAGGTCGAGGGCGGTCATCGGCTCAGTCCGGGTACGCCAGCAGCTTGCGGAGCGTCGCGACCGACGACTCCCACGACCACTCCGCCTTGACCCACTCGCGTCCGAGCGCACCCATCTTCCGCGCCAGCTCGGGATCCTTCAGCAGGTCGGTGACCTTGGCCGCGACCGCGACGGGGTTGTACGGGTCGACGACATACCCCGTCTCGCCGTGCCGCACCGCGTCCGGCGCGCCGCCGGAATCGCCCACCACCACAGGAAGTCCGGACGCCTGCGCCTCCAGGAAGACGATGCCGAGAGCCTCTGGCTCCAGCCCGCCGAGCCGGGTCCGGCACGGCATCGCGAACACGTTGCCGGCGTCGAAGTACGGCGGGATCTCGGCCCACGGCACCGCACCCGCGAACACGACGTGCTTGCGTATGCCGGTCTCGTCGGTCAGCTTCTCCAGCGTCTCCCGGTAAGGCCCGTCGCCGACGATCAGCAGCGTCGCGTCCGGAATCTCCCGCAGGACATGGGGGAGTGCGCGGATCAGCGTGTCCTGGCCCTTGCGCGCGGTGAGCCTCGCCACGCAGACGATGACCGGCTTGCCGGCGTCGATGCCGAACCGCTCCCGGATCTCCTTGCCGCCCGTACCCGCCTTGAACGCGTCGGCGTCCACGCCGGGCGTCAGCCGGGCCATCCGGGCCGCGTCGGACGGGTCGAGCGCCTTCGCGATCACCGAGCGGGTGTACTCGCCCAGGTAGGTGAGGACGTCGGTGGTCCGGCCGATCCGCCGCAGCGCGTTCCGGGCGCCGGGGACGCGGGCCCACCAGGTCTCGTGCCCGTGGGTGATGCCGACGATCCGGTGCGCGCCGGCCTTGCGCAGGTCGGCGGCGAGCAGGCCGAGCGAGGCCGCGGCGCCGAACAGCACGCGGTCGCAGCCCTCGCCCTTGAGCACGGCGGTCGTCCGCGTCGACACGGCAGGCGTGGGGAGCAGCGTGCCCGTCGGATCCCGGACGACGGCGAACGGCAGCTTGGCGTCGTACGCGCGGTCACCCGGCATCGAGGCCGTGTAGACGACGACGTCGTCCGCGGGCAGGCGCTGGCAGAGCGCGAGGACGAACGCCTCGATGCCGCCCTGCCGGGTCGGGAAGTCGTTGGTCACGACGAGCGTACGAGCCACTCGCTGACCTTAATGCCTGGTCAGGGCAGGGCTCGCGCCGCAACCCGCAGATCCGCGACGAACTCCGCATAAGCGGCCTCGCGGTCGTCGGCGCGCAGGACCGCCGAGGGGTGCACGGTCGCCACGATGACGCCGTCGTGGTCCGGCCAATCGAGGACCTCGCCGCGCTGCTGGGTGACGCGGAACGACGGCCCCATCACCGAGCTCGCCGCGACCGCGCCGAGGAGCACCAGCACGGCGGGCTTGACGGCTGCCAGCTCGCGTTCCAGCCACGTCTGGCACGCTACGATCTCCGACCGGCTGGGCGTCTTGTGCAACCGCCGCTTACCGCGTTCCTCGCGGGTGAACTTGAAGTGTTTGACCGCATTCGTCAGGTACACCCCGGCGCGGTCGATGCCCGCGTCGATCAGGGCCTCGTCCAGCAGACGCCCGGCCGGGCCGACGAAGACGTGGCCCTTCTTGTCCTCCTGGTCTCCGGGCGTCTCGCCGACCATCATCAGCGGCGACTTCTTGGGACCCTCGCCGAAGACGGCCCGGTCGGCGTCCTTGTAGAGATCACAGTTGCGACAGTGCTGGACGGCCTCGCGCAGCTTCGACAGAGCTGTCGTCTCGGGGACGGTGACGGTGGCCATGTCACGTCACCTTCCCCGCTGGCGTCCGATCAACCCGTACGCTGGCGGACGATGACCGCGCAGACGATGACTCAGGCCGCGCAGGCGTTCCTCGCCAGTCTCGACGACGGGCAACGGGCGCAGGCGACGGCACCGTTCGACACGCCCGACCACCGGGAGTGGACGTACGTCCCTGGCCCGCGTCCCGGGCTGCGGCTGAAGGACATGTCCGAGGAGCAGCGGCGGCTCGCGTTCGCGTTGCTGGACACCGGCCTGTCCGAACGAGCCCAGCAGACGGCCCGCGGGATCATCGGCCTCGAGCCGATCCTGGGCGAGCTCGAACGAGTGAGCGGCACCGTCCATTTCGAACGGGACCCGGAGCTGTACTGGTTCCGTGTGCTCGGCACGCCGGGAGCCGCCGAGCCCTGGGCGTGGCGGACGAACGGGCACCACATCGCCATACACGTCACCGTCGTCGGCGACGACGTCGCCGTGACCCCGCACTTCTTCGGCGCGAACCCGGCCCGCGTCCCGAGCGGCCCGCAGGAGGGTCTGCGGGCGCTGCCGGACGAGGAGGACCTCGGCCGCGCGCTCGTGCTGGCTCTCGACGACGACCGGCGCAAGATCGCGATCGTGGCGGAGACCGCGCCCGACGACATCATGAGCCGGATGGACCCGGTCGTGGACCGGAAGGCGATGCCGTCCGGGCTCGCGTACGGCGACATGACCGACGACCAGCGCGAGCTGCTGCGCGGCCTCGTTCGCCACTACCTGACGCGCCCGACGCCGGCGCTCGCCGACGAGGCGTGGGCGCGGGTGGAGGGTGCCGGCCTCGAGCCAGTGACGTTCACCTGGGCCGGTTCGCTCGAGCCCGGCATCGGCAACGGGCACTACTACAACGTGCTCGGGCCGACGTTCCTGCTCGAGTACGACAACACGCAGAACAACGCGAACCACATCCACAGCGTCTGGCGGGACTTCGCCAACGACTGGGGCGAGGACCTGCTCGCCAAGCACTACGCCACGGACCACCGGGAGGACTCATGATCGCCGCGGCCGCGACCGCGTTCCTGGACGCGCTCGATCCCGCGCAGCGGACGACCGCCACGGCACCATTCGACACGCCCGATCGGTCGGAGTGGGTGTACGTTCCGGCGCAGCGTCCGGGACTGCCGCTGCGGGACATGACCGAGCGTCAACGCGAGCTTGCGTACGAGATCCTGCGTGCCGGACTGTCGGAGCGCGCCTTCGCCGAGGCGCGGCAGATCATGTCGCGCGAGCGCGAGGGCCGGACGATCCACCCGCTGTCGTATTACTTCCGCGTCTTCGGCGACCCTGCCGGCGCCGGGCCGTGGGGCTTCTCCGCGTCGGGCCACCACGTGGTCGTCAACCTCACGGTGGTCGGCGACACGGTCGCCGGCACGCCGCAGTTCCTCGGCGCCGAGCCGGCGATGATCGTGTCTGGGCCGGACGCCGGGCTGCGGTTCCTGCCGTTCGAGGAGGATCTCGCTCGGGACCTGCTCGGCGGCCTGGACGACGCGCGCCGCGAGGTCGCGATCGTGTCGGACGTCGCGCCGGACAACATCCTCACCCGGAACGACCCGGTCGCCGACCCGGCGGTGTTGCCGAAGGGCCTGTCGTACGCCGACCTGACGAACGACCAACAGGCGTTGCTCGAACGGCTCATCCAGCACTACCTCACCCGGCTGCTGCCGTCGGTCGCCGACGCCTCGTGGCAGCGGCTGGGTGACGCCGGGCTCGACCCGGTGACGTTCAGCTGGGCCGGCTCGACCGAGCGGGGGATCGGCAACAAGCACTACTACGCGGTGCAGGGGCCGACGTTCATCCTGGAGTACGACAACACCCAGGACGACGGCAACCACATCCACAGCGTGTGGCGCGACCTCGAGCGGGACTGGGGGACCGACCTGCTCAAGGCCCACTACGCGTCTGGTCACTAACCTTCGTTGGCCCGGCGGCGCAGGCGGTAGCCGAGCGCCGCGGCGGCGAGCGCGACACCCCAGATCGGCCAGAGCAGCTCGGGGCCGAGCGTGGTCCAGCTCATCTCCATCTCCATCGGGCCGGCCAGGACGAGGCGCCAGTACTCCAGGCCTGCCGACGTCACGAACACGGCCACGATCGTGGCGGGGACGACGGCGAGGTTCGGCGGCACGCGGCGGCCGCCGAGCAGCGGGAGCCAGCGCGGGAACTCCTCGCCCCAGCGTTGCCAGAGGCCGAGCGTGAGCAAGGCACCGACGACGGCGAACGAGGCCAGCCCGGCGCCGGCGATCCACAGGCCGGACTCCTGGCCCTCGCGGAAGAACTCCTCGCTGATCCCGAGCGGGATGCCCAGCGCCCAGGCCCAGCGGGTCGCCGCGTACAGGACCGGGATCGCGACCGCGATGCCGACCGCCCACGGGCCCCAACGGCTCACGGCCGCCAGCGTGGTCCAGGGCGCTGCCTCGTCGTGTCGAACACGTCGGCGGTAGGCGAGGGCGGCGCCGAGCAGCAGGACGCCGCCGACCATCAGCACGAGCTGGTTGAGGACGGGCCAGGGGATGGCGTCGAGGAAGCTCACGCCTTCCGGCCAGCCGAACGGGGCTCCGATGAGCAGGATCGGCGCGTACGCGACCGCGATCAGCGGCCTCCGGTCGGGGATCACGACGAGCAGGCTCGCGCCGAGGATCGCGAGGTAGCCGAACGCGGCCTTGGCCAGCACGTTGGTTCCGCGCAGGGCGAGCACGGCGGCCGCGGCGAGCAGGCCCGCGACGGCGACGACGGGGGCGAGGAGTCGCGGGTCGGCCGTTCCGAGGATGGACTCGCCGTAGCCGCGGTCAGCCGCCTTGCCGAACGGGAAGCCGGGGCCGCCGAGCGTCCAGAGGATGCCGAGTCCGCCGTACAGCAGCGCCCACCCGACCGCCACGGGCTCCACCCAGCGGGTCCATGACGACTGGCGACGCGTCGTGATCGTTGTCATGCCTCCAGCATCGGCCGCGCCGGAGCGGGACGAATCAGCCGAACGGCAGATCGTCCACCACTCACGGCGAGGTGGCTCGACCTTTCGGTCAGGGCTGGGGATTGGGGAACGTCGGAGGCTTGGGCAGGTCGTCCATCCGGCCCAGGCCGAGCGACTCGGACACCTTGTTGAACGCGTCCATGTCCAGCCCGCCGGACGAACCATCGGTCAGCTTCTGCCAGTCGACGCCCTCGCCGAGGAGGGTCTCCATTGCCTTGCGGGTCTGGGTCGCGGCATCCTCGGCGGCGGCCTTGGAGAGGTCGACGATGGTCTTCGCCAGATCCTCCGACGGCATTCGCATGGCGCGGGGGTCGAGCTCGATCGACTCGAGCTGGCCCATCGATCCGACCTCGACCTTGACGCGCTCGTCGTCGGTCTGCGCCTTCCCCCTGACCTGGTTGATCTGCTGCGTTACCGAGGCGGCCTGCGCCTGCCGTTCGCGAACCGTACGCATGGCCTGCTCAATGGCGTCCCGAGGATCCACGATTCCATTCCTTCGTAGCGAACATTTCTGGGCAACTGTTCAGGCGTCCGGCTGCTGTGTTCCCTGACCGGGCACGCCGCGGGCGCGCAGCACGCGCACCAGCGGATGGACGAGGAAGACGTAGAACGCGCCGAGCAGGATGACACTTACCAGCACGAACGCGAGCTGTGCTCCGAGGCTGTCCGCCATGCCGACGATCGTCACGATCAGCGCGCCGGCCACGGCCAGCACGATCACGACCGCCGCCGCGAAGGCGAGCCAGGTCAGACCTTGCAGCCGATTCCAGGGCGGAGGAGGGGTCTCCTTGTTCCGGCGCACGAGATTGACCGCGGCGAAGGCATAGACCACGAGTGCAACGGCTGCGACGACCAGAATCAAGGACAACGGTTCCATCAGGCTGGCTTAGCTCCCTCTTGGCTCGTTCCCCAGTCGATCTCGATCTTCGTGAAGTCCACGTCCGAACCGCGGTCGCCCTTGCCGGCCTCGGTTTCGAACTTGATCTTGGAGCTGCTGTCGCTGTACGCGATGAGCGCCATGATGAGGGCGAGAATGCCGGCGATGATACCGAGAATCGCGGCGACCGTGCCCCACGCGATGCCCGTCTGGACGCCCTCGACGGCGGGCGCGCCGACGATGGTGGCCTTCAATGCCATCAACGAGACCAGGATGATCGTGCCGGCGAGGACGATGCCGAAGATCGTCGGCATCGCGATGTTGTACCACTTCTTCGCCTCGTCCAGGGCGGTCGCGTTGCCTTCGAGGACCTTCTCGATCGACGCGAGTTCGTTCGCCACCTTGGTGATGACCGCGTCGAACTTGGCTCGGTCGTCTGTTTCGTCCCACGACTCGAGCGGAGGGCTCGCCTCGTTCTGGAACTTCTCCGCGAGCTCGGAGATCTTGCCCTTTGCCTCCCGCCACTTGGCCGCGGCGTCCTCGAGGGCCTGCTCGTCGGGGTCGGCCTCGCCGAGCGCGGCGATGAGCACGATTGCCGCGGTGGCCGCGCCGATCGAGTAGATCGCCCAGCTCGAGCCCATGACCGCGCTGGAGATCATGAACGGGTTGTAGATGGGAAACGGCGCCATCGGTCCTCCTAGTATCCCGGGGTCCCCTTGACCACCCACTGCTCCTCAGACCTGCGCCAGTTCTCCGCGGTGCGCATCATGCCGTCGTGCAGCGTCTGAAAGTCCTCGACGCCCTTCTTCAGGTTCTCGACGTGGGCGGTCTTGCAGGTGTTGTGGCTCGTCACCGCGGACTGCCCGATGCTGCCCATCGCGTCGTCGTGCAGGTTGATCTCTTCGAGCTTGCCCTTGGCAGCTTCGATGAGTGGCTTGAGGACTTCCTGCACGCGCTTCGCGCGCGACTCGATGTCGTCGCACTTGACCACTTTGGTCATCGTCCACCTCGTCCCCGTTTAGGAAGCTTGCAGCAGCCTAGCCGAGGCGTACCCGCCGACCGCGGCATCGACTCGGGGGCTGTGGATAATGCGCCGCACCCGCCCAGCCGGCCCCCGCGCGTGCCGCGACCCGGCTGCCTCGCTTGTGCCACCTGCCCTCGGCCACCCGCCTGGCGCCGCCCGTCCCTAGCCGCGTCCCCGACCTGGATGCCGCGGGCGGGTAGGGTCGCCGGGTCGCGTCCGGCGTGGTCGTTGTCATGCTCGCGGCTTCGGTGTAGGAGAGTGGTCGGTACATCGGCTCCTCGGAAGGCAGGCGGCTCAGTGGCGGACCAGACGACGTCCAGCATCACCATCGCGGCGGAGCCGGCACAGATCATGGCCGTGATCGCCGACTTCGCGGCGTACCCGACCTGGGCAGCCGCCGTGAAGGAGGTCGAGGTCACGTCCACGTACGAGGACGGCCGCGCCGCGCAGGTGCGGTTCGACCTCAACGCGGGCGCGATCAAGGACGAGTACACGCTCGCCTACACCTGGGACGCCGACCGCGAGGTCCGCTGGACCCTCGTCGAGGGCAAGGTCCTCAAGGCCCTCGACGGCGCGTACACCCTGCGCGACAAGGGCCGCGGCAACACCGAGGTGACCTACCGGCTCGTGGTCGACGTCTCGATCCCGATGATCGGCCTGATCAAGCGTAAAGCCGAGAAGGTCATCATCGACACCGCGCTCAAGGAGCTGAAGAAGAAGGTCGAGGGCGTCTGAGCGTGCCCGAAGCACCCGACGAGCCGGTCGGCTCCCTCGCGGAGGAGACGGCCAAGCTGCTCGGCACGCTGGCGGAGTGGGTACGGCACCACGCGGACGCGTGGGAGGCCGACCTCGAGGCCTGCCCGCTCTGGCAGGAGGTACGGTCCGCGGTGGCTGATCTCGGCCAGGCCGTGAACGACCTCCTCGACCCCGCTGAGGCGGATGGTCGGGCAAGATCGAGCGCGGGGTTCCAGACCATCGACCTCGACGACCCGGAGGGCACATGACCAGGACGATCGGCGTCGACGTGGGTGGCACCAAGATCGCCGCCGGGGTCGTGGAGGCCGACGGGACGATCGTCGACGAGGCGCGCCGCGACTCCCCGGCCACCAGCCAGCCCGCGATCGTCGAGGCGATCGTGGACATCATCGACGAGCTCGGCAAGCGGAACGAGGTCGAGGCAGCGGGCGTCGGCGCGGCCGGGTTCATCGACGCGGCCCGCTCGACCGTTCTCTTCGCGCCGAACCTCGCCTGGCGTGACGCCCCGCTCAAGCGCGACGTCGAGGCCAAGGTCTCGATGCCGGTCGTGGTCGAGAACGACGCGAACGCGGCCGCCTGGGGCGAGTTCACGTTCGGCGCCGGCGCGGACGTCGCCGACATGATCTTCCTGACCATCGGCACCGGGCTCGGCGGCGGGTTGGTGCTGGACGACGAGCTCTACCGCGGCGCGTACGGCATCGGCGGCGAGGTCGGCCACCTGCGCGTCGTTCCCGACGGCCACCTGTGCGGTTGCGGCAACAAGGGCTGCTGGGAGCAGTACGCGAGCGGCAGCGCGCTGGTCCGCGAGGCGCGTGAGTTCGCCCGTTCCGGCTCGCCGCAGGCAAGCCGGCTGCTCGAGCTCGCCGGCGGCCGCTACCAGGACATCGACGGGCCGATGGTGACCAAGGCCGCGAGCGAGGGCGACGGCGCCGCGATCGAGCTGCTGGACGACCTCGGCCGCTGGCTCGGCGAGGGCATCGCGACACTCGCCGCCGTCCTCGACCCCGCCGTGGTCGTCATCGGCGGCGGCGTCTCCGCGGCCGGCGACCTGTTGATCGAACCGGCCCGGCGTGCGTTCGCCCGTAACCTGACAGGGAGAGGACACCGCCCGCAGCTCGAGATGCGGCTGGCGACCCTCGGGACCGAAGCCGGGATCATCGGCGCCGCCGACCTGGCCCGACGACGCTAGCGGAGACGAGACATGCCGTTGATCCAGGCGCTCACGATCGGCGTCGACATCGGTGGGACGAAGGTCGCCGCCGGCGTGGTCGACCCTGACGGCAACGTGCTGCACCACGTCCGCCGCGACACCCCGTCGAGCAGCCCGCAGGCGACCGAGGACACGATCGCCGACGTCGTCGACGAGCTGCGGCGGCGGTACGAGGTCACCGCGGTCGGCATCGGCGCCGCCGGGTGGATCGACGTGACCGGCTCGTCGGTGATGTTCTCGCCGCACCTGGCCTGGCGGCACGAGCCGTTGCGGGACGCCGTACGCCGCCGGATCCGGCTGCCCGTCGTCGTGGAGAACGACGCGAACGCCGCCGCCTGGGCCGAGTGGATGTTCGGCGCCGGCCAGGGCGAGAGCCATCTCGTCTGCGTGACGCTGGGGACCGGCATCGGCGGCGCGGTGATCACCGACGGGATCCTGATGCGCGGCAAGTACGGCGTGGCGGGGGAGTTCGGGCACCAGACCGTGGTGCCGGGCGGGCATCGCTGCGAGTGCGGCAACCGCGGCTGCTGGGAGCAGTACGCGAGCGGCAATTCTTTGGTGCGCGAGGCCCGCGAGATCGCGGCGTCGGGGTCGCCGGTCGCGCAATACCTGCTGGACAAGGCCGGCGGCGATCCGCAGAAGATCACCGGGCCGATGGTCACCGAGGCCGCGAAGGGCGGCGACCCGGTGGCGGTCGAGCTGCTGGAGGAGGTCGGCCGCTGGCTCGGCGTGGGCTTGGCGAACATCGCGGCGGCGTTCGATCCCGGCACGTTCGTCATCGGTGGTGGCGTGTGTGAGGCGGGGGAGCTGTTCCTCGGTCCGGCGCGCGAGACCTTCCGTCGTACGTTGACCGGCCGCGGCTTCCGTCCCGAGGCCCGGATCCTGCGCGCGGCGCTGGGCCCGGACGCGGGGCTGGTCGGTGCGGCGGAACTGGCCCGCGAGAACGCCCGGCTGTTCCGTCGCCGGCGCAAGCCCCGTCCGCCCGCGTCAGCCCGCCTGCGTGCGCGTGTCGACCGGCTCACGGAGGGGCTGGCGGAAGAAGGCCCCCGCCTGCGGTAGGGCGAGCAGCACGCGCGGGAGACGCTGACGAAGGAGCACATCGTCCGGGCCGCCTTCGCCTGCTGGACGAGGAAGGGCTCGAGCGTTTCGAATGAGGGCGTCCCTGTAGCGATCTATTCGATAGAGGGACGCCCTCATTCGAAACGTGGCGGCGCTGGCGGGAGGCCCTGGTCCGGGCATTGGATGAAGGTGTCCTTTCATGCAATGGAAACGCTCTGACCTGCACGTAGGTTCGATGCAGGCAGTCTGATCTGGGCAAACGTGTTCCCATTGGTTCCGGTTGGCTGCCCGTTATGACCGGTTCTAGAGTGCCCTGGATGTGCCCTGCGTGCCCTAGATGTGCCCTGGCTGGAACGGCGGCGGTAGCTCGCCAGCCGGCCAGCCGTGCACCGGGCAGATCTGACGCTGGCTACGGAGCACGTAGTCGGTGAAGGGCTCGCCAGCGTCGTCTACCCCGTCGTAGTACGTGCCTTCGCGTTCCCGCCATCGGCAACAGCAGCGGGCCGGGAGGTGCTCGGCGGTCGTCTCGCGAACCACCGTGATGCCCGCTAGGTCACACATCATTAGGTCGCTCATCATCGTATCCCCTTCACTCGTCGGGTGGCCGGCTGTAGGTGTCGAGCGTGGCTTGGGAGGTGGACGCGTCACGGAAGGTCAGCGTCCACGGGCCGGTGTTCACGTCGAAGCCCTTCCCAAACCCGAGCCACTTGCCGGCTATCCGGCGCCCGGTCGGTTCCACGAGCATCTGTATCGCGCCGTGGTAGACAGCTCCGACGTAGAAGCCGCTCGGGCTCGTCTCTTCCCGCCATGTGCCGGTGACCACGTTCTGGTCCACTTCCAGCGCCATCGTCAGCGTGGAGCCCGGGGCGTCCGCACTCTGCGGCAGGCTGCGCACCGTGAGCCGGTTGCCGTGGTGGAGCAACACCACGTAGTGCCGGGCCGTGAACGATGCGTCCCGGCTGGACGAGTAGTACTCGTACTCGCTCAGCCACACGCCCGTGTAGTTGCCGGGAATCGTCTTGCTCTGTGCGGTTTCGGGTGCTGCTTGCGGGTCGTCTGCCGGCTCTGCGTTCCCGTTCCCGCCGTGCCCACCGTTGGCGGCCAGGTCATGCCCACCACGCCCGTCCGGGGTGACGCGAGTGCTGAATCCTAGAGCTTCGACGGGAAGCCCTGCGACCGCTTCCAGAGCGCGTGCGTAGACGGGCCGGACCGTTCGGGTGGTGCCGGACTCCCACCGCTGCACAAGCCGCTTGGACGCGTCGTTGGGGCGGCCGGTCGCCTGGCCTGCATCGCGGAGCATGCGGGCCAGATCGTCTTGGGACAGGTGCTGACTCATCCGCCATGCGCGGAGCACGTCGTTCGGGGTCCGGTCTGCCCGGTCCATGCTCGCGGTCATGCCCACAGAGCCTAGTCGAATGACGCCGGTTTGACGCCCCTTGGACGCCCGTTGCGTCGTCGTTGTGGTCGCGTGTGGACACCTACGGTCGTGACCACGGCGCACGGCTGGACGGGCTTTGGCTGTCGGGAAGCGTTCCCGGTCGTGCGCCGCACCAACGAGCGAGCTGAACGACGACAAGGCCGGGGTACCGATGGACGAACTACAAGACGCCAGCGACGACAAGGCGGCCATGTGGGTCAAGGTGCTGTCGATCCCGTGCCCGACCTGCGGGCGTCGGGCCGGACAACGGTGCGTGGACGCGGGCGGTGCCGAGTGCTACGGGCTCGGCCGGCAACACGTGCTGCGGGTCGAGCGGTCCGGGGTCCGGGTCGGCACGCTGCGCGCGTTGCTTGCGAAACGCGGCCTGATCTAGCCACTTTCCAGTTTCGGCGACGGCGGCATGTCGCCCGTGGGACCGTGGGAATGCGCGATCGCACGAACGCGCGCCAGGCTCCGCGCTAATGGAATGGGGGCATTCGATGACCGCGAAGACGGTGCCCCGATCGTGTGCAGTCTGTGGCAACGTCGCCGATCCTTCGGCATCGGTGATCATCCTGTTCGTCGGTACGCAGAAGCAGAAGACGTTCCAGCTCTGCGCGGGCCATGGGGAGACAGCGACCATGGGTCGACTTCGGCAGATCGCTCGGGGTGCGGCTCCGGCCTGGACCGACGACACCGACCAGCGGAAGTGGCGCGGCGACACGGCCCGCAGTGGGGCGAAACGACGGACTTTGCCCAGAGTTGTCAAGTCGGTGGTATCGGGCGGGCTGCTTGGCCTTGGGAAACGGCGCTAGAGCGGGCTAGAACGCCCTGGACGTAGCGTCAAGGCAAGGTTGACGGCAGCGAGCGGCCCGCGCTGCCCTTCTGCGAGCGCGGGCCGTTCTGCATGTTCGCTATGCAGCCAGGTCGACCGTGGCGAACGCTCCCGGTCGGGTGATCGCGAGTCCGACGCGCGTCTCGGCACGGAACACGATCTGATTGCGCTGGAACGACTCGCCCACCGACTCGGACCAATCGATGCGGATTCCTTCACGCGTCAGCAAGGTCGCCATGCGGAAGTCGCCCACGAGCGCGGACCCCTGGTCAGTGCCCTGGCGGGGCACTTTCGTTGCATCGATGCAGGTCAGCGCGATTTCCCGTATGAAGGGCACCTTCATCCAACGCTCCGCTGGTGTGTCGGTTGCTTCCCGCATCGTGACTTTGCCCACCAAAGGGGCGTTCCCACCCCCCTTGGAGCGCCCTCGGAACGCCCCCTTCATGGGCAAAGTGGGTGCTGGCTACCCCCTACCCCCGGCGATCTATTCGATAGAGGGACGCGCTGATTCGAAACGGGGGGCGGGGTGGCCGGCGTTAGCGGTCGACGAGGGTGAGCTCGAAGGAGTAGCGGGAGGCGCGGTAGAGGTGGGTGCCGTACTCGACGGCGTTTCCCCTGTCGTCATACGCGATCCGCGTCATCGTCAGCAACGCCGCGCCCTTGGGTTCGCTCAGTGAGCGAGCTTCCGACGCGGAGGCCACCTTCGCCCCGACCGTCTGCTTCGCGACCCGGAGGTTGATCGCCGCCTCGCGGATCAGCGCATACAGGCCGACCCGTTCCAACGAGGACACCGACAACGACACCAGGCCCTCGGGCAGGTGGTTCGTCATCAACGCCAACGGTTCGCCCGACGCCGAACGCAGCCGCCGCACGCGCACCACCGGTGAGGAGACCTCGATCCCCAGAGCCGAAGCGACCTCAGCGGACGCGGGCACCGTCCGCAGATCCGTCACCGAGGTCGAAGGCCGCTGCCCAGCCGCCGACAGGTCGTCGTACAGGCTCGACAGCTCCAAAGACCGCCGCACCTGCGAAGACCCAGACCCCACCACCTGGGTCCCCACCCCGCGCTTGCGAACGAGCAGCCCCTTGTCCACCAGCGCCTGGATCGCCTGGCGCAACGTCGGCCGCGACAGCGCGAGCCGATCGGCCAGCTCCACCTCGTTGGGCAGCCGCTCCCCAGACGGGTACCTGCCGGAGAGGATCTCCCGCTCCAGTTGCTGAGCGACCTGCAGGTAGAGCGGAACCCGGCTCGACCGGTCGACCGAGACGTCCAGGGCTCCCGTCATAGTCCGCAGTCTGCCGCACCGGGCCAGACTTTGTCAGGATGTCTTAATGTCCTGACAAAGTCTTGACAGCCCTCAGAACCGGAGCAAGACTCGACAGGCGTCGCCGCAACATGCCCGAAACACAGCAATGAGAACGAGGACCCCGCATGAGAGTTGGCCTCGTCGGAGTCGGACGCATCGGCGTCCTGCACGCCGAGAACCTTCGTGAACTCCCGCAGGTCGAGCAGCTCGTGGTGGCTGACGCGGATCCCGGCCGAGCGCGCGCCATCGCTGAGAAGCTCGGCCTGCGGGCCGCCGACAGCGTCGACGACCTCCTGGCCAGCAAGCCCGACGGCATCGTCATCGCCGCAGCCACGCCCGCGCACACCGAGCTGGTCACGAAGGCGGCAGCAGCCAAGATCGCCACGTTCTGCGAGAAGCCGCTCGCCCCGACCGTCGAGGGCACCAAGGACGTCATCAAGCTGGCCGACGACGCCGGCATCAAGCTCCAACTCGGCTTCCAGCGACGGTTCGACCCCGGCTACCAGCAAGCCAGGGAACGCGTCCAAAGCGGCGAGCTCGGCTTCCTCCACACCATCGTCGCCACCACCATGGACCAAGCGCCCCCGCACGCCGACTACATCCCCACCTCCGGCGGCATCTTCCGCGACTGCGCCGTCCACGACTTCGACATCGTCCGCTGGACCACCGGCCGCGAGATCGTCGAGGTGTACGCGACCGGCGCCAACAAGGGTGCCGATTTCTTCAAGCAGGCAGGCGATGTCGACACCGGCCAGGTCCTCGTCACGCTCGACGACGGAACGCTTGGCACGATCGCCGTCACCCGCTACAACGGCGCCGGGTACGACGTCCGCCTCGAGGCCCACGGCGAGAAGGGCATGGTCGCGGTCGGACTCGACGACCGCGCACCGCTCCGCTCCACCGAGGCCGAGGCGCTCTGGCCCGCCGGCCCCGCCTACCAGACGTTCTCCGAACGCTTCGCCATCGCGTACGCCGAAGAGCTGAAGGCGTTCGTCGACCTGATCGCGAACGGCGGCGAGCCCAAGGCCACCGCACGAGACGCCCTCGAAGCGCTCTACCTCGCCGAGGCCGCCGAGAAATCCCGCAAGGAACGCCGCCCGGTCAGGGTCGAGGAGGTAAGGGTGTGACGTTCGACCTGATCACCATGGGCCGGGTCGGCGTCGATCTCTACCCGAACGACCTCGGCGTTCACCTGCAGGACGTCACCACGTTCAGCAAGTTCCTCGGCGGCAGCGCCACCAACGTCGCCGTCGCGGCGGCGCGGCACGGCAGAAGATCAGCGGTGATCACGCGGACCGGCGCAGACCCGTTCGGTGAGTACATTCACCAAGCCCTGCGGGGATTCGGCGTCGACGACCGGTACGTCACCCCGGTCGAGCACCTGCCGACCCCCGTCGTCTTCTGCGAGATCTTCCCGCCCGACAACTTCCCGCTCTACTTCTACCGCTTCCCCAAGGCGCCCGACCTCGAGATCCACGAGCACGAGCTCGACCTCGAAGCGATCAAGGACGCAAGGATCTTCTGGGTCACCGGCACCGGCCTGTCCGAGGAGCCGAGCCGAAGCTCCACGCTCAAAGCGCTACAGGCCAGAGAGCACAAGACCCACACCGTCCTCGACCTCGACTACCGCCCCATGTTCTGGCCAGCGGAGAACGAGGCCCGCGAGGTCATCGGCAGCGCGGTCGAACACGCCACGGTCGCGGTCGGCAACCTCGACGAGGTCGAGATCGCCGTCGGCACCCGCGACGCCGACAAGGCGGCGCAAGCCCTCCTTGACAGAGGCGTCGAGCTCGCCGTCGTCAAGCAAGGCCCGCGCGGAGTCCTCGCCAGAACGAAGGACGAGGAAGCACGCGTCCCACCCGTTCCGGTCGAGGTGGTGAACGGGCTCGGCGCCGGCGACGCGTTCGGCGGCGCGCTCAGCCACGGCCTGCTCAGCGGCTGGCCGCTCGAGCGCGTCATGCGTTTCGCCAACGCAGCAGGGGCATACGTCGCAGCGCGCCTCGCCTGCGCCGACGCGATGCCGAACGAGGAAGAGGTCGACGCACTGCTCCGAGAGGCCGGACATGCGGAACGTTGACCTCCGGCAACTCACCGAGATCCGGATGCGCGATCCGCAATCCATCGCCGAGGCGTACGACTCGCGCCGCCGCCGCCCGTTCGTCGGCCCCTCCGGCCGGCTGATGATCATCGCCGCTGACCACCCAGCAAGAGGTGCGCTGCGCGCCGCCGGCCGGGACAACGCGATGGCCGACCGCCAGGACCTGCTCGAAAGGCTCCAAACAGCCCTCGCGCGACCTGGCGTCGACGGCATCCTCGCCGCCCCCGACGTGATCGAGGACCTGCTGCTGCTCGGCGCCCTCGAGGGCAAGGTCGTGATCGGTTCGATGAACCGCGGCGGTCTGCCCGGCGCCGTCTTCGAGGCCGACGACCGGTTCACCGGGTACGACGCGAAGAGCATCGACAAGCGCGGCCTCGACGCCGGCAAGATGCTGCTCCGCATCGACCCTGAGGACGCCAAGACCGCCGACACCATCGAGGCCTGCGCGCGGGCGGTGTCGAAGCTCGCCGACCACGACAAGGTCGCGATCGTCGAGCCGTTCATCTCTCGCCGCGTCAATGGGCAGTTGACGAACGACCTCAGCCCGGACGCCGTCATCCAGTCCATCGTGATCGGCTCGGCGCTCGGCACCACGAGCGCGTACACCTGGCTCAAGCTGCCCTGTGTCGAGGAGATGGAACGCGTCGCGTCCGCGAGTACGCTGCCGATCGTGCTCCTCGGCGGCGAGGGCGGCGACCCGGACGAGTCGTTCGCCAAATGGGACAAGGCACTTCGGCTGCCGACGGTTCGTGGCCTCACCGTCGGACGAACGCTGCTGTACCCGCCGAACGACGACGTCGCCGCGGCCGTCGACACCGCCGTCAGCCTGCTGCCGACAGAGGAGCCGACGTGAGCGAACACCACCGGCCAGCGGGAACGTTGGTCAACCCGCCGTGGGCGCTCGAGCTCACGCCGAAGCAGGCGGGCTGGACGTACAGCAGCCTGCGCGTGCTCGAGCTGAGGCCGGGCCAGTCGCACACGTTCGACACCGGCGAGGAGGAGATGGTCGTCCTCCCGCTCGCCGCGCGCGACCTGCAGGTCGAGGTCGACGGCGAGCCGTTCGCGCTCGCCGGCCGCGACTCGGTCTTCGCCGGACCGTCCGACTTCGTCTATGCCCCGCGCGAGTCCGAGGTCACCGTACGTTCCGCGACCGACGCCCGCGTCGCGTTCACCGGAGCGAAATGCAACCGGCGCTTGACGGCACGGTATGGCCCGGGCACCGAGGTCCCGGTCGAGCTGCGCGGCGCGGGGCAGTGCAGCCGCGAGGTACGCAACTTCGGCGCCGCCGGCGTGTTCGAGGCCGACAAGCTCATCGCCGTCGAGGTCGTCACGCCCGCGGGCAACTGGTCGTCGTACCCGCCGCACAAGCACGACGAGGACCGGCCCGGCGAGGAGTCGGTGCTCGAGGAGATCTACTACTTCGAGGTCGGCGACGGCCCGACCGGCCCGGGCCTGGCGTATCAGCGGGTCTACGGCACGGCCGAGCGGCCGATCGACGTGTTCGCCGAGGTGCGGACCGGCGACGTCGTGGCGATCCCGCACGGCTGGCATGGCCCGTCGATGGCGGTGCCGGGCTACGACCTGTACTACCTGAACGTGATGGCCGGCCCGAGCGACGACCGAGCCTGGCTGATCTGCGACGACCCGGCCCACGGCTGGATCCGAGAGACCTGGGCTGACCAGCCCGTCGACCCGCGGCTTCCCATGGGAGGACACACGTGAGGCTCACCGTCGGACAAGCACTGGTGCGCTTCCTGGCGAACCAGTGGACGGAACGCGACGGCGTCGAGCAACGCCTGATCGCAGGCTGCTTCGGCATCTTCGGGCACGGCAACGTCGCCGGCATCGGGCAGGGGCTGCTCGAGGCGACCGTCGAGGATCCCGAGCAGCTGCCGTACTACCTCGTCCGCAACGAGCAGTCGATGGTGCACGCCGCGGTCGGCTATGCGCGCATGAAGAATCGGCTGTCAACGTACGCTTGCACCACGTCCATCGGACCTGGCGCGACCAACATGGTCACGGGCGCCGCGCTCGCCACGATCAACCGGATTCCCGTTCTGCTGCTGCCGGGCGACATCTTCGCGACCCGCGTGGCCAACCCCGTGTTGCAGGAGCTGGAGGACCCGCGGTCGTACGACGTTTCGGTCAACGACGCGTTCCGCCCAGTGTCGAAGTACTGGGACCGGATCAACCGACCCGAGCAGCTCGTCCCGGCGGCGCTCGCCGCGATGCGCGTGCTCACCGACCCGGTCGAGACCGGCGCGGTCACGCTCTGCCTGCCACAGGATGTGCAGGCCGAGGCGTACGACTGGCCGGAGTCGTTCTTCGCCAAGCGGGTCTGGCATGTCGGCCGTCCCGTACCCGAGCCGGCTGCCCTCGACCGCGCGGTCGAGCTGATCCGATCGGCTCGCCAGCCGCTGATCGTCGCAGGCGGCGGGGTGATCTACTCCGACGCCACCTCGCAGCTTCAAGCGTTCGTCGAGGCGACCGGCGTACCGGTGGGGGAGACCCAGGCCGGCAAGGGCTCGTTGACGTGGGACCACCCTTCGAGCGTTGGCGCGATCGGGGCGACCGGTACGACCGCCGCGAACGCGCTCGCCCGTGAGGCCGACGTGGTGATCGGCATCGGCACCCGCTACAGCGACTTCACGACCGCGTCGAACAGCGTTTTCGCCAATCCTGACGTGAAGTTCGTCAACCTCAACGTCGCGAACTTCGACGCGGTCAAGCAGGGCGCGTCGACGCTGCTCGCCGACGCGCGGGCCGGGCTGGTAGCGCTGGAGGAGCGGCTCGCCGACTGGTCGGTCGATCCGGCGTACCGTACGCGGGCGCAAGTGCTGTCCGCCGACTGGCAACGCGTGGTTGACAGCGCGTACGCCGTGAACCACCAGCCCGTCCCGGCGCAGACGGAGGTGATCGGCGTCGTCAACGAGCTCAGCGGCCCGCGCGACGTCGTGATCAACGCGGCGGGCAGCATGCCGGGCGACCTACACAAACTGTGGCGGTCGCGCGACCCGAAGCAGTACCACATCGAGTACGGCTACTCCTGTATGGGTTACGAGATCGCGGCGGGCCTCGGGGTCAAGCTGGCGGACCCGTCCCGGGAAGTGTTCGTGTTCGTCGGCGACGGCTCCTACTTGATGCTCGCGCAGGAGATCGTCACGGCGGTGCAGGAGAACGTGAAGCTCGTCATCGTGCTCGTGCAGAACCACGGCTTCGCCTCGATCGGCAACCTGTCCGAGAGCGTCGGCGCGCAACGGTTCGGTACGAGCTACCGCTACCGCAACCCGGCCACGGGCGCGCTCGACGGTGACGTGCTGCCGGTCGACCTGGCCGCGAACGCCGCGAGCCTGGGCGCCGACGTGATCCGTACGACGACGATCGACGACTTCCGTTCGGCCCTGCAGAAGGCCCGCGAGGCGACCCGCACCACGCTCGTGCAGATCGAGACCGACCCGCTCGCCGGCGGACCGTCCTCCGAGGCCTGGTGGGACGTTCCGGTCGCCGAGGTCGCGGCGCTCGAGTCGACGCGAGACGCCCGGGCCAAGTACGAGGCGAACAAGCCCAGCCAGCGCAGATATCTCTGACAGGACACCACTATGCGCACCATCGAACACTGGATCGCCGGAGCACCGACGCCTGGCACGTCCACCCGGCGCGGGCCGGTCTGGAACCCGGCGACGGGAGAGCAGCAGGCCGAGGTCGTCCTCGGCACCGCGGAGGACGTCGACCTCGCGGTCCAGGCCGCGACGAAGGCGTTCGAGTCGTGGCAGGACGTCTCGGTCAGCCGGCGAGCGAAGATCATGTTCGCGTTTCGCGAGCTGGTCGACCGGCACGTCGACGACCTGGCGCGGATCGTGTCGTCCGAGCACGGCAAGGTGCTGTCCGACGCGCGTGGCGAGGTCCTGCGCGGGCTTGAGGTCATCGAGTTCTGCTGCGGGATTCCCCAACTGCTGAAGGGCGAATACTCCGACCAGGTGTCGAGCGGCATCGACGCGTACTCGTTCCGGCAGCCGCTCGGCGTCGTGGCGGGCATCACGCCGTTCAACTTCCCGGCCATGGTGCCGATGTGGATGCACCCGGTCGCCATTGCGTGTGGCAACACGTTCGTGCTCAAGCCGTCCGAGCGCGACCCGTCGGCGTCCCGGCTCGTGGCCGAGCTGTGGCAGCAGGCCGGGTTGCCCGACGGGGTGTTCAACGTCGTGCACGGCGACAAGGAAGCCGTCGACGCGGTGCTGGATCACCCGGACATCGCGGCGGTGTCGTTCGTGGGTTCGACGCCGATCGCGAAGTACGTGCACGAGCGGGCCTCCCGTACGGGCAAGCGGGTGCAGGCTCTGGGTGGCGCGAAGAACCACGCGGTCGTCCTGCCGGACGCGGATCTGGACTTCGCCGCGGACCACATCACGGCGGCGGGGTACGGGTCGGCTGGCCAACGCTGTATGGCGATCTCGGCTGTCGTGGCCGTCGGTGCCGCTGGCGACGCGCTGGTCGCGAAGCTTGACTCGCGTGCCGCCGCCGTTCAGGTCGGTGCGGGTGACGACGAGTCCGCGGAGATGGGACCGGTCGTGACGCGGGAGGCGCAGCAGCGCATCACCTCCTACCTCGACGGAGCGGCGGGAGAGGGCGCGCAAGTCGTCGTTGACGGGCGCGGACTTTCGGTCGCCGGCCACGAGAACGGCTTCTTCGTCGGGCCGAGCCTGCTCGACCGGGTGACCCCGTCGATGCGCGTCTACACCGACGAGATCTTCGGTCCGGTGCTCGTCGTGCTGCGTGCCGAGACGTTGGACGAGGCGATCGCACTGGTCAACGCCAACCCGTACGGCAACGGGGTCGCGATCTTTACGGGCAGCGGCGAGGCGGCTCGTACGTTCCAGCGGCGGGTCACGGTCGGCATGATCGGGGTGAACGTACCTATCCCGGTGCCGATGGCGTTCTATAGCTTCGGTGGGTGGAAGGACTCGCTGTTCGGCGACCGGCATATCCACGGGTCGGAGGGCGTGAGCTTCTACACTCGCGGCAAGGCCGTGACGTCGAGGTGGCCTCATGTCGAGCACCCGACCGACGCTGGCTTCCACTTCCCAACCGCGCGCTGATCGCGCCGAACACCCTTCCAGGGGAGGACCGATGAAGTTCCTGAAGTGCCTGGGCGTACTCGCATCCGTCGTCGTACTCGCGGCGGCCGGCTGCTCGAACAACGCGCCGCAGAACACCGGCGGCGGCTCCAGCGGCAGCAACGAGCCCACCAGCTCCGGCTCGCCGGATTCGGGCGGCGGTGCGGCGCCTTCTGACGACATCACCGTCGCGGTGGTGAGCCACGGCAAGGCCGGCGACACGTTCTGGGACATCGTGAAGACCGGAGCGGAGTCCGCGGGCAAGGAGCTCGGCGTCAACGTCACGTACAACGGTGACGGCGACCCGGCCAAGCAGAGCCAGCTCATCGACAACGCGGTCGCGCAGAAGGTCGACGGGCTGGTCGTCTCGATGGCGAACCCGGACGGGGTGAAGGGGAGCGTCGAGAAGGCCGTGGCCGCTGGGATTCCGGTGATCACGATGAACTCCGGGCTCGAGCAGTCGAAGGCGTTCGGTGCCCTGACGCACGTCGGGCAGAGCGAGGAGCTCGCCGGCGAGGCGGCTGGCGAGAAGCTCAAGGAAGCCGGTGTGACCAAGGCGATCTGCGTGGTGCACGAGGCTGGCAACGTCGGGCTCGAGGCTCGCTGCAACGGTGCGCGGAAGACGCTCGGCGGTACGTTGGACAATCTGCAGGTCGACGTGTCGAACGCCGCTGACGCGCAGAACACGATCAAGAGCAAGTTGCTTGCGGACAAGTCGATCAACGGTGTGCTCACGCTGAACCCGGTGGTGGCAAAGGCCGCTGTGCAGGCGAAGTCCGAGGCCGGCAGCCAGGCTCAGCTCGCGACGTTCGACATCTCGGCCGACATCTGCGACGCGGTGGCGGCGGGTGACATGCTGTTCGCCGTCGACCAGCAGCCCTACCTGCAAGGGTATCTGCCGGTCAGCTTCATCGCGCTGAAGATCCGCAACGGCAACGACGTCGGCGGCGGGCAGCCGGTGTACTCCGGGCCTGGGTTCGTCACCAAGGAGAACGCCGCGCAGGTGAAGCAGTTCGCGGCCAACGGCACCCGTTGATGACGGCGGTAGCGTCGGACGATCGGCTGACCCGGGTCAGCCCGGTGACGCGGCTGCTCCGCCGACCCGAGGTCGGGGCGGCGGTGGCGGCGATCGCGGTGTTCGTCTTCTTCAGCGTGATGACCGACGCGTTCCTGTCGCCAGGCGGCGTGGCGACCTGGCTCGAATCTGCTTCGCTGTTCGGGATCATGGCGATTGCCGTTGCGCTGTTGATGATTGGCGGGGAGTTCGATCTATCCGCTGGCACGATGGTGGGGTCGTCGGGACTGATCGTCGGTATTTTGACGACGCACTACAGCGTCAACATCTGGTTGGCAGTGGTGCTGGCGCTGGTGTTCGCGCTGGTGATTGGCGCGGCGAACGGCTTCATGGTGATGCGGACGGGCTTGCCTTCGTTCATCGTGACGTTGGGGACGTTCTTCGTCCTGCAGGGGATCAACCTGGCGTTGACGAAGTCGATCATCGGTCAGGTGGCGATCCAGGGGATGGCGAACATCCCGGGGTTCTTCGATGTGAAGTGGCTGTTCGGGTCGACTTTCGCCTTGTTCGGTGCGTCGTTCCAGGTGTCCATCGTGTGGTGGATCGTGCTGACGGTGGTGGCGACGTGGGTGTTGCTGCGGACGCGGGCGGGGAACTGGATCTTCGCTGTCGGTGGGGCTCAGACGAGTGCTCGGCAGGTCGGTGTGCCGTTGATGCGTACGAAAGTCGGGCTGTTCATGGCCACGGCCGGCGCGGGTTGGCTGGCGGGGATGTTGCAGCTCTTCGACACGTCGACGGTGCAGGCTTCGACGGGTGTGGGTGAGGAGTTCATCTACATCATCTGCGCTGTTGTTGGTGGGTGTCTGCTGACCGGTGGCTACGGGTCGGCGATCGGCGCGGCGCTGGGTGCGTTGATCTACGGGATGACGTACCAGGGGATCGTCTTCGCGCAGTGGGACAACAACTGGCTGAAGGCGTTCCTGGGCGTGATGCTGCTCGGTGCGGTGTTGGTGAACAACTGGGTGCGCCGGCGGGCGGAGGTGAGCCGATGACTGCTCCTGCTTTGTTGGAAGTCGAGGGGTTGGGGAAGTCGTACGGTTCGATCGTGGCCTTGCGCGATGTGACGACTACTGTGCACGCGGGTGAGGTGACTTGCGTGCTGGGTGACAACGGTGCGGGGAAGTCGACGTTCATCAAGATCCTTTCCGGGGCTCATGCGCACTCTTCTGGGGTCTTGCGGGTCGATGGCCGCGCGGTGTCGTTCTCGTCGCCACGGCAGGCTCTGGAGCTCGGGATCGCCACGGTGTATCAGGATTTGGCTGTCGTACCGTTGATGCCGATCTGGCGGAACTTCTTCCTGGGGTCGGAGCCGACGCGTGGGTTTGGGCCGTTCCGGCGACTTGACGTGTCGTTCATGCGGCGTACGACGAAGGCCGAGCTCGCGAAGATGGGGATCGACCTGCGGGACGTGGACCAGCCGATCGGGACGCTGTCGGGTGGCGAGCGGCAGTCGGTGGCGATCGCGCGGGCTGTGTACTTCGGGGCGCGGATGCTCATCTTGGACGAGCCGACGGCTGCTTTGGGCGTGAAGCAGTCGGGCGTGGTTTTGAAGTACGTGGCGGCTGCGCGGGATGCGGGGTTGGGGGTCGTGTTCATCACGCACAACCCGCATCACGCTTACCTGGTGGGGGATCGGTTCGTGTTGCTGAAGCGCGGGGCGATGGTGGGGTCGTACTCGCGTTCGTCTCTGACGTTGCCTGAGCTGACGCGGGAGATGGCTGGCGGGTCGGAGCTGGAGGCTCTGGGGCACGAGCTCGAGCAGCGTGGTGTGGTGTCGTCGGAGGTGTTGTCGGAGGTCGAGGCCTCCGTGGAACCGTCAGGAGGGGTGGAGAAGTGAGCTTTCTGTCGCGCGTCGCCGGGGCGCCCATCACCTGGGGTGTGTGCGAGGTCCCGGGCTGGGGTGTCGAACTGCCACCGTCCGTGGTGCTTTCGGAGATGGCGTCGCTGGGCTTGTCGGCGACGGAACTCGGGCCGACCGGCTACCTTGGCGCGTCGCCTTCGGACGTCCGTTCGGCGCTCGCCGCCCACGGGATGTCTCTGGTCGGCGGCTTCCTGCCGGTGGTCCTCCATGCCTCACCATCACCGGACCTGTCTGCCGCAGAAGCGGCGATCGCGACGCTGGCGGGAGGTGGCTCCGAGGTAGTCGTCCTGGCCGCCGACCTGGGCGGCTCGTCGTACGACGCCAGGTCCGAACTGACGGACGCGGAATGGTCCAACCTGGTCTCTAACATCGCCGCCGTCAGCGCGATCGCGGAGTCCCACGGCCTGCGCACAACGCTCCACCCCCACGTGGGCACAGCCATCGAATCGGCGGCCTCCGTGACCCGCTTGTTGGACTCGTCCGACGTCCCACTCTGCCTAGACACCGGCCACCTAGCCATCGGCGGCACAGACCCGTTGGCCCTAGCCCAGAAGGCACCGGAGCGGATCGGCCACGTCCACCTGAAGGACGTGAACCTCACGATCGCGAAGTCCGTAGCCGAAGGCACCACGCCGTTCATCGACGGAGTCCGCGCCGGCATGTTCACCCCGCTGGGAGAGGGAGACCTCGACATCGCCGGGATCGTCTCGACGCTGGAGTCAGCGGGCTACCAGGGCTGGTACGTGCTGGAACAGGACACCGCCCTCACCGCCACCCCCACCTCCGGCACCGGCCCCCTAGCCGACGCCCACCGCAGCGTCACCTTCCTGAAGTCCCTCGCCGCAGCCTGATGAACGACGCGATCCCGTTCACCTACAGGGAGTTCTACGACTCTCGCGCCTGATCGTCGTCGTGCTCGAAGGGAGGGAGCCAGATGCTTGAGCGCTTTCTCGACGCGTTCAGGCTGACATCCGGAACGCCGAGCGGTCCGGCTACAGGTGTGACAGGCCTTGACGACCTTCTGGAGGCCTACGGAGGCTGCACGTTCGAGGACGGGCTCTATCGCATCCACACGAGGGCGTCAGCTGACGAGTTCGATCGACTGGTCGGCGCCGCGTTCCCCAACTATCGCTCGCGGCTGGGGTGTTTCGGTTTCGACTGGCTGGGACGCCAGTTCTCGATCGATCGGTCGCGAGGGGTGGAGTCCGATCCAGGTGTGTCGATGTTCGAACCGGGGACGGGCGAGGTCTTCGAGGTGCCTGGGCGGTTCACGGAGTTCCACGATGTCGAGCTGGTCGAGCACGTGGACGAGGATCTCGTCACGGCGTACTTCACCGACTGGACCGCGGAGAACACCAAGCCGATCCCGTTCGACAAATGCGTCGGCTACCGGACCCCGCTCTTCCTTGGAGGATTGGACGACGGTACGAACGTCGACCTCACCGACACGAGCGTCTACTGGCACCTGATGGGAAGACTTCGGTTGGAAGCCATCCGCGTAGGGCTTGGCGGACGGATCTCGAAGATCGACCTCGGCCCGCATGACTAACGAGTTCGGCGCCCACGAAGCCGAGCTGGCGTTGAGGCTGGGTCGGCTCGATCGGCGACGGAGAGTGGCCTTCTCGGCGGCCTGTGCGGAGCGGTTGTGGCCTCTCTACGTGCGGTTCCAGTCGGTCACAGGCGAGGGCGATTCTGAGGCGTTGGCGGCTCTCATCCAGAGGGTTTGGCTTGCGATCACTCGCGATGACGTCGACCTCTCTGACCTGCCTGCTGCCGTAGAGGCGCTCGAGCCGGCCGAAGACCATCCTCGGTTCGTCGAGGCTGGGTACGCCGAGAACGCGACTGCCTGTGTCTTCTTCGCACTCCAGAGTTGGCTCCGAGATAGCGTGCAGGATGCGGTGTACGCCGCACGCCAGGTCTATGACGTGGCGGACTTCGCGGCTCAGCAGTTCGAGTCAGGCAGTACGTTCACGCCGGCCATGGAGGAACGTCTCCGCAGCAGCTTGTTCGTTGTCGAGGCGGTCCGGGGCATCAACGTCGATCTGGCGGCTGTCGAGGTTGATGATCCAGACTGGGACCACCTCCGAGACCGAGCTCGGAGCGAAGGACGCGACTGGGCTCTTGCCTTTCCGCACGGTCCTGAGGGGGTGTCAGATGGTTGAGATCGAGGTGACCTTTCCTGAGGATCTCGATGGCTACGAGGGAATCATCGAATCCAAGGGCTGCCTGTTCGGGGTACGAGCAGTCGTGGACGGCGTCGTGCATGAGGTCACGGTCTACGACGAGGTCCGCCTCATGCAGGAGCTACGGGACGAGTTGCAAGCTCGAGGCAGCAGTCTGATCGTCAAGATGCTGGTGGTGCCGAGGGTGACCCGCGAGGAGATCGTTCAAGCCATCCGTCGCTTCGCCAGGTCCGGCTTCGCGGGGTCGATCTAGTGCGCATCACGCAGGTGCCCAAGGAGGGCTGGCCGGACGGCGACACGGTGCCGTTGGCGGTTCTGCCGTTCGAGCCGGCGGAGCTGGCGGACGTCAGCTTCACTCTGGAGTTGGATGGGCTGGGCGAGTTCTACTACGCGGTGGTCGAGGTCCGCGGGTATCGGTTCGGCCTGGTCCGGCATCTCGATAGCCCGCGTGCGGGGATCGGCGTCTACGTGGTCACGGCGAGTGTGCCGAGCCTCGCGGAGGCGGTGGAGGTACTCGCCGACGGCCTCGGGATCGGAACGACTGATCTCACCTGGGTGACCCCTCTGCTCGGATCAGCGCCGTGAGTCCGATCTCCGACCGAAGCCGAGAGCTGCAAGCCCGGGCGATGGCGAGGCGGCGGGAGCTGGAGCGGAGGGATCTGACGGCGGAGTTGCTTCGGCTCGGGGCCAGTCCGGGTATGAACGCGACGGACGGATGTCGATTCCCTACCCCGGATCGGATTCGACCGGGCGTTCCCGACAACGATCTCGTTGCAGGCGTTGGCGATCGACCTGCGCAGGCTGCAGCTGTGGGCGGCTGCGACGGGATCCTCGTCTTGGAGCTGGGCGGCTGCGCCCATCTGTCGTTGGAGTTCACGACCGAGCGAACGGTGGACGTCGAGTGGACGAGCATGCTGGGCGACGAACGTGCGTGGGTGCGCAAGGAGGCACAGCGGGCGCTGGTCGCGCTGGGGTGATCACCTCGCCCAGATGAACGCCACCGCCTCGCTAGCCTGCAGGTCGCCATAGTTGATCCCGCGTCCGAGCCGGCGAACTCGGTAGGGCAGGACGACGGAAAGGGCGACGCCCTCGGCATGTTCGAGGGTTACGCGTATGCCGTCAGTTCCCTGGTCAGACAACCGGACGTCTGCGACGATCGCGACCGCTCGGAGGTGATCCCGTTGCACGGACAGGCTCGCTATCAGCGTCGTAATCAGGTCCGCTGACGCCGGTTGCTCGCTGCCGACCTCTGCGGCGACCATCCGGTGGTCGCCACCTTCGTCCACGACTACAGCGTATGGGTAGAACTCGTGGTACTTCTCCAGCTGTTGTTGGGCGAATCCGATCGCCGGGTCGAGGAGGCCATCCAGGTCATCCTGCGCTTGCTGAGAGGCCTGGTCACGCCAAGAGACCACGTGGCTCCTCCCCGAGAGATACCGCCTGGTTTGTACTACGGGAACGATAGCTGGGAAGTGCGTGTCTTTGGGTGACCACCTGAGTCAGTGTGTTGGAATCGGCGTCGCGCAGGTACTCACGAGGGATGGTCGGATGGCGACACCGTGCCGATGGCTGTACGGCCGTTCGAGCCGGCGGAGCTCGGGGAGATCAACTTCGCCTTGGCGTTGGACGATCTAGGTGAGATGGTCATGGCAGTCGTGGAGATCCGCGGCAATCAGTTCGGGCCATTTCGCTATTCGACATCCCTCAGCCGGGGTCGCTGTCTTCGTGGTCGCCGCGAGTGTGCCGAGTCTTGCGGTGGCGGTGGCGGTGGCGGTGCTCGCGAGTGGGTTTCGGATTGGGGACCGGTGAGCTCGGCTGGGTCACGCCGCTGGCCTGTGATGAGTCGGCGCGGTGAGGAGGGCACCGTCCGGTAGCGTTCCTGGGTGTGGCGGTGATCAGGGTGCTCTCCTACAACGTGCGGGGGTTGCGGGATGATTTTGGGGCTCTGACGCGGGTCGTGCAGGGGGCTGGGCCGGATGTTGTGGTCGTGCAGGAGGCTCCCATCTACCTGCGGTGGCGGTCCAGGTCCGCCAAGCTGGCGCGCAGCTGTGGGCTGGTCTACGTCGCGGGTGGACGGTCGGCTGGCGGCAACCTGATCATGGTCGCGCCGCGCGTCATGGCTCGCGGGGCGAACGAGCTGCGGATCAGGCAGCCGCTGCGGGATCCGATTCGGGGCGTCGTCTCGGCGCGGGTTGAGGTCGCCGGCGTGAGGTTTGGGGTTGTCGGGTGTCATCTCGGGCTCAAGCCCGATGGCCGGCGGGATCAGGTGCAGGCGGTGATCGAGGTCGCGAACGGGCTGGGGGCGCCCGGCATCGTGGCTGGGGACTTCAATGAGCCGCCCAGTGGGGCTTGCTGGCGGGCGCTCGAAGAGGCTGGGTACAAAGATCCCGCCAAGGGCGAAGGGGAGGACACGTTCCCGGCCAGAGGCCCGAGGACAAGGATCGACGCCGTCCTCACCACCAGCGGCATCGAGGTCAAGGAGTACGGCGTCCTCGAGCATGATCGAGCCGATCTAGAAGCAGCCACCGACCATTTGCCCGTTCTCGCGGTCATCGATGTGCCGAAGGAATAGCTCGTATCCATCCCGCGAATGATCTTTGACACCGGCCCTCAGCCTGCCCAGGATCCCCACACGGGGATCCCTTCGGTGGCGAGGAGGATCGATGTCCGGCATCACACGTCGAGACGTGCTCAGGGCCGCGGGCGCGACGGGCCTGGCGCTGGCGACCGCGGCGGCCTGCAGCGACGGCGGCAGCTCCGGCAGTAACGGCGGCAAGGCCAAGGTTCGCATGTGGACCTGGTACGGCGAGCAACGCGAACAATGGCCCGCGCTCATCAAGGAGTTCGAGGCCAGTCACACCAACATCACCATCGAGAATCGCATCTTCGGCGACACCGACGCCTACCTGCCCGCGCTGCAGACGAGCGTCACCGGCGGCGACCCGCCGGACATCTACGCGCCGCACGTGCTCGCGATCGAGTACGGCAAAGCCGGCATCGCCCTCGATCTGAAGGAAGCCTTCGGCGAGGACTTCCTCAAGGGCTTCTTCCCCTCCACCAACGACGAGTACACCGACGACGGCAAGCAGTACGCCCTCGGCTGGATGGCCCAGACGTTCGGCATGTACTACAACCCCACCCTCCTCGACAAGGCCGGCGTCGACGTGCCCGAGACCTGGGACGACCTCATCGCCGCCTCCAAGGCGATCAAGGAGAAGACCGGCCTGATCCCCTGCTCGCTCTCCAACAACCCCGGCCCCACCGGCCTCGACTTCATGCTGCCGCTCATCACCCAGGCGAGCGACAAGCCGCAGCTCATCCTCGACCTCGACGCCCAGCGCAACGGCGCCAAATGGAGCGACAAGGCCGTAGTAGAAGCCCTCGCCAAGGTCAAGCAGCTCGTTGACGAGGAGTGCTTCGCCCCCGGCATCAACGGCGTCACCAGCGAGCAGGCGAGTACGGCCTTCACCAACTCCAAGGCCACGATGTACTACTCCGGCTCCTGGGAGCCGCAAGGCTTCCGTACGTCCGCGCCCAAGGCCTTCGTCGACGCCTACCAGGTCGCCGAAACCCCGGCGTGGAAGCAAGGCGGCAAGCACTGGTGCGCCAACCAGGCCGGCGCCGGCCTCGCCGTCTCAGCAGCGAGCAAGAACGCCGAAGCCGCCGTCGAGTTCCTCAAGTGGGTCTACGAACCCGACCGGTACTCCAAGATCATGAACGACTCCAACAGCATGCCCTCCACCATCGCCGCGGCGGAGCAGATCTCCGACCCGTTCATGAAGAAGATGACGAGCTGGCTCACCGCCGGCAACGGGTGCGGCCACATCCTGTTCGGCAAGGGCTCGTCCGACGCCGCGGCCGGCCAGCTCGCCGCGGTGATCGCCGGCGACAAGACACCCGAGGAAGGCGCGAAGGGCATCCAGGAAGCGGTCGAGAAGGCCCAGGCCCGTTGAGCGCGAGCACCGCGACAGTCGGCAGGTACAGCGGCCCGAAGCTGCAGCGCTACCTGGTCGGCTACCTGTTCATCCTGCCGATCGTCGCGTTCTTCCTCACGTTCGTCCTCTACCCGTTCGCCAGGTCGTTCTACATCAGCCTGACGCAGTGGGCCGGCTTCGGCGTGCCGCGCTTCGTCGGGCTGATGAACTACCAGAACCTGCTGGACGACCCGATCTTCTGGCAGTCACTCAGAACGACCCTCGTCTACACCGTCGTCTCCACGATCCTGCAGACGATTCTCCCACTCCTGTTGGCCGTTCTGCTCGCCGCCGGCTGGCGGGGGAGCGTGCTGTTCCGCACGATCTTCTTCATGCCGCAGGTCGTCTCGCTCGTCGTCAGCGGCGTGCTCTGGCAGATCATGTACGACGGCAACTTCGGCCTGATCAACGAAGCCCTGAAGGGAATCGGGCTCGGCGGCCTCGCGCACAACTGGCTCGCCGACCCCAACACCGTCCTGCCCGCGATCCTCGTCGTCTCGCTCTGGCAGTCCGCCGGCTTCTTCATGCTGATCTACTTCGCCGGCCTACAAGGCATCGACCAGACGTTGTACGAGGCGGCGAAGGTCGACGGTGCCACCAAGCTCAAAGAGCTGTGGTACATCACGGTTCCGATGCTGCGCCCCGTCACCGCCGTGGTCGTCACGCTCAACGTGCTCGGCGGGGTCAAGGCGTTCGAGCTCATCTTCGTCATGACCGGCGGCGGGCCGAACCACGCGTCGGAGGTCCTCGGCACCTACCTGTACGGCCTCGCGTTCGGCTCGACCGCCGGCGCGATCCCCGTCGTCGGGTACGCGACCGCGGTGAGCATGGTCGTGTTCGTCCTCGGCATGGCCGCCGTCTTCCTCCAGTTCTGGATGACGAGGAGGGCGCGCGATGTCTAGCACCCTTCAACAAGCAACAGTGACGAGGAACGGCCAGGCCGAAGCAGACAGGCAGAGCCGGCGCCGCTACCAGACCAAACGAGGCATCGCGCGAACGATCGGCTACCTCGCGCTCACCCTGCTCTCGGTCGGCACCGCGTTTCCCTTTGTGTGGATGGTGTTGACGTCCCTGCGCGCGAGCAACACCGTCTTCAGCGAAGGCATCATCCCCAGGACCTTCACGTTCGCCGCGTACGTGCAGGTCTGGACCCAGGTGAACCTGCCGAGGAGCTTCCTGATCAGCCTCTGGATCACCGGGGCCACCGTGCTCGCGGTGGTGTTCCTCGCCACGCTCGCCGGGTACGCGTTCGCCAAGCTCGACTTCCCCGCCAAGCGCATCCTCTACTTCACGCTGCTCAGCACGATGCTGCTCCCCGGCACCGCCGTGATCGTGCCGCTGTTCCTCGAGCTGAAGCAGTTCAACCTGCTCGACACCTCGTCCGGGCTGATCTTGGTGTACATCGGCACCAGCCTGCCATTCGCGATGTTCCTCATGCGCGCCTTCTTCGAGACGCTCCCCGCCGAGCTCGCCGACAGCGCCCGCGTCGACGGGGCCAGCGAGTTCCGCATCTTCTGGAGTGTGATGCTCCCGCTCGCCGGCCCGGGCGTCGCCACGCTCGTCATCTTCCAGTTCATGTTCACGTGGAACGAGTTCATCCTCGCCAACACCCTGCTGCAGACCCCCGACAAGCTCCCGCTGCAGCCCGTGCTGCTGTCCATGCAGGGCCAGTACTCCACGAACTGGCCGATCCTCTGCGCCGCGCTGGTGATCTCGATCGTGCCGATTGTGGTCGTCTACGTGCGGATGCAGCGTCAGTTCGTGCAGGGTCTGACCATGGGTGCGCTCAAAACCTGAGATGACTGAGTTCAAGCAATGAAGGAGATCCGCGTGACAGACGCGATAGGCATGACGTACGTCGAGATCGGCGTCACCGATCTCGGCCGGTCGGAGGAGTTCTACGGCGGCCTGCTCGACCTCCCGCTCGGCGACACCAGCACCGACGCGGACGGGCACAAGGTCCGTACGCTCCAGGCTGGCCCCGCCGAGGTGAGGCTCGTCGAGGTCGGCGCGGACGGTCGGGAGAACAACTGGGACCGCGACGACCTGCAGTGCGGGATCCGGCACTTCGGGCTGAAGGTCGCCGACATCGACGGCTGGGTCGAACGGCTCAAGGCCGCCGGCGTCCAGTTCACCCTCGACCCGCTGGACGCGTTCGGCGGGGTACGGATCGCGTTCTTCTTCGACCCCGATGGCGCCTACCTGGAGTTCGTCCAGGGGTACGTCCAGCACAACAACCTCTGGTCGCAGGAGCTGGTCGACGCCGAGATCTCCGCCGACAAGGGCTGGGTCGGCGCGCCGCGCTTCGACCACATCGCGGTCACCGTGCCCGACCTGGACGAGGCGCTCGGGTACTACCGCGACGAGCTGGGTCTCGGCGTCGCCGGGCAGCTCGTCCGCGAGGACGACCCGCGCGGCTTCCTCATCACGAACCTGCGCAGCCTCGACGGCGCCGGCACGCTCGAGGTGTTCACGTACGGCGAGGCCACGCACCGCCGCGACGGCGTGGGCGAGCCGGACCGGATCGGCCTGCGGCGCTTCGGGTTCGACGCCAAGGCCGGCGCACCGGCAGGCAGCGCGGTCGGTCCGGGAGACGTGCCGCTGGTGGTCGCCGGATGACCACGCTGGAACGCCGGCCGCTCGGCGGCACGGGGCTCGAGGTCACGCCGGTCTGCCTCGGCGGCGGCGTGCTCGGCAGCATGCCCAGCATCTTCGGGTACGACGTGCCGGCCGAGCAGGGGATCGCGACCGTACGGGCGGCGCTGGAGTCGCCGATCAACTTCCTGGACACCTCCGCGGGCTACTCCGACGGGGAGAGCGAACGCCGCGTCGCCGCCGCCCTCGCCGAGGTCGGCGGGCTGCCCGAGGGGCACGTGCTCGCGACCAAGGTCGACCCGGACCCGGAGACCGGCGAGTTCGACGGCCCTGCCGTACGCCGATCCGCCGAGGCCAGCCTGGAGCGGCTGGGGCTCGAACGGTTCCAGCTGCTGCATCTACACGATCCGGAGGGCATCGGGTTCGAGGCCGCGATGGCACCGGGCGGCGCGGTCCACGCGCTGCTCGCGCTCAAGGAGGAGGGCCTCGCCGAGCACCTCGGCGTGGCCGGCGGCGACATCGAGCTGATGCGGCAGTTCGTCCGGACGGGCGCGTTCGAGGTCGTGCTCACCCACAACCGGTTCACGCTCGTCGACCAGTCCGCGACGCCGTTGCTGGACGAGGCGACGGGTGCAGGGGTCGCGGTGCTCAACGCGGCGCCGTTCGGCGGCGGCATCCTCGCGAAGGGGCCGGAGGCGTTGCGGAAGTACGCGTACGCCGACGCCAAGCCGGATGTGCTCGAGCGTGTACGCGCGATGGCCACCCTGTGCGCCGAGGCCGGCGTACCCCTGGGCGCGGCTGCCCTGCAGTTCTCGACCAGGGATCCGCGGATCACCTCGACGGTCGTCGGCATGTCGTCGCCGGAACGGGTCGAGCAGGCCGTCGACTGGGCCACCTGGCCGATCCCCGACGACCTGTGGCAAGCCCTCTCACCTCTCACCAAGGACTAGGAGCCGACGTGACCAACAGCTTCCCGGAGGGCTTCGCGTGGGGAACCGCCACCGCGAGCTACCAGATCGAAGGCGCTGTGGACGAGGACGGGCGCGGGCCGTCCATCTGGGACACGTTCGCACGGACGCCCGGCAAGACCGCGAACGGCGACACCGGTGACATCGCGTGCGACCACTACCACCGCTACGCCGAGGACGTCGACCTGATGGCGTCGCTCAACTTCACCCACTACCGCTTCTCGATCGCCTGGCCCCGGATCCAGCCGACCGGCAGCGGCGCGTTCAACCAAGCGGGCTTCGACTTCTACCAACGACTCATCGACAAGCTGCTCGAGACCGGCGTTCAGCCCTGGGTCACGCTCTACCACTGGGACCTGCCGCAGCCGCTGGAGGACGCGGGCGGCTGGCCCGTACGGGACACGGCCGAGCGGTTCGCCGACTACGCCGCCGAGACGTACGCACGGCTGAACGACCGGGTCCAGTACTGGACCACGCTGAACGAGCCGTGGTGCTCGGCGTACCTCGGCTACGGCAACGGCGTCCACGCGCCCGGCCGGCAGGAGCCGGAGAAGACGATCGCGGCCGTGCACCACCTCAACCTCGGCCACGGCCTCGCGGTCGAACGGATGCGCTCGATCAGGGCCGACCGCCAGCTCGGCATCACGCACAACACCCCGATCGTCGCGCCCGCAACCGACAGCCCCGAGGACAAGGACGCCGCCCGCCGCGCCGACGGCTTCGGGCTGCGGATGTTCCTCGACCCGATCCTGCTCGGCCGCTATCCCGAGGACATGCTGGAGGACCTGAGGGCGGCGCAGGTCGACCTGAGTTTCCTCAAGGAGGGCGACGAAAAGCTCATCGCGCAGCCGATCGACGTTCTCGGCATCAACTACTACAACCCCTCGACCGTCCGCCGGCGTGCCGAGCCGGAGCCCGAGGGCACGGTCCGGCTGTATCCCGGTGGCGGGGACCTGGAGGGCGTCAAGCGCGGCTTCCCCGAGTCCGACATGGGCTGGGAGATCGAGCCGGACGCGCTGCGCCGCCTGCTGGTGAAGATCCACACCAACTATCCGCCGATCGCGTTGTACGTCACGGAGAACGGCATGGCGTGCAAGGACGTCGTCGCCGACGACGGCACGGTAGACGATCCCGACCGGATCTCCTACTTCGACGGGCATCTGCGCTCGTGCCGGCAGGCGATCGAGGAGGGCGTCGACCTTCGCGGCTACTTCGCCTGGACGTTCACCGACAACTTCGAGTGGTCGTTCGCGTTCACCAAGCGGTTCGGCCTGGTGTACGTCGACTACGCCACGCAGGAACGGATTGCGAAGTCGAGCGCCGCCTGGTTCGCCGGTGTGGCGAAGTCCAACGCGCTGCCAGAAGCAGCGGTCTGAGGAGTACAAGTGGACACGGTCCTCCGCCCTGACCTGTTCGCCGGGAGGTCGGTCCTCGTCGTCGGGGGCACGGGCGGCATCGGCGGGGCGGTGGCCGAACGGTTCGGCGAGCTCGGCGCGAAGGTCACCGCCGCCGGGCTGCCGAGCGACGCCCCGCTCCCGACGGGCACGAAGTTCGTCCAGGTCGACATCTCCCGCGACGGCGAGCTGGAGAGCGTCGTCGAGGAGTTGGGTGAGCTGCACGTCCTCGTCAACTGCGCCGGCATCATCCGCCGCAAGCTGGAGTACAAGCTCGACGTGTTCGCGCAGGTCGTGGACGTCAACCTGACCGGAACGATGCGCGCGTGCGTCGCCTCCCACGACCTGCTGGCGGCGTCGCAGGGCTGCATCATCAACATCGCTTCGATGTTGAGCTACTTCGGCGGGCCGCTCGTGCCGGCGTACTCGGCGAGCAAGGGCGGCGTCGTCCAGCTCACCAAGGCGCTGGCGGTCGCGTACGCCGAGGACGACATCCGGGTGAACGCCGTCGCACCCGGCTGGATCCGTACGGACCTGACGGCCGCGCTCCAGGACGACCAGGAGGCCGAGCGGCGGATCCTCGACCGGACGCCCCTGCGTCGGTGGGGGATGCCGGCGGACGTGGCCGACACCGTGGCGTTCCTGGCCTCGCCGGCAGCCGCGTTCATCACCGGCGCGGTGGTGCCGGTCGACGGGGGATACCTAGCGGCCTAGCGGTCCGGCTCGTCGAAGAAGCCCAAAAAGAACATCGGATCGCCGCCCGACAGGCGGTGGCGTGCGGCGAAACTGAGCGAGCCGGAGCCGCTACAAAGATGGCTAGAGGAGATCGATGAGCGACGACAACAACATCGTGTTCGGCAAGGTCCTGGAGTCCCAGGGCGTCCTGCAGGAGATCGCGATCCCGGCGGTCCCGGACGACGACCGCGTCTGGGTCGAGCAGGAGCCGAACGTGTTCTTCCGGCCGCTGATGTTCAACACCGTGGTCGGGCAGTGGTGCAACCTGCTCCGCGTCACCCGGTCTGGGATCGTGTCCAGGCACCGGCACCCGGCGGCGGTGTACGGCTATGTCATCAAGGGCAAATGGCACTACTACGAGCACCCGTGGATGGCCGAAGCCGGACACTTCGTCTACGAGCCGCCGGGGGAGATCCACACGCTCACGGTGCCCGAGGACTGCGAGGAGATGATCACGTTCTTCAACATCACGGGCGCGATGATCTACCTCGACAACGAGGGCCGGCAGATCGGGTACGAGGACGTCTGGACGAAGATCGAGCTGTGCCGCCGGCACTACGAGAAGGTGGGGCTCGGAGCCGACTACGTGAACCAGTTCCTCAGGTAGCGTGGAGGTCTGACGCAGCAGGAGGCCGGCATGGACCTGGCGCAGATCTACCGGTACCGGTTGGACTGGATCGCGAGCTTCGTCGCGGTCGCGCAGTATGGCGGGTTCTCGGCGGCGGCCGGGGCGCTCTACCGTTCGCAGCCGCGGATCAGCATCTACGTGGCTGAGCTGGAACGCGCGTTGGGCGTGAAGCTGTTCGACCGTTCGATGCATCCCGCCGTCCTGACGCCGGAGGGGCGGGCGATCCTGCCGCACGCGCTGGAGATGCTCGAGCAGCTGCAGGCGTTGGCCGACGAGGCCTCCGCTGCAGACGGCGTCATGCACGGCGAGGTCCGGCTCGGCATCTATCCGAGCGCTTCGGCGTTCCTCATCCCCGAGCTGTTGGTGCAACTCGGGCGCGTCCATCCGCACGTCAAGCTCGTCTTGCGCGAGGGCGCGACGAAGGAGCTGGACAGCATGTTGCTCAACGGAGACGCGGATCTCGCGATCCGTCCCGTTCTGCCGCCGGTGATGGGCGACAAGCTGGCCCGCGCGGTGCTGTGGCGCGAGCCGCTCGTGGCGGTCGTGGGCGCTTCGCATCCGATGGCGCGGGAACCGTTCGCGCAGCTGGGCGAGCTCGCGGGGATGGACCTGATCACGATCGGCGAGGACGAGGACCGGACGAGCTCGCAGTTCGAGACCAACCTCGCGTTCGACCAAGCGGGGTTAACGCCTCATGTGTCGTTCCGGACCAACCAGCCGCAGACGCTGGTGGCGCTGGTGCGGCGCGGGTTGGGTACGGGCGTGACGAACTGCCTGGCGATGACGACGTCCAACCTGGACGGCGTACGCCTCGTACCGATCGCCGACGCCCACTGTCAACGCGAGGTTGCGATGTGGTGGCGGTCGGACCATCCGCGGTCGCCGGCGACGTCGGCCGTGCACGACCTGGTGTCCGCGATCGCGCCGCCGCGGTGGTCGTGGATCGAGAACGTGTTGCAGCCGGCGTCGGCTGAGTGATCGGAGTCTTTGATGGAAGACCACGGGATAGATTTGCGTGTCCTGGCGCAGAACGAGCTCGCACAGGCTCGGGAGACGGGCCACGACGTCTCTTCGTATTCGTCACGGGTCGAGTCGGATCCGGGTGCTGTGCTGGACGAGCTTGGTGCGTTGGGGTTGGCCCCTGGGTGGACGTACTCGGAGCCGACGGAGTGGGAGGCGCTGTTTGCTTCGCTGCCTGCCGTTCCGGTCGTTCCGGTGGCGTTGGACGCCACGTACCGGGACCGCGTGCACGGCGCGTGGGCAGGGCGGATCGCGGGGAACATGCTGGGCAAGCCGGTCGAGGACGGCGACTTCTGGACGGTCGCGAAGCTGCGGCGGTACCTGGAGCTGGCTGGTGCGTACCCGCTGACCGACTACGTGCCGGTGCTCGACGCGCCGCCGGAGGAGTTCGCATTCGTCTCGCGGTGGACGGAGACGGTGCGCGGGCAGGTCGACGGGTCGTCGCGGGACGACGACGTCGACTACACGGTGCTGGCGTTGCATCTGCTGGAGGTACACGGGCGTGCGTTGACGCCTGAGGACGTGGGGGACGCGTGGCTGGAGCGGTTGCCGTTCCGGCAGACGTATACGGCTGAGCGGGCGGCTTACCGGAACCTCGTGCGTGGGCTGCCGGTGCCGGAGACGGCGACCTGGCGGAACCCGTACCGGGAGTGGATCGGAGCGCAGATCCGGGCCGACGCGTTCGGGTACGTGCTGCCGGGCGACCCGTTGGGCGCGGCCCGGTTGGCGTACGCGGACGCCTCGCTGTCGCACGTCGCGAACGGGGTGTACGGGGAGATGTGGGCCGCGGCCCTGGTGTCGCTGGCGTTCGGTGCGTCGTCCGTGCGGTCCTTGGTGGAGGACTCGTTGGCCGTCGTACCGCCTCAGTCGCGGCTCGCCGAAGCGGTGCGCGACGTCCTCGCCCTGTCGTCGCGCGGGCTGTCGTGGGACGCGGCGATGGAGGAGATCGAGTCGCGGTATGGGCACTACCACTGGGTGCACACGATCAACAACGCCGCAGTGCTCACGGCGGGCTTGTTGTGGGGCGAGGGCGACTTCACCCGAACGATCGCGCTCACCGTGCAAGGAGGCCTTGACACCGACTCGAACGGAGCGACAGCGGGCTCGGTGGCGGGAATCCTCAACGGCCTCAGCGGAATCCCCCCGCACTGGGTCGAACCGTTGCACGACCGCGTCCGGTCGGCTTTGTTCGGCTTCGACAACGTGCGCATCTCCGACCTCGCCGACCGCACGATCCGCGTAGCCGAGTCGTTCCGAGGTTAGGCTCCGCGGCGTGCGCTACTACGACGTCTTCGAACCCGACCCGCTGGGCGACATCGCCGAGCTGGGGTTCGTCATCGTGCATGCGAAGACGGGTGTGGGCTGGTTCAACCAGTACGGCGGCTACAAGTGCAAACACGGACGGGTTGAGGGCTTTCTGCTGCCCACCCACCTTTCCGATGCTCGGCCGTTGTTGGACCAGCTCTTCCTGAGGGACCTGGCGATGTCCGGCAGCCCGGTCGAAGGGCTGACGCCTCCACAGCAAGGTGCGCTCGCGACGGCTGTCGAGAAGATCTGTGTCGGCAAGCCGACGACGGATCTAGGTGACTGGCCGCTTGATTACGACTGGTTGCGGCTGGATCCAGCTCGGATCGCGGAGGCGGACGAGGCGTGGGTGCCGGTGCTCGTCGACGGTGAGCCGGGGACGCTCGTATGGATGAACTCCGACTAACACCGGCAGCGCCGCCTCAGACGACGGCGCCGTCGCTGTCGTCGGGTGGGCCGCCGCGGGTGCGGAACAGCAGGATCAGGAGGCCGGCGACGAAGGCGACGACGCCGACCGGGGCGAACCAGTACGGGACGTAGCCGGCCGCCATCACCGACAGGATCAGCAGGATCGGGCCGCCCAACGCGCCGGCCCACGCGGCCTTCATCAGCGGGTCGAGGCGGGGGAGCGGCGGCGGGGGCGGCGGGATGAAGCGGTCGGCTGCCCGGGCCGCCTCCTCGCGCTTGGCCTCGTTCGCCTCGGCGGCCGAGATCGCCTCCGCGGCGGCCACCTCGGCATCCGAGGGCGAGTCGTCGGAGTCGTCGGAGGACGGCTTCTCCTCCGTGGACACCTTCTTGGCCGACGGCTCGTCCACATCCTCCTGCGCCGGCCACGGGTGCACGTCCCGCGCGGGGTCGGCGTCGGCGTGGAAGCCCGCGACGATGTCCGCCCAGATCCGGTCCTCGTCCCGTTCGACGGCCGGCGCGGCAGCCGACGCCGAAGGCGCCTCGGGCAGCGGAACGGGCGACGCCAGCTCCTCCAGCTCAGCGAGCTGCCGGTCCAGGATCTCCCGCGCCGACTCCTCGGCCCCGGAGTCCACGAACAGCCGTTCCAGCGGCCGGACCGGCTGGGTGAGGTTGATCGCCGCCGTGGGCGACGCGGCGGTCGGCTCGACGTACGCCGCGATCCCGCTCTCGCGCAGCGCCTCCAGCACGACGTCCGCGGTGCTCGGGTCCAAAGAGGCGATCGCCACGTACGACTCGGCCTGTAGGCCGTTTCCGCGCAAAATCGCCTCCCCTGCTACGCGCGTCTATTTCGATCGAATCTACCCGGTGGCCCGCATCCGAACGAGCCGCTCGACGAACACGAGAGACTCCTCGAAGATCGTCGGCGCGTCGTTGTCGAGCGTGGCCACATGGTAACTGTCGTGGAGCACGTGCTCCTCGATTTCTCGCGAGCCGACCCTCGCCCGCAGCAGGCGCATGCTGGCGCCGTCCACGACGTGGTCGACGGTCGAACGGAACACCAGCAGCGGCTGCGTCACCCGCGGCAGCGCGGCGCCGACCTCGCGCCACAGGTCCTTGAGCGAGGCGAGCGCGTGCAGCGGGAGGCGGTCGTACGCGTTCTCCGCGACGCCCGGCTTCTTGATGTCGTTCCCGAGACCGGGGAACGACGGCGTGATCCGCCGGAGCAAGGGCAACGCGATGAGGCGCGGGTCGTTGTTGACGAGGGACGGGTTCACGACGATGACGCCCGCGACCTTCGCGCCGTGCTGCTCGGCGAGGCGGAGGACCAGCGCGCCACCCATCGACTGGCCGGCGACGACGACGGTCTCGCACTGGTTCGAGAGCTCGAGGAACGACTGCTCGACGGAGGCGTACCAGTCCGGCCAACCGGTGTGGTTCATCTCCTGCCAGCTCGTCCCGTGCCCCGCCAGTCGGGGCGACGCGACGCGGAGGCCGTTAGCGGCCAGGTACTCGGCCCACGGCCGCATCGAGGCGGGGGAGCCGGTGAAGCCGTGCGAGAGGAGCACGCCCACGGGACCGTCGCCGGCGAGGTAGGGGACGGCATGCGGCTGGACCTGCACGGACACCTCCTGCATGGGTTTGCGCGCATCGTCGCACGCCGTGGTGGCTCAGTCGAGGAACTGTACGTTTACGGATGCGTCACGTTCTGGCATTGCCCCTGCGCGGAGCGGGGCCTAGGGTGCGGATGAGAGACGGAGGTCGGCTTGTTCTACTGGTTCCTCAAGGTTTTCGCCCTGGGCCCGCTGCTCAAGGTGATCTTCCGCCCGTGGGCCGAAGGGCTCGAAAACCTCCCGAAGGAAGGGCCGGCGATTCTCGCCAGCAACCACCTGTCGTTCTCCGACTCGGTGTTCCTGCCGTTGGTCTCGAAGCGTCGGATCACGTTCCCCGCGAAGCTCGAGTACTTCACCGGCAGGGGGCTCAAGGGTCGGCTGACGGCGTTGTTCTTCCGAGGGATCGGGCAGGTGCCGATCGACCGTTCCAGCGGCCGTGCGGCCGAGCCGGCGCTCGCGGCGGGGCTGAAGATCCTCGAGCGGGGTGAGCTCTTCGGGATCTATCCCGAAGGGACGCGGTCGCCCGACGGCCGGCTGTACAAGGGCAAGACCGGCGTCGCGCGGATGGCCCTCGCGTCGGGTGCGCCGGTGATCCCGGTCGCGATGGTCGACACGGACAAGATGCAGCCCCCAGGCCGCGCGCTGCCGAAGATCATGCGGCCGGGCGTGAAGATCGGCAAGCCGCTGGACTTCTCGCGGTACGAGGGGATGGAGGACGACCGGTTCGTGCTCCGGTCGATCACCGACGAGATCATGTACGAGCTGATGGAGCTGTCCGGCCAGGAGTACGTCGACGTGTACGCCCAGTCGGCGAAGGACGAGCTGACGGCCCAGAGCAAGCGCCGCTCGGGGACCGAGGCGGCGGAGCTGCCCAGCACCGCGGCCGAGGCGGACGTCCGCAAGGCCAGCTGACCCCCGACCCACCCCTCGCGCCGCCGTGATCATGTACGTGATCATGAAGCCGTAGCCGCCGTATACGCCAGTTTGCCTTCACGATCACGTACATGATCACGGGGCAGGTCAGCGGCGTCTCGCGTGGTGGACAGGTGGTCCGTACCTCGAAACCCCCTGCCCGCATCCCGTTCAGCTGGCGCCACTACGCTCGACCCGACCGGTTGTTCTTGCAGTCTTCGAAAGGACTGTCATGCGTGTCGGTGTCCTCACCGGCGGGGGCGACTGCCCTGGCCTCAACGCCGTGATTCGCGCCGTCGTGCGCAAGGGCGTCAGCCAGTACGGCTATGAGTTCCTCGGCTTCCGCGACGGTTGGCGCGGGCCGTTGGAGAACGTGACCACGGAGCTCGGCATCCCGCAGGTTCGCGGCATCCTGCCGCGCGGCGGAACGATCCTCGGCTCCTCGCGGACGAACCCGTTCAAGGTCGACGGCGGCGTCGAGCGGATCAAGGAGAACCTCGCCAGCAACAGCGTCGACGCACTGGTCGCGATCGGCGGCGAGGACACCCTCGGGGTCGCGACGAAGCTGGCCGAGCTCGGCGTGCAGGTCGTCGGCGTTCCCAAGACGATCGACAACGACCTGAACGCGACCGACTTCACCTTCGGCTTCGACACCGCGGTCAACATCGCGACCGAGGCCATCGACCGCCTCCACACGACGGCTGAGTCGCACCACCGGATCCTCGTCGTCGAGGTCATGGGTCGGCACGCCGGCTGGATCGCCCTGCACTCCGGCCTCGCCGGCGGCGCGAACGTGATCCTCATCCCCGAGCAGCCGTTCGACATGGACAAGGTCGTCGGGTACGTCGAGAGCCGGTTCCAGACGCAGTACTCGCCGATCATCGTCGTGTCGGAGGGCGCCTCCCCGAAGGAGGGGACGTTCGCGCTGCACAACGAGGAGCTGGACGCGTTCGGCCACGTACGCCTCGGCGGCATCGGCAACCTGGTAGCGGCGGAGCTGGAGAAGCGCACCGGCAAGGAAGCCCGCGCGGTCGTTCTGGGTCACACCCAGCGCGGCGGTACGCCGACCGCGTTCGACCGTTGGCTGGCGACCCGCTTCGGCCTGCACGCGATCGAGGCCGTGCACGACGGCGCCTGGGGCCAGATGGTCGCGCTGCGCGGCACCGACATCGTCCGCGCGCCGCTGGGTGACGCGACGAAGGAGCTCAAGCTGGTGCAGCCGGAGCTCTACTCCGAGGCCGAGGTGCTGTTCGGCTGACCCAGCCTCGGCTGGTCATAGAACGTGACGTTGCCGTCGGTGCCGAACGCGACACCGACGAACGTCTGCGGCGCCTCCGGGCTCTCCCAGAGGAAGCGCAGGATGCCGTCTGTCACAGGCGCGAAGGGTACCCCGTAGCCTTGGTTCTCGTGGAGCTGAATGACGCCTGGCGGGCACTTCCGGCCGCCCAGCAGCCGGAGTGGCCCGACGGCGGTGCAGTCGACGACGCGATCCGGGAGCTGCGGACGTACCCGCCGCTGGTGTTCGCGGGGGAGTGCGACGCGCTGAAGACCAAGCTCGCGGCGGTCGCGCGCGGCGAGGCGTTCATCCTGCAGGGCGGTGACTGCGCGGAGACGTTCAACGGCGTCGGCGCGGACGCGCTGCGGAACAAGCTGCGCACCTTGTTGCAGATGTCCGTGGTCCTGACGTACGCGGGCTCGGTGCCGGTGGTGAAGCTCGGCCGGATCGCGGGGCAGTACGCCAAGCCGCGCTCGAAGCCGACCGAGACCCGCGACGGCGTCGAGCTGCCGGCCTATCGGGGCGACGCGGTGAACGGGTACGACTTCACCGCCGCCTCGCGCGTGCCCGATCCCTCGCGGCTGCTCCGCATGTACCACTCCTCGGCGGCCACACTGAACCTCGCCCGCGCGTTCGTCTCCGGTGGCGAGGCGGACCTGCGGCAGATGCACGCGTGGAACACCGACTTCGTCCGCGACAGCCCGGTGGGCAAGCGGTACGAGCAGATCGGCCGCGACATCGACAAGGCGATCGCGTTCATGGCCGCCTGCGGTGCGAACCCGTCGGTCTTCCACACGGTGGACTTCTACTCCTCGCACGAGGCGCTGCTGCTCGACTACGAGCTGGCCATGACGCGCATCGACTCGCGGACCGGGACGCCGTACGACACGTCCGGGCACTTCCTCTGGATCGGCGAACGGACCCGTCAGCTGGACGGCGCGCACGTGGAGTTCGCGCGGTCTTTGCGTAACCCGATCGGCGTCAAGCTCGGGCCTACGACCACGCCCGAGGACGCGCTCGCGTTGATCGAGCGGCTGGATCCGGACCGGGAGCCGGGGCGGTTGACGTTCATCACGCGGATGGGCGCCGGGGTGGTGCGGGATCGGCTGCCGGAGCTGGTGGAGAAGGTGACCGCGTCGGGCGCGTCGGTGGCGTGGATCTGCGACCCGATGCACGGGAACACGTTCGAGACGCCGAGCGGGTACAAGACGCGGCGGTTCGACGACGTGATCGACGAGGTGCAGGGGTTCTTCGAGGTGCACCGCGCGCTGGGGACGCACCCGGGTGGGGTGCACGTCGAGCTGACCGGCGACGACGTGACCGAGTGCGTGGGTGGCGGTTTCGCCTTGGCAGAGGCGGATCTGGTGCACCGGTACGAGTCGGTGTGCGACCCGCGGTTGAACCGTTCGCAGTCGCTCGAGCTGGCGTTCCTCGTCGCCGAGATGCTCTAGTTTCTCCACAGGCTGGGTTGTCCACAGGCCTTGTTTGCCTGCCGGCGTTGGGGGTTGTGGTCGCCTAGCGTTCTTGGCATGACGACGACAACGACCGTCGGCAGCCATCGGTATGAGGTGGATGTCGACGAGACAGATGACGACCGCCTTTCGGTGACGGTGGTCGGCAGCGATGCCGACGGCCAGATCGTCGGCGAGCTGACCGGCGTGCTTCCGGCCACGGATCTGGCCGCGATCGCGCGGCGACTCGCGCGTGGGACCGGGCCAGCCCTCGACCTCGCCTCGATCCGGCGCAAGTACCCGAACGCCTACCAACCCTGGACCGCCGTGGCGGACCGCCAGCTGATGGAGAAGTACCAGAACGGCACGACGGTCGCCGAGCTGGCCGACCACTTCGGTCGCCACCGCAACGCGATCCGAACCCGCCTCACCAAGCTCGGCATCGACCCCGACGGCCCACGTGGACCTGGGGTGGTCGCGAACGAAGAGCAGAGCTAATGCGCACGCCCGCGACCGGCACAGGGCACCGCGACCGATCGTCAGTCCGGCCACCAGCCGCCGCAACACGCGCGGCTCGACGCGCGGCGACACGCACGGGCACCGCGGCATGGTCGCTCGGCGATGGCCCGCAACGCGACCGGCCTGCCCAGCGATCGCGGCCATCGCGACCGCCACTGGCTGCCGGAGTCGGGACCGTCAGCACGGCCATCGGTAGGCCGCCGTGACGCGCGAGGATTCGCCGCAGGCGTCGCGGCGTGGCCGCTCGGCGATGGGCCGCAACGCGACCAGCCTGCCCGGCGATCACGGCCATCGCGACTGGCCACTGGCTGCCGTGACTCGGGACCGCCAAGACGGCCACCGGGCGACGTGGGTCGACTGACGGGCGATCCGCCACGGCGCCGCGGCTGAGCGACGGGCTGCAGGTGCGCGTCAGCGTCGCTCGCTGTCCACGTCGTCCACAGCCGAGCGCACTTCACCCACCGAACGGGGGCTGAGGCATGCCCTCGGGTTCTTCGGAACCCCGGCCCGGTGGGTGAAGTCGCCGAAACTGTGGACTGTCGAGGCGGGTGGCGACGAGGAGCTGCTCGGGGTAGACCGGGACGGGTTCGTCCGGCGCCGAGGCCACGGCGCGTTCGAGGCGGTCGAAGCCCACTCGGATCTCCTCGTCGGTCAGCTGCTCGAACGTCGACAACGTCCGATACCGCAGCCGCGACAGTTCCTCGGCACGCGTCAGCGAGGACGGCGAGGTGACCGAGGTGAGCTCCTCCACGTGCCAGCCGGCGGAGGCCAGCAGGGACGAGACCGAGTCGACGGTGTCGTACATCGCGGCGTCCACCTCGTACCCGCGCGGGAAGTGCTCCAGCCACCACAGCCGGGGCATGCGGTCGCTGAACTGGCTCCGCAAGAACAGCACCCCGCCGGGTCGGGTCACGCGCGCCAGCTCCCGCGAAGCGAGCGGCTTGTCCTGCACGTGATGCCAGGACAGGTACATCACCGTGTAGGCCACCGACTCAGCAGCCAGCGGGATCGACTCGGCCGACCCGGCCAGGTACCGCACCAGGGGATGGGCGGGGGCGTGAGCCCGCATCCGGGCCGACGGTTCGACGCCGACAAGCGGACCGAACGTTGAAGCCAGGGCTGGGGAAAGGCGCCCGGTCCCCGACCCCAGGTCGAGCCCGGAGAGCGGCCGCCGCGCGGGGAGCCGCAAGGCGAACACGTCCATCCACGAGCGGAGGGTGGCCGGAGACATCGCGCGGCCACGCGCGTAGTTCTGGTGCTGACGGGCGTCGTAGTCGACAGGCTTCATAACCAAGGCTCCCGGGAGGTGGCAGGTCTAGGACCCGACATCACTCAACCAGGCTTTTGTCCCGTCAGATGCCCACCACCGGAGCGGTGGGTCGCGGCGCTCGGACCAGTCCCTCAACAAGCGAGGCGGAACCCTAGCCACGTCCAGTCGTACGACCCACCCTACCGGTAGACGATCGAACGGATCGACTCCGACCGGAAACGGACGGTCTGGTCGTCCACCCGCTCCGCCCCGGGCAACGCACCCGACGCATCCGCCGCGTCGGTGTGGAAATAGCGCTTCTCCAACACGTACGGCCCCGGCCACACCGTCGGCGCGACCGGTCGCGAACGGTGCTGCAGGACAGCCTCCCGCACCCCGTCACGGATCAACGCCCGCGCCCGAGCCGGCGACAAGGAGATCGCCGAACCCCGCGACAACCCCCGCTTCACCGAAGCCGTCACGATCTCCGGCACGACCTCCGAAGCCTCCTCGCAAGCCGCCGACTCCCCGCTCAGGAAGACGAACGGCATCCCCGCATCCCCGCGATACAACGCCGACTGCGCGATCTCGCCGATCGGCGCACCGTTCAACGTGAGAGAGTCGATCGAACGGCTGCTCTGCGTGTGGTTCATGTTGCTCGACCGCACCCCCGCCCGAGCATGTTGCCCGACGATCAGGCCCACGTCGTACGCGTCCACGATCGGGTCGATCACCGAGAACGGCGCCAACGGCAGCCCGTGCATCAGCTGCGCGGCCGGGTGCAGGTCCTCGTACCAGAGCCCGCCGCACCCATGCCCGTCCCACACGAGGATGTCCGACACCCCGGCGTCCACGAGCGCCGTGACCGCCGCGTTGAGCTCGGCGGTCGCCAGCCGGCGCGAGCGGTCGAGGTAGCGCGCGTCCGGGTACGCCTCGTCGGCGAACGACGTGACGCCCGCCGTGCCCTCCAGGTCGGTGATGATGAACGCGCTACTCACCAAGGGGATTCAGCTCCACAGGCGGTCGTTGGAAAGCTCACCGTCCCAGCCGGACGTCTCGATGAAGTATGCCGGGTCGGTCGGGTCGAGGTGCTCCCGGAACAGGTCCTCGTTCACGTCCGAGAAGCCCAACCCCGGCGCGTCCGGCACCGTGATGTGCCCGTCGACGATGAGTGGAGAAGGCAATCCCGTCACGAGATCCGCCCACCACGGCAGGTCCGCCGCGTGGTGCTCCAGCGCGAGGAAGTTCGACGTCGCCGCCGCGATGTGCACCGCGGCCAGCGTCGCGATCGGCGTGGCGGCCATGTGCAACGCCATCGGGATCCCGTACTCCTCGGCATAGTCGCCGATCCGCTTCGTCTCCAGGATCCCGCCGGACGTCGCCGGGTCCGGGTGGATCACGCGTACGGCGCCCGCCTCGATCAACGGACGGAAGCCCTGCAGCAGGTAGATGTCCTCACCCGTGCACGTCGGCGTCGCGATCGCGTCGGTCAGCGAACGCCACTGCGACGTCAGCTGCCACGGCACCATGTCTTCCAACCAGGCAAGGGTGAACGGTTCCAGCGCTCGCCCCACGCGAATGCACGAGTCCAACGCGATGTGCCCGAAGTGGTCGACCGCCAGCGGCACGTCGTCGCCCACGACCGAGCGCACTGTCGAGACATACTCCACGAGCTTCGACACCCCGAGCGACGTGACCTGAATCCCGGTGAACGGGTGCATGGTGTCGCGTCCGTCGAGCGATCCCGGCAACGAGATCAGCGCGCCGGGGATTGTGCGGAGCAGGTTGATCCCGACGTCCATCTTCAGGAACTGGTAGCCCGCCTGCCGCCGCTCCAGCAACCGCTTGCCCATCAACGACGGGTCGGCCACGGTCGGCGTGTCCGCGTACAGCAGCACCCGATCCCGGAAGCGGCCGCCGGCGAGCTGGTACGCGGGCACGCCGTACGCCTTGCCGGCGAGATCCATCAGCGCCATCTCGATGCCGCACACGCCGCCCGCCTGCCGCGCGTGATGCCCGAACTGCTTGATCTTCCGGAAGATCTTGTCGATGTTGCAGGGATTTTCGCCGATGATCCGGTTCTTCAGCAGCAGCGCGTACGTCTTGCTCGCGTTGTCGCGCACCTCGCCGTACCCGCTGATGCCCTGGTTGGTGTCGATGCGGATGATGCTCGACCGGAACGGCACTCCGGCGAGCGTCGCGACCCGCAGATCGGTGATGCGAAGGTCGCTGGGACGCGAGTACTGGCTAACGTTCTCCTGCAAGATTCTCCTTCCACTGTTGGAAATCCTGCTCGATGTGGTCAGCCCAGTTCGGTACGTCGATGTCGGCACTGGTGTAGCGCTGCTCGGACAACCGCTGCTTGCCGAAGATGTCCCGCACCCGGACGTCGGCGGAAGTTTCGGCGACGAGCTGAGCAAGTTGCGGCGGAATGAAGATGATTCCGCTCGGCGTACCGAGCACGATGTCGCCCGGCAGGACGGTCGCCGGGCCGATCCGGATCGGTACGTTGATCCCGTCCAGTGTCACGTCCCGGATCGGCGTCGGGTCGACGTCGCGAAAGAAGATGTTGACGCCGCCCTCGAGCTCCATCAGCCCCTGGTAGTCGCGGATTCCGCCGTCGATCACCGCGCCGACGCCGGTACGGGAGGCGACGGCGGTCCCGAGGTTGTCGCCGACGACCGTGCCCTCGTACACCTTGCCGAAGATGTCCGTCACCATCACGTCGCCCGGTTGCAGCGTCGAGATGATCCACGAGTTCTGCCGGTCGGCCTCCAGATGCGACTCGCGCGCACCCGCGGCGACCACGGCCTCGTCGAAGTCCGGGCGGTGCGGGAGGAACCGCGACGTGACCGCGCGGCCGACGATCACGGTGCCCGGGTGGGTCTCGCGCCAACTGCCGGCGAACTGTCGTGCGTAGCCGTGCTTCAGCAGTACGCCCCACGCCTGCTCGGTGGTCGCCTCGCGCAGCAGGTCGAGCACCGCGTCGGGTACCTGGGGGCGGCCGTCGGGGAACCGGTCACCGGTCCAACCGCTCGTGAGCTCGATGATGTCGTCCCGACTGGGTTGGATCCGCATGACTTCCATCGTGCCGGCAAACGACCTTCCACCAAAGAAGATCGCGCGGCTGGTCCGGTCCTGGTCGCGAGGTCAGGGGTTGACCGCGGCGAGCTCCTCGCGGAGCCGCTGCTTGAGCTCGGGCTCGCAGAGGGCCGCCTCGATGCCGGTACGGGCGATGGCGGCGAGCTCGGCGTTGCTGAAGCCGAAAGTTTCGGCGGCGAGCTCGTACTCCCGGTTCAACGTGGTCGCGAACATGCCGGGGTCGTCCGTCGCCAGTGTGACGGGTACGCCGTGGTCGAGCAGCCGGGGGAGCGGATGCTGGGCCCAGGACTGGGTGGCTCGCGTACACACGTTGGACGTCGGGCACACCTCGAGCGGGATCTGGTGCTCCCGCAGGTGGTCGAGCAGCCGCGGGTCGCTGACGGAGCCGATGCCGTGGCCGATGCGTTCGGCGCCGAGATCGTTCAACGCCGACCACACCGTCGACGGGCCGGTGACCTCGCCGGCGTGGACGATCGAGTGCAGGCCGGCTTCGCGCGCGACCCCGAACTGACGGGCGAACTGGGCCCGCCCGACGCCGACCTCGAGGCCGGCGAGCCCGAGCGCGACGAGGCCTTCGGGCCGGTAGCGCAAGGCGTAGTTGACGGTCTCCCACGCGAGGTCCTGACCGAGGCCGCCCGCGATGTCGAAGATCCAGTTCAGGTGGACCCGGTGCTGGTCGAGGGCGATCTTCCGCCCGCGGTTCAGTGCGTCGATGGTCTCCTCTGGAGCGATCCCCGCGAGGTGGTGGGAGGACGGGGTGACGGTGACCTCGGCGTACCGGACGTTGCTCGCCGCGGCGTCTCGGGCGAGACCGTCGAGCAGCGCAACGATGTCGTCGCCGGTACGAACGAGCGCGCTGACCAGCCCGTACACCTCGATGAAGTGCGGGAAGTCGCGGAACGCATAGAACGCCTCGAGCTCCGCCAGCGTCTGGGGAAGCCCGGCGTCGGGATGGCGACGGGAAAGCTCGAGCACGGTCGCGGGGGAGGCCGAGCCGACGAGGTGCAGGTGGAGCTCGACTTTGGGCAGGTCGGTGATGAACGACATGACGGAATCCTCAACAGGCGTGGGGTGAACGGGGTCGTCGAACGAGCCGTTCGCTCTCACGGTGCGAGGTCGCCGCGGTCGTGGCACTCGCCGTACAACGGCAACGAGTGGTCCACGACGAGCAGGCGGCGCATGGCTTCTAGTCTAGTCGCACAAGAGTCGGCGGCGCCGTTGCTGTCTCGGCCCCCGGTGCAGCGACGGCGCTGAACCAGCAACGGTCACTGGACCGGCTGCGCGGCGCCGTCGGTGCCATCCGTCGAGACGGCGACGGCTATGCCGCCGACCGGTGCGACAAAGCAACACGAGTTTAGGAGACCTTGAGGGTCTTGGCGATGGCCTCGGCGGCACGCTTGCAGCCGGCGGCGTCGACGTCGAGGTGGGTGACGAGGCGCAGCCGGTCCTTGCCTCCGGCGAGCACGATGCCGTCCTTGCGTACGGCCTCCGCGACCTCGGTCCCGGTGCGGCCGGTGGAGGACAGGTCGAGGATCACGATGTTCGTGTCGACCTCGGCCGGGTCGACCGATCCCGGCACCGCGTCGGCGAGCAGCGTGGCGATCGCCTTGGCGTTCGCGTGGTCGTCGGCGAGCCGGTCGATGTGGTGGTCGAGCGCGTAGAGCCCGGCTGCCGCGAGCACGCCCGCCTGACGCCAGCCCGCGCCGTACCGCTTGCGCCACACCCGCGCCTCGGCGATCTGGTCCGCGCTGCCGACCGCGAGTGAGCCGATCGGCGCGCCGAGGCCCTTGGACAGGCAGACCGCGATCGTGTCGAACAGGTCGGCGAACTCCGCCAGCGGCAGGCCCGTCGCGATATGCGCGTTCCACAGCCGCGCGCCGTCCAGGTGCAGCGCGACGCCGGCCGCGTGGGTCTCCTCACGCAGCTTGTGGAGCACCTCGATCGACTGGACGCTGCCGCCGCCGAAGTTGTGGGTGTTCTCGACGGCGACGGCCGCCGTCGAGACGAAGTACGGGCCGGAGTCGGGGGCGAGCAGGACGCGGATCGCGTCGAGGTCGACCTGCCCTCGCGGCGCGGTCCAGGTGCGGGTCGTCGTACCGGCGAGGATCGCGTGCGCGCCGAGCTCGGCACGGACGATGTGGGCGGTGGCCTCGCAGATGACCTCGCCGCCGGTGGGGACGAGCGAACGGATGGCAAGCAGGTTGGCGAGCGAGCCGGTCACGGTGAAGATCGCGGCCTCGTGCCCGAGCTCCTCGGCGACGCGCTGCTCGAGCGCGTGGCAGGTCGGGTCGTCGCCGAACACGTCATCGCCGACCTCGGCCTTCGCCATCGCGGCGCGCATGCCCTCGGTCGGTCGGCTGACGGTGTCGCTGCGAAGGTCCACGAGCTCGGTCACACCGGCACGCTATCGCGCCTCGCGGAAGGCGCCCACGGCCCGTCTCGGCGGGTGAAAGGGGTGTCCGTTTCCCGCACGTTGGAATGCCCTCAACCTGTTACTCACTCGTGACGTCCAGATGACGGATTGCGGCCGTTGCGGGTCGTTTTTCGGTTCTACTCTTCAGTTCCCCAGCGCATCGAGCGCCGGTCCGTACGAGGAGCCAGCCCGCCATGGTGGTCGTGATGTCCGCCGACGCATCGCAGGAACAGGTCGATGCCGTCGTCGACCGGGTCGAGTCCGTAGGCGGTCAGGCGTTCGTGAGCCGAGGCGTGGTCCGGACGATCGTCGGACTGGTCGGGGACGCGGACCGGTTCCACGAGCTCAATCTGCACACGCTGCCGGGGGTGACCGAGGTCATCCGGGTGTCCGCGCCGTACAAGCTGGTCAGCCGCCGGTTGCACGACTCGAGGTCGGTCGTGCTGGTCGGACCGCCGGAGCGCCAGATCCCGATCGGGCCGGGGACGTTCACGCTGATCGCCGGACCCTGCGCGGTCGAGAGCGCGGAGCAGACGCTCGGCGCGGCCCGGTTGGCCGCGGCGGCGGGTGCGACAATGCTGCGTGGCGGCGCGTTCAAGCCGCGCACGTCGCCGTACGCGTTCCAGGGACTCGGCGAGGACGGGCTGAAGATCCTCGCCGACGTCCGCGAGGCGACCGGGCTGCTCGTCGTGACCGAGGTCGTCGAGGCGGGCGACGTCGAGCTGGTGGCGTCGTACGCGGACATGCTGCAGGTCGGTGCCCGCAACATGCAGAACTTCGCGCTGCTCGAGGGCGTCGGCAGCACCGGCAAGCCGGTGATGCTCAAGCGCGGCGTGCAGTCGACGGTCGAGGAGTGGCTGCTGGCCGCGGAGTACGTCGCGCAGCGTGGCAACCTCGACATCGTGCTGTGTGAGCGGGGGATCCGTACGTTCGAGCCCTCGACCAGCTCGACGCTGGACGTGTCCGCGATCCCGCTGGCGCAGCAGCTGTCGCACCTGCCCGTGATCGTCGACCCGTCCCACGCCTGCGGGCGCCGCGAGCTCGTCGTGCCGCTCGCCCGGGCCGCGATCGCCGCGGGGGCGGACGGGCTGATGGTGGACGTGCATCCGGAGCCGGAGTACGCGCTGGTCGACGGCCAGCAGGCGTTGGCGGGAGCCGATCTCCGCGAGCTCGCCGCCGCCGTACGCCAGCTGCCCCCGATGTTCGGCCGCTGCCCCGCCGCGGTCGTCGCGCAGAGCTAGCTGCCTGGGCCGAAGTGTTGTTGTTGTCCGGTGTGGATGTCGCTCACCCATTCCCAACCGGGCTTGGCCGATGGGCCGATCCGCGGGTCGTTGGGTTCCTTGCCGTCGCGCAAGGCCTGAACGTACGCGCGATCCAGCTCGATCCGTGCCCGCAGCTCGCCAGCTCCGCCGACGGATCCGTGGCCCGGGACCACGAAGTCGACGTCGCCCGCCACGTCCTCGAACAGCCGCAGCGCGGCGAGGTAGTCCTCGAGCGGGTCGGCGGTGTCGTAGCCGAACATCGGAACCAGCACGTCGGACAGCATGTCGCCGGCGACCAGGACGCCGCGTGCCTCGACCAACAGCGCCGCGTGGCCCGGAGCGTGCGCCGGAAGCTCGATGATCCGGACCGTGGGGCCGTCCCAGGGAAGCTGCGTGGTCTCGGCCGGCAAGCCGGTGATGAGGCCGTACAGGTCCAGCGGTACGTCGTCGGCGATCTCCTCCGGAAACCCCTCGGCGGCGCGGGCCTTCCAGTCCGGCTTCGACCGTACGTCCTCCATAAACGCGGCGCAGCGGGCCGTACCGTAGCGAGGAGCGTCGCCGAGCTCGGCGTGCCAGAGCACGTGATCCCAGTCGGGATGCGTCGCGAAGCCTGCCACGACGGGCTGGCCCAGCTCCCGAAGGTCGTTCGCCAGGCAGGCCAGCTCGGCGCCGGTCAGCCCCGGGTCGACGACCAACACGCCGGCTCGGCCCTGCACGACAACGGCGTTGTTCGCGATCAACTCGCTCTGGTGGGTCAGCACACCCTCCGCGACCTGCTTCAGCACTAGCTCGACTCCTTCGCATCCCGGATCGTGTAGCGGTGCATCGTGACGCCCTGGTTGAACGTTTGCTGCTCGAGCAGGTCGAGCTCGATCGGCAGGTCGTAGTCGTCGAACAGCGGCCTGCCGAAGCCGAGGATCGCCGGATGGGTCCACAGCATCAACTCGTCGAGCAGCCCCGCCCGGAGCAGCTGCGTCGCAAGCGTCGCGCCGCCCACGCTGATGCTGCCGTCGGTCTCGGCACGCAGGGTGGCGAGCTGCTCGATCGCGTCGTCTCCGCCGATGACCCGGGTGTTGTGGTCGGCACTGTGGCGGGTGTGGGAGACGAGCACCTTGGGCTTGGCGGTCCAGATCTCGCCGTACTCGTGCATGAAGTCCGGCAGCGACGGATCCTCGTGGGTCCGTGGCCAGAACTCCTCCATGACCTCGTAGAACACCCGGCCATGGACCATGAGCGCGAGCCCCCGCGTCCGCGCGTTGGCCTCGCGGTGCAGCTCCTCGTCGATCCGCAACCACTCGCCGGCGCCGTTGTCGCCCGGGACTTGCTCGATGCGCAGGTCGAGGGACACCTGCATCGAGTAGACAAAGCGGCCCATCGGCTCTTCTTTCACCTAGTGGTTGCGTTTCGCAATCACTATAGTGAGGGCGGATAACGTGTCAAGGAGGAGTCGTGGAGCCACGGTCGGGGTGCCCGATCAACGCCGCCGTCGAGGTGCTCGGGGACCGCTGGGCGCTGCTCGTCCTGCGCGATCTGATCTTCGGTGACCGCCGCTACTTCCGGGCTCTGCTCACCGGGTCGATCGAGGGCATCGCTTCGAACATCCTCGCCGACCGCCTGGTACGGCTCCTCGACGCGGGGATCCTCACCCGCGGCACGGCGGTACGGGGGCAGCGCGCTCGCTACAGCCTCACCGAAGCGGGCATCCAGACCCTGCCGATCATCTACGCCCTCGGCAACTGGGGCCTCGACTGGCGCCCCGGTAGCGCCGAGCTCCGGATCCGTCAGCAGCTCATGCACGACGAGGGTCCGGCGTTCCTCGAGGAGCTCATGGACGAGCTTCGCGTCCGCCACCTCGGCGCCCCGCCGAAGCCGTCCAACGGCCCCAGCCCCCTCGAACGCCTCGACGCCGCCCACGCGGCGGCCGCCGAGCAAGACCAACGAGAGCACGGGTAGCCGGGGTGGACTCCGACCTGCTGCTGATCGCCGGTCGGTCCGCGGCCGGGAAGACGACCGTCAGCGCCGAGGTCTCCGCGCAGCTCCAGCAGGCAGGTGTCGGCCATTGCCGCATGGAGGGCGACTGGCTGGACGTCGCCATCCCGCAGGCACCGCCCGAGCTGTTCGACCGGAACTTCCAGGCCCTCTGGGGCAACTATCGCGACTTCGGCTGTACGCGCCTGATCTTCACCAACTGGGCGAGCATCAAGAACGCCAGCAGGTTGGTCACGCTGATGGGTGGTCAACCTCGGGTTGTCGGCGTGCTGCTCACCTGTACCGACGAGACCGCGCGGCAGCGGCTCGGTGAGCGCGAGAGGGGAGCGGGGCTCGGCTGGCACCTCGCCAACCTCGAGGCGACGCCGGTCGGCGAGCGGGACCTCGATCGCCTCACGCCGGAGTGGGCGACGCGCGTCCGCACCGATCACCGCCGGGTCGAGGACCTCGCCGCGGAGATCGTCGAGCTCACCGGATGGGCCAGGTCATAGCGATCGCTCGGCGGCTACCGGTGAGTCAACAAAGTTCTCGGGAATCGCGTCATGCTTCGCCGCCTTCGGTGTCATCTCCAGTGGACGGACTGGGACGACGTCTACAGAGGAGACAGACCATGCGACAGGACGGCCCGAGTGAGGAGGCCGTGGAGCTCGCACTCCACTCGTTTCTGGCGGAACATACCGAGGCGCTGACGACCGCGCTTGCCGAAGTGCAGGCGAACGGGAGCGGACGGGGCGCCGAGGGTTCAGCCGAGGACGACGACTACGTGGTGACCGGGGTGACCGCGTTCGCGGCCGCTGGGGAACCGCTCGACCGCGGGGTCGTCCTGCACACCCGACATGTCGACATCCAGCTGGTGATCCGGCTGCGAGCACCGGCCGCGTGAACGGGCACAATCCGTTCTCGGCGAGGGGCCCAGCGTGACCGGTCGAAGGCGCGTCTGGGAGCATTGACTCTCGTGCGGGGCCAGCGCGGAGAGGACTCGGCCGCGACCTCGTTCGCGGCCAGTGCGAACGCTCGAAGGGGCGTTCCGCCCGGTCAGCGACCCTCCGAGAACTGGCCCGTCACGCACTACGGACCGGTCCCGCGGCGCAAGCTCGAGGACTGGGACATCCGGGTCTCCGGCGCCACCGCTTCGGGCAGTGAGCACGTGCTGAAGCTGGACGTGCTGGACGAGCTGCCGCATCGTACGGTCTACGCCGACCTGCACTGCGTGAGCGGGTTCTCGGTGCTCGACCTCACCTGGGAGGGCATCCCGAGCAGCGCGCTGCTCGAGGTCGCGCCGCCGCGCACCGACGTGTCCCACGTGATGGTGTACGCCGAGTACGGCTACTCCGCCAACCTCACCCTCGCCGACTTCGCCGCGGCGACCACGCTGCTCGCCACGCACGTCGGCGGCAAGCCGCTGCCGAGGGAACGAGGCGGCCCCATCCGGCTGGTCGTTCCCCACCTGTACGCCTGGAAGGGCCCGAAGTGGCTCCGGGCGATCGAGTACCTCACCGAGGACCGGCGCGGGTTCTGGGAGGAACGCGGCTACCACAACGTCGCCGACCCGTGGGCGGAAGGCCGCTACACCCACCAGGAGAACCACGGCGACGGCCCGCCGATCTTCTGACCAGAAAGCAAGAAAGGGGCGCCCCCGCGAAGGGGACGCCCCAAATCTCAGCTACTCCGGATTGCCCAAGGTGAACGGGCAGAACTGTTTCATCTTCGGACCCACCCGTGCCTGCACGATGTCGAGTGCCTTCTCTGGCGTCTCCTCACCGAGCAGCACACCGGACTGGGCCGCGTCCATCGCGTCGGAGATCTGCGCACCCACCGGCAGGGCCGGACGCGCCAGGGTGTCCGCCATCATGCTCGGGAAGATGCCCTGGTCCTTCGTGACCTCCGGGTCTTCCAGCAGCGACTTCCAGGTCGGGATCTTGCTCTGGTTGCTCATGTAGATCCGCTGGCCCTGCTCGCCGGCGAAGTACTTCATGAACTTCCAGGTCAGCTCCTGGTTCGGCGCGCCCTTCGGCATCGTGGCCGCGAAGCCACCGGCCCAGCTGATCGGCTTGTCGCCCTCCTTCGGCACCGGTAGGTACGTGATGCCGTAGTCGAGCTTCGGCGCGTACTCCTTGATGCTCTGCAGCGACCAGTTGCCGTCGATCGCCATACCGATCTTGCCGGTGTAGAGCGGCGACTGCTGCGGCGGCTGGTTCGGCGGTCGTACGCGGGCGATGAACGCCTGCACCTGCTGGTAGCCGAGTTCCTTCGACCACGACTGGAAGTCCTCCATGGTCTTCTTCCAGCCGGGGCTGAGGAACGTCGTGTCGCAGGTCTGGTTGTCGAACCACTCCGCGTGGTTGATCAAAGCCCAGGTCGCGTGGAAGCCCTGGCCGTCCCACGGGATGAAGCCCATCCGCGTGTAGTTGCCGTTCTTGTCCTTCTGGTTGATCTTCTCGCCGAGGTCCATCAGCTCGTCGATCGTGAGCGCCCCGTTCTTCGGGTCCATGATCTCCGGGTCGATGCCGGCGTCGCGCAGCACGGCCTTGTTGTAGAGCACCCCGCGCGCGTCGGTGTCGAACGGCAGCGCGTACATGTCGCCGTTGTACGACGCCTCGTCGGCCGCGAACGGCAGGTACTCGTCGCGCAGGTTGTCGCCGTCCTGGTCGATGAACGTCTGCAGGTTCGACAGCAGACCGACCGACGCCTGCTGCGCGGTGGTGAACCGGTCGATCACGTACACGTTCGGCGACTGCTTGCCGCGGACGGCCGCGATCAGCGCCGCGTTGTCGCCGGTGAACTGGCCCGCCTTCGGCACCAGTTGCACCGTGACGCCCGGATTCTCCTTCTCGAACGCGTCGATCACGGCGTTCTGCGCCTCGAGCTCGACCGAGCCACCCAGCACGGTCCACACCAGCAGCTCGGTGTTCGGCCGAGCCTGCGCACACGCACCGGCGACGGCGATGAGAAGTACGGCCAGAGCGGTCATCCCGATCCGGCGCCTCAGTTGACTACGAAGTCTCATCAGTCGGTGTCCTTACTTGAAGCTGCCGAGCGTGATGCCGCGGATGAAGTACCGCTGCGCCGCGAAGAACAGAATCACCAATGGCAGCAGGATCATCAGCGACGCCGCCATGAGCTGGTTGAACTGAATGTCATGGCTGGTCCGGAACGCCTGGATGCCGATCGCGAGCGTCTGCCTGGACTCGTCCTGCAGGTACAGCAGCGGGCCAATGAAGTCGTTCCACGAGCCGATCGCTGTGAAGATCGCGACCGCCGCGACGGCCGGCAGCGACATCGGGAGCACGATCCGCCAGAGGATCTGCCACTCGCTCGCGCCGTCGACGCGGGCAGCGTCGAGGTGGTCCTTCGGTATCTGCAGCAGGAACTGTCGCAGCAGGAAGATGAAGAACGCACTGCCGAGGAAGTTCGGCACGATCAGTGGCAGGAACGTGTTGATCCAGCCCAGCCAAGCGAACAGGTCGAACGACGGGATGATCGCGATCGGGAACGGGATGAACAGCGTCGCGAGCACGAGGTAGAAGACCTTCTCGCGGCCGCGCCACTCGATGCAGGCGAACCCGTACGCCGCGATGAGGCAGGACAGCACCGAGCCAAGCACGCTGAGGACGGTGATGATGAGCGAGTTGCCGAAGAACGTCGCGAACGGGAACGCGTCGAACGCGGCTGTGTAGTTCTCCCAGTGCCACTGCTGTGGCCAGATCGTCGAGGGGGTGATGCCGAGCTCTTCGTTGGACTTCACCGAGGTGATGAGCATCCAGTAGAGCGGAAGCAGGAAGACGAGCGACATCACGATGAGGAAGATGCGGACCGCGATGCGGTCCCAGATCAGCCTGGCCCGCGCTTCACCCGCGGACATGACCGGACCCTGGCCGCGGTGCCGGCCAAGCTCAGCGGTCTGAGTGTCAACAGCCATCGAAGTCTCTTTCTCTCCAGGTCTGGTGGGGTCTACGCCGGGTCAAGCCGCGACTTCATAGTTCGTGAAGCGGCGCGACACCCCGTAGAGGATCACCGCGAGCGCGAGACCGACGATGAAGAGACCGATCGCCAGAGCGGACGCATAGCCGAGGTCCGCGTAGCTGAAGGCGTTTCGGTACAGGTAGAGCATGTAGAACAACGTTCCGTTGTTCGGTCCGCCCCTGGTCATGATGTAGGCCTGCGTGAAGACCTGGAGTCCGCCGCTGACGCCGGTGATGAGGTTGAACACGATCGCCGGGGTCAGCAGCGGGAGTGTGATCCGGCCGAACTGTTGGATCGGGCTCGCGCCGTCGATGCGGGCGGCCTCGTACAGCGTCTGCGGGATGTTGTTCAGACCCGCGAGGAAGATCAGCGCGGCGTTGCCGGCGCCCAGCTGGGCCATCGCGACGATCACGAGCTTCGCGGTCGTCGGCTCGGCCAGCAGGTCACGTTCCTGACCACCGAACAGCGTGATGAGCTGGTTCGCGATACCCGTACCGGGGTTGACCAGCACGATGAAGATGAACGACAGCGCGAAGATCGGCGCCAGCGAGGGGATGTAGAGCGCGGTCCGGTAGACCACGACCTCGCGTACCTGCCGGTTCATCGCCAGCGCGAGCAGCAGGGCGACGACGAGGCCGACCGGCACTGCCCAGGCCGAGTAGTAGAGCGTGTTGCCGAGCGACGTCCAGGTCAACGGGTCGGCGAGCATGCGGCCGTAGTTGTCGAGGCCGAGGAACTGCGCCGACTGCAAGCCCGTGTACTGGAACATGCTGATCGCGAGCGAGTACACGATCGGGAAGACCACGAAAGCCAGGAAGCCGATCACCCAGGGGCTGATGAACAACAGCCCCTTACGCAGGTTTGCTTTCTCCTCGGGTGACCAACCCCTGCGAACCCGGGGAGCCGGCCTGACCTCCCGGACCTGTTCGGTTGTTGCTGTCAACGTTGTACCTCCGATTCGCAACTGGCGTCCGGTACGACCGGCAGCGCCTGCCCGCGGGACCCGGCTAGCGGGCCGTGGGGTGTGAGGAGAGACACGAGTCCGGTGTCGGCCACCAGCGAGGGGACGAAGAGAAGTGACACATGGCGAGCCTTGGCCGGCTCCCGCGCATGTGCTGCCCCTTTCATAACCAAACGGGGAACACGCGCGGCCGCTAGGGCCCGCGAGTCCCCCCGTATGTGTCTTGTGGGACGAAGCATGGTAGCGATCCCAGGCGGATGCAAGCACATCCCGTCCGCTGGGACGACCAAGATCAGACGGTACCCCGGAATGCTGGGAGTCGGAGGCCGCGAAGGGACCATTTCGGTCTCGCTAGGCGTACCTGGTCGCAGTCCGACTCGCTCAGTTTCGCCGCACGCCAACGCCTGGCAGATAACGATCCGACGTTCACTTTGGGCTTCTTCGACGAGCCGGCTGCGACGAGGCCACGGGGCTACAGCGGGAGATGAGGTGTCTCGTCGGGTAACCGGCGGCGGGGAGCGAGCTCGGCGAGGTACATGGCGCCGAGGACGAACGCGCCGCCGACCAGCATGCGGACGGTGAGGTTCTCACCGCCCAGCATCACGGCGAAGAAGGCCGCCCAGACCGGCTCCATGCACATCACGATCGCGGCCCGGGTCGGCGGCAGATGGGCCTGCGCCCAGGTCTGCATGACGAGTGCGAACGCGCCGGCGATCAGCGCCATGTAGATGACCGACAGCCAGTCCGCGCTCCGGTCCGGGATCGTGATGCCGTCGGGTACGGCCGCGACCAGGCAGACGACGGCGATGACTGCCATCTGCACGACGGACAGTCCGAGCGCGTCCTTCGCGGAGGTCCACGCGCCGACGCCGACGATATGGAGAGCGTAGAGCGCGGCGGCGAGCAATGTGAGGAATTCGCCGTACCCAAAGGCGAAACCACGTAGGGCGAGAACACCCAGCCCGGCCGTGGCGAGGACGACCGCGATCCAGACGGCGGGCCCGATCTTGTTGCGGAGCAGGATGCCGGCGAGCAGCGGGGTGATGACGACGTACATGCCGGTGACGAAGCCGGACACCGAGGCCGAGGTGTGCTCCAGGCCGGCGGTCTGGAGGATCTGCGCGACCCCGTACACCAGGCCGAGGATCACGCCGCGGTTGCGCGTCGCGCGGGAGAGCTTGAGGACCGAGCGGTGGGCGATGACCCCGAGCACGATCGCGGCGATCGCGAACCTGACGGCGAGGAAGTCGACGACGGGTACGCGGGTGAGCAGGTCGCGGATGAGGAAGAACGTCGAGCCCCAGACGGCCGTGACGGAGACCAGCCCGACAACGGCGAGCGTGGTCGTGCGCGTGCTCTGCGGGGACGTGCCGCTGCTCATGGCATCGTTCCCATGGCCGAGGCGCAAAGCGAACGGCCTTGCCCAGCGGTGGGTTCGAGCCGAAGCAAGGGCGCCTTGTCATGGCTCCCGACCGGGACAGCGGAACGACGCGGCACGCCTCGCAGCTTGTCACAGCCAGGTCGCGAACCTCGTTGTCGGGGTTGCCGACCCCTGAGCGCATTGAATGAAGGGCACCTTCATCTCAACCTATTGAATGAAGGTGCCCTTCATTCAAAGCGGCGCGGCAGCTGGGTCGGGGGCACCCTGGTCCGAACCTTTGGGACCAGGGTGCCCCTCACCCCAACCTCCGCCACCTACCCGTGATCATGAACGTGATCATGAAGGCAAACCCGTCGTATACGACCAGTTCGGCTTCATGATCACGTTCATGATCACCGCGGTGGGTGGGTGCGCCGGTGGGTTAGACGATCGTGATGACGATGGTCGAGCCGGCGGGTGCCAGCTGGCCGCCGTTCGGGGACTGCTCGACGACGTAGTGCACGCCGACGTACAGGGGGCTCTCGCGGACGTCGGTCTTGAAGCCGTCCCGCTGCAGCCGCTGCTTCGCCGCCTCCTCGCCCATGCCGCGGACGTTCGGCACCTTCACCAGCGCCGGGCCCTTGGACACGACGAGGCGGATCTTGTCGCCCTTGTAGCCGTTGCCGTTCGGCGGATCCTGGCTGATCACCCGGCCGCGTTCGACGGTGTCGGAGAACTCCTCGCTCGCGACGACCTGGAAGCCGGCCTTCTTCAGCGTCTTCTCGGCCGCGGTGGAACGGTCACCGACCACCGACGGGATCTGGACGGGCTTCCGGCCGCGGCTGACGACGTACGCGACGGCGGCGTTCGGGCGCAGCTGCGTGCCCGGCTTGGGGGAGAAGCGGATGATCAGGCCGGTGTCGACCTTGTCGCTGTACTCGCGGCCGATCCGGCCGACCGCGAGATGCGCCTGGTCGAGCAGCTGCTTGGCCTGGACCTCGGTCTTGCCCGACAGGTTGGGCACGGGGTAGCGCTCCGGCCCGCTGGACACCCACACCTGCACGACCGAGCCCTTGCGGACACGGCTGCCGGCGGCGGGCTCCGAACGGACGGCGCGGCCCTTCGGGATCACCTCGGAGAACGCCGTTCCGACCGTCTTCAGGTCGACCTCGCTGCCCTGCTCGAGCTGGGCGAACTGCTGCTGCGTGGCGTTCGTGACCGGAGGCACCCGGGTGAAGCGGGCGATGCCGACGTACCAGGCGCCGACGCCGACCGCCACGGTGAGGATCAGCACGATCAGCAGCGCGAGCGGTCCCTTACCGCGCTTGGGCGGCTGCGGCTGCCGGCGCGAGTCCTGGCGCGGGCCCGGCGGCGGGCCGGGCGGGAACGGCGGCGAGGTCGGTGTGTACTCGTCGACCTGCATCGGCGCGCCGATCGGGATCGCGCGCGTGTGCTCGGTTCCCGGCGGGTCGTCGACAATCTGGCGCCGGAACAGCGTGAGGTCCTCGGTCAGCTCCGGGTCGTCGACGCCCTGCACGAGCGCGGACCTCGCGCGGCGTACGTGCTGCAGGAACACCCGCGCGTCGGCGGGGCGGACGTCGTGGTCGCGGGCGGTCGAACGGAGCACGAGTCCGTCGACGTACGGCGGCAGCCCGGGCACGCGCCCGGACGGCGCGGGAACGTCCTCGTGGACATGCTTGTACGCGACCTGGATCGGGGAGTCGCCCTCGTGCGGCTTCGCGCCGGTGAGCAGCTCCGACAGCATGATGCCGGCGGCGTACACGTCCGTGCGGGTGTCGGCAGTGCCGTGCACGACCTGCTCGGGCGCGAGGTAGGAGACCGTGCCGATCAGCAGGCCCTGCGTCGCCGTTCCGGACGTTGCGGCCGAGATCGCCCGGGCGAGCCCGAAGTCGGCGACCTTCACCGAGCCGTCGTTGCCGAGCAGAACGTTCTCTGGCTTGACGTCGCGGTGGATGATGCCCGCGTCGTGCGCGGCGGCCAGCGCCTGCAGCACCTTCTCCATCAGCTCCAGCGCCGTGGCCGGGGGGAGTGGGCCGCGCTCGCGCATCAGCTGCCGGAGCGTACGGCCGGGGACGTACTCCATCGCGAGGAACAGCGTCCCGTTGTCCTCGCCCTGGTCGAAGACCGCGACGACGTTCGGGTGGCTGAGCCGGGCGGCCGACCGCGCCTCGCGGACGAACCTGTGCGCGAACTCCGCGTCGTCGCCGAGCCCGGAGTGCATGATCTTGATCGCGACGACCCGGTCCAGGCGGGTGTCGAGGGCCTCGTAGACGGTCGCCATACCGCCGCGCGCGACGCGCTTGCCGACGCGGTACCTGCCCTCGAGCAGGCGCCCGACGAGCGGGTCGGTGACGGTCACGTCCACAGAGTTTTCCCTCCTCACGCCGTTCGAGTGTAAGGACGGCTACCCAGTGTGCTTTGGTTGCCGCGCCGATAATGCCCGCCTTGCCCCGGTCGACGTCAGCACGCCGGCATGACCGGTGAGACGGTACGCGCCGGTCCGTTCGACCTTGTCGCGCACCCTGCGGGCGGCCGCGGCGAGGTAGTCGGGCCAGGTCACGCCTGGCGGCAGGTCCCGGTCTGGTCGCCGCCCACGCTGTCGACGAACGCGATCACGGGGTCGGCGCCGGGGACGACGATCTCGGTGCGGTGCTCGCCCGACTCGACCTGGTCGAACGCGTCCGCCAGCAGGCGGCTGGCGTCGTGGAGGAGGAACGAGCCGTCGATCCGCGGGTACGGCGGCGGGTCGGCGACGCCGCGGGCACGGCGCCGGCCGACGCGGTCGCGAACGGCAGCCGGTCCGCCTCGCCGACGACCTCCGGGCGCAGGCCGGGGGAGAGGTCGATCGGAACGACCCGCAGATCCTCGCGCTCGCTCCGCGGCCGGTTTGCGCAGGTGCCGTTGCCCCAGCCGACGTCGAGCACCGGGCCGGTCGCGCCGCCGAGTGCACCGCGGCCAGACGGGAAGCGTCGTGGTCGCCTTACCCGGCCAGTGGCCGCTCTACCTGGCGTCCACCCCACGTAAAGCGGCGGCTGATCATGTTTACATGATCATTGGCCCCAGGGCGGGGCGGATCGGTCGAACCCACCGCCGGACGAAAGATCAAGGCTAGGTCCGACCGCCGGCTGCTCCACTGGTAGATCGAGATGCGCTCAGCCGACTCCCGTCGGCATACGCCTGACTGACCGGCACGCCCGCCACTCTAAGCTCGAAACATGCAACGGGTAGTGGTCGTCGGATCCGGTCTGGCCGGCACGCATGCGGCGATGGCGCTGCGCCGGCAGGGGTACGAGGGCGAGCTGGTGCTGGTCGGTGCCGAGGAGCACCAGCCGTACGACCGGCCGCCGCTGTCGAAGGCCGTGCTGCTCGGCAACCAGGACGACACGTCGCTGACGTTCTCGCTGGACGAGCTCCGCATCGAGCTGCGGCCGAACGTGCACGCCACCGGCCTGCGCTCAGGCGTGGTCGAGACCTCGGTCGGCGACCTCGCCTACGACGGGCTGGTGCTCGCGACCGGAAGCGAGCCGGTGCGGCTGCCTGGGACGGGCGGGCGCTACCTGCGGACGAAGACCGACGCGCTCTCACTCCGCGCGAGCCTGCGCGAGGGGGCGCAGGTCGTGGTCGTCGGCGCGGGCTGGATCGGTGCCGAGGTCGCGACCGCAGCGGCCAAGCACGGCTGCCAGGTGACCGTGCTGGAGCTGGCCGCGACGCCCGTCGCGCACGCGTTGCCGGCGGAGATCGCTTCGCACTTCGTGCCCTGGTACGCCGCCGCGGGCGTCGAGCTGCGGACGAACTGTGCTGTCGCCGAGGTCGGGCCAGACGGGGTGTCACTGGTCGACGGCTCCTCGCTGGAAGCCGACGTCGTGGTGGTCGGCGTCGGCGTACGGCCGGCGGCCGGCTGGCTGGAGGGCTCGCCGATCCCCGTCGACCGGGGCGTGCTCGTCGGCGCGGACCTCGCGACCGGCGTCGAGGGTGTCTACGCGGTCGGCGACCTCGTCGCGCGCTGGTCGCCGCGGTACGGCGAACGGATCCGCGGCGAGCACTGGGACGACGCGCTGCGCTCGCCCGCGGTCGCGGCAGCCAACCTGCTCGGCGGCGCCGAGGAGTACGACCCGGTGCCGTACGTCTGGAGCGAGCAGTTCGGCCGGATGATCCAGTTCGCCGGGAATCTCGGCCCGGAGTCGAAGGGCAAGCTGGTCTGGCGCGGCGACCCGGCCACCGGCGAGGGCTGGTCGGCGTTCTGGCTGGACTCGCGGTCCTGCGTCGCCGCCGTGCTCGCGGTCGATCAGCCGCGCGACTTCGTCCAGGGCCGCCGCCTGGCGGAGGGCTCGGTCCCGCTCGATGTGGACAAGCTCGCGGACCCGGCCGTCATGGTGAAGGCAACCGTGGCAGAGTTTCAGCGTGACTGAGAACAACGTCGCCACGCTGGAGACCCTGGTGCCCGGGTGGCTGACCGCGCCCGAGGTGGCCGAGCGGCTGGGCCTGTCGGTGACCCAGGTCAAGACGATGATCCGCGAGCGCGAGCTGGTGGCCCTGCCGTACGGCGAGCGCGGGGTGGCGCACGTTCCCGCCGCGTTCCTGGTCGGGAACGAGGTCGTGAAGGGCCTCGCGGGCACGTTGACGCTCCTCAACGACGCGGGCTACACCGTCGAGGAGTCCGTGCGCTGGCTCTTCACCGAGACCGACCTGCTGGGGAGCACCCCGATCGCGGCGCTGGTGGAGAACCGGCGCAAGCAGGTGCACCGCGAGGCCCAGGTCCTCGGCTTCTAGGGCGTGTCTCTCAAAGAGCGTCGGCAAGGGCGCGCGTGCGCGCGGCGCCCCGCGCCCGGCTGGGCGTGGTGCAGGAGGAACTCATATTGGTTATATGGGTGACGAGCTGGACCGCGGCCAGGCGGGATGTGGGGTGTCGCGCGCCCGGCGATATTTGAGAGACACGCCCTAGCCTCGATCTTTCACGTGGCTTGGTGAGTTGGGGTTTTGGCGGGGTTGTCGTCGGCGTGTGGCGTGGGCAGGGGGAGGTCCCCGGCGCTGGGTTCGCCGGTTCTCCTGGTCCTTGGTGGTCGGGTCTAGGGCTGAGTGGCTAGGTGGCGTGGAGCGTGGCCCAGCCGGTGTCGATGAGGTGGTTCCAGGGCCAGTCGCGGGGGAGTCTGAGTCGGCGCCGGCGGCCGCTGTGGATGAGGCGTCCGGCGACGGTGAGGATCCGGAGGCGGAGTCGTTTGGGTTCCCACCGGCGGGCGGGTTCGTGGGTGTGCCAGGCCAGGGTTTGGGTCCAGGTGAGGAGGTCGGCGGCGAGGGCGACGATCTCGAGCCAGATCTGGTTCTGGGCGTAGCTATGGAAGGGCAGGTTGCGCATGCCGGTGTCCTTGAGGCCGCGGATGCGGTCTTCGCAGCGGGCGCGCAGCCGGTGCCGAAGCTCGAGGACGTCCACGGTCCAGCCCGGCCCTGTTGTGCTGATGGGGGTGCTGATGGGGGTGCTGATGGGGGTGTTGGTGGGGGTGTTGGTGGGGGTGTTGGTGGCGAAGCAGGTGATCCGCCACCCGTTACGGTCGGTCAGCCGGAGCTGGGCGCCGGGGTGCGGGCGTTCCCGGCGGGCGATCACCCGCATCCCGTCGGGCCAGTGCTGCGGCCCGAACCGGGCGGGTGAGCGGGTTGGTGTGGTGGGGGCCGGCATCCAGGGGGTGAGGTCGGCGACCTGGGCGTCGTCGCGGGGTTCACCGTCGGCGTTGATGGCGTTGATGGCGTTGATGGCGTCGATCCAGGCGTCGTCGGGGATGGCGGCGATCGCGGCCTGCACGGGGCCGTGGGCGGGGAACCCGATCGAGTACTCCAGACCGAGGTCGGTGATGTGGTGCAGCAGCGCTTTCGACCCGCCACCGGCATCGGCACGGACCAGCACCTGACCACGCTCGGAGGAGGGGAGCTGCGCCAACGCCGCATCCAGGCAGGTGATGTGGTCGGCGCTGTTGAACGGTGAGGCGTTCCCCGGCCGCAGATCGACAGCCAGCGTCTCGCCGGTGCCGTGTTCGCCGTGGTCGACGAACGCGCACATCGGCGCGAACCCGAACGTCTTCTTGAACGTCGGCGCGGCGTGTTCCTTGTCCGAATGCGCCGTCGACAGGGTGGCGTCCAGGTCCACGATCACCTGCCCACCGTTCCGGCTGCCCGGTGTCCCGGCCAGCGGCCGCCGCCGACCCCACACGACCGCCCGGGCCTGAGCCCTGGCGGCCCGGATCGCCGGCAACGCCGTGTCGACGTCGGCCGCCAGGGTGGTGATCAGCCGCGACACCGTCGGATCCGACGCCACCGGCCCGAACAGCTCCGGCTGGGCCCGCACCACGGCGATATCGGCCGCGCAGTCCCCACCTAACGCCACCGCCGTGGCCACATCCAGCAGCACCTTCCCCGGATCATGGCTCGCCCGCGCCGCACGCCACGGCGACAACGCCGCCGACAACTCCCGGTCCAACCCGGCGACCCGGACCGTCTGCCGCACCAACACCGCACCCGACGACGAGATCAACGACTCGCGGACAGGATCCAAAACCAGACGCCGACCTCGGTTACGCTTCACCTACGGAGTGCCTCTCTGCGCGGCGGACCTTGACCTTCGACAAGCCAAGAATCCCCCACCAGACAGGCACTTCCGTGCGTTACACGCCGACTCACCCCACCACCAGATGAAATCTCGAGGCTAGCGCCAGGTGATGCCGCCGAGGTCGTAGTAGTCGTTGAACTGCGGCGGCGCGTCGTCGAAGAGCTGGAGCTCCTTGCCGTACGGCGGCTCGTCCCACACGAAGCCGCGGATCGGGCTGGATCCCGTGCCCACGGCGATCGCGCAGGTGGCCCAGCGGGCACCCTTCACGTCGAACGAGCTGGGGGCGGAGCCTTCCGGGCAGATCGTCTCGAGCTCGCCGCCGATGAGTGCGAACGCCGGGCCGCGGCCCCGGCTGCGTACGCCCTCGAGCGACGGCGTGACCGCGGCCGACAGGTCGCCGCTGACGAGCGCGATGTCGACGCGGGCGTAGTAGACGTACTTGCCCTTGAGCAGGTCGCGGCTCTTCTGGTCGAAGTTGCCCGCGAGGTTCTTGGTCGACGTTCGCCGGATCGGTTGGACCGTGACGGTGACGACGCCGTCGGAGTACGTGTCGGTGAAGCTGTCGCGGTAGCGCATCGGCACGACCGCCTTCTGCCCGAAGCGCAGGCTCGATCCGGGCTTGGTCATGCCCTTCGTCACCTGCAGCGGGCCGGACGGACCTGTCGGTGACGGTGGTGCCGGCGGCTCCGGTGGCGGGTACACGATCGACACCGTGGGGCTCGGGCTGGGCGTCTCGGTGGGCGTCTCGACCGGTGCCCGCACGGTCGGAGTGTCGTCGGCGCAGCCGGCGAGAAGGGCAGTGAGAACGACGGAGACGACCACCATGCCTCGGGCGCGCATGAGATCGACTCTACGACTGGCCCTACGATGTGCGCCCATGCGACTACGGATCGCGCTGCTCGTCGCGGCGCTCGCCGCCTTCCTCGTGGGGTGCGGCGTCGCCGCCCCGCCGACGAGTGCGCCGACAAGCGCTCCGACGGACACGGCGAGTGGGTTGGCGTTCGTCGAGCTCGCCGAGCTGCCGCCCGAGGCGCGCGAGACGGTCGAGCTGATCGACGACGGCGGGCCGTTCCCGTACCGGCAGGACGACCAGACGTTCGGCAACCGGGAGAAGCTGCTGCCCAAGCAGCGCAACGGGTTCTATCGCGAGTACACCGTCCCGACGCCAGGCGAGGACGACCGCGGCGCGCGGCGCATCGTGGCCGGCGACGACGACGCCCTCTACTACACCGACGACCACTACCAGAGCTTCCGGAGGATCCGCCGATGAAGGGCCTCGTCTCCCTGCTGACTGGCGAGCACAGCTCCGGCGTGTACGACTGGCCGTCGGCGCTCTCGATCGACGACGTCGCGGTCGCCTGCTCGGACGCGGGCTGGCGGTTCGTGCTGCTGGACACGTCCGGCGTCGAGGACAAGTCCGGGCTGCTGGACGCGGTCGCGACCGCGTTCGAGCTGCCCGCGTACTTCGGCCGCAACTTCGACGCGCTCGCCGACAGTCTCAGCGACGTGTCGGGCGGCCGGGGCGTGCTGGTGCTGTGGGACGGCTTCGAACGGCTCGCGAGCGAAGCCCCGAAGACGTACGGGACCGCGCTCGACATCTTCCGCGAGCGGGCCACGCAGGAAGGCTTCGGCGCGTTCGTCCTGCTGCTGCGCCGGGACGCCGATGACGGAGAGTTACCGCATTTCGGACGTTAACGGTGTAGCTCCTCCTAAATCGGGTACAAAGGCGTCACTCTTTCAGGCGTTTTGCCCGAAATGACAGTAGGAGGAGACTCCATGGACATCATGGGCGGCCTCAGCCAAGCATGGTCCTCGATCGCGACGTTCGTGCCGAAGCTGGCGCTGTTCCTCGTGATCCTGGTCGTGGGCTGGTTCATCGCGAAGATGCTCGCGAAGTTCGCCGAAGCCGGACTGCGGAAGGTCGGCTTCGACCGCGCCGTGGACAAGAGCGGCCTCGGCCGGATGCTGGAACGGAGCAACTACGACGCGATCAAGCTCGTCGCGAAGCTGCTGTACTACTTCGTGCTGCTGATCGTGTTGCAGGCTTCGTTCGCGGTGTTCGGGACGAACCCGATCAGCGATGCGCTGAACAGCATCGTGTCCTGGCTGCCGAGGGCCGCGGTCGCGATCATCATCGTGGTGATCGCCGGCGCGATCGCGAACGCTGTCAAGGACGTGTTGACAGGCGCGCTGTCTTCGGTGTCGTACGGTCGGATGCTGGCGAACATCGTTGCTGTGTTCATCATGGGCCTCGGTGTCGTGGCCGCGCTGAACCAGATCGGCGTCGCGGGCTTCGTGACCAGCTCGGTGCTGACCGCGGTGTTGGCGACGATCGCCGGTGTGCTGATCATCGGCATCGGCGGCGGACTGGTGCGACCGATGCAGGATCGCTGGGGAAAGTGGCTCAACCGGATCGAGGAAGACTCGGCGAACGTGAAGCCGTCGGGCGAAGCCAAGCCGACCGTTCCGCAGCCGATGCAGCCCCCGACCGGTGGCGCCGGTGCGCAGCCTCCGCCGCAGGAGGCATGGCGCAAGTAGCGGCCACGTTTGAATGAAGGGCACCTTCATTCAATAGGTTGAGATGAAGGTGCCCTTCATTCAATCGGCCGAGCCGGTTACAGCGAGCGCTTCGTCGCCGCGGTGACGAGTTGCTCGAGCGCCGTCCTGGCCCTGTCGTCCACCACGGGCGCCGCGGCCAGGGCGGCGTACGCCTGATCGGTGAGCTCGTCGATGAGCCGCTCGACCGCGGCGAGCGCACCGGTCGCGACGATGATCTCCCGCGCGTCCGCGACCTGCTCGGTGGTGAGCTTCGGGTCGCCGAGGCAGGCTTCGAGTCGTTCGGCCTGCTCGGGAGTCGCGTTCTCGCGGGTCTTCGCCACGAGCACGGTCCGCTTGCCTTCGCGCAGGTCGTCGCCCGCCGGCTTGCCGGTGACCGCGGGGTCGCCGTACACACCGAGGATGTCGTCGCGGAGCTGGAACGCCTCGCCGAGCGGCAGGCCGTACGCGGAGTACGCCGCCAGCAGCTCCGGCGTCCCGCCGGCGAGCGCGCCGCCGAGCTGGAGCGGCCGTTCGACCGTGTACTTCGCGCTCTTGAACCGCAGGACGCGCAACGCGAACTCCAGCGAGGACTCCGCGCCGGAGCCCTGGATGACGAGGTCGAGGTACTGGCCGGCCATGACCTCCGCGCGCATCGTGTCGAAGTAGCTCATCGCGGGGAGCAGCCGTTCGGCGGGCAGGCCGCTCTGGCGCAGCATCTGGTCCGACCAGGACAGGCACAGGTCGCCGAGCAGGATCGCGCCGCCGCGGCCGAACGCCTCGTCGGAGCCGGACCAGCCGCTCTCGCGATGCAGCGTGGCGAACCGCCGGTGCGCGGCCGGCTTGCCGCGGCGCAGGTCGGAGTCGTCCATGACGTCGTCGTGCAGGATCGCGCTCGCCTGCAGCAGCTCGAGCGCTGCGGCGGCGGTCACGATCTCGTCGCCGTCCTCGCCGCCCGCGCCGCGCCAGCCCCAGTAGCAGAACGCGGGCCGCAGCCGCTTGCCGCCGGCGAGCAGGTCGGCCAGCAGCTCGAGAGGGTGCACGAGGTTGTCGTCGACGCCGGTCAGCTCTTCGCCCTGCTCGCGCAGGAACTTCCGCAGTTCCTGCTCGACCCGCGATCGAAGCTGCTCACTGTGTGACACGGAGCGCAGCCTAGTCGCCGCCATCGGTCCAGCGGGCCTGCGTTGGCGGACTGGGTCGGGGGCACCCCGGTCCCATAGGTCGGGACGAGGGTGCCCCCGACCCAAGCGCTCCGCTCAGTGGCTGGAACGGACGTCCCCGGTGACACGGGGGCTGGCTAGCCTTGCGGTTATGGCTCTCGGACTTCCCTCGACCCTGCCGGGTGGTGCTACGACGATCCGCGAGCTGTTGGCGGGCGGCAACCGTTCGTTCTCGTTCGAGTTCTTCCCGCCGAAGACAGACGCCGGCGAGCAGCAGCTGTGGCGCGCGGTGCGCGAGCTGGAGCCGTTGGCGCCGACGTTCGTCTCGGTGACGTACGGCGCGGGCGGCACGACGCGCGAACGAACGGTGCGCATCACCGGGCGGATCGCCTCGGAGACGACGCTGACGCCGGTCGGGCACTTCACCTGTGTGGGGCACTCGCGCGCGGAGATCCGTTCGGTCGTCGGTGCGTACGCCGACGCTGGGGTGCGCAACGTGCTCGCGCTGCGCGGCGACCCGCCCGGTGGGCTGGGGCAGCCGTGGGTACGGCATCCGCTCGGGCTGGACCACGCCGACGAGTTGGTGTCGCTGGTTTGTGAGCTCGGCGACTTCTGCGTCGGTGTGGCGGCGTTCCCGGAGAAGCACCCCGAGGCTTCGGACCTGGACTCCGACGCTCGATTCCTTGCCCGTAAGGCGGAAGCGGGCGCGGACTACGCGATCACGCAGTTCTTCTTCAACGCCGACGCGTACTTCGCGCTGGTCGATCGCGCCGCTCGGTACGGCTGCACGATTCCGATCATCCCCGGCATCATGCCGGTGACGAACGTGATGCAGATCGAACGGATGGCGCTGCTGTCCGGTGCCGAATTCCCTTCCTGGCTTGCGGATCGGCTGCACTCGGTGGAGTCCGACCCGGACGCCGTACGCGCCGTCGGCATCGAGGTCGCGACGGAGCTGTCCTCGCGGTTGCTCGCCGGCGGAGCGCCGGGGCTGCACTTCTACACGTTGAACAGGTCGACCGCGACGCGCGAGATCTACGCGAACGTGGCGCCTTCGCCGGTCAGCTAGTTGGCCTGCGCCTGCTGGCGCTGCGCCTTGCCGATGTCCTCGGCGACGAGCGCGGCGCCGAGCATGACGTAGGGGAGTCCGGGACCGGGCCTGGTCGTACCGCCGACATGGAACAGGCCGTGGGTGTGCGGGTCCCTGTTCGGGGTGAGCGTGCGCCACGACCAGGGCGGTCCGTACTGCGGGGTCTGGAGGTCGCGTCGGGTAAGGACGTACGGGCGGATGTCGATGCCGCGATCGGCGAGCAGGTCGAGCGGATCGCCCTCGCCGTAGCAGAGAATCGTCCACGCCCGTTGGCTTTGTGGCGCACGTACGACCACGAGAGGATCGCCGTGCACGACGGTCTCGTGCGGCAGCACGGGCGCCTGGCGGTCGACGCCGATGCAGGTGAGCCGCACGTCGCCCGTACGCAGGTCGGCGGTGCCGTCTGCGGCGACGACGAGGTCGGCGGTGATCTCCCGGCCGTCTTCGAGGACGACGCCGGTGATGGTGCGGTTCTTGCTGGTGATCTTCGCGACCGGTGCTCCGAGACGTACGTCGACCTTGCGCTCGGCGAGCCGCCTGACGAACGCGTCGACGAGCCCGGTGAGGCCGCCCTCGCAGGTCCAGAGGCCGAACGTGCGCTCGACGTACGCGTGTACGGCGAGGTAGGCGGGGGCGGTCCGCGGGTCGGTGCCGGTGACGATCAGATGGTGCTCGAGGACGGCGCGGAGACGTTCGTCGGGAAGCTTGAGCTCGGCCAGGTTGCGCCACGGGGCGAGCGTTCTCGCGCCCTTGACGCCGAGCGCTCGGATGCCCTTGTAGGGCTGCTCGAGGGCTTGCGCTCTGAGCAGCTCCCAGGTGGGGCCGAGCTGGTCGATCGTCAGCTCCCACGCGTCGGCGGCGCTCTTGCCGAGCGTCTGCTCGAGCTCGGCGCGCTGGCCTGATCGGCTCTGGATCGGGAGGTCGATCGCGCTGCCGTCCTGGAAGACGTGCCAGCGCGGGGTCTCGACGGGGACGAGGTCGCGGACCTGCTCGAGCGGACGTCCGGACTTGCGGAACGTGTCCCTGATCGCGGCGGGGAGGGTCATCGCGGTGGGGCCGATGTCCCAGCTGAAACCGTCCTGCTCGACCTTGCGTACGGCGCCCCCGAGTTGCTCGGTGCGTTCGAACAACCTCACCCGGTGACCGAGCTTGGCGAGCCGTGCCGCCGCAGCCATTCCACCGAATCCGCCGCCGATCACCACGACTCGCGCCACGGGCCGGGAGCCTACACGGTTCTGGCCAGCCCAACTCCCGGTTTGGCAGGCAGCGACCGGCTATGGACTTGCTAACGCCTGGCTTCGGCGTTGTCGCCATCGGCGGAAGCCGCGGCGGACCTTGCGGGCGAGGATCACGACGAGGGTGGCGGAGACGACGAGGAGGATGGCGGCGATGATCAGGGCCGGCACGGGGTGGAAGACCGCCAGGGTGATCACGCCGGCGACGGAGAAGTCCTCGGTGACCGACAGCGCGATGTTGCTGACCGGTTCGGGGGAGGTGTTGGCTGCTAGCCGCATGCCGGCTTTCGCGAGGTGGCTGAGGAGCGCGGACGAACCGCCGATGGTCGCGCCGATCGCCTGCTCGAGGCTGGTCGCGTCGCCGACGATCAGCAGGCCGAGGATCGCGCCGACCGTGGGCCGGATCGCGGTCGAGATCGCGTCCCAGCCGGAGTCGATGTAGGGGATCTTGTCCGCGACGAACTCGATCACGTACAGCGCGGCCGCGGCGATCAGGACCTCGGTGCGTTCCAGCGCCGGCGGGATGCCGTCGATGCCGGCGAACCTGCCGAGCAGGCCGAGCAGCAGCACGGTCGCGTACGCGTTCACGCCGCTCGCCCAGCCGCTGGTGAAGACGAGCGGGAGGAACTCGGTCACGGGGCAGGTTCTACCACGTCAGCGGACGTGATGGATGGAGGTGAGCCGGCTGGCCGACTTGTGCTCGGTGGCCTGCCTCGCGTCGCGCAGCTGGCGGCGCATCCGGCGCAGCTGGCGGGGGTCGGCGCGGTGCCGGCCGCCGTGCGGCGAGCCGACGGCGGAGACGACGAACACCGCGGCCACGGCGCCGATGCCGGACCAGGCGAGGACGCTGCGGAGCGAGGTCTGCTCGGCGACGAAGCCGGCGAGCAGGATCGCGATGCCCTGGCCGAGCTGCAGGACGGTGTTGCCGAGGCCGATGATGCGACCCCGTACGTCCGGCGTGATCAGCCCGACGATCGAGGCCTGGATGTGGGCGATGTGGCCCATGAAGATGCCGGCAAGGAACAACCCGATCGTGATCACGATCGGGAGGGGGATGAAGCCAGTGAGGGCGACGCACAGGCCGACGGCCATGGAGAACGGGATGAGGACTCGTTCTCGCCTCCGTTGGCTCATCCGTCCGACGATGCCGAGCCCGATCGCCTGACCGAACGGCGCCGCGGCGAGGAACAGGCCTGCGACCGTATCGCCACCACCGAGGATGTCCGCATATGGGATCGCGAGGCCCTCCGCCGTGGCGAGGACGGTCGGGCCGAGCATGAGCAGCCAGAACAGCGTGGGCAACCGACCCGTCTCATGGACGATGCGGATGCCCTCCATCGTGTCCTTGAGCAGGTGCGGCCGCTTGCCGTCCTTGGGCGCCGGAGTGGGGCGGGCGACGATGAACATGCCGAGGATGACCGCGGACACCGCGTAGGAGAGCGTGTCGGCGAGCAGCGCGGTCTGGGCGCCGACCGTGACGACGACGAAGCCGCCGACGCCGAAGCCCGCGACCTGCACCACCTGCTGGCTGGCGCCGACGAGCGCGTTGCCGGCCGCGAACCGGTCGCCCTCCAGGATGTCGGCCAGCATCGCCATCCGCGCGGCGCCGAACGGGACGCGCACGAACTCGACGATCAGCAGGATCCCGAGCGAGGCCAGCACTGGCATGAACGGGCTGCCGAAGACGATGATCGCCATCAGGCTCGCCCGGATGATGTCGCAGGTGATCAGCAGCTGGCGTCGTGGGTACCGGTCGGCGAGGGTGGCGAGGATCGGGCCGCCGAGCAGGCCGGGGAGGAAGGTGACCGCGAACGTGATAGCGGTGAGTGACGTCGATCTCGTACGGTCGTAGACGAGAGCGGCGAGCGCGAACTTGCCTAGCTGGCTACCGACCTTGGAGAGGACGTCGGCGACAAAGAGCGCGCTGAACTCCCGGTTCCGGAACAGGTCTCGGTACCGGACGGCGGACGTTCCACCGTTGCTGCTCACAAGACCGCATCATGCCTCATGGCGGACACGGACGGTGGCTTTGCGGTCACCCATAAGTTCTGAACGGGGTCTGATGATCTTGGTTCACGCCTGCGCTCGGGCATGGCCCGGAACCTTATCGCCCTGGTCAGAGCGATGGTTGGCCCGGTTGAAGATCGTTCACGGCAGTTGCCGGATGCGCCGAGATTTGTCGAGATTGTCGACTGGGCGAGATTTTATTGCGCAGCGTGCCGGCCCGGCCACCCGGGGGAGCGGCGGCCAGGCGGCGGCCGCCTGGCGTCGGCTTGTGCCGGTGATCTCTACCTAGGCGGCGGCGGGGATGTCGAGCAGCGTCTCCACCACGTCGAGGAAGCGCTCGGCGTCCCGCATCAAGTCGTCGGCCTCTCGCGCGCTCACCGCGTCGGCCAGGCCGGCCTCGGCGGAGGCGCGCTTGTTGGCGCCCGCGGAGAAGAACGCGGCCCACTCCGACAGCTCCGGGGCGACCTGGGCGAGCAGCACCCAGGCGTTGTACTGGCGCCGGCGGCCCGTCGGGCGGGCTCGGGCGGCGAGAACGGCCGCGGTGATGCGGAGCGCCGCTACGTGGGCGGCCACGTAACGCTCGGCAGGTGTCCGGGCGGTCGCCGCCTCGGCGAGCGACGCCTGGGCACGGTCGAGGGAGGTGAACACGGCAGGCCCCAGCGGGACCGGCCCTCTACGTACGGCTGGCATCTGCTGCCTCCTCACAAACCAGGGATCGGGCCGGGATGGCGAGTTCCCTTGCTGCCCCACACGCCACTCCCGGCCCGGCGGCCACCTGACGACGAGCGGGGGTCGAGGCCACTCGTTGCCTGGTTGCTGCACCCGTCGCGCCGGGGGCCCAACTCCCCGGCGCTCGTTCGAACGCGTGTTCGAACGAGAACAACGCTAGCGTCCGCACCCCGACCCGTCAACAGGGCTCGCCAGGGACTCGCCAGGGTGTTTCCCGATCCCCTGGCGACCCCTCTGAGACCTACTGTCGGCGTGGAGCTACTCACAGCAGAAAGCATCGCAGGGAGGACCGACATGAACCGGCCGGCAGCGTTGGCAGTGGTCGCGGTCGCGGGGGTGGCCGCGTTGGCGGTCGGCGTCGGCGGCTGGTCCAGCGGAGGTACGCGGCACCAGGAGCAGACCTTCGATCAGAAGATCACCGAGGTACGACTCGACACCGGCGGCGGCGACGTCGAGATCGCCGCGGGCGGTGTGGACAAGATCGAGGTCAAGCAGAGCTATCGGAGCTTCTCGATCTTCAAGGGCAAGCCGAAGAAGATCGAGGTGGACGGCGAGACGCTCGTGCTCCCGGACGGGAACTGCGGCTGGAACTGCAGCGTGAACTTCACCGTTCGCGTCCCCGAAGGCACCAAGATCACCGGCCAGACCCACTCGGGCACGGTCTCCCTCACCGACGTCGCGAGCGTGGACCTCGAGGTCGACTCGGGCGACGTCGACATCGCGAACGTCGCGGGCGCGGTCAACGTCCGCTCCCAGTCCGGCACGGTCGACGTGCAGCAGGCCCGGGGCGACGTGAACATCCACTCCCAGTCCGGCGACATCTCCGCCGACGACGTGAACGGCAAGAGCGAGTTCCGGGCCAACTCCGGGACGGTCAACGCCGACAACCTCCGCGGCGCCGTGGACGCCGAGACGTCCTCGGGCGACATCAGCGTCAACCTCGCGGTGCCCGCGTCGGTCCGCGCGCAGGCCAGCAGCGGCTCGGTCGACCTGCGGGTGCCGGAGGCGGCGTACAAGGTCCGCACCGACACGAGCTCGGGCGAGGCCGACGCGCAGGTCCAGAGCGACCCCAACTCCTCGTTCACCCTGGACGCGACCACCTCGAGCGGAGACATCACCATCGAGCGCGACTAGCGACAACCAGGCACGGTCTGGGCGAGAGCCTCACCCCGGTTAGGGTGGGGCTCTCGTTCCGTTCTGGAAAGGTGCCGAACGTGCCCGAACGCACCGCCGCCAGGTCCACAGGGCACCGACGATCCGCCCGGACCGAGCTGGTCTGGCGGCTGCTGCGCGAGGCGTTGGACGAACGAGCCGCCGCCGCGGGCCGGAGCAGCCTGGAGGTCGTCGACGCCGGCGGCGGAACGGGGAACTTCGCCGTACCGATCGCCGAGCTCGGGCACCGGGTCACCGTGGTCGACGCGAGCCCCGACTCGCTGGCCGCGCTCGAACGCCGCGCCGCCGAGGCTCGGGTCAGCGATCGGATCAGGGCACTCCAGGGTGACGCGGCGAGCCTGCCGGACCTGGTCGGCCGGGAGTCGGCGGACCTCGTGCTGTGCCACAGCGTGCTGGAGTTCGTGGACGAGCCGGCCGCGGTGCTGTCCGCCGTGGCGGCAGTGCTGCGCCCGGAGGCGCCGCTGTCCGTCCTCGCGGCCAACCGACACGCCGTCGTGCTCGCGAAGGCCGTCTCCGGTCACGTCGCCGAGGCCCAGGCTGCGCTCGTCGACCCGGCGGGGAGATGGGGCGCGGCGGACCCCGTGCCGCGCCGGTTCACCCTCGACGAGCTGCGCGACCTGCTCGGGGTGGCGGGGTTCCGTACGGCTGCCGCGCACGGGATCAGGGTGTTCGCCGACCTTGTCCCGGGGGCGCTGACCGACGACCCTGCCGGCTTCGACGCGCTGCTCGAGCTGGAGGCGACGGCGGCGGAACACCCGGCATTCCGGGCACTCGCGGGGCAGCTCCACGTACTCGCCCGGAACGGTTGAGAAGGGACCGACCGGGTAACTTTGTGGGGTACCTCTCCCCGTCTCTGAGGAGTCCGGGTACCGTCCTGGACTATCCCTGCCTAAACTTGTCGGTAGCCCCGTAACGGCGACCCCGCCGCCGCGTCCGTTGGAGGTCAACAGGTGCCTCTCTCCGATCACGAGCAGCGCCTGCTCGAGCAGATGGAGCGGGCGCTCGCTGCCGACGATCCAAAACTCGCCTCGGCGCTGCGCGGAGTCGACCTGCGTACTAGGCAGCGTCGACGTGCTCTCATCGCCGCCGTGGTCTTCGTGCTCGGTGTGGCTCTGCTCTTCACCAGCGTGATCGTGTTCACCAACAACGTCGGCCTGCAGATCGGCGTCAGCGTCGTCGGCTTCCTGGTGATGCTGGTGTCGGCGTACTACGTGGCCACCAGCCTGCGGCAGATGCCGGCAGCGGGGGAGATGCCGAAGGGCGTGATCCCGATCAAGGGCCGAGGTCGCCGCGGTGGCGGCGGCAGCGCCCGGCAGAAGCGCCACGGCAACTTCATGAGCCGCATGGAAGAGCGCTGGCGCCGCCGGCGCGAGTCCGGCGGGCTCTAGCTCTACGACGCCGTACGGTCGAGCCGAGCGCCGTTCCGCCACACACCGGAGATCGTGCGCAGGTCGGTGATGTCCCGAGTCGGGTCGCCATCGACCAGCACCAGGTCCGCCCGTCGCCCGGGAGCGATCCGTCCGCGATCCGCGAGACCGAACGCACGCGCCGGGTTCGCCGTCGCCGCAGTGAGCGCGTCCAGAGGCCGTAGCCCCGCCGCGACGAGGAGCTCGAGTTCGGCGAGCAGCCCGACCCCGTTCGGGATGCCCGGGTTGGCGCCATCCGTACCCGCCAGGATCGGCACACCCGCCGTGTGCAGCGCGCGTAGGTTCGCTGCCGCGAGCGAGAGGTCGATCGGGTCGCCCGGGAAGTCCGGCGGGTACGGCGTCTCGATCAACGCCCGCTGCGAGGGCGTCAGGTACGGCGCGACCCGCGGATCGGAGAACACCGCCCGCAGCGCGGTCTGGTCCTCCAACGCGTGGAAGATCGACAGCGTGCTGGTGACGAACACGCCCGACCGCCTGGCCAGCCGGAGCGTCCCGGCGTCGATCGGGTGCGAGGTCGGCGTGTGGACCAGCCCGTCGACGCCTGCCTCGCAGAGCCAGCGCGTGTCGGAGATCGTCGAGACGTGCGCCATGCTCAACACGCCGCGCTGCCGCGCCCGCCGGACGATCGCGCGCCCCTGCCGGGGCGAGACCGACGGCCACGGATCGGCGAGGTGCATCGGCTCGACGACGAACTTGACGTAGTCCGACCCCTCGGCCAATCGGCTGTCGACGTGCCGCGCTGGATCGTCACCGGGGCGCAGCCATGGGAAGTCCGGAGGCAAGGGTGGGTCGAGCTGCGATCCATGGCCGCCGGGAACGGTGATCATCGTGCCCGCCGTCCACAGGTCGGCGGTCGCGGTCGGCCGGAACGAGCGGCGCTGCGCCACGTAGTCGCCGAGGTCGCGGCGCAGCCGGTCGACGAAGTTGAACATGTCCAGTTCGGTGGTCACGCCGAACCGCGGGGGATCGGTGCGCGGGAACCCGAGGTCGTGGATGTGCGCGTCGATCAGGCCCGGCAGCAATGTCCGGCCGCGACCGTCGACGACCTTCGCGTCGGCCGGGATCCGGACCGGCCCGGGCAGGACCGCCACGATCCGGCCGCGGGCGGTGAGAACGGTGGCCCGGTCGAGCACCCGCCGGCCGTCGAAGACGCGGACGTCCCGGAACGCGAATCTGCCGGGATCGCCGCCGGCGAGAGCTGGAGCGGGCACAGCGGAAAGGACGACGGCGCCCAATGCCGCTTTGAGGAGAGTGCGACGGCCAAGACAACAGTGCGATACGTTTGACTCGATCATGAGTCGAACGTATCAGAGGCGAGTCAGGCATACTGGCGTGATGCCGACCACCTCCGTCCCCGAGGCCCGCCGTCTGGTGATCGGAGAGGCGCTGCTGCGGTTGGTGGCGCGAGAGGGCCTGGAGGCGGTCAGCCTGCGGGCGGTCGCGGCCGAGGCCGATACCTCACTCGGTATGGTCCAGCGTCAGTTCGCGACGAAGGACGACCTGTTGTTGTTCGCCGCGAAGCTGGTGGGGGAGGCGATGGCCGAGCGGGTGCGCCGCGTCCCGTACCGGGCGCCGGTCCTGGAGACGCTGCGCCGCATCGTCGACGAGCTGCTGCCCCTCGACGCCGAGCGCATGGTGGAAGCGCGGGTCTATCACGCGTTCACGGCGAGGGCTGCCACCCGACCGGACTTCGCCGCGATCGTCGCGCGGCAAGACGGCGAGCTGCAGGAGACCTTGGCCAAGGTCTTCGCGATCGCCGAGCAGGAGGGCGAGCTTCCGGCCGGACAGGACCACACGGCCCTCGCCCGCCTGTTGAGCTCCGTTCTCGACGGCGCCAGCCTGGCACTTGTCACCCGGCCGCCCGAGGCCGACCCCGCGACCTACGTCGCGGGCGTCGACCTCGTCCTGGACCTCATCAAACGTCCAGCAACGAGCTGAGGCGTGCTCAGGAGTCGCGGTGGCTCACGGCCTGGGGCACCCGGCGGAGGCGGTTGGACAGAGCGTGGAAGACCGTGTCCCAGCCGTCCAGCAGCCAGCCGAACAACCGGCTGACCTGACGGAACTGGCGCCACAGCGACGGCGGGAAGACGAAGGAGAGCACAACCCGGCTCCGACGGGTGCCGGCGCGCAGCGCGGAGATCAGCGTCGACAACGCCCCGCGTACGTCGCCCAGGTCGCCCGGGTCACGCGCATACCGAGCCCGTTCCACCGAACGCACTAGCTGCTCCAGGGCGGCATGTCCCGACGCGGGCACCCGGTTCGCCAACCGCTGCCCGGTGGCCCGAGGCGTGGCCGCCTCGTTCCAGGGCAGGCCGAGGTCGACCATCGTGTCCGCGAGCTCGTTCCACGCGCCCTCGGCCAACCGGTCCGGTTCGACTCGTCGCAGCCGGGCCCGCCGCATCAACAGCCGGCTCACCCCTGGCGAAGCGAGTAGCAGCAGGACGCCGATGACGATCAGTGCCGGGATGAGTCCGGCCGGCGGACCGCCCGACTGGGGGCCGGCGAGCGGGATCCCGTTCGGTCCGCGTAGCGGGTCCTCCGGGTCGCCGCCGACCGGTCCGCCGGTGAACGACGGGTCCGTCGTCGGCAGGTCGGAGGAAGGGCCGGTCGTCGGCGTCTCCTGCGGGTCGAAGCGCTCCGCCCAGCGTGGGGTGAACGGCGCGCGGCCGGACGGGGTCGGCTCGAACGCGAGCCAGCCGTAGCCCGCGAAGTAGACCTCGGTCCACGCGTGCGCGTCGTGCGCGCTGATCGTGTACGTGTTGCCCTTCGCGACGCCCGGCAGGTAGCCGACCGCGACCCGAGCCGGGATCCCCAGCGCCCGGGCCATGATCGCCATCGTCGCGGAGAACTGCTCGCAGTAGCCGCGCTTGTCCTCGATGAAGTCGATCAGCTCGCTGCCGCTGTGCCCGGTCCGGACCGTGGTGTCGTAGGTGAACTCGCTCCGGAACCAGTTCTGCAGCGCCACGGCCTTCTCGTGTGCCGTGGTGGCGCCGGCTTCCTTGACGATCGAGGCCGCGAGGTCGGCGACCTGGTCCGGGATGTCGCCGGGCAGTTCGGTGTACTGCTTCTCGATGTCTTCGGGCGCCGCGCCGGCCCTGTTCAGGTCCTCCGGCGACGGGTTTACGTTCAGCGCGTCGACCCGGTAGCTCATCCCCGCCGTCGACCGCGTGGTCACGACGTCGAGCGTGCCGGCGTCGTACCGCAGCGTGCCCGGCGCCTCGATCGTGCTCGCCGGGTACGGGAGCGGCAGCCACTTCGAGTCGAGCTTGGAGACCTCGAACGAGAACGAGTACGACTTGGCCTGTGTGCTCGCGTCCAGTCCGGGCGGCCGCGGCAGCTGGCCCTGGTCGTTCGCACCGCGCCGCTGGACGTCCTGCACCGAACGCTGCGACGGCGACCACACGCCGTTGTTGAACTGGTCGAGCACGACCAACCGGATGTACCAGGGATCGCTGGTGTTGTTCTCGTAGTTGGTCGTGAACTTCATCAGCTCGATGTTCTGCGGGAGGTTCAGGTTCCGCTTCAGGTCGAGCACCGGGTTGTTGACCCGGATCGTCGTGTTGCCCTTGCCGAAGCCCGGCCCCGAGCCGGTGCCGAACACGCCCTCCGGCAGCGCCGGGATCAGCGCCGGAACGATCACCGCGAGCCCGATCACCGCCGCGCCGACGCGCCGGCCGGTCTGCCCGAGCAGCGACGTCTGGACGCCGTCCTGTGGGGTCGGGGACTCGCGGAAGCCGATGATCCGGCCCCAGTGCGAGAGCCGGTCGCGACCCTCGCTCATCAGCAGCAGGATGTAGCCGACCGCGGCCGGGACGAACGCGAGCGCGGACACGCCACCGGACACCGTGGTCGCCGGGATGCTGTAGAGCAGCAGCAACGGCAGGCCCGCCCACGGCACCAGCTTGACCGTCACGGCGAGGGTGTCGACGGCGATCGCGACCAGCCCGATGCCGAGCGCGGTCACGACCACGAGGTCGGCGTCGTACGGAACGGGCGGTGCGAAGCGGACGACGATCAGCAACCCGTCGTTGATCCGTTCGGCCAGGATCTGCACGGCCTCACCGGTCGGCAGGAAGCCGAACTTCAAGCCCTCGTTGGCACACAGCAGGATGAACGCCCAGCCGAGCGCGGCGAGCTGACCGAGCGGAACGAGGAAGCGCGGCGTCCCGAGCTGGCGCAGCCCGAGGCCCACCGCGCCGACGAACGCGATCGTGACGAGCGACGCCCACAGCCACTGCTGCCCGTCGTATGCGGGGAACAGCGACAGCGACGCGAGCACCGTCGCGAGCGCGGCGGCTCCGGTGACCTTGAGCGACCAGCTCATACGCGAACCTCGACCCTCTGCGCCAGCAACAGCTCACTCCAGACCGAGCCGATCGCGGCACCCGCGGAGACGGTGATGACTCGCCAGCCGCCCTGCCGGAGCATGCGAACGCTCTCGGCGAGCTGCTCGGCGACGAGTTCGGGGGAACGTTCCTTCCCGATCGCCCACGACGGGGTGTCGATGACGATCGCGAACGCGTTCGTGGCCCGCTGCCGGATCCGCACCATCGCCTCGGCCTCGGCCGGCGTGATCACGCCGAGCATCGCGATCAGCAGCCCGTGCGAGCCGTCGTGCGGGAGTCCCAGCGACAGCTGGGTCAGCTGACCGACCGACGACGTGCCGACGACCGCGAGCGCGTCGAGCAGCAGTCCCTCGCCGTCGGACGACGGCGACGCCTCGCGCGCGGCGACGGCGAACGAGGCGCCGACGTCGGTCGCGAGCCGCACCGAGTAGCCGCGGTGCAGCAGGTGCGTGCCGATCGAGGCCGCGCCGCTCACCGCCCATTCGAAAGACGACGCCGGCCCGGTGCCGCGGTGCCCGATGCGGCGGGTGTCGAGGAACACCGTCGCCCGGCTCTGCCAGGGCTGCTCCTCGCGGCGCACCATCAGCTCGCCGCGCCGAGCGCTGGACCGCCAGTGCACCCGGCGCAGGTCGTCGCCGAATCTGTACTCCCGAACGGTGATGTCCTCCTCGCCGTCGGCGGTCGCCGCGCGCGGCCGGCTCTCGCCGCTGGCCGCCCACTCACCGCCGAGGCGGACGTACGGCAGCGGATGCACCTCGGGCGTGACGAGCAGGACGTCCCGCGTCTTGAACGCGCGGGTCAGCTCGACCAGCCCGAACGGGTCGGTCACCCGCAGCGTCAACGGGCCGATGGTGAACTTGCCGCGCACATCAGAGCGCACCGGATAGGCGACATCGCGGCGCCAGCGCGCGGACATCCGGTCGAGCACGAACCGCGGCCGGGCGCCGAGGACGTACGGCACCTGGTCCTCGAGCAGCAGCAGACCGGTCGGCATCCGGCCCACGTTCTCCAGATGCAGCCGGACCGTCGCCTGCTTGCCGACCGGCACGCGTACCGGCTCGATCGACCGGGTGGCGGCGATCCGGTAGCGGGTCCGCGCGACCACGAGCACGGTGACGACCGGGAGCGCGATGAGGAAGATCGCGACCCGGAGCATGTCGTTCTGCCCGAGGGCGAGCGCACAGACGGCCGCCGCGATGCCCGCGGCGAGGAAGGCGCGGCCGCGGGTGGTGAGGCTGGAGAAGCGACCGGCCACTCGAGTACTCCTAGGCGAAACTCAGCGAGTGCGGCGCTGCGGCTCGGGCACCGGAACGCTACGCACGATGTCGGCGACCACCTGTTCGGCGGTCCGGCGCGCGATCTGTGCTTCGGCGGCCGGCAGGATCCGGTGCGCGAGCACAGGGATCGCGAGCTCCTGCAGGTCGTCGGGAAGCACGTACTCGCGGTCACCCAGCGCCGCCGCGGCGCGGGCGGCCCGGATCAGCTGCAGCGTCGCGCGCGGTGAGGCGCCGAGCCGCAGGTCGGGGGAGTGCCGGGTCGCGGTGACGAGGTTGACCGCGTACTGCTTCACCGGCTCCGCGACGTACACGCTGCGCACGATGTCGATCAGCTTGGCGATCTCGCGCGCGTCCGTGACCGGCTCGAGCTCGTCCAGCGGGGAGCTCGCACCGTGCGTGTCGAGCATCTCCAGCTCGGCCGCGGCGCTCGGGTAGCCCATGGAGACGCGAGCGGTGAACCGGTCCCGCTGAGCTTCGGGCAACGGATACGTGCCCTCCATCTCGATCGGGTTCTGCGTCGCGATCACCATGAACGGGGCGTCCAGGACGTACGTCGTGCCGTCGACGGTGACCTGGCGCTCCTCCATGCACTCCAGCAGCGCGGACTGCGTCTTCGGCGAGGCGCGGTTGATCTCGTCGCCGACCACGATGTTGGCGAAGATGCCGCCCGGCCGGAACTCGAAGTCGCGGGTCTCCTGGTTGTAGACGGAGACGCCGGTGACGTCACTCGGCAGCAGGTCGGGGGTGAACTGGATCCGGCGTACGGTGCAGTCGATCGAACGCGCGAGCGCCTTCGCCAGCATCGTCTTGCCGACGCCGGGGACGTCTTCGATCAGCAGGTGGCCTTCGGCCAGCAGCACCGTCAGCGCGGTCTTGACGACGTCCGGCTTGCCCTCGATGACCCGCTCGATCGTTTCGCGGATCCGGGTCGCGGTCTGGGTGAGGTAGGCGAAGTCCGTGGCGGGAGCTCCCCACTGCTCGCCTCCATGTCGCCCGCTCGGCTCGACTGTCGGGCCGGTCGACACCATGGCCTCCTAGGTACCAGCTTGGCGCCGCCGACGCGGCGATCTGACTTCGACGGTTGTTTGACAAGTCTCTCAGGTTCACGCACGTTCGGGCACTGCGGTTCGGCGAGCAAAGCGTCACTCTGCCGGGCGTCTGCCTAAGACAGTACGTCCTTCCCCAGGGATACCCGGCCGTGCGGTGCTCCACTCTCCACCACCTACGCACTTACCGACGCCTGCGTTCCCCGGTTTGTTGTCGATCTGTGTTGCGTTTGGGCCACTTCGGGCCTTCGAACGCTGGACCACCGGCCCAGGACGCGCCGTTTCACCCCACTTTCCACCACCGCCTCTGACCAGGTCGTTTGCCGCCTGGGAGGGGGCGAGTGGAGCGAGGTGTGGAGTGAATGTGGTTGACGGTGGGGTGAAGTGGAGTAAAGTGGCGCTCGGTGGTGGAGTTGACCGAAATCCCACCGGCCGGGAGGTGCGAGCCGTGTTCCTGGGCACGCACACGCCCCGACTGGACGAGAAGGGTCGGCTCTTCCTCCCAGCGAAGTTCCGAGACGAGCTGGCGGAGGGTCTTGTGGTCACACGAGGACAGGAGCGATGCCTGTACGTGTGGCCACTAGCCGAGTTCGGCCGGTTGACGGAGCAGATGCGGCAGGCGCCGGTGACGAACAAGGCGGCCCGCGACTACCTCCGGATGCTGTTCGCCGGCGCGTCTGACGAGAAGCCGGACAAGCAGGGGCGGTTCACGATCCCGCCGATGCTGCGCGAGTACGCGGGCCTCACCCGCGACTGCGTGGTCATCGGGGCGATGAACCGGGTCGAGATCTGGGACTCCGAAGCCTGGACCAACTACTCCGGGCAGCAGGAGCAGGCCTTCGCCGAACTCAGCGAGGAGGTTCTCCCAGGGATTTTGTAAGGCGCGGTCCGTACTCGTCGTACGACGAGGTCTCCGGCCCGCTCCGCGCGTCGCGGTCTGGCATCACTTCCCCGGTGCCAGAAGGCGGCGAACAAGCGCCGAGCGGGCGGGGACCTGGCCGTACGAACACCAGGAAGCCCAACTCCTGGCCGGGCCGGTTCAGCAGTAGGCAGGGAAGCAGTACAAGCAGTGCAGGGGGTCGAGAAACATGAACGGGACCAGGACGGGGCTGCGCCAAGAGTTGCGCACCAACCTCGCGGTCGTGGCGGTGTCCTTCGGCGTTTCCGTCGGAGTCACCGCGATCTTCTCCCTCCTGCTCGGACTGGGCGGTTGAGATGGCGGCCGCGGCGCACGTGCCAGTCATGGCAGAGCGCGTCGTCGCTTTGTTGGCTCCGGCCCTGGACAAACCCGACGCTGTCGTCGTCGACGCGACCCTCGGCCTCGCCGGTCACGCGAGCGCCCTCCTCGAGCACAGCCCGCGGGCTCGGCTGGTCGGACTCGACCGCGATCCCCGCGCGCTGAGCGCGGCGGGGGAGCGGCTCGCCTCGTCGGCGGACCGGGTCGAGCTGGTGCACGCGGTGTACGACGAGCTCCCGGACGTTCTCTCCCGGCTCGGCATCGACCGCGTCGACGGGGTGCTGTTCGACCTCGGCGTCTCGTCGATGCAGCTCGACGACGTCGACCGCGGCTTCGCGTACAGCCGGGACGTCGCGCTCGACATGCGGATGGACCCGACCACGGGCATCACCGCGGCCGAGGTGCTGAACAGCTACCCGGCGGCGGACCTGGCGCGGATCCTGCGGACGTTCGGCGAGGAGCGGTTCGCCCGCCGGATCGCCGACGCGGTGGTCCGGGAACGGTCGAAGGCTCCGTTCAGCACGAGCGGCCGACTGGTCGAGCTGCTGCGTACGGCGATCCCGATGGCCTCGCAACGAAGCGGCGGACATCCAGCCAAGCGGACGTTCCAGGCGCTGCGGATGGAGGTCAACGGCGAGCTGGCGGCGCTCGAACGTGCGCTGCCCGCGGCCGTCGCGGCGCTCGCGGTCGGTGGGCGGATCGTCGTGCTCGCGTACCACTCGCTCGAGGACCGGCTGGTCAAGCAGACGTTCGCGACGCTCGCCAAGCCCGACGTCCCGGACCGGCTGCCGGTCATCCCGGCCGGTCACGAACCGGTCGTACGGCTGGTGACCCGCGGCGCCGAGAAGCCGTCCGCCACGGAGGCGGCGGACAACCCACGAGCCAGCTCGGCCCGGTTGCGGGCCGCGGAGAAGATCCGCCAAGGAAGGGGTGAAGCGGCATGAGTCTGCTCGACATTCTCGACCCGGCGCGCCGCGAGCTCGTTCCGGAGCAGGAGCGCGAGCGCTGGCTCGACGTCGTACCGAAGGCACCGTTCAAGGCGCCGCGCGTGCCGTTCGTTCTGCTCGTCCTCGCCGTGCTCGGTGTGGGCCTGGTCGGGCTGCTGCTGCTCAACACCTCGTTGCAGCAGGGCTCGTTCGCGATCCACGACCTGCAGCGGCAGACGTCGCTGCTCGCCGACCGGCAGAGCGAGCTCGAGCGCAAGGTCGCGGTGCTGCAGGCCCCGGAGAACCTCGCGGTGCGCGCGGTGAAGCTCGGCATGGTGGCGAACCCGAACCCGGCGTTCCTCCGGCTGTCCGACGGCAAGGTGCTCGGTGACCCGACGCCGGCGACGGCGCCGCCGAAGCCCAAGCCGAAGGTCGCGGCGAAGCCTCCGGTCAAGCCGATCACGGGCGCGAAGCCACCGGCCAACCAGAAGCCGCCAGCGAACCAGAAGAAGCCGGTGCAGACGAACAAGCCGGCGAGCGGCGGCACCCGATGACCGAACGTCGGCTGCCACCGGGCGCCCGCCGTCCCGGCCCCGGCAACGAGAAGCAGGGGACACCCCGTCGCCGCGTCCCGGCAACGGGGCGTCCGCCGCGCCCTGCCGGCGGCCGGGTGCAGTCGCCGGCCCGCCGGCGCTCGCCGGAGGAGCAGCGCCAGCCACGGCTGATGCCGCCGAAGGAAGGCCAGCAGCAGCGTCGTCGTCCGCCCCAGTCCGTACGCAAGCCCCAGCCGGTGCGCAAGCCGAAGCCGCCGCGCCGGCCCAAGCCGCCCCGTACGTTCAAGCTCGGCACGTCCAGCCGGCGCCTGCGCGTCGGCTTCCTGTTGATCGCGATCATCGGCTCGGTCTTCGCCGGGCGGCTGATCGAGGTGCAGGGCGTCCAGGCCGCCAAGTACTCGGCGATGGCGACGAGCCAGCGGCTGCACGAGGTCGTCCTGCACGCGTCGCGCGGCGAGATCTCCGACGCCGCCGGAAAGCCGCTCGCCACGACCGTCGACACGGTCGCCGTGACGGCGGACCCGAAGATGACGCGGGCGAAGGCGGCGCAGATCGCCGCAGTACTCGGCCCGCTGCTCAAGGTGCCCGCGACGTCGTTGACGCCGAAGCTGGCGAAGAAGGACACCCGCTTCGTCTACCTCGCGCGGTACGTGTCGCGCGACGTGTGGAACAAGGTGCGCGACCGGCTCTCCAAGCAGAAGCTGGTCGGCGTGTTCAGCCAGCCCGACCCGTTGCGTACGTACCCGTCGAAGAACGTCGCGGCGAACATCGTCGGCTTCGTCGGTTCTGACGGCAACGGCCTCGGCGGTCTGGAGTACGCGCTCGACAAGCAGCTCAAGGGCAAGGACGGCAAGGCGCAGTACGAGATCGACGCCTCCGGCAGGCGCATCCCGCTCGCGACGAATTCCAGCCAGGCTCCGGTGCCGGGTGCCAACGTACGGTTGACGATCGACCGTGACGTCCAGTGGGCGGCGCAGCGCGCGATCGCCGACCAGGTGCGCAAGAGCAAAGCGACGAGCGGCGACGTCGTCGTCATCGACACCACGACGGGCGAGATCATCGCGCTCGCGACCGCGCCGACGTACGACCCGAACCAGGCCGGCAAGGCGAAGGCGGCCAACCGCGCCAACCGACCGCTGACCGACATGTACGAGCCGGGCAGCGTGATGAAGGTGCTGACCGCCGCCGCGCTGGTCGACGCCGGGTACGTCGACGCGTCGACGAAGATCAAGCTGCCGAGCCGGCTGCCGCGCGACGGCAAGTCGATCGGTGACTGGTGGGGCCACGGCACGATCGACCTCACCTTCGCCGGCGCGCTCGCGCGGTCCAGCAACATCGGCACAGTGCTCGCGGCGGAACGGATGCCGAAGGCCGAGCAGCGCGCGTACCTGGCGAAGTTCGGCATCGGCACGGCACCGGGAACGGGCTTCCCGGGCGAGTCGTCCGGGCTGCTGCCGGCGCTGGACAAGTGGAGCGACCTGCAGCGGGCGACGATCTCGTTCGGCCAGGGCGTCGCGGTGAGCGCGGTGCAGATAGCGTCCGGGCTCGCGACCGTGGCCAACGACGGCGTACGGATTGCGCCAACGCTGGTGAAGGGTCACGTCGATGACAAGGGCTCGTTGACACCGGCGCCTGCCCCGAAGACGTCGCGCGTCGTCAGCAAGGAAGCGGCGAACGCGGTCGCGCTGATGATGGAGCAGGTCGTCCAGGGCGACAGCGCGCTGGCCAAGAAGGCGCAGATCCCGGGCTACCGCGTGGCGGGCAAGACGGGCACGGCACAGAAGGCCGACCCGACCTGCGGCTGCTACCGCGGCTACACAGCCTCGTTCGGTGGCTTCGCCCCGGCAGACGACCCGCGCTTCGTCGTGTACGTCGCGCTGCAGGACCCCCAGGGCGACCACAGCGGCGCCTCGAACGGTGCTCCGGTCTTCCACGACGTGATGTCGTTCGCACTGCAGAAGTACGGCGTCCCGCCGACCGGGTCGAAGACGCCCGAGCTCCCGCTCAAGTGGTGAGATGCCGGTCTACTCCCTCTGGGTGAACGGCTCCGGGTCGGAGCGCGAACCCCTCACCGAAGCCGAGCTGGACGTCCTGCGCGCGCGGGTTGCCACCGAGTTGGTGTCGCGGGCCGGGTCGCCGGCGTCGGTGATCAAGGGGCAGTTGAACGTGCCGCAGGATCGGGCCAAGGGTCCGCTTGGCGGGGTCTACTTCCTCGACGCGCTGGACGACGAGACAGCGAACGAGTGGGGCTGGCAGCTCGAGGAGCTCGTAGGCCTCCCCGTCCACGTAATGCTCTACCGCGAAACCTGGCACTGACCCACCGCCGCGTTTTGAATGAAGGGCACCTTCATTCGAACCTATTGAATGAAGGTGCCCTTCATTCAAACGGCCGAGCGGGTGAGTGACGTAGGGAGCGGTCAGCCCCGGCTTCATCTGAACCACAACAGACCGTGGGCCAACAAGCGACCGCAACACGGCAGCAGACCGGAACCGCAAACAGACCTAGCCCGGGCACCCGTTCCCGGGGGTGGGGCGGCGCGTTAGAAACTGGTGGCCGGGCCGGGGCGAGTCAAGGGTCGCAAAGCGATCGCGAAGCGACGTCGTTTGCCCATCTGCGCGAAGCGCCGCCCAAACGGCGCCCTTGACGCGCCCCGGACCGGCCACCAAAATCGACCGCCGCAACAGCCCCACGGGGAGCACCAACCCCCGACCAGCTCGCCGAGAACACCGCACCAAGAGAGCACCATCGCCGGAGAGCTTCGCTCGCGACTTCCCTCACCAGACCGGGGGCCTGAAACCCCGTTTCGGCTAGGGAAGTGCGCACGAGCGTGACCGGTGGCGAGGTGGCCGGTGGCGAGGTGCCCGGTGCCGATGGCGAGGTGCCGGTGAGGAGGTGCCGGTGAGGAGGTGCCGGTGAGGAGGTGCCGGTGAGGAGGTGCCGGTGAGGAGGTGCCGGTGGCGAGGTCGCGAGGTGGCGGAGTGGCGAGCTGGCCAGAGTGGCGAGCTGGCCAGAGTGGCGAGCTGGGCGGGGTGGCGAGCTGGGTGGGGTGGCGAGCGGGCGAGGTGGCCGTGGCGACGTGCCCGGGGCTCAGGTGGTCTCCCGAACAACCAGCTCATAAGGGATCTCCACCGATCGCCCCACACTAGGCGCAGGGCCGCGGAGGCGTTCGAAGAGCAGCTCTGCCGCCTGGCGGCCCAGCCGGTCCTGGAACAGGTTGACCGTCGTGAGCGACGGGCTCACCAGCTTCGCCGCCGGGATGTCGTCGAAGCCCATCACGGCCACGTCGTCAGGCACACGCGCCCCAGCGTCGCGAAGAGCAAGCAACGCGCCCATCGCCATCAGGTCGTTGGCCGCGAACACCGCGTCCGGTGGGCGCCGGGAACGCAACAGCCGGCGCATCGCGGAGTAGCCGCCCGACTCGGTGAAGTCGCCCTCGACGATCAGCGACTCGACCGCCTTCATCCCGTGGGCGGCCAACGACTGCCGCAACCCCGACAGCCGCGCCGGGCCGGGGCCACTCCGCCCCGAGATCATGCCGATACGGCGATATCCCTTGTCGACAAGGTGATCCACGGCCGTACGAGCCGCTGCCACGTTGTCGGTGAACACGTTGTCCAGCGGCAGGTCCGACACTCGTCGCGCGCGCGGCTCCAACCGGACCACCGGCACTCCGTGTTCCAGCAGGGGCCGGAGATCGGTCGTGGTCATGCGGAAGAACGACGCGATCACGCCGTCGACACCGCGCGACCGTACCGACCGGATCGCCTTGCGTTCCTTCGCCTCGTCGCCGTCGGCGTTGTAGACGATGACGTCGTACCCGTACCGCTCCGCCACGTCCTGCACGCCGCGCTCGACCGCCGGATAGAACGGGTTGGTGATGTCCGGGATGATGAACGCCACCGTCTGCGACGAACGGACCCGCAACGCCCGGGCCGTCGAGTCGGGTACGTAGCCGAGCTCCTCCGCCGCCGCGAGGATCCGCTGCCGGGTCTCGACCGGCACCATCGTCGCCTTGTCGTTCAGCACCTGCGACACCGTCGCCTGCGACACACCGGCGAGCCGCGCGACGTCCATCTGGGTCGGGCGGCCGGGACGGCGCGACGCGGCAGCCATAGGACTCAGATCCCACCGAGTCCGGACGCGGTGATCCCGTCGACGAAGCGGCGCTGGAGCGCGAGGAACACCACGAGCATGGGGGCGAGCATAAGCAACCCGGCCGCACCGATCAGCGGGTAGTTCTGGCTGAAGCCCTCCTTGAACGAGAAGAAGCCCGTCGAGACCGGCAGATACTCCGGGCTCTGGATGAACGTCACCGCGAGCAGGAACTCGTTGTACGCGGCCAGCGCCGTCGTCAGCGCGATCGTCAGGAAGCCCGGCCAGGACAGCGGCAGCACGACCCGGACCAGCACGGTCCACTCCCGCGCGCCGTCGATCCGCGCGGCCTCCTCGTAGTCGCGGGGGATCGCGAGCATGAACGAGCGCAGCAGCAGCGTCGCGAACGGCGAGAAGATCGCCCAGTAGATGACGATCAGCCCGAGCAACGTGTCGTAGATGTGCAGCTTGGTCCACAGGAAGAACAGCGGGACGAGGAACAGCTGGATCGGCAGCGAGCCGCCCACGAGCAGGTAGACCAGAACCGATCCGGCGCCGGGCAGGTCGAGCCGCGCCATCGCGTACGCGGCACAACCAGCGATGAGGCAGACGCCGGCGACCGTACCCACCACGATGATCGCGGAGTTGACGAACCCGACGCCCATCCGCGCGGTGGTCCAGGCCTGCAGGAAGTTGCCCCACTGCCAGCTCGTCGGCGGACCCATCGGGTTGTCGCCGAGCTCGGCCTGGGTTTTGAGCGCGCTGAACAAGAACACCGTCAACGGACCGAGCGAGAACGCGACGAGCAGGCTGAGCACCAGATAGCGCAGCCCAGAGATCGGCGCGAACCTACGACGCCTCACGTGTCCCACCTCCGTACGCGCCGGATCACGAGGTACGTACACACGACCAGGAAGCTGATCAGCGCCATCACGATCCCGACCGCGGCGCCGTAGCCGGCCTCGTGCTCGCCGAACGCCGCCGTGTAGAGCAGCGTGCCGAGCACCTCGGTGGCGCCGGCCGGTCCGCCTCTGGTGAGGATGTAGACGTAGTCGAAGACCAGGAACGACCAGATCACGGTCATCAGCATCAGGAACACGAGCGTGGGTCTGATCGCCGGCAGCGTGACGTGCCAGAACTCGTTCCACGGGCTCGCCCCGTCGAGGCGAGCTGCCTCGTACAGATGCGGGTCCACGCCCTGCATCGCGGCGAGGAAGACGACCAGCAGGAAGCCCCACCACTGCCAGTTGTTGACGAACGCGACCGACGGCAGCGCGAGCCGGCCGTCGCCGAGGAAGTTCACGTCGTCCAGCCAGTGGATGCCGAGCTTCGACAGCTGCGCGCCGATGCCGTAGTCCGGCGACAGGATGTTCTGCCAGATCGCCGACGACACCACGGTCGCGACGATGTACGGGATGAAGTACGCGATCCGGAACAGGATCCCGAACCTTCGGGTCCGCGACAGCAGGTACGCGCCGAGCAGTCCCATAGCCATCGGGACGGTGAGGAAGAACAGCGTCCACCAGAGGTTGTTCAGCAGCGCGCCGAGGAAGTCGTCGTCGGTGAGCAGCCGCCGGTAGTTGTCCAGCCCCACCCACTTGGCCTCGCCGACGCCGGACCAGGAGGTGAACGAGTAGTAGAAGCTCGAGAGCCCTGGCCCGGCGATGACGACGCCGTTCACGAGCAGCAGTGGCAGCATGAACAGCCACGCCATCAGCGCGCGCCGGCGTCGCGAGGTCATCCGGCGCCTCGGCGGCGGGGCCGTTCGAACGGCCGTGCCCGCGGTCTGGGTCGTGGTGGCCATCTCACGCCCCAGCGGGCTTGGGGATCGGCGGCACCTTCTTCGCGGCGAGCTCCTCCTTGAAGACCTTGTCCAGCCCCGCGCAGTAGTCCTTCGGCGTGAGCTTGCCGGTGATGACCTTGTCCATCTCCTGGTAGATGTAGACGTCGGACTTCGGCGGCCAGCACGTCCAGGTGACGTAGCCCCACGCCTTCGACGCGGCCATGTCCACGTAGAGCCGCTTGATCCGCTCGTCGGTGTTCGCGGGGAAGTCGTCGGCGGAGAAGTTCAACGGGTACGGCTGAAACGCGACCTCGGCGACCGCATCGGCAAGGCGCTTGCGGTCGGACAGCAGCCAGGTCAGATAGTCCGCGGCCCCGTCCTGGTTCTTGGAGTCGGCGTTGACGGAGTAGGTCCCTCCGACCGACAGCGCGTACAGGTCCTTGGGCACGCCGTCACGGAATGCGGGCAGCGGGGACCAGTCCCACGCGTCCGGTCCCGCGCCGACCTTGCCGTCGAAGAAGCTGCGCAGGTCGCCGAACGCCCAGGAGCCGGTGATGTCCAACGCGATCTCACCCTTGGCGAACCGGGTGTTCAACGTGTCGAACCTGTTCGTGAAGTACTCCTTGACGCCGCCGCCGAACCAGCCCTTCTGGAAGTAGCCGTTCAGGGCCGTGATGGCGTCGACGAACACCGGGTCCGTCCACGGCGTTTCGCCGATGAGCGCTGAGTAAACGGCGTCCGGACCCGAGTAGTGGTTGAACATCACCGACACGAACCACTCGGTCGCGGGCTTCCATTCGGCGCTGCCGGCGAGCACGGGCATGATGCCGCGCCCCTTCGCGTCGGCGCACAGGTCCTCGAACTCCTGACGAGTGGTCGGCGGGGTCCAGTCGTACTTCGACATGACCTCGTTGTTGGTGAACATCACCATGGTCTCGAAGGAGTTCGGGATCGAGTACAGCTTGCCCTCGACCTTGCCGGCGTCGTACGCCCAGGTCTGCAGCTTCTCCTCCCAGCCGCCGGCCTTGGCGTAGTCGTCGAGGGGCGCGAGCTTGCCGGCGTTGATGTACTCCAGCGCGTACGAAGGTCCGCTGGTGAGCACGATGTCCGGGCCCTGCCCGGAGGCGATCGCGGTCTGCTGGAGACGTTCGAGGCTCTCGTCGTCCTTGATCGTCAAGCTCACCTTGTCGTCGTGGTCGGCGTTGTAGTCCGCGACGAAGTGCTGCTCGAAGTACTTCCTGTCGGTGTCTCGGTCGAACGCCGCCCAGAACGTGATCGCGCCGGCCGTCCGGCGGGTGGCGGAGCCCTGGGTGCAGCCCGCGAGTGCCGCGGCTGCCGCCGTTCCGGCGCCGAGAGCGAGGAATCGCCTTCGGTTGAGGCCGCGGGGTGAGGTGGTGGGCATCGTTGCCTCCTCGACAACGTTCATGGATGTGGTTCAGTTGCCCCCGGAGATGTCGTGCGCCACCTTGACGGTGCGTTCCGCCAACGCGGAGATGCGGGATCCGTCGAAGCCGAACAGCGCGCTCCGCAAGGTGTCCTCGAGCGGGTCTGTCCAGTGCGGCGGGATCTTCGTTGCCCCGTTGAGGATTCCGGCGACCGAGCCGGCGGTCGCGCCGTTGGAGTCGGTGTCCAGGCCACCGAGGACGGTGAGCGCGATCGTGCGGGTGAAGTCGCCCTCGCCCCAGAGCAGTCCGGCGGCGATGACGGCCGCGTTGTTGATCGTGTGCACCCAGCTGTAGTGGCCGTACCGCTCGCCGATGTGCGCGATCGCGGTGTCCCAGTCCTTGCCTTGACCATGAACGTCGAGCACGTCTCGGAGTGCTTCGGCGAGCCGGGACTGGGGTGGGACGACTTCCAGCGACCGTTCGAGAGTCGCGCGTGGGGTGTCGCCGTGGAACGCGGCGGCGACGAGCGCGGCTGCCCACATCTCGCCGTAGACGCCGTTCGCGACATGGGAGACCGCGGCGTCGGCGTACGCGAGCTTGGCGGCCGCCATCGGGTCGCCCGGGTGGACGAAACCGAACGCGTCGCCGCGGATCTGGGCGCCGATCCACTCGCGGTACGGGTTCCTCCTATCGGCGGTGTCCGGCGGGCGGAGGCCGGTGGCGAGGTTGCGGTAGGCGACCCGTTCGGCGGTGTATGTCTGGTGCATCGGGAGCAGCAGCAGCCAGCTGTCGGCGACGTGTTGGGAGGTGAGCCCGGTGCCGTGTTTCTCCAACAGGTGCAGGCCGAGGATCGTGTAGTCCACGTCGTCGTCGCGCGAGCTCCCGCGCACGTTGCCGCGGGTCGTGTCGACCCAGCAGTGCCGGAGCTTGTAGCCCTCGGGCATCGGGTCGAGAACGGGAACGTAGTCGTCGAGCGGCCAGGCGTCCGCCTTCTCGAGATAGGACCTGAGGTGTTGCGGCGTCCAGTGGTCGCCGTTCTCGACGGGCTTGCCGAGCATGTTGCCGGCGACGCGGCCGAGCCACGCGCCGAGGACCCTGTCGCGGTACTCGCCGTTGGCGCTGTCGAGCTGGTCGGCTGGCTGCGGAGTCAGGGTCTGGACCAGGCCGTCCCAGGGCGTGGGCTCTTCGTAGGCCCAGCCGTCGGAACGGGGGAGTTGGTCGAGCTCGTCGAGGAGCGCGTCCAGCTCGTCGGTGGCGGCCGGGTCGAGCTGCTGGAACCGGCGCTCGAGCTCGCCGACCTCGTATCCGCTCTCGCGACGTTGCGCGATCTCGTTCAGCACCAGATCGGCGAGAACACTGGCATCATGCGGCATCGACACCTCGCAGTGATCGACATCTAGTAATACGTATAGGCTATACGTATTCATCGTTGAGAGCGCTGGCCGAATGCGGTCAGGAGTCAGGCGGTCTCGCGAGCCCTCGGGCCAGGACCGCGGCCGCGACGACACTCACCGCGGCGCAGACCAGATGGGCCGGCCGGTAGCCGATCGCCTGGGCGAGCGAGCCGCCGACGATTCCGGCCGCCAACGAGCCGGCGGCTCCGCTGTTGGCGAGCAGCGCGGTCGCCCGGCCGGGCTGGTCTGGCAGCAGATCCTGGAAGTACGTGATCCCGAGCGCGAGCACCAGCGAGATCGCGCCGCCGCGGACGGCCTGGGCGAGCAGCACGACGAGCACGTTGGGCGCGAGCGCGATGATCACGAAGTGCGCGGTGAACAGCACCATGCCGAGCACGATCAGGCGTCGGCGCGACCAGCGCGCCGGGAGGAACGTCAGCGCGAGCGCGGCGAGCACCTCGACCGCGGCGCACACGCTGAACGCGAGGCCGACGTTCCCGTACGAGCCGTCGACCTCCCGCGTGACGAACAGCGGCAGCACCACCGATCCGACGAACATCGCCGTGTGGAACAGGCCGAAGCCGATGACCGCGAGCACCATGCGCCGCGGGAGGCGCTGCCGGCCTTCCATCTTCTTCGCGGACCCGACAGGTGGGGGACCGAGCAGCCACACCGCGACGGCGACCAGCGCGAACGTGGCGGCGGCGGTGACGAACAGCCAGGTGAACCCGGACCAGGCGAGCAGCGCGCCGCCGATCAGCGGCCCGATCGCCCAGGCAGCGGACCAGACCGATCGCAGCGCTGGCGTGCCTCGTTCGGCCTGGCCTGCCACGTCGAGATGGCCGCGCGCCAGCGTGAACAGCTGCGGGAACGTGGCGCCGCTCGCGCCGAGGAACACGGCGGCGAGGGCGAGCAGGACGAGCGAGGACGTCGCGAGGGTCAGCAGGGCGAAGCCCACGACGGAGCCGGCGACCGAGACGATGGCCGGCAACCGGCTCGGCGCCCGGTCGTACCACCGCCCGCGGACGACGCTCGCGATCATGCCGCCGAGCGAGACGGCCGAGAGGAGCGTTCCCGCGGCCGCCGGCGACAGACCAACGGCGTCGGTGCCGTACAGCATCAGGAATGTGCCGGAGACCGAGTCCCCGATACCCAACAACAGCGTGGCGGCGATCAGGCCGGGTAGCGGCCGAGCAGGACGGCGATCACGCGGGCGAGACGGGCGGAATCGACCGGTTCGTCCCGGATCAACGCGTGCATGACCACGCCGTCGACGAACGCGGCGGCGTCCCGGGCGGCTGCCTGGTCCGTCGCGTACGCGGTGAGCAGGTCGGCCAGGCCGTCGCTCCACACCCGCGCCAGCGCGCGGAGCTCGGGGCGGTGTCCGGCCGCGGTGTAAAGCTCGTTCCAGGTCGCCAGCTGCTCGCCGTCCTCCACCCACTCGCCGACGAGCTCCGCCAGTGTGGCGGGGACGTCTGTACTGGCCTCGAGCCGCTCGGACCAGTCCCGCAGGCACTCGGTCGTGACGTCCGTGGCCGCGGCCAGCGCGGCGTCGACGAGGTCGGCGAGCGTGGCGAAGTAGTAGGTGGTGGACCCGAGCGGTACGCGCGCCCGTTCGGCGACCAGCCGGTGCGTGAGGCCCTGCACGCCGACCGCCGGGATCAGCTCGTGCGCGGCCTGGATGATGCGCTGGCGGCGTTCCTCGGCACTGGGCCTCAATGCGATGCTCCCGACAGGTTGAGCGTGACGACGCCGGCCACGACCAGGGCGACGCCGACCGCTTTGGTGAGGTTGACCGGCTCCTGCAGGAACAGCACGCCGATGATCACGATCAGCGTGGTGCCGAGGCCGGACCAGATCGCGTACGCGACGCCGACCTGCATGCCCCGGACCAGCGCCTGGGTGAGCGTGTAGAACGCGCCGCCGTACAGGGCGAGGACGCCGACGGTGGGCCACAGCTTGGTGAAGCCCTCGGTCGACTTCAGCAGGCTGGTCGCGAGCACCTCGGCGCCGATGGCGATGGCGAGGAACAGATACATCACGGCGGTCTCCCCAAGGAGTAGTACGTTTGTACATGTACGAATGTACAAGCTCTCAGCGGTGGTCGCTCCCGGGTGGTGGCAAATGATCATGTTTACATGATCATTTGCCGCTCTACGTGGGTTACACCCCGCGTAAGGCACCCACTCGCCAGGTAAAGCGGCATCGGCGCCCATCCGCCCGCATGAGCTGCACGCCGCGCTGTCCTGAGCCCAGGGCAACGCAGGACCACCACCACGCCCAGAAGAAGGCGGCGCGATACCCTCACGAACCGGAAGACCTGGTTCCGGGGGGTCCCGCCTTCCGACTGATCGTCCGTTGCCCTGGCGCCTAGACAACGAGGACACCCGAGGACGTTGGCCGCCCCCGCCCACCGACCGACGACGCACCAGCCGCGCCGCCTCAGCGAGGCCGCGGCGTTCCTCGGTGTCGCCGCACCGGCGGAAGATCCCGAGCTCACCGGCATCGCCCAGGACTCCCGCCGCGCCCAGCCCGGCGACCTCTACGTCGCCCGCCCCGGCGAGTTCGCGCACGGTGCGCAGTTCGCCGACAAGGCCCGCGCAAACGGCGCCGTCGCCGCCCTCACCGACGAGGCTGGCCAGGAGGACTGCGTACGCGCCGGCCTGCCCACGCTCGTCGTCGGCGACCCGCGCCAGCTCCTCGGAACGATCTCCGCCTGGGTGTACGGCGACCCGGCCGACGCGCTCACGCTGCTCGGCATCACCGGGACGAACGGCAAGACCACCACCTCGTACCTGGTCGACGCCGCGTTGCGCGCGGCCGGCAACGGCACCGGGCTGATCGGCACGATCGAGACGAGGATCGGCGACGACGTCGAGGTGAGCGCTCGTACGACCCCCGAGGCGCCCGACCTGCACGCGCTGTTCGCCGTCATGCGCGAGCGGGGCGTCACCGCCGCGACCATGGAGGTCTCGAGCCACGCGCTCACGCTCGGCCGCGTCGACGGCGTCCGCTTCGACGTCGCCGGCTTCACCAACCTGTCCCAGGACCACCTCGAGATCCACGGCGACATGGAGTCGTACTACGCCGCGAAGGCGTCTCTGTTCGGCAAGGATCGCGCGCAGCTCGGTGTCGTGAACGTCGACGACGCGGCCGGCGCCCTCCTCGCCGCCGAGGCAGAGATCGAGATCGTCACCGTCTCGCCCTCGGGCGACCCTGCCGCCAACTGGCGCGCGAGCGACGTCGCGCTCGAGCCGACCGGCGTCGCGTTCGACGTGCACGGCCCGGACGACACCCGCCTGCGCGTCAGCCTCGGCATCCCGGGCGAGTTCAACGTCGCCAACGGGCTCGTCGCGGTCGCGATGCTGCACGCGGTCGGGATCGACGGCGCGGCGATTGTCCGCGGCCTCGCGACTGCGACCGTGCCCGGCCGGATGGAACGGATCCAGGCCGGCCAGGCGTTCACCGCGATCGTCGACTATGCCCACACGCCGGACGCGATCGAACGTGTCCTCGCCACCGTACGACCGCTCACCGAGGGCCGCGTGATCGCGGTCGTCGGCTGCGGCGGCGACCGCGACCAGAGCAAGCGTCCGCTGATGGGCGCCGCAGCGGCGAACGGGGCGGACGTCGCGGTGATCACCGACGACAACCCGCGTTCGGAAGACCCCGCCGCGATCCGGGCCGCCGCGATCGCCGGCGCGAAGGGCCGAGCGGAGGTCGTCGAGATCGGCGGCCGGCGCGAGGCCATCGGCTGGGCACTGGACACCGCACGCCAGGGCGACACCGTCGTCGTCCTGGGCAAGGGGCACGAGCTCGGCCAGGAGATCGCCGGCATCGTGCACCCGTTCGACGACCGGCAGGTCGTCCTCGAGCAGCTGCGTCGGATGGAGGAACGGTCGTGATCCGGATGGACCTTGGCGAGATCGCGCGCGTGGTCGGCGGGGAGCTGTCCGAGGCGGACCCGAGTACGCGGATCACCCGCCCGTTCTCCGCCGACTCGCGCGTCGTCGAACCCGGTGGCATGTTCCTCGCGGACCTGGCTGGCCACGACTTCGCCGCCGACGCCATGGCGAACGGTGCCACCGCCGTCCTCTCCTCGCGCCCGCTCGCGGGCATCCCGTGCGTGGTCGGGCCACCCGCGCCGGGCAACGAGGTCGACGCCTCGGTCGTCGCGCTGGGCGTGCTCGCGCACCACGTCGTCGGACGTCTCCCCGACCTGACCGTGATCGCGGTCACCGGATCGCAGGGCAAGACCACGACGAAAGACCTGATGGCGAAGGTGTTCGGCGACGCCGGACCCACGATCGCGCCGGCCGCGTCGCTGAACAACGAGCTCGGCGCGCCGATCACCGCGCTGCGCGCCGATGCCGAGACTCGGTATCTCGTATTAGAGATGGGCGCGCGCAAGATCGGCAACCTGGCGTACCTCACCAGCCTGATCCGGCCGCACGTCTCGGTCGTGCTGAACGTCGGCATGGGCCACGTCGGGTTCTTCGGCAGCAAGGCCGGCATCGCGCAGGCCAAGGGCGAGCTGATCGAGGCGCTCGACGCCGACGGGACCGCGGTCCTCAACGCCGACGACCCGCTGGTCGAGGCGATGGCGCCGCGGACGAAGGCGGCGGTCGCGTCGTTCGGCCTGGCCGCCGACGCCGACGTGCGCGCCGAGGGCGTCGAGCTCGACGACCGCGGCTGCGCGGGCTTCGTTCTCGTCACGCCCGAAGGCAAGGCCGACGTGCAGCTCGGCTACGTCGGCGCACACTACGTCACGAACGCGCTCGCTGCCGCGGCGTCCGCTCGCGCGGTCGGCCTGGACGTCGACGCTGTCGCGGCCAGCCTCACCGCCGCGAAACCCCAAGCCAGGTGGCGGATGGCGGTCAGCGACCGCGCCGACGGCGTGCGAATCGTCAACGACGGTTACAACGCCAACCCGGACTCGATGCGGGCCGCGTTGGAGACGTTGCCTACGCTCGCCAAGGAGCGGCGTACGTGGGCCGTGCTCGGCGAGATGCTCGAACTCGGCGCGGCATCCACCGATGAGCACGCCGCTGTGGGCAGACTGGCCGTACGACAAGGCGTCTCGCGCCTCGTCGTCGTGGGGGATGGTGCACGCGCGATCTATGACGCGGCGCTCGCGGATGGGAAGGAGTCGGTCTTCGTGCCGGACGCCGACAGCGCTTACGAGCTGTTGCGCAACGAGCTGCGACCCGGTGACGTCGTCCTGGTGAAGTCGTCCCGGGACGCGGGGCTGCGCTACCTCGGCGACCGGCTCGTGGCCGACGTTCCCCCGGTGGAGGGCCCGGCGTGATCGCGATCCTCCTCGCCGGCGGGCTGGCGTTGTTGCTGGCCTTGCTGGTGACGCCGGTCGCCGTCCGGATCCTCGCGCGGGCCGGGTACGGGCAGATCATCCGCGACGACGGACCGACCTCGCACCACACCAAGCGCGGCACGCCGACGATGGGCGGCACGGTCATCATCGGCGCCGCGGTCGTCGGCTACATCGCGGCGCACATCTTCACCTGGAACTGGCCGTCACCCTCGGCGTTGCTCGTCATCCTGCTCACGCTCGGACTCGGGCTGGTCGGATTTCTCGACGACTTCCTGAAAGTTTCGCGGCAACGCAGCCTCGGTTTACGGGCGAAGGCCAAGCTCGCCGGCCAGACGCTGATCGCGATCGTGTTCGCGATCCTCTCGCTGCAGTTCCCGGACGAACGGGAGATCACGCCGGCCTCGCCCGCGATCTCGTTCATCCGCGACATCGACTGGCTTCCGCTCGCGTGGGCCGCGTCGGTCCCGTTCGTGCTGTGGGTGCTGCTGCTCATCTCCGCCTCGTCGAACGGCGTCAACCTCACCGACGGCCTGGACGGCCTCGCGACCGGCGCGTGCGTGATGGTGTTCGCCGCGTACACGCTGATCCTCGTCTGGCAGTTCAACCAGGACTGCGTCCGTTCGCCCGGCCCGAAGTGCTACGAGATCCGCGACCCGTACGACCTCGCCGTGTTCGCGTTCGCCCTGGCCGGCGCCTGTTTCGGCTTCTTATGGTGGAACGCGTCGCCGGCGAAGATCTACATGGGCGACACCGGCTCGCTCGCACTCGGCGGCGCGGTCGCGGGCTTCGCGATCATGACGCGGACCGAGCTGCTGCTCATCCTCATCGGCGGGCTGTTCCTCATCGAGACCGCGTCGGTGATCCTGCAGACGAGCTTCTTCAAGTTCACCCGATGGCGAACGGGCACGCCTAAACGGCTGTTCCGGATGACTCCGATCCACCACCACTTCGAGCTGAAGGGGTGGAACGAGGTCACGATCACGATCCGGTTCTGGATCATCTGCGGCATCCTCGTGGCCGGCGGCATCGGCATCTTCTACGCGGAGTGGGTGGCGGGGATATGACGGCCTTGTCCTGGCTGGACGGCGCGCATCAGCGGTCGCCGTGGGACGAGGTCTCCGCGGTGGTCGCCGGCTTCGGCGTCTCCGGCTACTCGGCGGCGGCCGGGCTGCTGCACGTTGGCGCGCACGTCACCGTGCTGTCCGACGGCGAGCCCGACGACGCGGCCCGCGAACGCGCCACGATCCTGGAGACCCTCGGCGCGGACATCCGGCTCGGCGAGGGCGCGACCGAGTCGCTGCCCGACAAGACCAACGTGCTCGTGGTCTCGCCCGGGCTGCCGCAGCAGCACCGACTCGCGGTGGCCGCCCGTTCTCGGTCGTTGCCGATCCTCGGTGAGGTCGACCTCGCCTGGCGGCTGCGTTCGCCGGAGCGGCCGGCGCCCTGGATCGGTCTCACGGGGACGAACGGCAAGACCACGACCGTGCAGATGCTGACCTCGATCCTGCGCGCGGCGGGCCTGCGTACCGCGGCCGTCGGGAACATCGGCGACCCGATCGTCGACGCGGTCATGGACCCGACGCCGTACGACGTGCTCGCGGTCGAACTGTCGAACTTCCAACTGTGGTGGAGTCCTGGGCTACACCTGCGATCGGCGGCGGTGCTGAACGTGGCGCCGGACCACCTCGAGTGGCATCCGACGATGGACGAGTACACGCGTACGAAGGGCAAGATCTACGACGGCTGCGAGGTCGCCTGCGTCTACAACGTCGAAGACCCGGTGACCGAGCAGCTGGTCCGGGACGCCGACGTCGTGGAGGGGTGCCGGGCGATCGGCATCACTGTGGGCGTGCCGGGAGTGAGCATGCTCGGGATCGTGGACGACGTTCTCGCTGACCGCGCGTTCATCGAGGAACGGCAGACGGCGGCGGCCGAGCTCGCGACGCTGTCCGACCTGCCGTCGCTGGCGCCGCACAACATCGCGAACGCTTTGGCCGCGGCGGCTCTGGCCCGTTCCTTCGGGGTGCCGACGGTCGCGGTGCGGGACGGGCTGCGCGGGTTCCAGCTCGACAAGCACCGGATCGAGCAGGTCGCGGTGTCGGAGGGTGTCACGTACATCGACGACTCGAAGGCGACGAACACGCACGCGGCCCAGGCTTCGCTGCTGGCCTTCTCGAACGTGGTGTGGATCGCCGGGGGACAGGCGAAGGGGCAGTCGTTCGACGAGCTCGTGCGTGTGGCCAAGGATCGGTTGCGCGGGGTTGTGCTGCTCGGCGTCGACCGTGGCGTGATCGCTGATGCGTTGGCGCGGTTGGCTCCTTCGGTGCCGGTGATCGACGTCGGCACGCCGGAGAGCGGCGTGATGGACCACGTCGTCCTCGCCGCTGGACGGTTGGCACGCTCGGGAGACACCGTGCTACTGGCGCCAGGGTGCGCGTCCAAGGACCAGTTCCCCAGCTACGGCGCCCGCGGCGACGCGTTCGCCGCCGCCGTGCACCGGCTCGGCTGACCGGGGTCTTCCCGGGTCGTTCCCGGAGATCCGCGCGGCTCTCTGGTGTGCGTTCCTCCCGCTCTGCCATCGTTTGCGGTCATGCGCAGATTTGGGGCGGTTTTGGTCGCGGTCGTGCTGGTCAGCGGCCTGTTCGGGGCGGGGGTCGCGGAGGCTGGGGCAGTCTCCTGGTCGCCGTGTGAGGGCGCGCCGGCGGGGCATCCCGTCGAGTGCGCGACTCTGACCGTTCCCGCCGATTGGTCGACGGGAACGGGCAGCGTCGCGCTGCGGGTGTCACGGCTGCGGGCGACTTCTCCGGAGCGGCGCGTCGGTGTGCTGATGTTCAACCCCGGCGGGCCGGGGACCGGCGCGGCCGGCTATCTGATGGCGCCGCAGTACGCGCGGGCGTACTTCGGTCCCGAGGTGCTCGCTCGCTTCGATGTCGTCGGCGTGGACCCGCGCGGCGTCGGGGGCAGTACACCGGTCTCCTGCGCGGTGCCGGCTGACGACCCGTCGGTGGACCGGTTCCCGTCCTCTGCCGCTGGCGTGCGGGCATTGGTGCGTTCGAACGTCGCCTTCGCTCGATCCTGCGACCACGCTGAGCAGCTGGACACGGCGAGCGTCGCGCGGGACCTCGACGCGGTGCGGGCGGCGCTGGGGGAGCGGCAGCTCAGCTTCCTCGGGGTGTCGTACGGAACGATGCTCGGCCGTGCGTACGCCGAGCTCTTCCCGCATCGGCTCCGCGCGCTGGCGCTGGACGCGATCGTGGACCGGTCGCTGCCGGTGAGCCGGCTCGTCGCCGACGACGCGGCTGCCGTTCAGGACGGGGTCGAGCACTTCGCGTCCTGGTGTGCTTCCTCCTCGTGCGGAGTGGACGTTCTTCCTGCGCTGCACTCGGTGCTGGCGTCGGCCGACCGGGGCGAGCTGCTCGCCGGTGACCGGCCGGTGACTGCGTACCAGGTCTCGGCTGGTGTGAACGCGCACCTGCAGAGCCCGTTGCTCTATCCCGCGCTGGCCACGGCGCTGCGGGCGGCCCTCGCGTTGGACGGCTCCGGCCTGGTCGGGCTGGGTGCGGATCCGCTCGGGAGCGCGATGTACCGGACGATCGTGTGCCAGGACTTCGACACCCGCGCGTTCACCGCCCAGCTGCCTGGTCTGGCCCGCCGGGTCCAGCGCGCGGGGCCGGCGCTGCGGGGGTACTCGGAGTTCTGGGACATTGCCTCAGGCTGCGCCGGCTGGCCCGTCGCCGCCGCCTGGCGCCCGCACCGGTGGCCGCACCTCGACCTCCCACCAGCGCTCCTGCTGTCGGGCGCCCACGACGTCGCCACCCCCCGCCGCTGGGCCGAACGCACCCGGCGCCAGCTGCCGGAGAGCACCCTGCTCCGCTGGTCAGAAGCCGGCCACTCGGCCTGGCACCTGAACAGCGAGTGCGCGACCCAGGCCACGATCGCCTACCTGCTCACCCGCGAGCTCCCCACCACGACCTGCTGACCGGCTGGCCCGACCCCTCATCCGAGGAGTGGCCGTGATCATGAACGTGATCATGAAGCCAGACCCGTCGTATACGACCGGTTCGGCTTCATGATCACGTTCATGATCACCGCGGGGGCGCCTGGGGATGAGGGCGCCTTTGCATGAAGGGCACCTTCATTCGAACCTATTGAATGAAGGTGCCCTTCATTCAAAACAGCGGGGACGGAACGGCCCGGCTTCATCGCCACCACAAGAAGCCCGGGGGCCCCACAAGCAACGCGAGCACGGCAGCAGACCTGGGCCTAAGCAGGCCTGTCCCGGGACACCTGTTCCGGGGGCCGGGGGCGGCGCGTGAAAACAGGTGGCCGGGCCGGGGCGAGTCAAGGGCCGCTCCGCGGTCGCGAAGCGACGCCTCTCTCCGTCTGCGCGAAGCGCCCCCTGGGAGGCGCCCTTGACGCGCCCCGGACCGGCCACCACCATCGACCGCCGCCACAGCCCCCGAGAGCACCAAACCCACGGAGAGTTCTCACAGAAACACCGCACCAAGACAGCACCAGACCCAGAAGAGCTTCGCCAAAAGAGAACCGAGCCCCCGCCCATGATCATGAACGTGATCATGAAGCCAAACCCGTCGTATACGACCAGTTCAGCTTCATGATCACGTTCATGATCACCGAGGCGAGGCGTGCCTTGGGATGGGGTCGCCTTTGGATGAAGGGCACCTTCATCCAAACCTATTGGATGAAGGTGCCCTTCATCCAACGTCGCGAGGTGGGCCGGCGCGACACGCGACCTCAGCCTCCCAGGGATCGGCGGCTCGGCATTCGACACTGGAAGCTGATCACGGGCCGCAACCCGGCTCGTGCGCCGTGACCTGGGAGGGGCATGACGACCGCCGCGGACGACCGGGAGCTGGCCAAGCCAGCAGGTGAAGCGACGGCAGGGACGGAACGTACCGGGTTCGGCTGGGTCGCGGCGGTCAAGCGCTCCCTCGACCGTCCGCTCGCCTCCTACCACCTCGTCCTCGGCGCCAGCGGCATGCTGCTCGCGCTCGGCCTGGCCATGGTCCTTTCAGCCTCGAGCGTCGAGGCACTACGCCATTACGGCAGCTCCTACGCGATCTTCGAACGCCAGATCATCTGGGTCGTCGCCGGCCTCCCCATCGCCTGGCTCGCCTCGCGGCTCCCGAACAAGGTCCTCAGAGCCTTCGTCTACCCAGCCCTCGCGCTCTCCGTCATCCTGCTGCTGCTCACGTACGTACCCGGCCTCGGCCACGAGGTCAACGGCAACCGCAACTGGCTCGACTTCGGCGGCCCGTTCAAGCTCCAGCCCAGCGAGATGGCCAAGCTCGCACTCGTCCTCTGGGGCGCGGATCTGCTTGCCCGCAAGGAGAAACTGCTCTCCCAGTGGAAGCACCTCTTCGTGCCGTTCCTCCCCGTCACTGGCCTCGTCCTCGCGCTCGTGCTCGGCCAGGGCGACCTGGGTACGTCGCTCGTGCTGTTCTCCGTCGTGCTCGTCCTGCTGTTCGTCGTCGGCATGCCGATGCGCTTCTTCGGCTTCCTCGTGATCGTCGTCGGCGGACTCGTCGGCTACCTCGCCACCACCAGGGACTACCGGCTGGAGAGGCTCACCAGCTTCCTCAACCCGTTCGAGGACTACGCCAACACGGGATGGCAGGCCGCGCACGGCTTGTTCGCGCTCGGGACGGGTAGCTGGTTCGGCGTGGGCATCGGCAACAGCCGGGAGAAGTGGGGCCAGCTCCCCGAGTCGCACACCGACTTCATCTTCGCCGTGATCGGCGAGGAGATGGGCCTCGCCGGGACGCTGGTCGTGCTGGGGCTGTTCCTCCTGCTCGCGTTCGCCGGAGTACGGATCGCCCTGCGCGCCACCGACACGTTCACCAAGCTCGCCGCGGCCGGGATCGTCGGCTGGATCATCTCCCAGGCGCTCGTCAACATGGGCGCCGTCGTCAACCTGCTGCCTATCACTGGCATCCCTCTTCCGCTCGTGTCGTACGGTGGGTCCGCCATGCTGCCCACCCTGTTCGCCCTCGGCCTGCTCGTCGCGTTCGCGCGCAACGAGCCCGAAGCCCGAGCGGCCCTCGCCGCGAAGCGGCAGGCCAGGCGCGAGGCCAAGCAGTCCAAGCAGTCCAACGACGATTCCGACGAGTGAGGAAGCCCGTGCACGTCGTGCTCGCAGGCGGAGGCAGTGCCGGTCACATCTCACCGGCGCTGGCCGTCGCCGCCGCGTTGCGCCGCCTGGACCCGACGATCGGCCTGACCTTCCTCGGCACCGAGGAGGGCCTGGAGGCCCGTCTGATCCCCGAGGCGGGGTACGACATCGCGATGATCCCGCGCGTCCCCCTGCCGCGGGAGCTCACGCCGCGCCTGCTCACCGTCCCGGGCCGGCTCGCCGGCGCGGTCAAGGCCGCCAGCGCCGTCCTCGCCAAGGTCGGCGCCGACGTTCTGGTCGGCCTCGGCGGGTACGTCGCGATGCCGGCGTACCTCGCCGCGAAGCGGCAGAAGGTGCCTGTCGTCGTCCACGAGCAGAACGCGCGGCCCGGAATAGCCAACCGATTCGCCGCTTCGCTCGTCACTACGAACGTGGCAGTGAGCTTTCCGAACACCCCGCTGCGGCACGGCGTCCACGTCGGGCTGCCGATCCGGCGCGAGATCGCCACGCTCGACCGGCAGGACCTCCGGCCGATGGCACGGGCCGCGTTCGGGTTCACCCAGAAGTCGCCGACGCTGCTGGTCACGGGCGGTTCGCAGGGTTCGCAGCGGATCAACCAGGCCGTCTCGGGCGCCGCGCCGGCACTCGCCGAGGCTGGAATCCAGGTCCTGCACCACTACGGCCAGGACAAGCAGATCGACGTCGAACTGCCGCCGAACGCGCCGCGCTACGTCGCACTGCCGTACATCGACCGGATGGACCTCGCGTATGCTGCGGCGGATCTCGCGATCGCCCGAGCCGGCGCCAACACGGTGACCGAGCTTGCCGCGGTCGGGCTGCCCGCCGTCTTCTGTCCGTACCCGGTCGGCAACGGTGAGCAGCGGCTGAACGCGCGTCCGGTCGTCGAGGCAGGTGGCGGTGTCATGGTCGACGACGCCGCGCTGACTCCCGAATGGGTGCGGACGAACGTGATCGCGCTCATCAACGACACCGCCCGGCTCGCCGCGATGTCGAAGGCGGCGCGCGACCTGCTACCCGCGGACGCCGACGACCGGTTGGCGGAGATGGTCATGAAGGTGGCCGGAAAGGGGTCTTCGGAGGTGCGACGGTGATCGTTCCCCCGCCGCTGGAGGTACTGCCGGCGGAGAAGCTGGGCCACGTCCACTTCGTGGGCATCGGCGGAGCCGGCCTGTCCGGCATCGCACGGATCATGCTCGCCCGCGGCATCAGCGTCACCGGGAGCGACGCGAAGGACTCCCGTACGCTCACCGCCCTCCGTGCGCTCGGCGCCGAGTGCTGGGTCGGCCACGATCCCGCGCACGTCGCCGAGGCCGACACGCTGGTGATCTCGACCGCGGTCAAGGAGACGAACGTCGAGGTCGTCGAGGCGCAGCGCCTCGGCCTCCGGCTCTACTCGCGCGCGGCTGCGTTGTCCGCCGTGATGGTCGACCGCCGCGTGGTGGCGATCTCCGGCGCGCACGGCAAGACCACGACGTCGTCGATGATCGCGGTCGCGCTGCAGCACTGCGGTGCGGACCCGTCGTTCGCGATCGGCGGAAACTTCAACGACACCGGGACGAACGCGCACGACGGCACCGGCGACATCTTCGTCGTCGAGGCCGACGAGTCCGACCGCGCGTTCCTCGAGTACTCCCCGGAGGTCGCGGTCGTCACGAACGTCGATCCCGACCACCTCGACATGTACGCCTCCCGCGAGGACTACCACGACGCGTTCGACCAGTTCGTCGACCGCATCGTTCCCGGCGGGTATCTCGTTGCCTGCTTGGACGATCCCGGCGCGCGTGCGCTGGCGGAGCGGTCCCGCGCGCGCGGGTTCGACGTCCGTACGTATGGCGAGGCACCCGACGCGGACGTCCGCGTGGACCGCGTCGAGCTCAAGCCGCTCGGCTCGACGTTTGAGCTGGTCGTGCAGGGGCGCCGGCAGGGCACGGTCGACGTGCACGTCGCCGGCAAGCACCACGCGCTGAACGCCGCGGCCGCGTACGCCGCCTGCCTGGGCGTCGGGTTCCCGTCGACGGAGATCCGCGAGGGGCTGTCGAGCTACACCGGCACCCGCCGGCGGTTCGAGTTCAAGGGTGCCGCGAACGGGATCCGCGTCTACGACGACTACGGGCACCACCCGACCGAGATGCTCGTGAACATGCACGCCGCGCGCGGCGCCGTCGGCGAGGGCGGACGGGTCGTCGTGGCGTTCCGGCCGCTGCGGCACACGCGGACGAAGTTCTTCTTCAAGGAGCTCGGCGAAGCGCTGGCGCTGGCCGACGAGGTCGTAGTGATGGACCCGACCGGCGACGACCCGATCCCGGGCGTGACCGGCGCGATGATCGTCCCGCACATCCCGCTGCCGCCCGAGCGCATCGTGTACGAGACCTCCTGGTCGGCCGTACCGCACCATCTGTTCGAACGCGCTCGGCCGGGCGACCTCGTGCTCACGCTGGGCGCGCCGGACGTGGCGCTGATCGGGCCGGAGTTCCTGGAGCTCGTCGAGGCCTCCCTACCTTCCTCGTCATGACCGCGGACGTGTCGTCGAGCTCGGCTCGCCGGTTCAAGCGGCGGCGGTTCTCTCGGCGGCTGCTCCGGCTGCGGCCCCTGCTCGTGCTCGTGGCCCTCGGGCTGGTCGTCGGCGCGGTGGTGTGGGTCGTCGGATTCTCCACGGTGCTGGACGTCCGGGCCGTCTCCGTACGCGGGCTGCCGGCCGCGTCGCCGCTGTCGTCGGACGACGTCGTCGGCGCCGCCGCGGTCGGAACGGGCGGGCCGCTGGCGAAGGTGGACGTGGACGCGGCGCGTTCGCGGGTCCTCGCGAAGCTGCCGGCGTTGGCGTCCGCCGAGGTGAGCCGGTCGTGGCCGCACACGGTGTCGATCTCGGTGGTGGAGCGCACGCCGGTCGTGGTGCTGTCCGACGGCGGCTCGCTGCAGCTGGTGGACGCTTCCGGCGTCGCGTTCCGTACGGTGCCGGCACGCCCGGCGGAGTTGCCGGTCGTGACACTGTCGGCCTGGGGCGCCACCCGCGCACCGACGCTCGCCTCCGCGGCCGGCGTGGTCGCGAGCCTGCCGCCGGCGCTGAAGACGAAGCTGGTCGCGGTGTCGGCCCGGACCGCCGACTCGGTGACGTTGCGCCTCACCGGGAACGTGGCGGTGATGTGGGGGAGCTCCGACGAGTCGGACAAGAAGGCTCGCGTCCTCGCGGCTCTGTTGGAGCAGGGCGGCGCGAAGGAGTACGACGTCAGCGTCCCCGACCTACCGACGACGAAGGCCTAGGCCGTGTCTCTCAAGTAGCGTCGGTCATCGCGCGTAGCGCGATGGCGCGCGGCGCTCCGCGCCCGGCTGGGCGTGGTGCAGGAGGAATTCATATTGGTTAGATGGGTGACGATGTGGACCGCGTCCAGGCGGGATGTGGGGTGTCGCGCGCGAGGCGATAGTTAAGAGAAACGGCCTAAGTCCTCGTACCCCTTGGACACCGCGTCCCGTACGTACTTCTCCTCGTACGGCCACGTGCCCGCGGCGAGAGCCTCGTCCACGGGGACGTCGGCCTCCCACAACGCACGGACCGTCTGGGCGATCGCCGCGAGCTCGTCGCGTTGCGTCGTGAGGAACGTCCTGTCGACGAACGGTCCGTGCCCCGGTACCACTGCGGTGTCGGCCGTGAGCAGCTCGGCGACGGCGTCGAGCGTGGCCGGCCACTCCAGCGGGAACGCGCCCGGGCTGTAGGACGGTGGCGTCGCCGACTTGATCAGGTCGCCCGCGTACATCACGTCCGCGTCCGACACCCGGATCACGATGTCGCCCTCGGTGTGGCCGCGGCCCGGGTGGACCAGCTCGACCTGCCTGTCGCCGAGGTCGAGCGTGAGCGTCGAGGCGAACGTCTCCGTCGGCGGCGTGATGACGGTCTCCTTCACCTCCGCGGTGACGTCGGGCACGCGGCGCACGAGCGCGTCGCGCATCGGCTCACCCCACTCCGCGAGCATGCTGGGCACTGTCGCGTGCGCGTAGATCGGCACGCCCAGTTCGGCGAGCGCCGCGTTGCCGAACGTGTGGTCGCCATGCCAATGGGAGTTGACGACCCAGCGGACCGGAAGAGGGGAGAGGTGGCGGAGATCGGAGACGACCTCGTGACCCTGCCGCGTCGCGCCTCTCGTGTCGATCACGAGCAGCCCGTCGGTGCCCACGACGACTCCGACAGCGACGTTGAAGGTCTCGTACCTACGGGCGAAACAGCGCTCGCCGATCTCGTTCCAGCTCATACGCCAAGGAAAGTGGGCACGGTCACGTTCCGCAACTCCCACGCTCGGCGTGGCGGCTTGGTTGGTCCCGAACGCTTGCGTACGTTGCTGTATCAGGTCGAGGTTGACATAACTATAACTCTCTAGTTGAGGGTGAGGGTTACGCCGGCCGAAACCCGAGAAGTGATTTCTACCGAGAGGCGAGCGACGTGGCGGCACCGCAGAACTACCTCGCTGTCATCAAGGTCGTCGGTATCGGCGGCGGTGGTGTCAACGCGGTCAACCGGATGATCGAGGTGGGACTCAAGGGCGTCGAGTTCATCGCGATCAACACCGATGCGCAGGCGCTGTTGATGAGCGACGCCGACGTGAAGCTCGACATCGGACGCGAGCTGACCCGCGGTCTCGGCGCGGGTGCCAACCCCGACGTCGGCAAGAAGGCCGCCGAGGACCACGCCGAGGACATCGAAGAGGTGCTCAAGGGCGCCGACATGGTGTTCGTCACCGCAGGCGAGGGCGGCGGTACGGGTACGGGTGGCGCGCCGGTCGTGTCGCGCATCGCCCGTTCGCTCGGCGCGCTGACCATCGGTGTCGTGACCCGGCCGTTCGCGTTCGAGGGGAAGAAGCGCGCGACGCAGGCCGAGGACGGCATCGGGTCGCTGCGGGACGAGGTCGACACGCTGATCGTGATCCCGAACGACCGGCTGCTGTCGATCAGCGACCGCCAGGTGAGCGTGCTCGACGCGTTCAAGCAGGCCGACCAGGTGCTGCTGCAAGGTGTCTCGGGCATCACCGACCTGATCACTACGCCCGGCCTGATCAACCTGGACTTCGCCGACGTGAAGAGCGTGATGTCGAACGCCGGCTCGGCGCTCATGGGCATAGGTTCGGCGCGCGGGGAGAACCGCGCGGTCGCGGCCGCCGAGATGGCGATCTCCTCGCCGCTGCTCGAGGCGTCGATCGACGGGGCGCACGGCGTGCTGCTGTCGATCGCCGGAGGGTCGGACCTGGGCCTGTTCGAGATCAACGAGGCCGCGCAGCTCGTCTCGTCGGCGGCGCACGCGGACTCGAACATCATCTTCGGCGCGGTAATCGACGACGGCCTCGGCGACGAGGTGCGCGTCACGGTGATCGCGGCGGGCTTTGACGGCGGTCAGCCGCGCAAGCAGACGTCCGCGCAGTCGCAGCAGTCGCAGAACTCCCAGGCTCAGCAGACCCACACGGCCCAGGTGCCGGCGCAGGGCACGCCGCGACCGACGTTCAACCCCTCGCCGCCCACCCCGGCGCCCGCTCCCACCAACCCGGTGCGGCGACCCGGTGAGCTCGGCCGGCCGGTGTCGACGCCGGAGCCGCAGCCGACGGCGAGCAACGGGAACGGCAACGGGTCGCCGGCCACCCGGCCTGCCGAGGAGTCGGTGGAGTCCGCCAAGCCGGAGCCTTCACCTGTACGCCCCGAGGCGCCCAACGCGCCGGTGAGCGACTTCCCGTCGATGCCGCCGGCGCCCACGCCGCCGAGCAGCGTCCGCGCGCCGCGCCGGATCGTGTTCGACGACAGCACCGAAGAGCTGGACGTTCCCGATTTCCTGAAGTAACGGGGAGTTCCACACAATCGTGGCCACTAGTGGTCCGGTGATAGGTCGTTGCGGGTAACGCTCGGCCGGCAGGATCGCTGTTGTGTTCGTGTGGCGAGAAGACCTCGGCGGGGCCCGCATCGCCTTCACCGACCGCAACGGTGGTGTGAGCGAGTCTCCGTACGGCTCCCTGAACCTGTCCTCGGTGACCGGCGACCGGCCGGAGCGCGTCAGCGCCAATTGGGACCTCGTCTGCAACGGGCTCGGCGTCGGCGCCGAGCAGCTCGCGATCATGCGGTGCGTGCACGGGACCGACGTCCTGGAGCTCACCGAGCCACCCCAGCGCACCCGGCCGGCGGTCGACGGCCTCGTCACCAGTACTCCGGGCGTGGTGCTGGTCGCGCTCGTGGCGGACTGCGCCCCGGTGCTCTTGGTCGACGCCAAGGCACGCATCGTCGGTGCGGCCCACGCCGGGCGGCCCGGTCTCGCGGCGGGCATCGTGGCCGCGACCGTGGAACGGATGCGTTCGTACGGCGCCGACTCGATCGTTGCCCGGGTGGGGCCGTGCGTGTGCGGTGAGTGCTACGAGGTGCCGCAGACCATGCAGGATGAGATCGCGTCCGCCGTACCCGCGGCCCGCTCGACCACGCGCTGGGGGACGCCCGGCCTCGACATCGGCCACGGCGTGCTCGCCCAGCTGACCGACCTCGGCATCGAGGCCGCGCACCTGCCGATCTGCACGATGGAGTCGCCGGACCTCTACTCCCACCGACGCGACGGGAATCGGACCGGTCGAATGGCGGGGTTGGTGTGGCTGGAGTGACAAGCTTGAAGTCGTGACCCGACTGGACGACCTCGCCGCCAACCTCGCGACCGTGCGCGAGTCGATCGCCGCCGCCTGTGCCGCGGCGGGTCGTTCGCCGGGGGAGGTCACGCTGGTGGCCGTCACGAAGACGTTTCCCGCCAGCGACGTACGCCTGCTCGCCGAGCTCGGCGTCCGCGACATCGGCGAGAACCGCGACCAGGAGGCCCGTACCAAGGCCGCCGACTGCGAGGACCTCGATCTCGACTGGCACTTCGTCGGGCAGCTGCAGACCAACAAGGCGCGCTCGGTGGCGAGGTACGCGACCGTCGTGCACTCCGTCGACCGGCCCGAGCTGGCCGCCGCGCTCGCCAAGGCCGCCGCCAACGCCGGCCGCGAGCTGCGCTGCCTGGTGCAAGTCAGCCTTGACGCTGAGCCAGGACGCGGCGGCGTACGTCCGGACGACGTTCTCTCCCTGGCGGACGAGATCGCCCGCGCGGACGGCCTCGAGCTCGGGGGAGTGATGGCCGTCGCGCCACTCGGCGAGGACCCGGAGGAGGCGTTCGAACGGCTCGCGAAGGTCGCGGCGACACTCCGTACCGCCCATCCGGCGGCGACCTGGGTGTCCGCCGGCATGAGCGACGACCTGGCGGCGGCGATAACGCACGGCGCGACACACGTGCGGATAGGGCGCAGGTTACTAGGTCAGCGGCCTTTGCTCAGGTAGCGTCGACGCGGAAGAAGCCTCGCAACTGGAGGGCAGAGGTCACATGGCAGGCGCGATGCGCAAGGTAGCGGTTTACCTGGGGCTGGTGGAAGACCAGGACCGCTACGACGATGAATACGACCCTGCCTTCGACGGGGAGTACGACGACCGTGAGCCGCGCGAGGCTGAGGCACAGCCGCGCCGCGACGAGCGTGTCCGCGAGAGCGGTTTCGAGCGCGAGGCCACGGTCTCCGCGCTGCCGAACAGGCCGCCCGTGCAGGTGGCACCCGATCCGACCGACCGGTCGTCGCGGATCACCACGCTGCACCCGCGTACGTACAACGACGCCCGCCTGATCGGCGAGCACTTCCGCGACGGCACCCCGGTGATCATGAACCTCACCGGCATGGACGACTCCGACGCCAAGCGACTCGTCGACTTCGCGGCCGGACTCATCTTCGGACTGCACGGCAGCATCGAACGGGTGACCGCCAAGGTCTTCCTGCTGTCGCCGGTCAATGTCACGGTCAAGGCCGAGGACAAGGCCAGAATCGCCGAAGGAGGGTTCTTCAACCAGAGCTAGCGAGGCTCGTTAAGCGACCGAAGCAGGTAGTGTCGGCAGCAGTTGCCGATCCCCGTCCAAGGAGCATCTGTGGCGGTCGTTTTTCAAATTGTCTACGTGCTGCTCTGGATCTTTCTGATCCTGCTGTTCGTACGACTCGTGGTCGACTGGGTTCAGTTCTTCGCCCGGTCCTGGGAGCCCCGAGGCATTTTGCTCGTGGCTCTCGAAGGTGTCTACACCGCGACCGACCCGCCTCTGAGGGCGCTACGCCGCGTGATTCCGCCTCTTCGACTCGGAGGTTTCGCGCTCGATCTCTCGTTCCTGCTGTTGATCCTCATCATCTACATCCTGCAGGCGATCGTGATCAGTTTGGCGACCTAGTCGGCTTTCGGGGCATCCCCCGCTGCCAACTATGCCGAGACCGGGTACGGTAACTCCCTGAACCACGATGTCTACCCTGTGAGCCCGAGGTGAGGTCATGCCGCTGACGCCCGAGGACGTGCGCAATAAGCGCTTTACGCCCGTCCGCCTGCGCGAGGGCTACGACATGGGCGAGGTCGACCAGTTCCTCGACGAGGTCGAGTCCGAGCTGGAGCGTCTGAACCACGAGAACAACGACCTCCATCAGAAGCTCGCAGCCGCCCAACGTGGCGAAGGCGCGGCCTATGTCAAGCCCCCGACTGTCCAGGAGCAGCCGCCCGAGCCGGTGGTCCAGCCACCGCGTCAACCGGCGCCCGCGCCCGCATCGGTCGCCGAAGCGTCCACCGCGGCCGCTCGGCTGCTCGAAATCGCCACCCAGAACGCCGACCAGCTCGTTGCCGAGAGCAAGGAGCAGGCCAACCGGATCCTCGCCGAGGCGCGGGCCCGGAGCGAGCGGATGGAGAACGAGGCTCGCGGTCTGGCCGCGCGTCTCGAGTCCGACGCCCGCGCGAAGTCCGAGCAACTCGAGCGGGAGACCAACGAGAAGCGGGCTTCGATGTTCGGAGCACTGGAGAAGGACAAGCAGCGCCTGGAGCAGGAAGTCGACACGCTCCGGACGTTCGAGCGCCAGTTCCGGAGCCGCCTGAAGGCCTACTTCGAGGCGCAGCTGCGCACACTGGCGAGCCAAGGCTCGCTGGGTTCGCAGGGCGGCCCCGACCAGGGCATCTCGGCACCGGAGTCGAACGGTCCGCGTCCAGTCAACTCCCACCGCCCGCAACCGGTCCCGGCCGGCGGCGAGCGCCTCGAGCGTGGCGGCGGCCAGACCCCGCGTCTGAACGCGCTGCTCGAGGACGACGACGAGTCATCGCTCTAACTTCGAGAAAGTCCTACGAGGACGAGCTGCGAGCGCCTCGGGTCCCCCATGGGACCCGGGGCGTTCGCTCGTTCTATGGAATGAGGGCGTCCCTGTAGCGATCTAATCGACAGAGGGACGCCCTCATTCCAAACCTGGCCTAGCTGGCGCTGGCTTTCCGGAACCAGAGCGTCAGGCCGAGGTCCTCCGACAGCTCCACCGCGAAGCCCGCATCCGGCTCCGGCGCGTCCTCCTCGACCGACGTCGCCAGGACCTCGTCGCCGAGGAACGAGCCGTGCTCGCGCAACGCCGCGGCCAGTTCGTCCGACTCGGCGGACCAGCGCAGCTCGATCCGGTCGCTGACCTCGAGGCCGCGCGCCTTCCGCGCCTCCTGGATCAGCCGGACGACCTCGCGGGCGAGACCGGCCCGGCGCAGCGCGTCGGTCACGTGCAGGTCCAGCGCCACGGTCTCGCCGTGCGCGTTCGCGACCGCCCAGCCCTCGCGCGGCCGCTCCGACACGATCACCTCGTCCGCCGTCAGCGACACCTCGGCACCGTCGACCGTCACGACAGCCGAGCCCGACTCCCGCAGCGCCGTCGCCACCACACCCGCGTCCGCGGCCGACACCGCCGAAGCCACCGTGGGCGTTCCCTTGCCGAAGCGCTTGCCCAACGTGCGGAAGTTCGGCTTCACCGCGTACTCGACCAGTTCCTCGCCCGCCTCGACGAGTCCCTGCAGCCGCAGCACGTTCAGCTCCTCCGCGACCTCCTGGCGCAGCTCCTCCGGCAGCGACGACCAGCCCGGCGCTCCCACCAGAGCCAGCGCCAACGGCTGCCGCGTCTTCACCTTCGCCTCCGCGCGGGCCGCGCGGCCCAGCTCGACGACCCGCCGCGCCAGCGTCACCTGCGTCGACAGCGCGTCGTCCACCGCCCCGGCGCCGGGCCAGTCCGCGAGATGCACCGAGACCGGCGCCGACGAACGCACCGGCCGTACGAGGTCCTGCCACACCCGCTCGGTCACGAACGGCACCAGCGGCGCCATCACCAGCGTCAGCGCCTCCAACGTCGCGTGCAACGTCGACAGCGCCTCGGCGTCGCCGGCCCAGAACCGCCGCCGCGACCGCCGCACGTACCAGTTCGACAGGTCGTCGACGAACTCGCCGAGCCGCTGCCCGATCCGCTGCGTGTCGAACGTCTCGTACGCCTCGGTCAGGTCCCGCACCAACCGCGCGGTCTCCGACGAGAGCCAGCGGTCCAGCACGTTCGACGACTCCACCGGCGCGGACGGCGTCCAGTCCGCCAGCGAGGCGTAGAGCGTGTGGAACGCGACCGTGTTCCAGTATGTCAAGATGACCTTGCGCACGACCTCCTGGATCGTCGTGTCGCCCACGCGACGCGCCGTCCACGGCGAACCCGAGCACGCCATGAACCACCGCACCGCGTCCGCGCCGTGCCGCTCCATCAGCCCGATCGGCTCGAGCACGTTGCCGAGGTGCTTGCTCATCTTCCGGCCGTCCTCGGCCAGGATCAGCCCGAGGCACAGCACGTTCTCGTACGACGACCGGTCGAACACCAACGTCCCGACCGCCATCAGCGAGTAGAACCAGCCGCGGGTCTGGTCGACGGCCTCGCAGATGAACTGCGCCGGGTACGCCTGTTCGAACGTCGCCTTCGACCCCTCCGCGTACGGATAGCCGAACTGCGCGAACGGCATCGAGCCGGAGTCGTACCAGGCGTCGATCACCTCGGGCACGCGCCGCGCCTCTCCGCCACAGTCGGGGCAGGCGATCGCGATGTCGTCGACGAACGGCCGGTGCGGATCCACGTCACCGTGGTCGGCGCCCGCGAGATCGCCCAACTCCGCAAGGGATCCGACGCAGGTGAGGTGTCCCTCGTCGCACTCCCAGATCGGCAGCGGCGTGCCCCAGTAGCGGTTCCGCGACAGCGCCCAGTCCACGTTGTTGCGCAGCCACTCGCCGTACCGGCCGTGCTTGATCGTGTCCGGGAACCAGTTCGTCTTCTCGTTCTCCGCCAGTAGCGCCTCGGCGCGCTCGGTCGTCCGGATGAACCATGACGGGAGCGCGTAGTAGAGCAGGGCGGTGCCGCAGCGCCAGCAGTGCGGGTACGTGTGCTCGTACTTCTCGCCGCGGAACAGCAGCCCGCGTTCGCGCAGCGACACGACCAGCGAATCGTCAGCCTGCTTGAAGAACTTGCCGCCGACGAGGTTCAACGACTCCTCGAAGGTGCCGTCCGGACGGACCGGGTTCACCACCGGCAACCCGTACTTGCGGCCGACCCGGTAGTCGTCCTCGCCGAACGCCGGCGCCTGGTGCACCAGGCCCGTGCCGTCCTCGGTCGAGACGTAGGGGTCGACCACCACGTAGTTGGCGTCCTCGAGCTCCACCAGCGAGAACGGGCGGGAGTACGTCCACCGCTCCATCTCCGCGCCGCGGAACCGTTCGGTGACCTTCCAGCCCTCGCCGAGTACCGCCAGCAGGTCGGCCGCGACGATCAGCGTCTCCTTGCCGTCGGTCGCGGCGACGTACTCGACCTCGGGATGCACGGCGACGGCGGTGTTGGAGACGAGCGTCCACGGCGTCGTCGTCCAGATCAGCAGCGACGCCTTGCCGGCGAGCGGGCCCGAGGTGAGCGGCATCCGTACGAACACCGAGGGGTCGGCGACCATCTGGTAGACGTCGGGCTGGCCGAGCTCGTGGTCGGACAGTGTGGTGCCGCAGCGCGGGCAGTACGGGCTGATCCGGTAGTCGCGAACCAGCAGGCCCTTGTCGAAGATGACCTTGAGTGACCACCAGACCGACTCGACGTAGGACGGGTTCATCGTCCAGTACGCCTCGGACAGGTCCACCCAGTAGCCCATGCGCTCGGTGAGCTCGGTGAACGCGCCGACGTACCGCTTCACCGACTCGCGGCACTTCGCGTTGAACTCCGCGACGCCGTACTCCTCGATCTGCGGCTTGCCCGAGATGCCGAGCTCCTTCTCCACCGCGACCTCGACCGGCAGCCCGTGGCAGTCCCAGCCGGCCTTGCGCTCGACGAACCGCCCGCGCATGGTCTGGTAGCGCGGGAACATGTCCTTGAACACGCGCGCCTCGACATGGTGCGCCCCCGGCTGCCCGTTCGCGGTGGGCGGGCCCTCGTAGAACGTCCAGCGCTCGCCGTCCTGAGTCCTGGCGAGCGACTTGGCGAACACGTCGTTGTCCCGCCAGAACGAGAGGATCGCGTGGTCGAGCTCGGGCAGGTCGACCTGGGGCGGGACGGGGCGATAGCTAGCGGTCACGCTTCGCGATGATAGGCGAGTGGCCGAGTCGTTCCGTATCGCCCTGCGGGTCAAGCCCGGTGCGCGCCGCGCTCGGGTCGGTGGGCGCTACGCAGGGGCGCGGGGCGAGGCGCTGGTGGTGGCGGTGACGGAGCGTGCTGTGGACGGGCGGGCGACCGCGGCAGCGTTGGCGGCGGTGGCGGCCGCGTTCGGCGTCCCGAAGTCCGCGGTCACGCTGGTTTCCGGAGCGACTAATCGGGACAAAGTTGTCGATATCGGCGCGTCGGATGTACAGAAAAGGTTTGCGGACTTGCTCGGCGCGGATGATTGAAGGTCTGGAACGGCCGGGCCTATCCTTCCGGCACCCCGGCTAGCCTGAACGGAGGTTCGCAATGGCGCGTACCAGTGGCGGCACCCGGGCGGCCAAGAAGGCCGCGCCCGCGAAGAAGACGGCTGCGAAGACGACGGTCGTGAAGAAGGCCGCACCGGCGAAGAAGGCTGCCGCCAAGGAGCCGGCCAAGAAGGCGCCCGTCAAGAAGGCTCCGGCGAAGAAGGCTCCGGCGGAGAAGGCTCCGGCGGAGAAGGCTCCGGCGGAGAAGGCCGCGGCCAAGGCTCCTGCCAAGAAGGCCCCAGTCGCCAAGAAAGCCCTGCCAGCCAAGAAGGCCCCAGCTGCCAAGAAGACGACTCTGGCTAAGAAGGCGCCCGCGAAGAAGACGGCCCGCGACCTGGTCGTCCGCGCCGACGAGTCGCCCTGGTCCGACGCCGAGCTGCAGGAGGTCGCGGACGAGCTCCAGGCCGATGCCGACCGGCTGCAGGCCCAGATCGACGAGACCGACCACGACCTCGCCGACCTCACCCGCGACGCCGGAGACGGAGCCGGCGACGACCAGGCCGACCAGGGTTCGAAGGCGTACGAACGCGAGCACGAGATCCAGCTCGCCAACAACGCCCGCGAGATGCTGGCCCAGATCGCCCGTGCCCAAGCCCACATCGCGGACGGCACGTACGGCATCTGCGAACGCTGCGGCAACCCGATCGGGAAGGGTCGGCTGCAGGCATTCCCGCGTGCGACACTGTGCCTGACATGCAAACAGCTGGAGGAGCGTCGCTGAACGACGACGCCATAGGACCCGACGCCCCCGCGGACCCCCCGGTGGAACCGCCTCAGCCGCCCAAGCCGCACCGCCCACGCGGCGTGCTGCTCGCGTTCTCCGGCGGCGTCGCCGCGGTCGTGATCCTGATCGACCAGATCACCAAGCTGATCGCGCTGAACGAGCTCAGCGACGGCCCGATCCAGTTGCTGAACGGCCTGCTGACGCTCGTGCTCGTCCGCAACGGCGGCGCGGCGTTCGGCATGGGTTCGGCGTTCACGCCGGTCGTCGTGTGCTTCGTGCTGATCGTGGTCGCCGTGGTCATCCGGCTGACGTTCAAGGCCGGCAGCGTCGCGTGGGCGATCACGCTCGGCTTCGTGCTCGGCGGCGCGTTCGGCAACCTGATCGACCGGTTCTTCCGCGACCCCGGCGTGATGCGCGGGCACGTCGTGGACTTCCTGCAGCTGCCGTACTGGCCGGTGTTCAACGTCGCCGACATGTCGATCACCTGCGCGGTCTGCCTGGTCATCCTGCTCACGTTCACCGGGCGTCGCCTCGACGGCACGCGCGAGGTGCGTGAGGTACGCGAGGGCAAGGAGTGAGCGGGGAGCGTCGCAGCCTCGCCGTACCCGAAGGACTCGAGGGCGAACGGCTCGACACCGCGCTCGCTCGGCTGTTCGGAGTGTCGCGGACGAAGGCCGCCGAGCTGGTGGAGTCGGGGCTGGTACTGCTCGACGGCACTTCGCCGATGAAGTCCGAACGCGTGTCGGCCGGCACCTGGCTCGAGGTCGAGATGCCGCGGCCCGCTGAGCCGGTCGCGCCGGAGACCGTCGAGGGCATGCGCGTGGTGTATGACGACGCCGACCTCGTCGTCGTCGACAAGCCGGTCGGCGTCGCGGCGCACCCGAGCCCGGGCTGGCGCGGTCCGACCGTGGTCGGGCACCTGGCGGCGGCGGGCTTCCGGATCTCGACGTCCGGGGCGGCCGAACGCCAGGGCGTCGTGCACCGGCTCGACGTCGGTACGAGCGGGCTGATGGTCGTGGCGAAGTCCGAACGCGCGTACTCGGTGCTGAAGGACGCGTTCCGCGAACGCACCGTCGACAAGATCTATCACGCGCTCGTGCAGGGGCACCCGGATCCATCGCGCGGAACGATCGACGCGCCGATCGACCGGCACCCGGTGCACGAGTACCGCTGGGCCGTCGTCGCGTCGGGCAAGCCGTCGGTGACGCACTATTCGACGCTGGAGGCCCTGCGGCACGCGTCGCTGCTGGAGATCCGGCTGGAGACGGGGCGGACGCACCAGATCCGCGTGCACATGTCGGCGGTACGTCATCCGTGCGTCGGCGACCTGACCTACGGTGCGGACCCGGTGCTCGCGCAGCGGCTCGGGCTGACCCGGCAGTGGCTGCACGCGTACGAGCTGGCGTTCACGCATCCGGGGACGGGGGAGCGGGTGTCGTTCTCCTCGTCGTACCCGGACGACCTGACCAGCGCGCTCGAGGTTGCCCGATCGGTGGACAACTCGCCCAGCTAGTCGAGCCGGCTCGTCGAAGAAGCAGCCCTATTGCACATCGGCCAGGCCGCTGACAGACGGTGACCAGACGGTCCGGCGCGAAACTGAGCGAGCCGGCTCGACCATTTTGGCTAGCGTGGATGGCCGGCGCTACGGTGCTGGTCATGGACCAATTGGCAGAGGCCGTACGCCCGCTGTTGCCTGCCACGCGTCCGTCCACGTTGGCGGAATGCCGGGCAGCGATCGACGAGATCGACACCGCTCTGGCCGTACTCCTGGAGCATCGCGCCGCGTTGACCGAGCAGGTGCAGCGCATCAAGCCGGTCGGCGGGCATGCCGGCCGCGACCTCGACCGCGAGGAGGAGATCGTGGCCCGGATGGCTGAGCTCGCCCCGCGCCTCGGCGCCGACCAGCTGCGGCGGATCGTGACCGCGATCATCGAGGCCAGCCTGGACGTGGCGAAGCACTAGGACCGGGTTGTCGGTGGCCAGTGCTTGGATCGGCGGCATGCTGCGAGAAGTCACCCCCGAAGACCTGCCGGCCCTGTACGAGCAGCAGCTCGACCCGGAGGGCCACCGGATGGCCGCGTTCGGCCCGCCGAAGCCGCGCGACTGGGAGCAGTTCACCGCGCACGTGGCGAAGATCCTCGCCGACGACGCCTGCGTGATGCTCGCGATCGTCGAGGACGGCCAGGTCGTGGGCAGCGTGGGTGCCTTCTGGATGGAGGGCGACCACGAGGTCACGTACGGCATCGCCCGCGAACACTGGGGTCGCGGCCTCGCGACGAAGGCGCTCGCCGAGCTCCTCACCACGCTCCTGGACCGCCCGCTGCACGCCCGAGTGGTCCAGGACAACGCGGGCTCGATCAAGGTCCTCGAGCGCAACGGCTTCGTCCGCATCGGCGACACCCGCGCCTTCTCCGACATCCGCCAGGAGGAGGTGGAGGAATGGATCTACCTGCTCGCGTCGCAGTCGGCCTGACCGAGCGCCACCACAACGCGGGTCCGGCCGCGGCGGGCCGTGGTGATCTCGAAGGTCGCGCAGGTGCTGGACTCGGTACTGAGCACCCCACCGAGATACGTGGCGGCACCACCGCAGCCTGCGAACGTCACCCATCGGGACTCGTAGTCCGCCAACGAGTAGTCGCGTCTCGGGTCGGTCCACAGGTAGCCCGGGACCCAACCGAGCGTCACTCCTCGGGGTTCGATCACCCGGATCGACACCGGACCGGAGGCCGGCGGCAGCTGGACCGGCGCCTTGGCGAAGTAGCGCCGGTCCGTTGAGGGAACACTGGTCAGGACGTCCGCGGCCGGAGACATCGGACTGCCAGCTGGCCCCCATGACTCGATCACGACGTCGTCGATGACCAGGGCACCGCGACGCGATCCGCCGTCTCCTGTCGTGCTCGCCACGGCGTCGCGACAGCGCAGCACCACCTGGCCGGGAGAAGTCCGCAACGGCTCGATGGACGACTCGACACCGGGCGTGGTGGGCCGACGCTCGGCTGGGTGATCCTGCGGTACGCAGCCAGCCACCGCGAGCGTGACTCCCAGAGTGATCGCACCCAGCCTGTAGGCCACGGGACGCCCTTCCGCGACATCGCCGCCCGGTGTGTTGCGTGGCGACCCAACTCTACGGTTGCGGGAAAGCCCGCCTGCGGAAACAGCGGCCGGGCCGATCGGATCGTGAGACTTTCGACAGGCCTCGGAGTGTCCCTCTGAGCCCTCCGGCGAGTTGTCGGCGGGGCCCTCTAGAGTCGGAGTTCCGCGGTAGCCGACCACACCTTCCCCGATCGGCGATCCCCGCAAGTGACGTCGCGACCCGGCAGCACACCGGCTGCACAGAGGTAGTTCAGGAGGCGCAGCAGAGCATGTCCGACTCGTTCGTGCACCTGCACGTACACACCGAGTACTCCATGCTCGATGGCGCTGCCAAGCTCAAGGACATGTTCGCCGAGGCCAATCGGCAGGGCATGCCGGGGATCGCGATCACCGACCACGGCAACCTGCACGGGGCGTACGACTTCTTCACCAAGGCCAAGGGCGCCGGCGTCACGCCGATCATCGGGGTCGAGGCGTACGTCGCGCCGCACAGCCGGTTCCACAAGGCGCCCGTCAAGTGGGGGCAGCCGCACCAGAAGGACGACGACGTCTCCGGTGCCGGCGCCTACACGCACATGACGATCTGGGCCAAGAACGCGGTCGGCCTGAAGAATCTCTTCAAGCTGCAGACCAGGGCCTCGCTGGACGGCTTCTTCCGCAAGCCGCGAATGGACCGCGAGCTGCTGTCCACGTACTCCGAGGGCCTGATGGCCACCACCGGCTGCCCGTCCGGGGAGATCCAAACGCGAATAAGGCTCGGCCAGGAGAACGAAGCAAGACAGGCCGCCGCCGACTTCCGGGACATCTTCGGCCAGGAGAACTTCTTCGTCGAGCTGATGGACCACGGCATCGACATCGACCGGCGCGGCCGCGCCGGCCTGGAGAAGATCGCCAAGGAGTTCGACCTCAGGTTCGTCGTCACCAACGACAGCCACTACACCTACGAGCACGAGTCGACCGCGCACTCCGCGCTGCTCTGCGTGCAGACCGCGAGCACGCTCGCCGCTCCCACGTTCCAGTTCGAGGGCTCCGGCTACTACCTCAAGACCGCCGACGAGATGCGCGGCATCGACAGTGGGGACGCCTGGCAGGAGGGCTGCCGCACCACGCTGGAGATCGCCGAGCGGATCGACACCGCGGGCATGTTCGAGTTCCGCAACCTGATGCCGAAGTTCCCGGTGCCGGACGGCGGCGACGAGGCGTCGTTCTTCAAGGCCCAGGTCTGGGAGGGCATGGACCGCAGGTTCCCCGACGGCTACCCCGACCACGAGCGGTACAAGAAGCAAGCCGAGTACGAGATGGACGTCATCCTCCAGATGGGGTTCCCCTCGTACTTCCTCGTCGTCGCCGACTTCATCATGTGGGCGAAGCGCAACGGCCACCCAGTCGGCCCGGGCCGCGGTTCCGCGGCGGGCAGCCTGGTCGCGTACGCGCTCGGCATCACCGACCTCGACCCGATCCCGTTCGGCCTGATCTTCGAACGCTTCCTCAACCCCGACCGCGTCTCGATGCCTGACATCGACATCGACTTCGACGAGCGTGGGCGCGGCGAGGTCATCCGGTACGTCACCGAGAAGTGGGGCGAGGACAAGGTCGCGCAGATCGCGACGTTCGGCACGATCAAGGCGAAGGCCGCGATCAAGGACTCGTCCCGGGTGCTGGGTTACCCGTACGCGCTGGGCGACAAGATCACCAAGGCGATGCCGGCCGCGGTGATGGGCAAGGACATCCCGCTCAGCGGCATCTTCGACGACAAGCACCCGCGCTACAACGAGGCCGGCGAGGTCCGGAGCCTCTACGAGCAGGACGTCGACGTCAAGAAGGTCATCGACACCGCGCGCGGCCTGGAGGGCCTGATCCGGCAGACCGGTGTGCACGCCGCTGGCGTGATCATGTCGGCCGAGCCGCTGATCGACCACGTCCCGCTGATGAAGCGGGAGGCGGACGGGGCGGTGATCACGCAGTTCGACTACCCGACCTGCGAGACGCTCGGCCTGCTGAAGATGGACTTCCTCGGCCTGCGCAACCTGTCGATCATGGACGACGCGGTCAAGAACATCGAGCAGGCCCGCGGCATCAAGATCAACCTGCTGGAGCTCGAGCTCGACGACCGGCCGACGTACGAGCTGCTGGCCCGCGGCGACTCGCTCGGCGTCTTCCAGCTGGACGGCAACGGCATGCGGTCGCTGCTGCGGCTGATGAAGCCGGACAACTTCGAGGACATTTCGGCGGCGCTCGCGCTCTACCGCCCGGGCCCGATGGGCGCGAACTCGCACACGAACTACGCGCTGCGCAAGAACGCCCAGCAGGAGATCACTCCGATCCACCCCGAGCTCGCCGAGATGGGCGACGAGCTGCTGGGGGAGACGTACGGCCTGATCGTCTACCAGGAGCAGGTGCAGAGGATCGCGCAGAAGGTCGCGGGCTACACCCTCGGCCAGGCCGACCTGCTCCGCCGCGCGATGGGCAAGAAGAAGAAGGAGATCCTCGACAAGGAGTACGGCCCGTTCGCCGCGGGCATGAAGGAGCGCGGCTTCACCGACGGCGCGATCAAGTCGCTGTGGGACATCCTCGTTCCGTTCTCCGACTACGCGTTCAACAAGGCGCACACCGCGGGCTACGGCCTCGTCGCGTACTGGACCGCCTATCTCAAGGCCAACTTCCCGGCCGAGTACATGGCCGCGCTGTTGACCAGCGTCCAGGACGACAAGGACAAGATGGCGATCTACCTGAACGAGTGTCGCCGCGCCGGCATCAAGGTCCTCCCTCCCGACGTCAATGAGTCCGCCGGTGACTTCACCCCGATCGGCACCGACGTCCGCTTCGGCCTCTCCGCGATCCGCAACGTCGGCGGCAACGTCGTCGACGCGATCGTCGCGGCCCGCAAGGAGAAGGGCCGCTACACCGACTTCCGCGACTTCCTCAAGAAGGTGCCGCTCGTCGTCTGCCAGAAGCGCACGATCGAGTCGCTGATCAAGGCCGGCTCGTACGACTCGATGGGGCACCACCGGCGCGACCTGGTCGCGAGGTACGAGGTGATGGTCGACGACGTCGTCGACCTCAAGCGCAACGAGGCCAACGGGCAGGACGCGCTGTTCGGCGGGCTCGACTCGCCGGCTGACTCCGACACCCCGGAGGAGCCGTTCGTCAGCACGATCCCGGAGTGGGACAAGCAGACGCTGCTCGCACACGAGCGGGAGATGCTCGGCCTGTACGTGTCGGACCACCCGCTGTTCGGCATCGAGCACGTGCTCGCGACGGCCTCGGACTGTACGGTCGGCACGCTGCTCACCGACGAGGACCGGGCGGACGGCTCGACGGTCAACATCGGCGGGCTGATCACCGGCATCACCCGCAAGATGACCAAGCGCGGCGACCCGTGGGCGATCGTCACCCTGGAGGACCTCGAGGGTGGCATCGACGTGATGTTCTTCCCCTCGACGTACCAGCTCTACGCGTTGCAGCTCGCCGAGGACGCGGTCGTCGTGGTGAAGGGCCGGCTGGACAAGCGCGACGACCAGCCGCAGCTGATCGCGATGGAGCTCTCGGTGCCGGACATCACCGAGCAGCAGACCGGGCCGGTGAAGATCGGCCTGCCACGGGAGCGCTGCACGCCGCCGGTAGTGGACCGGCTGAAGGAGATCTTCGGCACCCACCCGGGGATGACCCAGGTGCACCTGCATCTGCGTTCGGAGACCAAGACGCTGGTCTTGCGACTGGAGGACCGCTGGCGGGTGACGCCGTCGATCGCACTGATGGCCGATCTCAAGGCGCTGCTCGGTCCGGGCTGCGTCGCCTGACCGAACTCAGGTTGCCTGGCTAGAATTCCGCTCACTGTGACTATCCCTTACCCTCCGCAGTCCGAGTTCTCCGCTTACCTGCCGCGCCGCGAGCGCGAGCCGAGCCGGCTGAAGGCCGTACTGGTGATCCTCGGCGTGTTCGTGCTCGCCGGCGTTGGCTCCGGACTGGTGTGGCCGCACCTGGTGCCCCAGGTCCAGATGGTGATGACCGACTTCGGGCCGTTCCCCCTCAGCGAGGCCGAGGCCGGGCAGCTGATGGCGATGGACGGAACGTACGCCGCGCTCGCCAGCATCCTGGGGCTGCTGCTCGGCACGACGCTGTTCATGATCTTCCAGCGCCGCGGGCCGGCCGTCGTCGTGGCGATGGCCATCGGCGCCGGGATCGCGGCGGCGCTCGCCCTCACCGTGGGCAGCTACTTCGCCGGCGGCGAGCTCGTCCTGGCCTGGCAGCCGCGCGCCGAGGTCGGCACCGAGCTGGCCGCGCCGCTGGGGCTGCACGCGTACGGCGTGATGTTGATCTGGCCGATCGCCGCGCTGGCGCCGATCGTCCCGCTGGTATGGCTCACCTGGCGCGAACGATGGGGAGCCGAAAGCGTTGTCCACACGTCCCAGGACTCGGACGAACCCGCACCACGACCGGTGCAGTAACGTCCTACCTCGTTCCTTCTCTTCGGGGGGTGTCCCTGTGTCCCAAGACGATCAACGGCCGCCGTTCGGCCCTGGTCAACCGAACCAGCCAGGCCAGCCGGGTCAGGCCGGTCAGCCTGGCCAGCAAGGTGGGCCTCCGCCCGGCCAGCACTACGGCGCGCCGCAGCAGGGTGGTTACCCGCCGCAGCAGCCGCCGCAAGGACCTCCGCAGGGTCCGCCGCCGCAGCACTACGGTCCGCCGTCGCAGGGCGGCTACCCGCCCCAGCAGCCGCCGCAGGGACCTCCGCCGGGTCAGCATTACGGCGCGCCCCAGCAGGGTGGCTACCCGCCGCCTCCGCAGGGACCTGGTGGCCCCGGTGGACCTGGTGAGGGTGGCCTGCCACCCGGTACGCCGTGGCGTCCCGGCCCCGGTGCCGGGCAGCCATACCCGCAGCGCAAGCGCAGCCGGCTGCCGATCATCATCCTGGCCGCGGTGCTCGTCGTGCTCGTCGGTGGTGGCGGTGCGTTCGCGTTCAACCTGCTCTCCGGTGGTGGCACGCAGCCGCAGCAGGTGCTGCCGAGCAATGCGCTGGGCTACGTACGGATCGACCTCGACCCGTCGGCCGGGCAGAAGGTCGCGATGCTCGACTTCGCCCGCAAGTTCCCCGAGCTGAGCAAGAAGATCGGCCAGGACAACGACCTGAAGAAGGCGATGTTCGAGAGCGCCAAGGCCGAGGACAAGGACCTCGCGAAGCTCGACTACGCCAAGGACATCGAGCCCTGGATCGGCGACCGTGCCGGCGCGGCGATCATGCCGCCCGCCGACGGCGAGAAGGAGCCGGGCGGCATCGTCGCTCTGCAGGTCAAGGACGAGGAGAAGGCCCGCGTCGGGCTGGAGAAGCTGCGCGCGGCGAGCGAGTCCGGCAAGAAGGACCCGTCCGGCATCGCGTTCCTCGACGGCTACGCGATCCTCGCCGAGTCGCAGGGGCAGGCCGACGCCGCCGTCGCGGCGGCGGGGAAGAGCCCGCTGGGCAACGAGGAGCAGTTCAAGGCCGACTTCAAGGCGATCGGTGACGACGGCATCTTCTCGTTCTGGGTGCACATGGGTCGCCTCGCGACCGTGGGCGCCTCGACGCAGGAGCTGCCCGAGGGCGCTTCCGCGGAGAGCCTGGCCGCGCTCAAGGACTTCCGGTACGCCGGCGTGGTCCGCTTCGACGGCAACTACGTCGAGCTCGCGAGCCAGAGCTTCGGGCTGAAGGTCCCTGTGGTCAAGGACACCGTGCCCGTACGGCTCGGCGACCTGCCCGACTCCACTGTTGGCGCCCTCTCGATCTCCGGGCTCGGCGACGGGGTGGCTCAGGCCTGGCCGAACCTGCTGGAGACCGCGAAGAAGGCGGGCTTCGACGCCCAGCTGCAGGCGTACCTGTCGATGGCCGAGGACCAGTACGGCCTGAAGTTGCCGGCCGACCTGCAGACGCTGTTCGGCAAGAACTTCACGCTCGCCGCGGACGGCGGATCGATCAGCAAGAACCAGCCGATCCCCGAGTTCGGCGCGAAGATCCAGACCGACGTGCAGAAGGCCGAGGACGTCTTCGGCATCGTCGAGAAGGCCGTCGCCGACACCGGCGAGGTCGAGCTGTCGTTGGCCAAGGCGAAGACGTCCGACTCGTTCATCGTGGCGACGTCGCAGAAGTACGCGGACACGTTGGCCGCCGGTGGCAAGCTCGGCTCGAGCGAGGCGTTCAAGCTCGCGGTGCCGAACGCCGACAAGGCGACGTTCGCGATGTTCGCCGACCTCGACAAGCTGGAGCCGCTCTACATAGAGCGGATGCCGGAAGAGCAGCGCGCCAACGTCGAGGTGCTCCGCTCCATCGGCATGAGCGGCACGCAGACGAGCGACGGCAACGGCACGTTCACCGTCCGGGTGGTCGTGAAGTAGCCGAGCAACACCAGTACAGCGAACAGGCCCGCCCCTCCACCACGGAGAGGCGGGCCTCTTCATGCCCCACCGCCCACAGCTCGTCCCGACTTTCACCCACCGGACCGGGGTTCGCAGGCCCGTTGCTAGGTTGCACAACCCCGGCTGGGTGGGTGAAGTGCGGTCGGGCTGTGGACGGGGGTCAGGCGGGGCGGGCGATCTCGGCGGTCTTGGCGTCGGTGAGGCGGACGAGGTCGGCCGGCGTCAGCTCCACCTGCAGGCCGCGCCTGCCCGCCGACACGTACATCGTCGCCAGCGACAACGCGCTCGCGTCGACGACGGTCGGGAGCCGTTTGCGCTGTCCCAGTGGGCTGATCCCGCCCACCACGTAGCCCGTCGACCGCTCGGCATCGGAAGACTCCGCCATCACCGCCCGCTTCGCGCCGAGTGCCGAGGCGAACGCCTTCAGGTCCAGCGACGCGCTCACCGGGACGACCGCCACCGCGAGCCGGTCGTCGCAGGAGGCCAACAGGGTCTTGAAGATCTGCTCCGGCGGCACCCCGAGCGCGGCGGCCGCCTCGAGGCCGTACGCGTGCCGCGAGCCGTCGCTCGCGACCTCGTACGGATGCACGGTGTGCGTCACCCCCGCGCGCTGCAGCGCGAGGACCGCCGGCGTGCCTTGCGTGTTACGACTCTTCGCCACGACTCCACATCTACCCGAACGCCCACACCGACGACGGGGGAGGGGCGCCGATCACCGACGGCAGCTCCTTCCACGGCACCATGATCACCTGGTTGTCCGCCCAGATCATCCAGGTGAGGATCGGCGTCGAGATGTAGTCCCGCGGGTACGGCGGCCCGAGCTCGGCCCGCTTCCCGTCGGCCGCCGCGTAGCGCAGCACCTGCGGCGGATCCTGGTACGTGCCCGCCGACATCGCGATCGCGCCGTCCTTGTCCGCGCCGACGACCTTCACGGTGTCGCCGTTCCCGGCCTTCCCGGTCCACCGCGGTTTACCGGTGGCGAGGTCGAACGCCACCACGACGTTCTCCTGGCCAGACTGGGAGACGCCGAGCACCGTCGTCGCGTACAGCGTCCGCCCGTCGACCACCGCCATGCGGAACCGGTCCCGCCCGGCATCGGGGACCGCGACGTCGGTCGACGATCCCGTGGCCGTCAGGTCGAGCGTGCCGTACGAGCCGGTCTGCGGGATGGACAAGGTCGGCTTCCCCGCGGCGTCGAGCACGACGATGCGACCCTTGCCCTCCGTGTCCGTGCCGGAGGTGGATGGGATGACGACCACCGTGGGCTCGGTCGAGGCGATGCCGATGCCACCGGCCCAGCTCGGGTCGATGCTGCCCTTGGGCAGGTCCGCGACCTGGCCGATCCGCCCGGAGGCCGGCGCGACGATCCCGGTGAACATCGTCGTCGCGGCGCCGAAGCCGCATCGCCACAGCCCGACGAAGTGACCCGCGGTCGGGTCCGGCATCAGGTCCTGCGGCGTGCAGTCGTACTCGCCGCGCTTGAGCTTCTGGGTCGACCAGAGCCGCTTGCCGGTCGTCACCTCGACGCCGAACCCGTCGGCGTCACTCTGGAAGATCACGACGTTCCCGACCAGCTCCAGGACCGCGGAGCTCGGCGTGCCGGTCGCCGTCTTCGCCGGGAAGTTCGTGGTCCAGCGCGCCTGGCCACTCGACAGATCGACCAGCTGGACGTCCTTGCAGACACGTTCGGGAAGCTTGGTGAGCTCCGACCGCTTGGTCGACTCGACGTCGAGGGCGAGCGCGCCCGTCCGGCCGTCGGTGCTGGTCGTCATCCCGCAGAACTTGCGGTCCTTCGGGGCGTCCAGCTGCCAGACCTTCTGGCCGGACTTGCGTTGGTACGCGACGAGCCGGCTGTGCGAGCCGCGGACGAACGTCGAGTCGGTCAGCCAGTACCCGATCGGATGGGCGTCGAACGGGTCGTTCTCGACGAACGTGTCCGACCAGGCGACCTTGCCGTTCAGCACCGCGCCCGGCCCGGGCTGCCAGTCCTTCGCGGGGTCGTTGTCGAGCGGATCGGCGCTGATCGGCTGGATGCCCTTCATCATCCGATCCACGAAGCCGACGTACACGCCGATGCCGCCGGCGACCACCAGCCCGAGCGCCACCACGACCGCGCCGACCACGAGCAGGATGCGCTTGTTGCCGTGCCGCGGTGGCGGCTGCGATGGACCGGGCGGCTGGGGTGGCTGCTGCGGCCACGGCCCCCATGGACCCATCGGCTGTTGCCCTGAACCGGACGGCCGAGCGCCAGGCGGGCCTTGCGGCGGAACCGATCCCTGCGTGTTCACGGGTGAATTCTGGCAAACCGGACGTGCCCGCGCGAGTCCGTCAGGTCACGACTCGTTCAACAATGTGGCTAGTTCGGCGTATATCCGAACCTGGTGACCTCCGTCGCCGGCAACGAAGGCACCGCGCGCATCGCGAGAAGCTCGTTCCGCATCAGCCCGGCGACCGCGATCAGCCGCGCGGTCGCGTCTGGAATCTCCAACAGGCGTTGGCGAACGAACGTCGGCGACACCACGGCCGCGCTGAGGACGTACGACAGCTGCACCGGATCGTCCGGCAGGTCACCCACCACGACGCGCAGGTCGCGCAGCTGGATCAGCACGTGCTGGTAGCGCGCGAACACCAGCCGCGCGACCGACGCCGCCTCCTCCGCGTCGTCGCCGATCGGCTCGTCGACCAGGTCGACGTACGCGACGAGGTACGGCCCGGTGGTGTCGAGGTCGGCGAGGGTGAACCGGCGATGCCCGTGCGTCACCAGGTCGTACCGGCCGTCCTCGTACTTCGTCACGTCGTCGACGACCGCCGAGCAGCCGATGTCGAAGTAGTCCAGCGCCGCGCCCTCGCCGACCTCGAAGCCGCGCCGGATCGTCAGCACCCCGAACTCACGCGCGTCCTTCGGCCCGGCGAGCAGGTCCTCGACCAGTCGTCGGTAGCGCTCCTCGAACACGTGCAGCGGCATCGCGCAGCCCGGGCAGAGCACGGTGCCGAGCGGAAACAGCGGCAGCCGGAGGCTCACGCGGACACCATAGAGGCCGCCAGCCCGGCGGATGCCTCAAAACGCCCAACCCACGGCCTGATCCTCACGACCGGTGTCGACCGAGCAGCGTCACGGTGACCGCGACCAGCAGACCGCCCGCCCCTAGGAGCACGCTCGCCACGAAGCCGGCGTGGAACGAGCGCAGGCCGACCGCGAGCGAACCGAAAACCGCGATCGCGAGCCCGCCACCGAGCTGCCGCGCCGCGTTGAACGCGCCGGCCGCGATCCCGGCGTGCTCCGGCGCCACGCTGTCCAGCAGGACGGCCGTGAGCAGCGGAACGGCTGTCGACGCACCCAGCCCGAGGGGGAGCAACAGCAGGGACGCGAGCTGCATCGGTCGCGGTCCGCCGATCAGCAGCAACCCGAGCATGCCCGCCGCCATCGTCAGCTGGCCGGCGACGATCGTCCGCCACGTTCCGATCCGGGCGGCGATCCGCGGGGCGAGCAGGTTCACCGCGACGACGACCAGGCTCATCGGTACGAACATCAGCCCGGTGGACAACGCCGACTGGCCGAGCTCGCGTTGCGCGTACAGGCTGAGCACGAACACGACGCCGTAGTACGCGGCGTTGTTCGCGAACCCGGCGAGCAGCACCGTGACCGCCGCGCCGGAACGGAACAGCGCGACTGGAAGCATCGGCCGCCGGACCCGCGCCTCGACGGCGAAGAACGCCGCGGCGGCGAGCACCGTGACCAGCGCGGACAGCAGGACCGGGGGAGCCAGGATCCCGTCCCGGCTGCCCTCGATCACGCCGAACGTGAGTGCCAGCAGCGCGACCACCGCCAGCACCTGCCCGGGCAGGTCGACCGGAGCGGGCCGCCGCGGCGAGGGACGCGTCCGGGCGAGCAGCAGCAGGCCGATGATCCCCACCGGCACGTTCACGAGGAAGATCGCGCGCCAGCTCCAGGCGGTCGTGAGCAGCCCGCCGAGCACCGGCCCGAGAGCGATCCCGCCCGCGCCGCTCGCCGTCCAGATCCCGATCGCCCGAGCGCGGCTGCTGGCGTCGTCGTACGCCTGCCGGACCAGCGCGAGCGACGACGGGAGCAGGGCGGCCGCCGCGGCACCCTGGACGACTCGCGCCCCGATCAGCGCGGGCATGGTCGGCGCCAGCCCGCACGCGACGGAGGCGAGCGTGAACGCGGCCAGGCCGATGCCGAGCGCCCGGCGCGCGCCGATCCGGTCCGACCACGCACCAGCGGACAGCAACAGCGCGCCGAACAGCAGCGTGTAGCCGTCCACGACCCACTGCAGGCTCGACATCCCGCCACCGAGGTCGGCGCCCATCGCGTTCAGCCCGACGTTGACCGCGGAGGTGTCGAGGATGATCAGGAGGAACCCGAGCGAGGCGACCGGCAGCGCCGCTCCGGCCGCCGCCCTCCCGGAAGTCGCGGTCCGTGGGGCGTGCGTCGTCATGCCGTTCACCCTGCTGGCCGGCGGGCGCGCGAGGCAGGACGCGTTCTGCCGGGGTGCGACACGGCCCCCCAGGTTCGCGAGCGGCGTGGGCACACTGGGAGGTGATGAGCGAGTTGGGCAGGTTCCTCCGGACCCGGCGCGAACGCGTGCGGCCGGCCGACGTCGGGCTGCCGGCCGGGCCTGGCGTACGTCGTACTCCCGGGCTCCGGCGCGAGGAGCTGGCGACGCTGGCAGGCGTGAGCATCGACTACTACACCCGCCTGGAGCGCGGCAAGGAGACGCATCCGAGCGACGCCGTGCTGGGGGCGTTGGCACGGGTCCTCCGCCTCGACGGCCCGGAGGCCGAGCACCTCCGCGCGCTGGCCGACGCGGCCACCCGCGGCCCGGCGCCCAAGCACCACTGGTCCTCGCGCACCGTCCGGCCGAGCACGATGCTGCTGCTCGAGTCGGTGCGGCCGAACCCCGCGTACGTCGTCAACAAGATCAACGACCTGCTGGCCTGGAACCCGGGCGGGATCGCACTCTTCCCCGGCATCGAGGAATGGCCCAGGGAACGCCGCAACCTGATCCGGTACGTGTTCCTGCACCCCCACGCGCGGACGCTCTGGGTGAACTGGGAGGACCTCGTCACCGGCAGCGTCGCGGGGATGCGCGCGTTGGCCGGTGCCGAGCCCGACGCGCCCGACCTCACCGCACTGGTGGGCGAGCTGGTGATGAAGAGCGAGGAGTTCGCCCAGCTGTGGAGTCAGTACGACGTCCGGCCGCGCACCGCGGGGGAGAAGAAGTTCCAGCACCCGGTCGTGGGGCGGATGACCCTCGCGTACGAGTCGCTCCAGCTCACCGGCACCGACGGGCTGCGGATGGTCGCGTACCTGGCCGACCCAGGCACGCCCGACCACGACGCGATGGTGCTGCTCGACCTCGCCTCGACCCCGTCCGCGGCGTCCCCGCCTGACCGCGAGAGCACTCCTTAAGTCAGCTGAAAGTCGGCGTTGCCAAGCTCGACCACAGCACACGGGAATCACGCTGTGGGAGGGAACGTCAGCCATGTCCAGGCTGCTCGCCATGCTCGGAACGTCGGCCGCCCGCCATCCGTGGCGCACGCTCGCGGCCTGGCTCGTCGTCCTCGCCGCCGCCGTCGCGGCGGCCGTCACGCTCGGCGGCGCGATGCACAACGTCTACGAGCTACCCGGCGCGCGCTCGCAGGCCGGCATCGACCTGCTGGAGCAGCGCTTCCCCGCGTACGGGGGAACCTCGGCCCGCGTCGTCGTGCACGACCGCGAGGGCGATCCCGTCCCCGCGGCCGAGCTCACCCGGCTGCGCAAAGAGCTGCTCACGGTCGACCACGTCACCGAGGTCTCCGCGCCGCAACCGAGCGACGATGGCGACACCGCGATCCTCACCGTGCAGTACGACGAGCCGGTCACCGACCTCGTCGAGCCCGTCACCGCGCTCGAGGACGCGACAGCCGCCACCGAACGCGCGGGTTTCCAGGTCGAGCTCGGCGGCGAGGTGCCCGAGGACATCTCCGTACCGAACGGGACGGCCGAGGCCATCGGCGTCACCGCGGCGCTGGTCATCCTGCTGCTCGCGTTCGGCTCGATCGTCGCTGCCGGACTTCCCTTGCTGGTCGCGGCATTCGGGCTCGGCATCGGTCTCGCCGGCGTTTCGCTGATGGCGGCGTTCACCGACGTGAGTACGACGACGCCGACCGCGGCGACGATGGTCGGGATCGGGCTCGGCATCGACTACGCGCTCTTCATCGCGACGCGGTTCCGCGAGGAACTGCGCGCCGGCCGTTCGGTCGTGGCGGCTGCCGGGCGCGCGAACGCGACCGCCGGGCAGTCGGTGGTGTTCGCCGGCTTCACCGTGCTGCTGTCGATCTGCGGGCTCGCGTTCGTCGGCATCCCGTACTTCGCGACGATGGGCTTCGCCTGCGCGATGGTCGTGGCGATCACCGTCGTCGCCGCGGTCTCGCTGCTGCCGGCGTTCCTCGGCCTGGCGGGACATCGCGTGCTGGGCAAGAAGGAACGCGCCGCGCTCGCCGCCGGCGAGGTCGTCCCGGCCGCGGTCAAGCAGCCGTGGACCGCGCGCTGGGCCCGGCGGGTGGGCCGGAACCCGCTGCCGTGGGGACTCGCCGCGCTGCTCTTCCTGGTCGCGTTGGCGGCACCGTTGCTGGCGATGCGCACCTGGCCGAACGACGCAGGCAGCGAGCCCGAGTCCAACACCGTACGGCGCGCGTACGACCTGGTCGCGGCCGAGTACGGCGAGGGTGCCAACGGCCCGTTGACAGTGCTCGTCGACCTCGACAAGGTGGCGGCGAACGAGCTGCCTTCCTTGCAGGCAAGGCTTTCCGACACCTCTGGCGTGGACATGGTCACTGGTCCGTTGTTCTCTCCGGATCGCGACGCGGCGTTGTTCACCGTCGTTCCGGACACCGGGCCGCAGGACGAACTGTCCGCCGAGCTGGTGCACCGGCTGCGCGACGACGTGCTGCCGTCGGGTGGCGAGGTGGTCGGGCTGGTCGCGTCCCAGACCGACATCGCCGACCGGATCGAGGAACGGCTCTGGGTGATCATCGGGCTCGTCGTCGCGACCGCGCTCGTCCTGCTGCTGGTGGTGTTCCGGTCGCCGGTCGTGGCGCTGAAGGCCGCGGTGATGAACCTGCTCTCGATCGGCGCGGCGTACGGCGTGCTGGTCGCGATCTTCCAGTGGGGTTGGGGAGTCTCGCTGTTCGGCATCCCGCACGCGGTGCCGGTGTCGAGCTGGGTGCCGATCCTGATGTTCGCATTGCTGTTCGGGCTGTCGATGGACTACGAGGTGTTCCTGCTGTCGCGGATCCGGGAGCGCTTCCTCGCGACCGGCGACGGGCGGGGGAGTGTCGTGGACGGACTCGCCGCGACCGGTCGCGTGATCACCAGCGCGGCGCTGATCATGGTGGCGGTGTTCGTCGGGTTCGCGCTCGACACGAACCTGGTGATCAAGATGCTCGGCCTCGGCATGGCCGTCGCGGTGGCGGTCGACGCGACGATCGTGCGGCTGATCCTCGTTCCCGCGACGATGGCGATCCTCGGCCGGGCGAACTGGTGGCTGCCGAACTGGCTGGACCGCCTCCTCCCGCACGTCGCCCCGCACGGCGTGGACGACGAGGAGGACGGAGACTCGACCGGCTCGACCCCACCTCGGAAGCGCGTCCCCGTGGGCTGACCGGTCACAAACTGTGGGGTTCTGGTAGCGACACGCTGGCGTGTCGCTACCAGAACCCCACAGTTCGCGCGGTGAGTGAGCGCGGTGAGTGAGTGCGGTGAGGGAGGGGGAGTCGGGCACCGTCGTAGGCTGGCTGGCGGTGGTTGCCTTCACGGTGCTCGGCGGGTTCGGAGCGCTGCACGACGGTCGGCCGATCGACCTCGGCGGGCCGCGGCAGCGCTCCGTTCTCGCGCGCCTGCTCGTCGCCCGCGGGCGCGTCCTCCCGGCCGACACGCTCGTCGAGGACGTCTGGCCGCTGGACACCCCGGTGAGCGGCCAGGCCACGCTGCAGACGTACGTCTCCCACCTCCGCCGCGCCCTCGAGCCCGACCGCCAACGACGCGCGCCGGCGACGCTGCTGCTCAGCGTCGCGCCCGGCTACGCCCTGAGGCCGGAGCAGGACGACGTCGACGCCTGGCGGTTCGAGAGCCTCGTCCGCAAGGCCGTCGACGCCCACCCCGTCGAGGCCGCCCGCCTGCTGGACGACGCGATCGCGGTCTGCGCCGGACCGGCCTACGGCGAGTTCTCGAACCACCCCTGGGCGCGCGCCGAGCAGGCACGCCACGACGAGCTCGTCGCCGTCGCCAGGGAACGCCGCGCGGCCGCGTGGCTCGCGCTCGGCAGAGCGGCCGACGCCGTACCCGACCTCGAGGTGTACGTCCGCGAGTACCCGCTCCGCGAGGAAGGCTGGCGGCTCCTCGCCCTCGCGCTCTATCGCGTCGGCCGGCAGGGCGACGCGCTCGGCGCGATCCGGCGCGCGCGGGCCGAGCTCGTCGACGCACTCGGCGTCGACCCCGGCCAGGCCTTGCGCCAGCTCGAGGCGATGGTGCTCGACCACGACCCGCGCCTGCACGAGGAGGAACGCCAGCGCGCCACCGCCGTGAGCAAGGCCGAGTTCGTCGGCCGTACGCAAGAGCTCCAAGCCCTCGCCGCCGCTGCCGAACAGGCCCGAACGTCCAGCGCCGTCGCGCTGATCGCCGGCGAGCCCGGCGCCGGCAAGTCCGCCTTGACGACGCGGTTCGCCGACGAGCTCGCCGACAGCGGTTGGCTGGTCGCGTGGGGGAGTTGCCCCGAGGGCGATGGCGTTCCCGCGGCCTGGCCCTGGACCGAGGTCCTCGGCACCGTGACCACCGCCGAGACGCCCGACGCGACGACAGCCTCCGCCCTCGCGCCCCTCCGCGCGGCAGGCGACGCGGAGACCGCCGACCCGTCCGACGGCAGGTTCCGGCTGCACCACGCCGTCGCGACGTACCTGAACCACGTCGCCACGACCCGCCCGGTCGCGGTCGTCCTCGACGACGTCCACCGCGCCGACACCGAGACGCTCGCGCTGCTCGGCACGGTCACCGACCTCGCCGGGCCGAGGCTACTCGTCGTCGCCACGATGCGACCGAACGAGATCACGCAGGCCCTGCGCGACCTGCTCGCCCGACTCGCCACGAAGCAGCCCGTCCGCCTCGACCTGCACGGCCTCGCCGCGACCGAGGTCCAGCAGCTGGTCGCACAGCTCTCCGGCCGCGCCTGCGACGAGCCGACAGCCCGCAGGCTCGCCGAGCGTACGGACGGAAACCCCTTCTACGTAGGCGAAATCGCTCGCCTCCTCGCGGCCGGCGACGGTGCCGAGAACGCGCTCCCCGCCGGGGTCCGCGATGTCATCCGCCGCCGGATCGACCGCCTCGGGGACGAGACCGGCCGCGTGCTCAACCTCGCCGCGGTCATCGGGCGCGACCTCCCGATCGACGTCCTGCTCGAGGCCGCCGGCACCACGGCGATCGACGCGCTGGAGTCGGCGGTCTCCGCCGGGCTGCTCGTCGAGGCGGGACCGGGACAGCTGCGGTTCGCGCACGTCCTCGTTCGCGACACGCTCTACGAGGAACTGCCGGTCCTGCGCCGTACCCACCTGCACGGCGTCGCCGCGGCCGCACTGCGCACCGTCCGGCCGAACGACCTGGTCGGCCTCGCGCACCACTACGGGCAGGCCCGCGACGCCCGGCCCGCGGTCGACTACGCCCGTGCCGCCGCCGAGCAGACAGCACGGCGGTACGCCTCGCGAGCTGCCGCCGGCCTCTGGCGGCAGGCGCTCGCCGCCCTCGACCACGTCCCAGACGCGACAACGGACGAACGGATCGAGCTGCTCGCCGGCCTGGTCCGCGCCGAGGCGGGCGCCGGCAACGCGATGGCCGCCCGCGGGGCGCGGGCCGACGCGATCAGGCTGGCTGCCGCGACCGGCGACCAGGACCTCGTCGAGCAGGCCGTGACCGCCTGGGACGTGCCGGTCTCGTGGGCCGTCCGCGACTACGCCCAGGTCGACCCCGATACGGCCGGCATCATCTGGGCCGCCGCCGAAGCCGTCCCGCCGGAGGATGCCGAACGCCGCAGCCGGCTGCTCGCCTGTTACGTGATCGAGACCGAGGGCAACGACGAACGGTCCGGGTTCGCCGCCGCCGAAGCGCTCCGGCTGGCACGTACGACGGACAAGCCCGAGCTCGTCGCGCTGGCCCTCAACGCTTGGTACTACTGGACCCAGGGTGAGATCAGGCCGACCGAGCACGGCGAGACCGGAGCCGAGCTGGTCGAGCTCGGCCACCGGACGCAGCAGGTCGGCTACCGCGTCCTCGGGCACATCGCGAGCATGCAGGCCGCCGCCACCCGCGGCGACCTCGACACCGCATCGCGGCACGCGGCGACCGTCCAGCTGCTCGCCGAGGACCACGAGCTCGGTGGCCCGGCCGCGGAGATGAAGCTGTTCGAGGCGATGCGGCTGGTCGTCCAGGGCCGGCTTGAGGAGGCCGCCGCGAAGTACGACGAGGCGTGCGACCGGCTGCGCGAGATCGGGTCGTTCAACGCCGAGGACGTGCGCTGGATCTGCCGGTACACCGTGGCGTACGTGGCGGGCCGGCTCGCCGACCTGGCCGACTCGATCCAGCCGATGGTCGAGCGCTACCCGGAGGTGGCGCGCGACCCGTACACGCTGATCCTGCTCGCGCAGGGCCGGGTCGAGGAGGCGCGCCAGGTCTGGCGACCGGACGGGCCGATCCGGCACGACTACTTCCGGCTGATGTTCCTCGCGCTCCGGGCGGAGTGCGCGATCGCCCTCGGCGACGCCGACGCCGCCGCGAAGCTGTACGACACGCTGGAGCCGTACACCGGGCTGCTCGCCGGCGCGAACAACGGCGCATTCCCGGTCGCGCCGGTCGACCAGCAACTCGGCGGCCTCGCGCTGGTGCTCGGGCGGTCCGACGACGCCCGTGCGCACTTCGGCGTGGCGCTCGACCTGGCCCGGAAGGTCGGGTCGCCGATCTGGGTGCGGCAGGCGCAGGCTGGTCTGTCAGAATGCGGCTGAGCGAGTGTCGAATTTTGCGCAACCAACGTTTCTAAATTAGCGTCCCTCCCAAGAAGAGACCGCGATGAGAAGAGGGGGTCTGGCGTGACTGCAGCGCCATACGCCGACGCAAACACGGGTTACGAGCCGATCGACGACACGGCCCGCAAGGAGTTCGAGACCCAGGGGTTCTTGCTGCTCCGCAACGTGCTGACCGAGGACCATCGGGCCGCTCTCGAAGAGGCGATGGACCGCGTGTACGCCGAGGAGGGCGAGCGCGGCACGCACAAGCCCGACGGCACGCTGCACCTGCTCGGGTTCCTGACCCGCGACCCGCTGTTCGGCCAGCTGCTCGACCACGGCCCGACGTTCCGGTACATCTGGGGCCTGGCCGGCTGGAACGTCTACACGCACCACAACCACCTCGATGTCACCCCGCCGCAGGGCCCGGAGACGGGCAAGCCGATCTGGGGTTGGCACCAAGATGGCTACCGGCAGAACTCCGACCCGGAGGTCAACGGCCAGCCCGAGCTGCCGCGGCCGATGTTCTCGCTGAAGATCGCGTACGTGATCTCCGACCTGGCCGAGACCAACCGCGGCGCGACGCTGGTGGTCCCGGGTAGCCACCTGTCGAACTCCTTCGCCCGCCCCCAGGGCGAGTGGGACGGCGTCACGCGTCCCGAGGGCGCGCTGGAGATCACCGCGAACCCGGGCGACGCGTTCATCTTCGACCGCCGCCTGTGGCACTCGCGGTCGCAGAACGTGTCCGACGTCACGCGGAAGATGCTGTTCGTCGGCTACACGTACCGCTGGATCCGCCCGCTCGACGACATGCCGTACGAAGAGTCCGGCGAGTGGTTCCAGGGCCTCACCCCGGTGCAGCGGCAGATCGCGGGCGCGTCGCCGTCCACGGCGAACCGCTGGGGCATCAACTGGAACGGCTACATCGACGACGAGATCCCGGTCCGCAAGGAGCTCAAGACCCGCGGGCTCCTCGACCGCTCGATCCCATACCTGCGGTAGTCGACCGCCCTTCGCGCCTGCACTGAGGTTGGGTCGGGGGCACCCTTGTCCCATAGGTTGGGACAAGGGTGCCCCCGACCCAGTTCTCTGGGACCCACTCCCGCGCGCGCCCGAACTGGAACGTTCTGGTACCCGGCAAGCGCCTTCCGCGTTCCAGAACGTTCCAGTTGACGTGGGAGCGTGCCCATCCTGGGCCGTATTCCAGTGGCCGACCCACCCGGTCGGTTTCGTAGACTCGACGACGTGATCCGTCGACTCGACCTTCGAGGTCGCCTCGCCACTGGCGAGCGCCTCGACTACCGCGCCCTCGTTCCGCGCGCCGAGCTCGCCCTCGAGGAAGCCCTCGACGGCGTCCGGCCGATCCTCGAGGACGTGCGCCATCGCGGGGTCGAGGCGCTGCTGGAGTACGCGGAACGGTTCGACGGCGTCAAGCTCGCCAGCGTCCGCGTGCCGCCGCAGGCGATCACCGGCGCGCTCGAGACGCTGGACGCCGACGTGCGGGCCGCGTTCGAGGAGTCGATCGCCCGCCTCCGTGCGGTGAGCGAACGCGAGCGCGAGCAGGACACCACGGTCGACGTCGTTCCCGGCGGCACGATCACCAACCGGCTCGTCCCGTACACGCGGGTCGGCGTCTACGCACCCGGCGGCCTCGCGCCGCTCGCGTCCAGCGTCGTGATGACCGTCGTACCCGCGCAGATCGCAGGCGTCGGCTCGATCGCGCTCGCGAGCCCGCCGCAGAAGGACTACGGCGGCCTGCCGCACCCGACGATCCTCGCCGTCTGCGCGCTGCTCGGCGTCGACGAGGTCTACGCGGTCGGCGGTGCCGGCGCGGTCGCGATGTTCACGTACGGCGTCGACGGCTGCGAGCCGGCGGACTTCATCGCCGGCCCCGGCCGCATCTCCACCGTCGCGGCGAAGCGCCTGGTCAGGGGCATCGTCGGCATCGACTCCGAGGCCGGTCCGACCGAGATCGCGATCCTCGCCGACGAGAGCGCCGATCCCGCGTACGTCGCCGCGGATCTGATCAGCCAGGCCGAGCACGACCCGATGGCCGCGAGCGTGCTCGTCACGCCGGACGAGTCGCTCGCCGACGCGGTGGTCAAGGAGCTCGAGCTGCAGGTCGAGGCCACCAAGCACCTCGGCCGGATCCAGGCCGCGCTCGCCGGCGAGCAGTCCGGTGTCGTGCTCGTCGACGACCTCGAGCAGGGCCTCGCCGTCGTCGACGCGTACGCGGCCGAACACCTCGAGATCCACACCGTCGACGCCGCGCGGTGGGCGAGCCGCGTACGGAACGCCGGCGCGATCTTCGTCGGCGCGTGGGCGCCGGTCTCGCTCGGCGACTACGCGGCCGGCTCCAACCACGTGCTGCCCACTGGCGGCTGCGCGTGCCACTCGTCCGGCCTGTCCGTGCGCAGCTTCCTCAAGGCCGTGCACGTGATCGAGTACGACCAGGCAGCCCTCCGCGACGTCGAGCCGCACGTCAGCGCGCTCGCCGACGCCGAGGACCTGCCGGCGCACGGCGCCGCCGTACGCATCCGCTTCGCGAGAGAAGGCGACCAGCCCGGTGACTGACCCGGCCTCTGCCGAGACCCCCGAGAGCCCCGAGAGCCCCGAGAGCCCCGAGAGCCCCGAGACCGCCACGTTCCACGCCGACCTTCGCGACCTCGCGCTCGCGGCCGCCCAGGTCGGCGCGCACGCGATCCTGCGCGAGCTGCGGCGCGGCGACCTCCGCGTCGAGACCAAGGCGCACGCGGCCGACTTCGTCACGACAGCTGACCAGGCCGCCGAGGTCGCGGTGCTCGGGCTGATCCGTTCGGCCCGCCCGGACGACGCGATCCTCGCCGAGGAGTCGGGCAGCCACGCGGGAACGAGCGGCGTCCGCTGGCTGGTCGACCCGCTCGACGGCACGATGAACTTCGTCCACGGCCGCCGCGACTACGCGGTCTCGGTGGGCGTCGAGCACGAGGGCTCGATCGTGGCCGGCGCGATCGTCCGGCCGGCCGACGGCGACTGGGCCGCCGCCGGCGGTGGCGAGGCGGTGGCACGCGACGCGACGCCGCGCGTCTCGGTCGCCTCCGACCTGACCGACTCGCTTGTCGGCATCGGCCTGCCCAGCCCGATGGAGCAGCGCGTCCGGGTGCACGGGATGCTCGGCGAGCTCATGTACCGCGCCCGCGACTACCGGCGGACGGGATCGTCGGCGTGCGAGATGCTCTCGGTCGCGACCGGTGCGCAGGAGGGCTACCTCGGCTTCGGCGTCAACATCTGGGACGTGGCCGCGGGCATCGCGTTGGTCGAGGAGGCCGGCGGTACGACGCAGTGGCTGACCACCGCGAGCGGCATCGAGGTGCTCGTCGCCGGTACGCCTGGCGTGGTCGACGCGCTCGTCGAGCTGGCGAAGGTCGTCTGATGGGCCTCACGTTCGACGACCTGCCGCTGCGGCCCGAGTTGCGCGGCGAGGAGCCGTACGGTGCGCCGCAGCTCGACGTTCCCGTTCTGCTCAACGTCAACGAGAACCCGTACCCGCCGTCGGAGCGCATCGTCGCCGACATCGCGTCCGCCGTCGCCGAGGCCGCGCGGTCGCTGAACCGCTACCCGGACCGGGAGGCGTGGGCGCTGCGGCAGGACCTCGCCGCGTACCTGGGGCACGACCTCACGGCCGCGCAGGTGTGGGCGGCGAACGGGTCGAACGAGGTCATGCTGCACCTGCTGCTGGCGTTCGGCGGACCTTCGCGGGTCGCGCTCTCGTTCGCGCCGACGTACTCGATGTACCCGGAGTACGCGCGCGACACCCTGACGACCTGGATCACCGGGCGGCGGGCCGACGACTTCACGATCGACGTCGAGCACGCGGTCGCGCAGATCAAGCAGCACGCGCCGTCGGTCGTGCTGCTGGCGTCGCCGAACAACCCGACCGGGACGGCGCTGCCGCTGTCGCTGGTCGAGGCGGTCTGCGACGTCGCGCCCGGTGTGGTGGTCGTCGACGAGGCGTACGGGGAGTTCCGCCGCGACGGGACGCCGAGCGCGCTGTCTCTGCTGCCGCGGTTCCCGAAGCTCGCGGTGAGCCGGACGATGTCGAAGGCTTTCGCCTTCGCTGGTGGACGATTGGGCTATCTCGCGGCCGACTCGGTGGTGGTCGACGCGCTGCGGATCGTGCGGCTGCCGTACCACCTCTCGGCAGTCACGCAGGCCGTCGCGCGCGCCGCGCTGCGCAACGCCGACGAGCTGCTCGCCCGGGTGGCCGAGCTGCGCGTGCGGCGGGACGAGACCGTGCTGTGGCTGCGTTCGCTGGGATTGGTCGCGGCGGACTCGGACGCGAACTTCGTTCTTTTCGGCACGTTTCCCGATCGCCACGCGGTCTGGCAAGGTCTCCTTGACAGGGGCGTGCTGATTCGCGAGACCGGTCCGGACGGCTGGCTTCGCGTGTCGATCGGAACGGCCGACGAGATGGCGGCGTTCCGGGCCGCGCTTCAGGAGGTGCTGGGCTCATGAGTACGCGTACCGCGCGGATCGAACGCGAGACCAAGGAAAGCAAGATCGTCGTCGAGCTCGACCTCGACGGCTCCGGCCGGGTGAACGTGTCGACGGGGGTGCCGTTCTACGACCACATGCTCGACCAGCTCGGGCGGCACGGGTTGTTCGACCTGACCGTGCAGGCCGAGGGCGACGTGCACATCGACGCGCACCACACGGTCGAGGACACCGCGATCGTGCTGGGGCAGGCGTTCCGGCAGGCGCTGGGGGACAAGCGCGGCATCCGGCGGTTCGCTGACGCGACCGTGCCGCTGGACGAGGCGCTGGTGCAGGTCGTCGTCGACGTGGCGGGGCGGCCGTACTGCGTGCACACCGGCGAGCCGGAGGGGCAGGAGTACGCGATGATCGGCGGGCACTTCACCGGCGCACTGACGCGGCACGTGCTCGAGTCGTTCGCGTTCCACGCCGCGTTGTGTCTGCACGTCCGGGTGTTGGCGGGGCGCGATCCGCACCACATCGTGGAGGCCCAGTTCAAGGGGCTGGCGCGGGCTTTGCGATCCGCCGTCGCTCTGGACCCGCGGGAGACTGGTGTGCCTTCGACCAAGGGTGCGTTGTAGATGCAGTACGTGTGGTTCGCGCTCGCCGGGCTGAGTGCTGGCGGGATCATCGCGATGCGGCAGCAGAAGCGGCCTTGGTGGGTGCTGGTCGTTTTCGCCTTGCTGGCTGTGGCTTTCGTGTGGTTCGGGTTGCGGGAGTCGTCGTGAGCGTCGGTCCGTCGGTGGTGGTACTCGACTACGGGTCGGGCAACCTGCGTTCGGCCGAGCGTGCGTTGGCGCGGGTGGGCGCTTCGGTGACGGTGACGTCCTCGTACGCCGACGCGTTGGCCGCTGACGGGCTCGTGGTGCCGGGGGTCGGCGCGTACGCGGCCTGCATGGAGGGGCTGCTCTCGGTCCGCGGCAACGAGCTGATCGGCCGCCGCCTAGCGGGTGGGCGTCCGGTGCTGGGGATCTGTGTGGGGATGCAGATCCTGTTCGAACGTGGGGTCGAGCACGGCGTCTCGACCGACGGCTGCGGCGAGTGGCCGGGGACCGTGTCGCGGCTGGAAGCCCCGATCGTTCCGCACATGGGTTGGAATGTGGTCGAGCCGCCGGTGGGGTCGGAGCTCTTCGCCGGGGTGGAGTCGGAGCGCTTCTACTTCGTCCACTCGTATGCGGCGCGGTCGTGGTCGCTCGAGGCCTCTGGCCCGTTCAAGCCCCCGCTGGTGACGTGGACGCCGTACGACACCGACCGCTTCGTGGCCGCCGTGGAGAACGGCCCCCTGTGCGCCACCCAGTTCCACCCCGAGAAGTCCGGCGACGCCGGCGCCCAACTGCTGTCGAACTGGCTCAAGACGATCCGCTAGCCCGGAAGCCGCACCGTGTCGATGTCGGTCCGGCCGAAGTCCTTGCCCTTGTAGAGCAACGGCTCGCCGCTGACCTTGGCGAGCGCGTACGCGAAACAGTCGCCAAAGTTCAGCCCGGCCGGGTGAATCCCCTTGCCGTACTTGCGGTAGGCGGCCCGCGCCACCTCGGCCTGATCAGGATGAACGGCGACGAGATCCACCGTGGCCCGATGGAGCCAAAGGTCCAGCTCCCGCCCGCCGGGCTCACCGAAGCGGCGCTCGATCACGATCGCGGTCTCGACGTAGGAGGCTGTCGACATCAGCAGGACGGTGTCGTCCTCGATCGCTGCTTCGAATCGCTCCGCGTCCGGCTCGTTGCCGAGCATGGCAACCATGGCGGAGGTGTCGATCACCATCAGGTGGGCAGCCCGTCCTCGTCGTAGCCGATGATCTCGTCGGCTGTCCGGTGGTCGAGCACGGGTAACGCCGCACAGCGCTGCCTGATCGCCGCGAGCTCCTCTCGTAGTGGCACAACCCGCGCGCGCCCGGTCTGTCGGGCGAGTCGCTCGCGCAGGGCGATCACCACGGCCTCGGTCAGCGTCTCGCCAGTCTTCGCCGCGAGCTCACGAGCGAGCCGATCCGCCTCAGGATCCTTGATGCTCAACGCCACGTCGAGATTCTATACCCATTGGCACTTTCTATACACCACTCCTCGACGTCAATTGACGGCTCCGCCAACTCAACCTTTTGCCGCTTCTCGAGGGTCTGGGAGGGTGACGAGGGGAGGCTGGGTGGACTCGCAGGATGAGGAGACGTTCCGCGCGTTCGTGACCGCGCGCTGGCAGGCGCTGGTCCGGGTGGCGTTCCTGCTCGTGGGCGACCACGGCTACGCGGAGGACCTGGTGCAGACCGCGCTCGCCCGTACGCATCGGCACTGGCGGCGCATCGAGCGGAAGGACGCGCCGGAGGTGTACGTGCGGCGGGTGCTGATCAACCTCGCCAACTCCCACTGGCGGCGCCGCCTCAGGCTGCGCGAGGTCTTCGCGACGCCCGAACGAGCGGCTGCCGACCCGACCTTGGCGCACGACCAGCGCGACGAGCTGTGGACGGCGCTCAGCACACTCCCGCCCCGGACCCGCGCGGTGCTCGTGCTGCGGTACTTCGAGGACCTCACCGAAGCCCAGATCGCCGACGCCCTGGGCTGCTCGGTCGGCACCGTGAAGAGCACGGCGTCCCGAGGCCTCGCGAGATTGCGCGAGACGTACGCACCAGCTCTGCCCGAAGTGAACGGAGGTGTCAGCGCATGACCACGCCCGTCGAGAACGACCTGCGCGCCGAGCTCGCCCGCCGCGCCGACACGGTCCCGGTCCGTTCGGACCCGTACGGCCTGGTGACCGCGCGCGTAGCCACCAGCCGCCGGCGCCGCCTGATCGCCACCGCGGTCACGGCCGCCCTCGTCCTCCTCGCCGGCATCCTCAGCGCGCCCGTGGTGACCAAGCTCACCGGCCCCGACGTCTCCCCGGTCGAGTCGCCCGCGACCTGGCCGGCGCGCGGCGAGCTCGCCGACGACCCCGGCGTCCGGGCCTACCTCAGCCGCCTCTACAAGGATGACGCGGAGGATCTGCAGATCCTCTTCGCGGGCGACGTGGCAGACCGCCGCTACGTCATCGTCCGATCCGTCGGCGACCCCGCGATCCTCGCCCTGATCTCACCTGCCGGTACCTACGCCGACAAACCATCGGGCGGGATCGTCAACGGAGTCCCTGGCCAGACCGCCTGGGCGTTCGTCGACCGGCGGAAGGCGGACGGGCCGACGACGGTGTTCCTCGTGGCCGCGCCCGGGATGGAGACCGCCGAGTACTCCGCGGCTCCGATCGTCGACGAGGACGGCCGGATGGTTCGGGACTGGGAGCGGATGGAACGCGAGGACGACGGGGTGTTCCTCGCCCAGTCGCGGTCCGATCCGTCCTGGTTGTTCCGGACCCGTGCCGCGAAGGACGGGCAGGTGGAGGTCGATGTCGACGCCGACTTCCCCATGTCCCGCGCGCCCGTCCCGAGTGCCCGCTTGATGGCGTTGGCGGCGGACGCGGCACCCGAGCAGGATCTGCCCAAGCTCGCCGATGCCCTCCTCCAGCTCGAGCGCCAACACCTCGGCGTGGGCGCCATCACCACGGTGTCGGTGCGGTGGCGAGACCAGAAGACCCCGACAGATCTCTACGCCGGGATCGCGCTCGACGTCACGGGCGGCGGCTCCGTCGAACTGGTGGTCAAGGACGACGGCAACTTCTTCGAGGCGCGCCCGGTCGCACGCGGTCAGGCCTGGAAGCAGACCCCGGCACCGGGCACGTACCCGCGCGACGCGCCCAAGCCGAGTGACGTCCTCGACGTACCGTCCACCGTGGGGGAGCGGCTGCGCTAATAGGCTCCTCGCTCATGGCCGGTCCGATCCTCACCAGCGAGCAGCTGGGGCGCGCGACGTTGGCGCGCCAGTTGCTGCTGGAGCGACGGCCGACCCCGGTGAAGCGGGCGGTGGCGCGGCTGGCCGGAGTGAACGCTCAGGGGACCGAGCAGCCCTACCTCTCGCTGCTCGCCCGCGTCGACTGCTTCCAGCCCGGTACGGTCGTCCGCCTGCTCCGCCGCCGCGAGCTCGTTCGGGCGACGGGCATCCGCGGCACGCTTCACCTGCACACTGCCGACGACTTCCTCGCCTGGCGCCGGGCGCTCGCCCCGGTGATCGAACGCGTCGCACGGAACGACAACTCCCGCGACTTCCAGACGCTCGACCTCGACGCCCTGCTCGCGGCCGCACGACAGCTCTTCGACGAACGCCCACGCACCCGTGCCGAGTGGATCGAGGAGCTCGCGCCGTTCGCCGAGCAAGCCCGACGCAAGGACAGCGTCGGACTCGTCGTCCGAGCCTTCCTCCCACTCGTCCAGCTCCCGCCCGCCGGCGAGTGGGGGAGTAGCGAGGCGCCGGCGTACCAGCTCGCCGAGACCTGGCTCAAGCGCCCGCTCGGGCCGGCTGACGAAGGGCTGCGCAGCCTCGTGCTCCGCTATCTCGCCGCGTTCGGCCCCGCCACCTGGAAGGACCTGCAGTACTGGTCCGGCCTCACCGGACTCCGCGAGGTTCTCGAGAAGCTCCAACCCCGCTTGCGCATTCTGCACGACACCGTCGGACGGGAGTACTTCGACGTGCCTCGCGCCCCGCTCCCCGACAAGAGCATCAAAGCGCCGCCGCGGCTGCTGCCGGCGCTCGACAACCTGTTGTACGCGCACGACGACCGCTCCCGGTTCATCGAGACCGACGCACCGTACGATCGCCGCCGCGCGGTCAACACGTTCCTGCTGCACGGCCGCGTCGCCGGCACCTGGACGATCGAGCGCGATCGGCTCGCGCTGCACCCGTTCGACACGATTCCGCGCAACCAGCGGGCACCGTTGCGTGCCGAAGCCGAACGGGTGTTGACGTTCCTCGCCCACGAGACGATCACGGTGGACCTGCCATGAGCAAGGAACGTCAACGCCGCCGAGAGGAACGCGAACGCCTGCAGGCGATCGCGGCCGCGAAACGCGAACGCCAGGTCGCCAGGCGCCGCAAGCGTCAGCAGACCGTGAAGGCCGTTCGCGACGCCCTGCCGAGGCGCACCAAGTGGAGCGTCCAGCAGGGCCGGCTCGCCGACAAGCGCAGACGCCGCGCGGGCCTGCTGATCGCGATCTTCCTCGTCGCGCAGGTCCTCACCTGGCTGCTGACCCCGAACTGGTACGCCCGCGGCGCCGCGGTCATCGTCGGCCTGTTCGCGCTACCGGTCGCCTGGACGCTGTTCTTCCGTAAGTCCTAAAGATCGGCGCAGGAACTCCACCTGCAGCAGCATGTGCTGCGCGCCGCCGGCCATGTGCGTCACGCCGGAGAGCGGCAGCACCTCGTGCGGCTTGCCGGCCGCCAGCAGCGCGGACGACAGCCGCAGCGTGTGCGCCGCGACCACGTTGTCGTCCGCGAGCCCGTGCACCAACATCAGCGGCCGGGACAGCCGTGCCGCGTCGGGCATGACCGAGGAACGGTCGTACGCCTCCGGGTTCTGCTCCGGATGCCCGAGGTAGCGCTCCTGCCAGTGCGTGTCGTACAGCCGCGCGTCGGTCACCGGCGCACCCGCGACCGCGGCGTGGATCACGTCCGGCCGGCGCAGCACCATCGCCGCCGCGAGCGTGCCGCCGTACGACCAGCCGCGGACCCCGACGCGGTCCAGGTCGAGGTCGGGGTACAACGCCGCCACCGCGTGCAGCCCGTCGACCTGGTCGGTCACGGCATGGCTGATCTTGTCGCCGTAGATCGACTTCTCCCACGACGGCGAACGACCGGGCGTCCCGCGGCCGTCGATCGTGACCACGACGAACCCGTGCTCGGCGAACCACTGCGACGTCAGGTGATGCCGGGACAGTGCCGCGACCACGAGCTGGGCACCGGTACCGGCGTACGGGCTGAGCAGTACCGGCAGCTTGCCGGACCCGCGCTCGTACCAGCTCGGCCAGAACACCATCGCCGGCAGCCCGCGCTCGCCGACCGACAGCAGCTCGGCCCGCGGCGTCAACACGGGCTTGGCGCCGTGCGAGACGAGCTCGGCGGCAGGCGAACCGTCGCGTACGACCAAGGTCCGCACGCCGTCCATCGTTCGCTCGACGACCACCGTCGTCCCGCCTGCCCGCTGCCCGGTGAAGACGCCGACGCCCTCGCTGACCTGCTGGACGCCGTCGGCCGCGGAGTAGGTATAGAGGTGCGTCTGCGGCTGCTCGGGCGAGGCCGCGAACAGCACCGTCTCCCCGTCGACCGAGCAGATCTCCCTGACATGCAAGCCGATCGGCGTCACCAGCTCACCGTCGATCACGAGCCGCCTCGTGTCGTCGGCGTCCCTCGTCCACACGAGCGCGCCGCTCGACGTGCGCGCCGGCGCGCCGCCGACGAGCTCCCACCAGGCGTCGTCGTGGTCCTCGTGGACGAGGTCGGTCTGTCCGGTCGCCGGATCCACCGCCAGCACCTGGACCGTGCGCTGGTCGCGGCTCTGCACGAGCACCAGCAGACCGGTCCCTGTCCAGGTCACCGCGACGACGTACTCGAACGCCGCCCGGTCCCACCCGACCTCGACGCGAGCGCCGGTCAGGTCGACGAGGTGGAGCGAGACGTCGGCGTTCGGAGTGCCGGCGGCCGGGTACGCCATGACCTGCGGCGGCTTCGCCGGGTTGGCCGGGTCGGCGATGTACCAGCGTTGTACGGGCGCGGTGTCGACGCGCGCGACCAGCAGCCGCTGCCCGTCGGGAGACCACCAGAAGCCGCGGTACCGGTCCATCGACTCGCCCGCGACGTGCTCGGCGAGCCCGTACGTGACCTCCTCGCCGTCCGGTTCGAGCAGCGCCCGGTCCCCGTCGCCGTTGGCGCCGATCACACGGAGCGCGCCGTGGCTGACGTACGCGACGTGCCGGCCGGTCGGGTCGGGCCGCGGGTCGACCACGCCTTCCGCGGCGGGCAGCGGGTTGCCGCCGTTCCCGTCCACGAGGTCGGCGGTCCACAACGTGCCGCCCAGTGCGAACGCCGCGAGCCGGACGTCGGCATCGGTTGCGTAGTTGACCACGCCGCCTCCCGACTGCCGCGCGCGCTCCCGGCGAGCGCGTTCCTCCGGCGGCAGGTCGGCGTCCGCGTCGGCGCTGGCGGTGAAGACCAGGCGCTCGGTGCCGGTGGCGACGTCGTACGACCGCAGGCTGGCGCGCGAGTCCGTGCCGCTGTCCGAACGGAGGAACACGACGCGGGCGCCGTCGGGGGAGATGGTGAACGACTTGGGGTGGCCGAGGGTGAGGCCGCGGGTCTTGGCGATCTGTTCGATGAGCTGCTCGGTGGTCACCATGGAGAGGTATCACAGGTTGGTCCCGTCAGGATGTCGTTAGCCGGCTGTAGGTTGGGACTCGTGACCGAACTCGATCTCGATCCCGCGACCACCGCGCTCGTGCTCATCGACCTGCAGGTCCGGCTCGTGACTCGTCCCTTCGAGCCGCGATCCGGCGCCGAGGTCGTCGATGCCGGGCGCCAGTTGGCTGACGCGTTCCGCACCGCTGCGGCGCCGGTCGTCCTCGTCCGCGCGGTGCGACCGGTGCCGATGGACTTCTCGTCGCCGGACGATCCGCAGAACCAGGTGGTGCCAGAGCTGGGGACGCCGGATGTGCTGATCACCAAGCACACCTGGGGCGCGTTCCACCAGACACCGCTCGACTCGGCGCTGCGTGAGCGTGGGATCGACACGATCGTTCTCGGCGGCGTCGCGACGAACATGGGGGTCGAGTCGACCGCGCGGGCGGCGGACGAGCACGACTACCGGCTGGTGTTCGTGGAGGACGCGATGAGCGGGCTCGCCGCGGACGAGCACGCCTTCGCGGTCGCGCGGATGTTCCCGCTGCTCGGCACGGTGACGACGACCGCGGCGGTCGTCGCTAGGCTCTCGGGATCATGAGCTTGGACCTTCTTCCCGCTGTCGATGTCGCTGCTGGCAAGGCCGTTCAGCTGGTGCAGGGCGTGGCCGGCACCGGCGGTCAGTACGGCGACCCGTTGGAGGCGGCGCGCAACTGGGAGCGCCGCGGTGCGCAGTGGGTGCACCTCGTCGATCTGGACGCCGCGTTCGGTCGTGGCGAGAACCGCGCCTTGCTGGCGCGGGTGATCGACTCCTTGTCGGTTGCCGTGGAGCTCTCGGGTGGGCTGCGCGACGACGCCGCGCTGTCGTGGGCGATGAGCACGGGGTGCCGGCGGGTGAACCTCGGCACCGCGGCGCTGGAGAACCCGGAGTGGTGCGCGAAGGCGATCGCCACGTACGGCGACCGGGTGGCGGTCGGCCTCGACGTCAAGGGCCGAACGTTGGCGGCGCGCGGGTGGACACGTACCGGCGGCGACCTCTTCGAGACGCTGGCGCGGCTGGACTCGGAGGGGTGCGCGCGCTACGTGGTGACGGACGTCGACAAGGACGGCATGCTGCAGGGCCCGAACCTCGAGCTGCTGCGCTCGGTCTGCGCGGCGACGTCCGCGCCGATCGTGGCGAGCGGCGGCATCTCCACCCTCGACGACCTCCGCGCGATCGCCGCCCTCGTCCCGGACGGGGTGGAGGGGGCGATCGTCGGCACCGCGTTGTACGAGGGCGCCTTCACGTTGGAGGACGCGCTCGCCGCGGTGGCCTGACTGAGTCGGCCCATGCGCCAGGTGCCCTCGAGGCCGCCGTGATCATGATGGTGATCGTGAAGCCGAACTGGTCGTATACGGCGGGTTTGCCTTCATGATCACGGTTGGGTGGCGCGGCGGGTGCGGGTGGTGCGGGTCGGGTTCTTGGCGAAGCTCTTCTGGGTCTGGTGCTCTGTTGGTGCGGTGTTCGCTGAGAGCTCTCCGGGCGTTTGGCGCTGTCCGTGGGCTGTTGCGGCGGTCGAGTGTGGTGGCCGGTCCGGGGCGCGTCAAGGGCGCCTCCCTGGGGGCGCTTCGCGCAGAACGAGAGAGGCGTCGCTTCGCGATCTTCGACCCTTGACTCGCCCCGGCCCGGCCACCTGTTTTTCACGCGCCGCCCCTGCCCCCGGGAACGGGTGCCCGGGCCAGGTTCCTTCTTGCTGGGGTTTGTTGCCGTGCTTGGGCTTCTTGTTGGCCCTCGGTCTCTTGTGGTTTCGATGGAGCCGGGGGTTCCGTCCGCTCTGGGTTTGAATGAAGGGCACCTTCATTCAATAGGTTCGAATGAAGGTGCCCTTCATTCAAAACGCTACGGGGAGGCTGCCCCTCGATGAGCCCTCCGCGATCGTCGGCACCGCTTTGTGCGAGGGCACGGTCACGTTGGATGAAGGTGCCCTTCATCCAATAGGTTTGGATGAAGGTGCCCTTCATCCAAACGGCCATCGCGTGAGCGGCTCGACTCGCATCCGGCCAGCCGGGCGCAGGCGCAGATCGGATGCCGATCGAGTTGGCGCCGAGGGGCACGCTCGGGTTCACTACGCTCGCGGCGGGCCGGTCCACACCTGTCCGAGATCGGCGGCCCGTCACGGCGGTTGGACCTCCTCCATGTCCACGGACGCCGCGGCCACCAGGCCCGTGGGCTCCGTGAACACGACCAGCGGCGCACGGCCACTGCGAGGGTGAGATTCACCACGCCGCGCTGACGCGCCGGGGCCACTATCGTGCTCCCCGTCCTGCCTGAGCTCGCTCCACACAACCTTCATCATCGGCCTCCACAAGGATTCGAAAACGCGTTCGAACCCTACCGGACCTGGCCGACAACCGGAGGCCGAGAACCCACAGGACCCAGATATGGTGTGGCGGATGACGGTCTGGAGGACCGCGCATCGACACACCGTTGCCAATCACCAGACCGAGCCAGACCAAGGGGGCCGCACGCGTGAGGCTGAGCGAACGACTCCGGGGGAAGCGGATCCTCATCACCGGGGTTACCGGCTTCGTCGGTGAGGCCCTCCTGCACCGGATCCTGGCCGACCTGCCGGACACCACCGTCGTCGCGCTCGTTCGCCCCAAGGGAAGCCTCTCCGGCCGCTCCCGCATGGAGCAGGTCCTCAACAAGAAGATCTTCGAGTCCAGCCGCAACGCGGCCGGTGGCACCACCGAGCTGCTGGAGCAGCGGATCGACGTCGTCGAGGGCGACCTGAGCACGATCCCAGGCCTCCCGACAGGCATGGACATCGTCATTCACTGTGCCGGTGACGTGAGCTTCGACCCGCCCATCGACGAGGCGTTCCGGACGAACGTGCTCGGCACCCAGCAGTTGCTGGAGAAGATCGAGGCGAGCAGCCCCGACACCCACTATGTGCACGTCTCCACCGCGTACGTCTCCGGAAGAAGAAGAGGCGCGATCCCCGAAGGCCCCGTCGACCACGTCGTCGACTGGCGCACCGAGGCCAAGTGGGGCCAGGCCATGCGCGACCGGGTCGAGGAGACCTCGCGCAGCCCCGGCATCCTGTCCAAGCTGCGCAAGGAAGCCGAGCGCGAGCACCGGCGAGCCGGCCCCATCACGGCCGCGCAGGACGCCGAGCGGCGCCGGAACGAGTGGGTCCAGAAGAAGCTCGTCGAAGCCGGCGGCGAACGCGCACGTTCGCTCGGCTGGACCGACGTCTACACGTTCACCAAGGCCATGGGCGAGCGCGTCGTCGAAGAGTTCGCGCAGCGCATGTCCGTGACGGTCGCCCGCCCCAGCATCATCGAGAGTGCCCTCGAGACGCCGCACCCCGGCTGGATCGAGGGCTTCAAGATGGCCGACCCGTTGATCCTCGCGTACGGACGCGGCGAGCTGCCGGAGTTCCCCGCGAGCCCGGACGCGATCATGGACGTCGTTCCCGTCGACCACGTCGTCAATGCGATCCTCGCCGCCGCGGCCGAGAGCCCCGAGAAGGGCAAGCCCGCCTACTACCACATGGCCTCCGGCGCGCGGAATCCCTTCACCTACGCGAAGGTCTACGAGTACATCCGGGAGTACTTCGACGAGAACCCGTTCGACATGAGCGAACGAGGCGCCGTCCGCCTCGCCACCTGGCGGTTCCCCGGCGGCGAGCGCGTCGAGCGCATCCTGGCGATGAGCGAACGAGCGCACAAGATCGCCGAGTACGTCGTGACTCACGCCCCCAGAGGCGAACGCATCCGCAAGATCGCCCGCGAGGTCGACCAGCTGCAGCGCCGGCTGGAGTTCCTGCGCCGCTACATGGATCTCTACCGCCCGTACGTCGAGGCCGAGCTGCTCTTCACCGACGACCGGCTGATGGAGCTCTACCACCGGCTCGAGGAGGCCGACAAGGAAGACTTCCCGTTCGACACCGGCATCGTCGACTGGCGCCACTACATGGTCGAGGTGCACTGCCCGAACGTCACCGAGTCGATGCGCAAGTACGACGTCATCCGGCGCCGCCGCGGCCGCTCCGCACCGACCGTGGCCAAGGAGCTGCCGGAGAGCGGCGAGATCCTCGCCGCGTTCGACATGGACGGCACGCTGCTGTCGTCGAACGTGATCGAGACCTACCTCTGGCTGCGGATGCCCGAGCTCGACCGCACCGAACGCGTCCGCGAGATCGGCACGATGCTCCGCAAGGTGCCCGGCTTCATCCGCGCCGAACGCCGCGACCGCGGCGCGTTCCTCCGCTCGGTCTACCGCCGCTACGCCGGCGCCGACCTGGAGGAGCTGGAGAACATCGTCGACAGCGTGCTCGCCAAGCACGTGCTCGAACGCGTCTCCGCCGCCGCGCTGCGACAGGTCCGCGCGCACCGCGCCGCGGGTCACCGGACCGTGCTCATCACCGGCGCGATCCGCCCGCTGACCAGGCCGCTGGAGCCGTTGTTCGACGAGATCGTCGCCGCCGAGCTCGCTACCGACGACCGCGGAAGATGCACCGGCTACCTCTCCGGCCCGCCGCTGGTGGGGGAGTCGCGCGCCGCCTGGCTGATCCGGTACGCCGGCCAGCACGGCTTCGACCTGACCAAGTCGTACGCCTACGCCGACAGCCACTCCGACCTGCCCATGCTCGAGGCCGTCGGCCGCCCGGTCGCGGTGAGCCCGGACGTGCACCTGTGGCGGCGAGCCCGCAAGGGCCGCTGGCCGGTCGAGGAGTGGAAGACGTCGTCGGCGGCGAACCGCCTCGCGATCCCGTTCGCCGACGAGCTGCCCGCGGAGCGCACCTCATGATGCTCGCCCTGGAGATGTACCGGTCGCTTCCGCGCTACGTCGCGGCGAAGGCGATGGGTGGACGGATCCCCGGCGTCCTCACCGGCCCGGCGGCGCCGATCCGGCTGATCACGCGGGACGCGCCGAAGCCGCGCGGCCCCGGCTGGGCCCGGGTCAAGCCGATCCTGTCCGGCATCTGCGGCTCCGACCTCGGCGCGATCTTCGGCCACACCAGCCTGTACTTCTCCGCGCTGGTGTCGATGCCGTTCGTTCCCGGCCACGAGGTCGTCGGCGAGCTGATGGACGACTGCGAGGACCTCCCGAAGGGCACCCGCGTCGTGCTCGACTCCGTGCTCGCCTGCGCGGCGCGCGGCGTCGAGCCGTGCCCCTCGTGCGAGTCCGGCAACACCAACCTGTGCGACCGGATCACGGTCGGGCACGTCTCGCCCGGCCTGCAGACCGGCTACTGCGCGGACACCGGCGGCGGCTGGGGCGGCGAGTTCGTCGCGCACCGCAGCCAGCTGTACGCCGTTCCCGAGGGACTGAGCGACGAGCGCGCGGTGCTCGTCGAGCCGATCGCGTGCGCCGTGCACACGGCGTTGAAGGCAAACATCCCGGAGAACGGCTCGGTGCTGGTGTCCGGTGCCGGAGCGGTCGGACTGTTCGTGACGCTGGCGCTGCGCGAGCTCACCGGTGCCGGGCGGATCTCGGTCGTCGCCAAGCACGCGCGACAGGTGGAGCTGGCCCGCGCGTTCGGCGCCTCCGACGTGCTCGCGCCGGACGAGGTGCCGGCCCGCGTACGCAGGGCGACGTCGGCGTTTCGGCTCTCGCCCGAGCGCGGACCGGAGTTCCTGCTCGGCGGTGTCGACGTCGCGATCGACGCGGTCGGCAGCAAGAGCTCGCTGGACACCGTGATGCGGACGACCCGCGCAGGGGGCCGGGTCGTGCTGTCGGGCATGCCGTCGACGGGCGCCGACCTGTCGCCGGTGTGGTTCCGCGAGCTGGAGATGGTGGGCACGTACGCGACGGCCGGCGCTGAGGCGTTCGGCAAGGCGTTCGAGCTCGCCGCACACGCGCCACTCGACGGCGTTGTCGGGGGCAGATACCCGCTGTATCGGTGGCGCGAGGCATTGGACCACGCGCACTCCGCCGGTCGGTTGGGGACTGTCAAAGTCGCGTTCGATCTACGAAACTCATAAGGACCGGGAGAGGGAGTCACCAAGGTGAGCCGACCAGGATTCGTACTCGAGGTCGACGACCGGACGCCGCCACTCCTCGTCCACGAGGGTGAGGGTTTCCGGCTCGAGCGGTTCCCCACGGGGACCCGCGTGATCTATCCGCCGGAGTCGCTGCCGGGCATCCGGGACATCGACGCGGCGATCGCGAACGCGTTGGAGAACCCGGAGAACTCCGAGCCGCTCCGCGCGCTGCTGCGTCCGGGCATGCGCCTCACGATCGCGTTCGACGACGTGTCGCTGCCGCTGCCGCCGATGAAGCGGCCGGACATCCGGCAGCGCATCATGGAGCAGGTGCTGACGCTCGCCGCGCAGGCCGGCGTCGACGACGTCGAGATCATCGCGGCGCTCGCGCTGCACCGGCGGATGATGCCGTCGGAGCTGCAGCACGCGCTGGGGGAGCGGATCTACCGTTCGTTCGCTCCGCAGGGGTTGTTGTACAACCACGACGCGGAGGACAAGGACAACCTCGAGTTCATCGGCGAGACCGAGAAGGGCGAAGAGGTCGAGATCAACAAGCGGGCGGCGACGTCCGACCTGATCGTCTACGTCAACATCAACATCGTGCCGATGGACGGCGGGCACAAGTCCGTCCCGATCGGGCTCGCTTCGTACCGCTCGCTGCGGCACCACCACAACAGCCACACGATGGTGCACTCGCGATCGTTCATGGACGCCGAGAAGTCGGCGATGCACCACTCCGCATGGCGCATGGGGCGTTTGCTCAAGGAGCACGTCAAGATCTTCACGGTCGAGACCACGCTCAACAACGACATCTTCCCCGAGCCCATCGGCTTCATGAACAAGCGCGAGTGGGAGTGGGGCGTACGCGACCAGGCCAACATGCTCGCGGCCAAGCGCGGCATCGCGCTGGCGCCGAAGAAGCTCAAGCGCAAGATCTTCGAAGACGTGCGGTCGGCGTACGGCATCACCGGCGTGCACGCGGGCGAGACCGAGGCGGTGCACGCGAAGACGCTGGAGAACTGCTTCAAGCAGCAGGCCGTCGAGGTGCAGGGCCAGACCGACGTGCTGATCATGGGCGTGCCGTTCATCGGGCCGTACAACGTCAACGCGGTGATGAACCCGATCCTCGCGACCTGCATGGGCTTGGGCTACTTCTTCAACTCCTACCGGAACATGCCGGTCGTCCGTAAGGGCGGCGCGGTGATCCTGTACCACCCCGTGCAGTACGAGTTCAACCAGCTGCACCACCCGTCGTACGTCGACTTCTTCGAAGAGGTGCTCGCCGAGTCGACCGACCCGGCGACGATCGAGAAGAAGTTCGAGAAGCAATACGCGACGGACCCGTGGTACATCCACCTGTACCGGACGTCGTACGCCTACCACGGCGTGCACCCGTTCTACATGTGGTACTGGGCCGCGCACGCGATGGACCACGTGGGTGACGTCGTCTGGGTCGGCGGCAACCGCAAGGCGGTCGAGCGGATGGGCTTCCGTGCCGCGTCGACGCTGAACGACGCGCTGGAGATGGTGAGCCACACGGTCGGACGTTCGCCGTCGATCACGTACACGCACAACCCGCCGCACCTGATCTCGGACGTGCGCTAGATGGCTTCGTCGAAGAGCCCGGTGAAGTTCGTCCGGGACACGGTCAAGGACGTCCAGCAGGTCGCGCGCGGCTGGCGCTGGGGCCGGCGGCCGCTCGTGCCGCGGTCGGCTCAGCAGTGGCAGCCGGACAAGCAGCCTTCGGTGTTCCCGACGACGTGGGCGCGGACGCCGGCGGCGAACGCGGTGCGCGACGTCGTGCAGCGCTTCGGCCTCGGGCCGCTGCTGCGGTCCACGGTGACGCCTTCGGTGACGGGGCTCGATGTGCTGCAACGGTTGAAGCCGCCGGTGCTGTTCGTGGCCAACCACACGTCGCACCTGGACACGCCGCTGATCCTGATGACGCTGCCCGGCCCGTGGCGTCGCCGTACGGCGGTGGCCGCGGCGGCGGACTACTTCTTCGACACCTGGTGGCGGGCGTCGGGGTCGGCGATGGTGTTCAACACGTTCCCGATCGAACGTCGCGGTGGCTCGCTGTCGCAGACGCCGGGCGACCTGCTCGCCGAGGGCTGGAACGTCGTCGTGTTCCCGGAGGGGACGCGATCGGTGGACGGCTGGGCGAGCCGGTTCAAGCTCGGCGCGGCGTGGCTGGCCGTCGAGCACGGCGTGCCGATCGTGCCGGTGGGAATCCGCGGCTCGTTCGCCGCGATGCCCCGCGGCCGTGGCTGGCCGCGGCCCGGCCGGCTGCCGGTGCGCGTACGGTTCGGTCCGGCGATCTGGCCGGTCGAGGGCGAGGGGCCGCGCGACCTGGCGCCCCGGATCCGCGAGGGTGTGGCGCAGCTGCTGGACGAGGACGCGACGACCTGGTGGGAAGCCGCCAAGCGCGCGGCCAAGGGCGCGACCCCGGACCCGAGCGGTCCGAAGGCCGCGTCGTGGCGTCGCGTGTGGGAGCAGACCGCCCCGCCGCGCGAGGGCCGCAAGCGCCGCGCCTGGGAGTAGGCCTCAGCGGTTGAACGCCCAGGCGACCATCCGCGGGAACTCCTCCTGCCAGAACGGGTCGCCGTGGTCGCCTTCGCGTTCTTCGATGACGACGTCCGCGCCGGCATCGCGTAGCGCGTCCGCCCAGCGGGTGGCGTTCTCCAGGAACCAGGGCTCCTGCCTGCCGGCGACGAGGTACGTGCGCGGCAGCGGGGCCACCAGGTCGGCGGGCGGGCGGTAGCCGCCGCCGGGCGAGGCGGAGAAGACCGCGCCGTAGACGTCCGGGTGCCTTACCCCCAGGGCGAGGGAGAGCTCGGCGCCCGCGGAGACGCCGCACACCGCGGTGCGTTCGGCCGGCAGCGCGACGCCGAAGCGCTTCTCGACCCAGGCGCGGACGTTTTCGACGAAGAAGCGCTCGTGTGCGGCGAACCGTTCCTCGTCGAACGACGGTGAGTACTCCTTGATGCGCGCCATCTCGTCCGGGTCGTCCGTCCGGTACGCGCCGACGACCAGCGTGGGCGGGACGTCGGCGGCGTCGAGGTCCTTGCCCCACTGCGAGATCAGCTGCCCATCCCCGGCGTACACCACGGCCTCCGGCTTGTCGGGCGGCACGTACACCGCGACCCGGCGGCCACCGTCGTACTCGAACGTCTCGGTGACGAGCTCTCCCGCTCGGTCAGCCATCGGTCTCCTCCGTCGTCGTCAACCTGAACGTGCACACCCTGCCACCGGCGCCGCGACTCGTTGCAGTCACGTCACCTTGCGACCACCTCGTGGGGTCCGTGGATGACCGGCGCCAGCGGCAGCTGTCATCACGGTTTCTTCTTGTTCTGTTGGGCATTCGATTGATTCATGCGGTAGAATCAAGGACATGTTCGATACGACGATGCCGGATGGGCCGCAGCTGTGGGCTGCGGTTTCAGCGGACCGTGCGAGTTGCAACGGCTATCAGCTGGAGGAACGTCTTCGTGCTCGGGAGCGGATGACGGCGTGGCTGGACTCCGAGTCGTTGTTGGATGTGGAGGCCTTGGCGCATACACCACCCGGGCCTGACGACTGCTCGCCGCGCCGTACCTCGCTGCGGGATCCGCACGTCGGGGACGTCGTCGCGGCCACCTTGTCGTGGACCCGGTACACCGCGGAGACGTTCGTCGGGTTGGCGCAGTCGTTGACCGAGTTGCCCGGCACCTTCGCCGCGTTGCGAGCGGGGCGGATCGACCTGCCGAAGGCGAAGGTGTTGGCCGCAGGCGTTGCCGTGTTGGCCGATCCGCTCGACAGGCAGAAGGTCGAGAACGCCGTTCTCGGACGAGCCGAGACGAAGACCACCGGCTGGTTGCGGGCCGAGGTGGCCGCGCAGGTGTTGCGGATCGACCCTGATGCGGCGAAACAGCGGCATGACGAGCGGGTTCGGGATCGCGGGGTCGACTTCTACCCCGACGAGGACTCCACCGCCACGGTCCGCGTGTTCGGGCTGCCCGTGGACGAGGTCGCCGAAGCGGAAGCGTTCCTGCGGTCGATCGTCGACACCCAGAAGGCCAGAGGCGACGAACGCTCTCGCCCGCAGCTCCGCGCCGACCTCGCCTCCGCACTCCTGCGCGGCAAAGCCAAGATCGACGACTGCGACCGGGATCACGCCGAGACTGCCGACCTCACCGACACCGACACCGATCCCGTCAACGTCGAGGACATCGAGGACGTAGGTTCGGACAAGGGTGCCCCCGGCCCAAGCTCGGGTGGCGGCGACGTTGGCGGCGACGTTTCGGGTGAGGGGCTCCCTGGTCCCATAGGTTCGGACAAGGGTGCCCCCGGCCCAAGCTCGCGTGGCGGCGACGTTGGCGGCGACGTTTCGGGTGAGGGGCTCCCTGGTCCCATCGAGGACATCGAGGAGACCGACAGCGCGGCGCCAGAGCCGGCGGCGCGGGTGGTACGGCGGCGGAACGGATCGAAGCTGGTGCTGACCGCGCCGATCCCCACCCTGCTCGGCCTCGCCACCCGCCCCGCCGCGCTCGGCGGCTACGGCCCCGTCCTCACCGACATCGCCCAACAACTCATCGCCAAACTCGCTGGCGATCCCGACGCCACCATCTGCTGGGCCGCCACCGACCCCGCCACCGGACACACCGTCCACACAGGGCGAAGCAACACCCGGTACCTCCGCGGCCTCCTCGACGAGCATGTCAAGATCCGCGACGGCACCTGCCGCTTCTACAACTGCCGCCACCCTGCCAGCGTGTGCCGCGCCGACCACACCGTTGACCACGCCGACGGCGGACCCACCTGTTCGTGCAACGCCGGACCGTTGTGCGCCCACCACGACACCGTCAAACAGGCAGGCGCCTGGAAGATGAGCCAACCCGAGCCGGGACGCTTCTCCTGGACGGATCCGCACGGTCGCGAATACACAGTCGAACCACAGCAGCTCACCGACGCCATCGCCGCCGACCCCGACCCGGCGCCGTTCTAGCTCCCTTGCTGGGAGTCGTTGCTGTCACGTCACCTTGCGGCCACCTCAGCAGGCATGAAAACCGTTAACGTAGTTCCGTCTAGCGTTGGCGGTTTTCCACCAAGTGGAAGTCCTGGGAGGGCGTTGCGGATGCGGATGAGCAGGCGTGCGGTTGTGGCCGGCATGCTGGCCGTGCCGGTCGTGGGCGGGGGAGTGGCGCGGGCGGCGGAGCCGATCAACTACGGCGGGTTCCGGCTCGTCAAGACGAGGCCGAGCGCTCCGACCACCCCCGAGGTGATCCTGTCGCCGGGGTACGAGCTGAGCCCGACCGCGAGCCACCGGTTCGCGAGCCGCGGCGAGTTCTACGCGTACGTACGCGGCCCGCGCAGCGCTGCCGTGGACGTCACCGTCCGCTGGCCCGGCGAACGGGTCAAGGACATCGTCACGCACGAGTCGCGTGTCCCATTCACGCGGAACGGCGACGAGACCACGTTCCAGCTCCCCGTCAACGGCGGCACCTCCGCCAACCAGGGCACGGTGCAGGTCTTCAGCTACCACCACACCGCTCCCGGCACGTACTGGCGGATCGAGCACAACCAGGCCGACCGCGCTGCCGGCTACTGGTCCACGGTCGCCTGGCCGAAGGGCGAGGCCGACGCCGCGATCAACCTGCTCGTCGCCTGCGAGGCGATCCTGGTCGACTCCGGACTCGCCGCCGAGGCCGCAAGGCGCGGGCACTTCTACGCGCTGATGGGCTTCGAGACCAACAACCTCATGCACCTCGACAACCCGCCGCACTGGCACCTGTCGTACTACCCAGGCCCCGACTTCGGCGCCCCAAGAGCGTCGGTTCCGCACTTCTGGCTCGACGCGCAGGGCAAGACGTTCTACAACGGCATGGACGTCCAAGGCCTGCCGCCGCGGCAGAAGTACTACGTCGGCGACCCCGCGCCGATCTACGACGCGCAGGGAACGTTGATCGTCACGCTCACCATCCGCGCCGACGGCGGCCTCGACATCACCCCGCCCGGCGGCGAGCCGTACTCGATCACGCCGGACCGCGACGGCACGCTCAGCAGCGCGGTCCGCCTGCTCAAGCACGGCGCCCCGTGGCGGCGGATCGTCAGCGACGACAACGTCGACGAGGGCCTGACCACCTGGACGATGTCGAGCCTGCGGACGCCCACGTTCCACCGGGTCACCCGCGCCTACTACGACCCGCTCACCGGCGTCCTGCAGCGCACCGTCGTCAGCTGACATCGCCGACCCGGCCCGTGTCAGGCCGGCGACGGGTCGATGTCAGGACCGCCGGACATCGTTGACGGCATGACGAACAACACCGCTGACAAGACCGAGTTCATCCCTCCGATCGGATCCTTCCAGGAGGTCGACGGCCACCGCCTTTTCGTCCACCAGGAGGGCGACGGCGGACCGGCCGTCGTCTTCCTCCCGGGCGCGAGCGCGGTCGGGCTCGACTACCTGCACCTGCAGCAGCGGGTCGCGCAGTTCACCACCTCGGTGGTGTACGACCGCGGCGGCACCGGCTACAGCGAGCTGCTCCCGTTGCCGCGCAGCGGCGAGGAGGTCGCCACGGAGCTGCTCCACCTGCTGCGTGCCCAGGGCATCCCCGGCCCGTACGTTCTCGTCGCGCACTCCCTTGGCGGCGGGTACGCCCAACGGTTCACGCAGCTCTTCCCTGCGGAGGTCGCCGGGCTGGTGTGGCTCGACGCGCTCCACAGCGACTGGGACAAGTACGCGCCGCCCGAGGGGAGCCTGGCCGCGAGCGCGCAGATGGCGCCTTCGCTGGAGCAGGTCCGCGAGCTCCGTCCGGCCCTGCGCGCGATGGGCGACACGCTGTTCGCCCTCCACCCGGCGGACGTCCGGGAGGCGCTCACCGAGGCCCACCTGAGCGACGAGTGGCTCGAGATCGGGTTCCTCGAGCGCGGCGAGCACATGGCCGCTCTCGCCGAGGAGCTGAAGCCCGGGCCGGGCTTCCCCGACGTTCCGCTGATCGCGCTCACCGTCGAGGGCACGCCCGACGCCGCCGACGAGGCGATGCTGCCGGAGCACCTGGAGCTCGTCCGGAAGGCGCGTGAGGGCAAGAAGCATCTGGACCAGGCGCTGGTGAGCACGGTGACGCGTGGAGAGCATCGGGTCCTCGAGGCCGGTCACACGTTCCTGCTCGTCGAGGCCGCCGACGAGGTCGTCCAGGCGATCCACGACGTCGTGGACTGGGCTCGCGACCCCCGCTAGAGTTCTGGCGGGGCGCCTCGAGGGTTCGCAGGGGCGCCCTCCCCGGTACTGCCTCAACTACCGGGAAGGAGCGCCCCTGATGGTGCTCGACCACCTCATCCAGCTCGTTCTCGCCGAGTACGACCTCGGCGAGATCACGGGATTCCGACACCTGTTCTCCAGCGTCAACGACACCTACGCCGTCGAGTTCGGCGCAACGTCGTACGCCCTGCGCGTCCACCGCGCCGATCCCTGGTGGATCGGCCACGACGACGAGCTCCGCTTCGAGCTCGACCTGCTCCACCACCTGCACGGCGCCGGGATCAACGTGCCGGTGCCGATCGAGCGGACGAACGGCGATCCGCTCGGCCGGCTCGAGAACGGCCGCCACTACTCGCTGTTCAGCTGGGCGCCGGGCAAGCCCGGAGAAGGCAGCCCGAAGCGGGTCGGGCTCGTCGGCGAGACGCTCGCCCGCATCCACGTCGCGTCGGACGGTTTCCAGAGTCCGTATGGCCGGTACCACCTCGACGAGGCCAACCTGCTCGACCGCTACCTCGCCAAGCTCCGCCCGACCGACGGCCAGGCCGCCTACATCGAGGAGCACGCCGCCGAGATCCGGCGGCGGCTCGCGACGTTCGACCCCGGCCCGACCGGCTGGGGCGTCGTGCACGGCGACGTGCAGAGCCTGAACTTCCACTTCACCGACGACGACCAGATCACGTTCCTGGACTTCGACCTGTCGGGGTACGGCTGGCGGGTGTACGACCTCGCGTACTACGTCACTCGCATCCGGGAGAAGCACCGGCAGCCGTTCCTGGACGGCTACGAGTCGGTCCGTCCGCTGACCGACGCCGAACGAGAGATGATCCCCACGATCGGCCGGCTCGCCTGGATCCGCGAGGAGATCGGGGCGACCGCGCTGGTCAAGCGGCTGCGGAAGCCCTACATGACAGATCTCTGACGGATGTCTGACTGGTCTCGGCCAACCGGTTGAGCCCATGACCTCGCGTCGATACTCTCGCACGAGATACAGAAGACATCTCTGAAATACCGGAAGGCGCGCGTGGCAGGGAGCGTACGGCTCGTCTTGGTCGGGCTGGGGGACATCGGGGTCAAGGCGCACCTGCCTGCCCTCCGGCGGAACGAGCGCGTCCAGCTCGTCGCCGGGGTGGACCCCGACCCGGCCCGCCGGGCGGCCGTCGCCGACCTCGACACAGTCGCGGACGTCGGCGAGCTGGACGAGAAGCCGGACGGATACGTCCTCGCCACGCCGCCCTGGGTGACGACGGGTCTCGCCGCGCGGCTGCTCGGCGAGGGGCATTACGTGCTCGCCGAGAAGCCGCTCGGCACCTCCACCGACGCGCTCCGGCCGCTTCGTGACCTGCCGGACCGGAGCAGGTTGCAGGTCGGTCTCACGTACCGCCACGACCCGGCGATCGAACGGCTGAGGGACTGGATCGAGCACGGCCCGCTCGACGGCCCGCTGCTGGTCCGCGCCCACATCTACGACGAGCGCCGCGACCCCGACGACGCGGAGCACGAGCGGCGCATCCGCAGGACCCTCGAGCACGGCTCGCCGGTCATGCACGAGGGCTCGCACGTCTTCGACTGGCTCGCCTACCTCCTCGGCGAGACGCCGGAACTGCACGACGCGTGGAGTGTGAGGACCGACGCGACGTTCGAACACCCCAACCTCGTCGGGGCGCGGCTGGCGTACGGCGAGAGCGAGGTGCTCACCGAGTTCGGCTGGCTCACCGACGCGCTCCCGCGCTGCGAGCTGACCTTTCTCGGCCAGCGCGCCCAAGCCACTCTCGACGGCTTCACGTTCAAGCTCACTCTCCAGACAGCCAACGAGACAGAGACATTCGACGACCCACGAGACCGCACCGAGCGCTGCTTCGACCGCCAGCTCGACAGATTCCTCGACCTGATCACAGGCCAAGCCGACCGTGCCATGCCAGGCTGGTCGGAAGGGCTCGCCAGCCTGAAGCTGAGCGAGCAGGTCGCCACCCGAGCTGTTGAAGGAGCGCCATGACGGTCCTGCGGTGGGTCGAGCAGACCCGCGAGACGCTGAACGAGATCCTCCCCGAAGCCCTCGTCCTGCTGCCGATCGGCGCCACCGAGCAGCACGGCCCGTACCTGCCGACCGGCACCGACCACCTGATGGCGCAGGAGGTCGTCGAACGCGCCGCCGCCCTCGCCGGCGCGAAGCAGGACGTCGGCCGCCCGCTCGTCATCGCGCCCACGGTCGCGACCGGCGCCTCCGACCACCACCTCCCGTTCGGCGGCACGCTGTCGCTGCAGCCCGAGACCCTGCACCTCGTGCTGCTCGACCTCGCACGCTCCATCTCGGCCTGCGGCGGCCGCAGGCTGGTGATCGTCAACGGACACGGCGGAAACCACGGTGTCGCGCACGCCGCCGGCGCCGCGGCGAGCAACCGGTACGACCTCAACGTCGCCACCACCGACTACTGGCAGCTCCTCCCCAGCGATGCCACCGAAGGCACGAACACCCCCGGTCACGCCGGCGCGTTCGAGGCCTCGCTCGTCCTCGCCACGTACCCCGACCTGGTGAAGGAGCGCCCGACCCGCGAGCGCGTCCCGGACACCATCCCCGAGACGCTCGACGGGTTCGTCCTGCACAGCAAGGCGATCTGGCACGACATGGAGGGCTACACCGACGACCCGTCGCACGCCGACGCGGCCAACGGCGAGGCCTGGCTCGCCGCCATCGCCGGCAACCTCGCGGACAAGCTCGTCCACCTCGCGAAGACCCTGTAGAGCAAGCGGAGCAGAGACTTGATCGACTTCCACACCCACACTCCCGCCTGGAAGTCCGCGACCTGGCTCGCGGGCGCGGCGTTCGGCGCGACCGAGTTCGTCACGTTCATGGACTCCGCCGGCATCGACCACGCCGTCGTGCTCAGCCACGACGGGCTGTTCAACCCGACACCGGAGGCGAACGACGAGGTCGCCGCGTTCGTCGCCGAGTACCCCGACCGGATGGTCGCGTTCGGTACGGTCACGCCGCGCAGCGCCACAGCGGTGCAGGAAGTCGAACGCTGCTTCACCGAACTCGGCATGCGCGGCCTCAAGCTGCACCCGTGGCTGCAGGGCTTCTCGATGCACGAACGCTCGCTCGACCCCATCTGCGAGGTCATCATCGCGCACCAGGGGATCCTGCTCTGCCACGACGGGACGCCGCCGTACTCCACCGGCCTGCAGATCGCCGCGCTCGCTCGCCGTCACCCGGAGCTTCCCGTCGTCCTCGGTCACGGTGGCCTGCACGACTGCTGGCGCGAGGCCCTCCAAGCGACGATCGAGACGCCGAACGTCTACCTGTGCATCTGCGGCACTCCGCCCTATGCCGCAAGGAAGATCCTGCAGGACGCCCCTACCGGCAAGGTGCTGTTCGGGACCGACGCGGGGCTGTCCGACAAGGCCAGCCAGGACTACGCGGTCGCGCGGGTCCGGGAGATCGACGGCTGGGGCATCACCGACGAGCAGCGCCAGAACATGCTGGAAGACGGTCCGCTCGCGTTGCTCGGCAGGGCCGCATGACCGCCCCGACGATCGCGGCGATCCAGACCGCGCCGATCAGCCTCCCTGTCGCCGAGGACCTTGTCGTCCTGGGCGCTCGCGGCTCGCACGACCACTCGAACTTCCTGCTGGTACGGGTGATCACGAGCGACGGCGTGGAGGGCTACGGTGAGGTCAGCGCCACGCCGCTGTGGAGTGGTGAGGACGGCGTCAGCGCCGAGCACTTCATCCGCAACGTGCTCGCGCCCGTTCTCGTCGGCCAGCCACTGCAGCCCGTCGCCAAGCTCGACAACGCGATGGACTCCGTGCTCGCCGGCAACCCGTTCACGAAGGCCGGTGTGTCGATCGCGCTGTGGGACGCGTACGCCAGAAGCCTGAACGTCCCGCTGGCAACGGCATTGGGCGGCCCGTACCGCGAAGAGATCCCGATCAAGCTCTCGCTCTCCGGTGAGGGCGACTACCTCGAGCGCGTCTACGCGGCCGCCACCGCGGCCGGCTTCGGCGCGTTCAAGGTCAAGGTAGGCAAGGGCGTCGACGGCGACATCGCCCGCGTCGCGCAGGCACGCAAGCTCGCCGGCGACCAGACGTTCCTCGGCGTCGACGCCAACACCGGGTGGACGCGTGCCGAGGCGCAGCGTGCGGTGCGCGCGATGGCCCCGTATGGCATCGCGTTCGTCGAGCAGCCGCTCGCCGCGGACGACCTGGACGGCATGCGCGAGCTGCGGTCGCTGGGGTATCCGGTCGTCGCGGACGAGTCGGTGTTCGGGCTCGCGGACCTGCGGCGCGTGATCGCGGCGAGTGCGGCGGACGTGATCAGCGTGTACGTCGGCAAGGCCGGGGGACCCGCGCGTGCGGTCGAGCTGGGCAGAATCGCCCACGCCTTCGGGCTTTCCAGCCTCATCGGGTCGAACGGCGAGCTGGGTCTCGGTGCCGCGGCGCAGGTCCATGTCGCCGCGGCGATCGAGGGGCTCACGGTCGAGTTCCCCTCGGACATCATCGGCGCGCACTACTACGCGGAGGACATCCTCGCCGAGCCGCTGCCGAGCGACGGCCGGCGCGTCGCGTTGCCGGACGGTCCGGGGCTCGGCGTACGACTTCGCGACGACCTGCTGGGGAGCTTCCGTTGATCATCGACGTTCACAACCACACGCCGACGCACCAGGACGCGGTGCCTGACGACGAGCGTTTGGTCTACGAGAGTTGGCGATCCGACCGTCCGGTGGTGACGACGAACTCCTGGGCCGACTACGACGAGCAGCAGGTCGCGGCGGACGTCACGATCGTGTTCAACATCGCGGTCGACGACCCGCTCGCCGCGACCGGTCTGCCGTATCCGCCGGAACGCACGAACGACGCCACCGCGGAGTTCGTCAAGGACGCGCCGGACAAACGGATCGGCTTCATGTCGGTCAACCCGCTGTGGCCGCACGTGTTCGACGAGACCGAACGCTCGCGCGACCTCGGTCTGGTCGGGGTGAAGCTCGGTCCGAACTATCAGAACTTCGACCCGCTGTCGGACGAGGCGTGCGCGTTCTACGCCTACTGCGAGCGCGCGGGGCTGCCAATCCTCTTCCACCAGGGGACATCGCCGATCCAGTCGGCACCGCTGCGCTACACCCATCCGCTGGTGATGGACGACATCGCGCTGCGCTTCCCGGAGCTGCGGGTGGTGATGGCGCACCTGGGGCACCCGTTCGTTCGCGAGACCGTCGCGGTGATCCGCAAGCACCCGCACGTCTATGCCGACGTCTCGTCGATCTACCTGCGGCCGTGGCTGTGCTGGGAGGCGCTCACGTTCGCGTCGGAGTGGGGCGTGCCGCACAAGCTGCTGTTCGGCTCCGACTATCCGATCGCGACGTCGGCCGAGGCGATGGCCGGGCTGCGACGGGTCAACGACATCGTCGAGGGAACGAAGCTGCCCCGCGTCCCGGACGAGCACATCGAGCAGATCATCTCGGCCGACGCCTTGGGTGCGCTCGGGTTGGAAGGGGTACTGAAGGCGTGATCATCGACGCGCACGTACGACTCGGTTCCGGCCGCGAGGTCGACCTATCGGCCGAGGATCTCCTTACCAGCATGGATGAACTCGGCATCGACGCCGCGTTGGTCGCGCCGGGAGAGCGGGAGATCGCGTACGACAACCGGGCCGGCAACGACAAGCTGACAGCGCTCGCGAACGCGTCCGACGACCGGCTGCTCGCGTACGCGGTCGCCAACCCGTGGCGCCGCGACGCAGTCGACGAGCTCGCCCGGGCCAAGGACAACGGCGCTGTGGCGTTGGCTGTGGATTCGGTGTTGCAGGGTTTCGACCCGCTCGACCGGCTGGTCGACCCGCTGCTGGCGTTCGCGCAGGAGGCCGGCTGGCTCGTCTACATCCGGACGGGCACGCCGCCGAGCGCGGTGCCGCTGCCGGTGGCGAGCCTGGCGCGGCGGTATCCAGAGCTGCGGTTCCTGATGGGCAAGAGCGGCGCGACGGACTTCTGGATCGACGCGGCGCCGGCGCTGCGGCACGCGCCGAACCTGTACGCCGACACGTCGTATGCGCCCTGGGACACGGTGCTGAGCGAGTTCGGCCGCGACCCGGAGATCGGGACCGCGCGGTGCGTGTTCACCACCGACGCGCCGTACACCGTTCCGAAGGCCGAGCTCGCGCGCGTCCTCGACTGGACGATCCCGGCGGAGGAGCGTGCTTGGGTCCTCGGCGGGACCGTGGCCGAGCTACTCGGCTCACATGCTCGAAAAGCCTGGCGCTGAAGACAGGTCTACTCGTATAGTTCGATATGTAAGACATAACTACGGGATTTGAGAAATGGCGGCGAGCGTGACGACGACCCGGAACACGGAGGCGGTGGCGACGGCCCGCACGGTCGATGCGACGCCCCTGGTGCGTGGGGTCTCGCCGGTGCTCGAGGTGCCGTTCACCGCGAACGGCGACGTGGACTACGACGGCTTCGCGCGCGTGGTGAGCTACGCGTTCAGCTGCGGCGTGACCAGCGTGATGTTCCCCGGCTTCGCGTCGGAGTTCCACAAGCTGTCCGACGCCGAGCGGTGGGAGCTGTCGCTGATCCTGCTCGACTACACGCGGGACCGGGACGACATCGCGGCCGTGGTGGCGTTGCAGGACCACGCGACGAAGCTGGCGGTGGCGTACGCGCAGCAGGTGGTGGCGGCTGGGGCCGATCTGCTGAACCTGTTGCCGCCGTACCTGCTCGGTCCGTCCTCTGCCGCGGTGCAGGAGCACGTGCGTTCTGTTTTGTCGGCTGTCCCCGACACCCCGGTGGTGTTGCAGTACGCACCGAACCAGACCGGGACGTCACTGGACGCGCCGACGATCGGGGCGCTGGCGCGGGAGCATCCGAACCTGCGGCTGGTGAAGGTGGAGTCGACGCCGCCGGGGGCTCTGATCGCCGCTTTGGGGGCGCAGGATCCGCCGTTGCCGTCGGTGGTGGGGTACGCGGGCGTGCAGCTGCCGGACGCGGTCCGCCGCGGGGCGGTCGGCGTGATGCCGGGGTGCTCGTTCATCGAGATCTACGTGGAGATCTGGCGGCGTTTTTCGACCGGTGACTCGGTGGGTGCGCACGAGCTGCACCGGCGGCTGTTGCCGTACATCTCGTACTGGATGCTGCACACGGAGCTGATCATCGCGGCGGAGAAGCTGATCTCGGTGCGTCGGGGCTTGTTCGCTTCCGCGCATTGCCGTGCGCCGGCGCACGCCTTGGACGCGGAGGAGATCCGTACGGTGGACCGGTTCCTCGACGAGTTCGCCGACTACTTGCCGCGACTCGATACGTTCTAGCGTGTGCTGACTCGACTGGTTACCTCGGACGACGCTGCCGCGATCGCCTCCCTGCTGTCCGCCAACCGCGCGTTCCTGTCGCCGTGGGACCCAGAGCGGTCGGACGCGTACTTCACCGTGGATGCGCAGCGGACTTTGATCTCGACGCAGCTGGCCGATTTCGCTCTGGGCGCGCTGGTGCCGCACGTGATCGTGTCGTCGTCCGGCGAGCTGGTGGGGCGGATCACCTTGAACACGATCGTCCGCGGCCCGTTCCAGTCCTGCGCGGTGGGCTACTGGGTGGGCGAGTCGTACGGCGGCCAAGGCCTGGCGTCGGGCGCGCTGGCCTCGATCATCAAGGTGGCGTTCGGCGAGCTGGGCCTGCACCGCATCGAAGCCGCCACCCTGCTGCACAACGAGCGCTCGAAGCGCGTACTGGCCAAGCACGGCTTCGTTAGGTTCGGTCTCGCCCCGCGCTATCTGAAGATCGCTGGGGCCTGGCAGGACATGGAGTTGTTTCAGCTCCTCAACGAGTGACCGCGTACGGAGAACATCGAGGGCGACCTGCCGTCGTCGCCGGGGAACTCGTGCAGGAACTCCAGCTGAATGCCCGCGTCGATCAGCGCGCTGACGACGTCCCCGAGTGAGTGTTGCCACTCGTGCGACTCCTGGTGGGTCATGCCGGGGTCTGTCACCGCGTACGAGCCGTCCTTCACCACCACGGCCGGATCGCTGGCGTGGAAGTAGCCGCTGTCGCCCGCGGTCACGAGCGGATGGAGCTCGTAGAGGTAGAAGGTCCCGCCGGGCCGGAGCAGGCGTGCACAGATGCTGGCCAACGCCGTGAGGTCTTCGAGCCACACGAGTACACCGCGGGAGAGGAAGACGATGTCGAACGTGTCGTCCAGCTCGTCGGCCGCTCGCATCACGTCGCCTTGCTGGAACGTCGCCTCGATTCCCGCGCGCTTGGCCAGGTCTCGGGCGATCGCGAGTGCCTCGGCGGAGAAGTCCAGGCCGGTGACCTGCGCGCCACGGCGAGCCCAGGACAGCGTGTCCTGGCCGAAGTGGCACATCAGGTGCAGCAGCCGCTTGCCGCGTACGTCCCCGACCTCGGCCACCTCGACGTCGGCGAGCGTGTCCTTGCCCCGCAGGAACGCGTCGACGTCGTAGAACTCCGACGCCGCGTGCAGAGGGGCCAGCTCGTCCCACAACCGTTGGTTCGTCGCCGTGTGCGCGTCCATGAGCTCGACTCTCGCACAGCCCCCGCACCACCCGCTTGCCCGGTGATCATGTACGTGATCATGAAGGCCAACTGGGCGTATACGACCGGTACGGCTTCATGATCACGTACATGATCACGGCCGGGGCGCGCCGGTGCCGGGGCTAACGATCATGTTTACATGATCAGTGGCCACTTTACGCCGGGTAGACGCCAGGTAGAGGGGCCACTGGCCGTGTGAGGCGGCCATGGGCGTCGGCAGCCGGTCATGAACTCCCGAGCTAGAGCATGAACGACCGCACCGGCAAGGTGCGGTTGACGATGCGGACGTCGCCGAGCCAGCCGTAGAAGCTGCGCTCGATCACGCGGTCGTAGTGGTACGCCCCGAGCATCCAGAACTCGCTCGTCGTCCGCAGCCCGGGCGCCGGTGTCGACGGGTTCCGCAGCAGCTCCGAGCCGTCCACGTAGAGGATCGTGTGCCGTCCGTCGTTCACCACGGCCGCGTGCCACCAGGTCTCGCGCGGCAGCTCGTGGCCCCAGTTCGTCGAGATCGCGTCCCGGTTCGTCGCGTATGTCGCCCACTGCAGCGCGCCGCCCTCGTTGAGGTTCAGCGTCGCGAGCGGCTCGGCCGGGTCGTCGCCGTTCTGTCCGAGCCCGAGGTCGCGCCCCGGACCCCATCCGCGTGAGCAGCCCGCACCAGGCGTGGTTCCCGTCGAAGTCCGCGGGCAGCTTGAAGAACGCCTCGATCGTGTAGCCGCGCGCGAACGTCAGCCGGTTCAGCGGCGCGTCGTCGGCAGTCCGCAGGTACGAGCCGACGCCGCGCGCACCCAGGAACCGCAGGCTCGCGTGCGCAGGCTGCCCAGGCCGGTGGTCGGACGACCAGGTCAATGTCGAGGCGGCACTGCCCGGCAACGTCACCCGCCGCAGGTCGTTCCCCGACCCTGACAGGTCCCGCACCAGCACCGCCGAAGCGGGCCGCGGTGGCCGCGGCGGAACGGGGGCGAAGCCGGCGAATCGCGCGGAGAAGTCGAGCGGCACCGAGAAGGAGTCCTGCGGCCCCGGTCGCTCCAGTTCCACGCTCTCCAACGCGTTCCGCGCCCGCACCGACTGATCGAGGATCCACGGCGACAGCGTCCGTACGTCGATCGTGTCGCGCGCGAGATCGAACGAGTACAGCCGGACCATGCCCGCGCCGCCGTAGTACCGGTCCTGGTAGTCCCACAGCTGTTGACCAAACCCCGACCGCTCGGCGGTCCCGCTGTCCGCCACCACGAGCTCGTGTGTGGTGAGGATCACCGGCGTACGCGGATGCTCGGCCAGCACCGAACGAGCCCACTCCAACCCGCCGGGCGACGGCCGCCAGTCCATCGCGAGCACCATCCACTCGCGGCCCGCGGCGCGGAACAGGTGTAGCTGTTGTAGCCACCCGGCGAAGACCCCTGGAACGTGGGGGAGTGCGCGAACCGGTGCGGACCGAAGGTCTGCAGGTACGCCGAGTCGCCACGCTGATCATCAGTAGAGGAACGAACGAGGTGCTTGCCGGCGAGCACCGAGTACCCGAAGCGCTTGCGGTCCAGGACGTCGAAGACCTTGTCGATCGAGGCGAACTCGCTCGGCTGCCCGTTCTCGGTCAGATCGCGCAGGTGTGCGAGGAAACGATGTTCTGATCCGCCGCGGCGCCGAGCAATGCCGAGGCTCACCGCTCCGGCACCGGCAAGTCCGGTCGTGCGAAGAAACGCACGCCGGCTGGATCCTTCGTTCGCCATCGCTCGGAACCTAGGCCGTTTCGGCAGCCCAGATGGGGGATTGGCTACCCAACGTTGACCAAACCCGGCGTGAACAGTGATGTGATCTTCCGTTCATCCCCTGAAGTCAACGGCCACGTACCCTTTCCAGGCGGGCTAGACGCGAGTAACTTCACACCTGAGCACTCGGGTGGACCGCATGGTAAGGCGGATCGTCCAGCCGGAGGGGGCCCGAATGGGTTTTAAGGTCGCTGTGTCCGAGCGTCCCGAAGGGATGCTGGTCCAACCGGTGGGACGTTTGGTCGCCGGGACAGCCGGCCTGTTGCACGAACGAGTGTTGGCGATCTTGAGCAGATCCCCGCGCACCGTGATCCTCGCGATGGACCAGGTGCTCGAGCTCGACGCCGCCGGAACTTCCGCCCTCGTGGCGATCAACCGTCGCGCCGGCCTGATGGGCACGGACCTCCGTTTCGCCGAGCCACGCAACGAGATCGCTTTGCAGATCGAGAACGAGGGTCTCGACCGGGTGTTCTCGATGTACCCGACGATCGACGCCGCGCTGAAGACGGAGCAGGTACGCAAAGCAGGTTGAAGTCCGCCCTGGAGTAGCCTTGGCACTCGAAACATAGTGTCTCAAAGTGCCTTCGGGGGCGACGTTGTCGGACGAGGTGTCGGGCTGGCTGGCGGGAGTCGCCGAGACGCGGTGGACGGGTGAGGCCTCGCCCGCGCCGGCTTCGCCGGCTGAGCCGGAGCCCGCGCCGGTGGTCGAGGAGCGGCCCGCGACCGGCGTGGCGAGGCGCCGCCGGCGGTTGTCGGACACGGAGACCGCGGCCCGGATGCTGGCCGCCGGTGCGAAGTTGGTCGGGCGTACGGGGCTGACCGTGAGCCTGGAGCACCTGAGTCTCGAGGACCTGATCCACGCCGCCGGAGTGGCCCGCAGCGCGGTCTATCGGCGGTGGCCGTACAAGGATCTGTTCTTCGGCGACCTCCTCCGAGAGCTCGCCGCCTCGCTCTCCCTACCGGTCGAGCTCGACGCGGCCGCCCCACAGTGGCGTACGTACCTCGCGCTCCGCGCCACCGTCGCCGGCCTCCCCGACGACGCGTTGCGCTCAGAGCTGCGGAAGCTCCTCGCAGAGGTCGATCAGGAGTTCTTCGCGCAACTCCCCGGCGGCGAAGCCGAAGGTCTCGTCCTCCTCGGCCGCGCCCTCACCGGGCCGTGAAAGTTGCTCGCCGACGGCAGCATGCCTGAGCGGCAGCGGTGGATCGACACCTTCTGACTACGTCCTGGCGCATGACCTCCGAGGTAATCGACCGGATGACCCACAGGCCGCGAGAGTGGAGGCACCAAGCCAACCAAGCAGAAGGACAAAGAGCATGAAGGCCTACGGAGTCGCTCGCCTGCGCAACGTCCACCTGGGACCGGCGATCGTCGAGTACCTCGAGAAGATCGACGCGACCCTCGCCCCGTTCGGCGGCACGTTCATCATCCACGGCGACCGGCCGACCAAGGTGGAGGGGGACTGGGCCGGCGACCTCATCGTGATCGAGTTCCCCAACCGTCAAGCCGCGGTTGACTGGTACGAGTCGCCCGCCTACCAGGCGATTCTGAAGCTCCGCACCGAGAACTCCGACAGCGACGTGATCATCGTCGACGGCGTCGACGAGACCCACAAGGCCACCGACGTCCTCCAAGGCTGAGCCTCAACGGATCCGGCCGCCCTCAGTCACCAGCCACTCGCCGGTCTCCCAGTCGGTCGGGCCGTCGTCCACCCGGTAACACAGGTCGAAGCGGATGCCGAGGCCCGGCCAGGGGTGCCGGATCGCGACGACGCGGAAGATCGTCTCCAGCCCCGGGAACGTGGTGCCGAACGGCTCGGGAAACAACGTCTCCAGCTCCGCGCGGGTCAGGTCGGTGAAGAGCGCGAACTGCCATTCGGGCTGGGTCCGCCATTCGTCGTAGACCAGTTCGAACCGAGGCTCCCGGCCGACGACGAACGCGCGGATGTCGGAGGCGAGCTCGGCCTCGGTCGAGGGGAGGACGAACGGCCAGTCCTCGCCCGTCGGATAGCGGTAGGTCGTCGCGGCCGAGGTGATCGCGCCCAGCAGGTGCTCCCACTGCGCGGGCGAGGTCGTGCTCCGAGGCAGGTTCACGCCGGTGTGGTCGACCCGCCGGACGTGCCCGGCGAGGCGGCGGCGTACGTCCGCGAGCTCCAGCAACCCAGCGGAAGCGCCCGAGGACGAGACGCCGAACGTAACGCCAGTGGAGAGAGCGATCTCCGGCGTACGGACGTCGGCCAGCGAGAACTCCGTCACGGGAAGAGCGCCGGCCGGTGCCGGCGGTGTGAGCGTCAGGCGGTCGCCGGTGAACTCGCCGTACGGCACGTCGGCGAGCAAACCGCCGAGCTCGCCGAGCCAGGCACACGACTCCGGCGTCGCCGGCAACCGGAAGGCGATCGAGGTCAGACGGCCCATGGTCCAGCAACGTACCGAAAGCGAAGCCGCCGCCTCCAGCTCAAGGTGGCGGCGGCATCGCGCAATTTCAGACAGCGCTACTTACACACCTGGACGGTCGGCTCCTTGCTCCCGTCGGCCTTCTGAGCGGTGTAGCTCCAGCAGATCTTGGTGAACGAGAGCTTGACAAGCTCGGTCGGGACGTCGCCCTTCCACTGCGTGCTGACGCTCGTCACCTTCACGTTCGTCAGCGTGACGCGGTAGTACTCGAACGGCTGCGTGCCGGCCTTGGTGAACGCGAACGTCGCGGTCGGGAGCACCGTTCCCAGCGTCGCCGCCTTGACGAACGGCATCGACGAACGGTCCATCCGCTTGCTGAGCGCGATCGGCGCGGCGGCGGCTCCACAGGTCGTGACTCCCGCGCCGGTGACGTCGGTACGGAGCTTGTTGACCACGATCCAGCTCGGATACTTCGCGAGCGTGGAGTCGCCCTTGATGCCAGGCACGAACAGGTAGCCGTTGGCGCCCGTCCCGGTCGCCTCGAACGGGGCCACGTTCGGGCACGGGTCCGGTGCGGCGGCGACGGCATCGGGCGCGGCCTGGGCCGGCTGAGAACGCCAGGCGCTGGCGCCGACCACGACGCCGGCCGATCCGGTGAGCAGCGCGACCGCGATGACGGTGGCGAGAGTACGACGCATGGTTGCCGCCTTCCTTAGCACTTCGTCAGTGTCTTGACGTCGAAACAGAACTTGACCGCGCCCGTGCCGTTGACGTTCGGACGGACCTCCCACTCGTACCTCGTGGCGGTCACGCGCACCTGCTCGACGGGAGCGCCGGCCATCCACTGCAGGCTGTCGCTGACCACGACGACGTCGCTCAGCACCAGCCGGAGCGGCTCGTGCCCGTCCGTGTTGCGGCGCACGGCGATCTTGAGGGTCTTGCTGTGCGTGCCGACCGCGACCCGCTCGATGAGCTTGGGGGTGGCGATGTCGACGGGCTTGGTGAAGACGAGGTCCTCGAACCACGGCTTGCCCGTGCCTCCGCCCGCACCGCCGCCGGACGCGCCCGTCCCGCAGGCGATGCTCGAGACGGCCTTCGACTGCAGCTTGCTGATCTGGAAGTCGCCGACATGGCCGGCGAGCGTGACCGGACCCACGACGCCGTCGAGCTTGGCGAGCAGCTGGAAGCCGGACCCGCCGGCGGCGAACGGGAAGTCCGACTCGCACGGGACGCCAGGCGTCGCGACCGAGGGAACGGCGGCGTTCACCGGGGTGGGCCGCCAGCCACCCGAGCCGACGACCACGCCGGCCCCGCCGGCGAGGATCACCGCGGCCGCGAAGCCGGCGACCACGGACAGGGACTTGTGCATGATGCCTCCCAGAACGAGGGTTCGGCGGCATCGTGGCACCGGGACGTCCGATTGTGGGCAGATTGCCCGAAGATCAGTACCGACCGCGGGAAAGATACGTACTCGTACGTGTCCAGAGCCGAACGGGGTACGTCGAACGCCCGATGGCCATTCCCAAGACGCGGCAAAGGCACGCGCGCGAACTGACCTGGTTCGGCACAGATTACGCGGCCCACTGTTCATAGGGTCGGACGCGCGCTACTATCCGGAGAAAATCTCGTATCTCGTAGATGTATCTCGTTTCCCGGAGATTGCGGGACCGTGCAAGGGCGCACGGAGATGCCTCACCGGATAGCCCCTGGAGGCGGAGCATGTCCAAGTACTCGCGCAGGGATCTCATCAAGGTGGGCGGGGGCGCACTGGTGGGAGGAGCAGTCTTCAGCGGCTGCTCGTTCCTGGAGACCGATCCAGCGAAGAAGGGCGGCAACGCGCCGCCCGCGTCCACGGCGACGGACGCGAAGGAGTCGCCGATGCTGGCCGCACTGGTCAAGGCGGGCGAGCTCCCGCCGGTCCAGGAGCGCCTGCCGAAACAACCGATGGTCGTCAAGCCGCTCACCGAGCCTGGCGTGTACGGCGGCACGATGCAGCGGGCGCAGGTCGACCGCAACTTCTCCAGCAACCAGTACATGACCTGGGCTGGCCTGGTGGAGTGGACGGCGACCGTTCCCGCCGAGGTCGGTCCCGGCCTCGCGCACAAGTGGGAGGTCGAGGACGAGGGCAAGACGTACGTCTTCCACCTGCGCGACGGACTGAAGTGGTCGGACGGGCACCCGTTCACCACCGACGACCTGATGTACACCTACAACGACATCTACCTGAACAAGGAGATCAGCCCGGTCTTTCCGACCTGGTTGAGCTCCGGCGGCAAGCCGGCCAAGTTCGTCGCGGTCGACAAGCTGACGCTGCGCGTGGAGTTCGAGACGCCGCACAGCCTGCTGCTCAAGTTCCTCTGCTTCATGGGCACCTCGAGCGACCTGCTGCAGCCGAAGCACTACCTCGAGAAGTTCAACCCGAAGCACACCGACAAGGCCACCCTCGCCGCGGCGATGAAGAAGGCCAAGGTCACCAAGTGGCAGGACCTGTACGGGCAGCAGCGCAACATCTGGAACTACGCCGGCCTGCCGGTGCTCGGTCCCTGGATGATGGAGAAGCCGGCCGGCGCGGGCACCTCGGGCACGATCGCGCGCAACCCGTTCTACTGGAAGGTCGACGAGCAGGGGCGCCAGCTGCCGTACGTCGACCGCGCGATCTTCACGATCCTGCCCGCCGAGCCGCTCGGCCTGCGGGCTGCGAACGGCCAGATCGACCTCGCGGCGTGGGACATCCAGTCCGCCGTCATCCCGCAGCTGATGCAGAACGAGCCCACCAAGCCGTACCGCGTGCTGCGCTGGACGCCGGACGGCATGTTCGCCGCGATCAACCTCAACCAGAGCCACCCCGACGCGGTGCTGCGCACGCTGTTCCAGAAGGTCGACTTCCGCGCGGGCCTCAGCCACGCGATCAACCGGGACGAGATCAACCAGGCGCTGCTCGCCGGCCAGGGCCGGATCCAGCACCCCTGCGCGCAGCCCGAGGACCCGTACTTCGAAGAGGGCATGGGACAACGCTTCATCGAGTACGACGTGGCGAAGGCGAACGAGTACCTTGACAAGGCCGGCTTGACGGCGCGCGACAGCAACAACATGCGACTGCGCCCGGACGGCAAGCCGATGAAGTTGATCGCGACCACGTTCCTGGTCGGCGTCGGCGTCGACAACGTCGACATGCTCGAGTACGTGAAGCGCTACTGGGCCGCCGTCGGCATCGACCTGGCGATCAAGAACATCGCCCAGACTCTGTGGTACAGCTCGGTCGGCCAAGGGACACACGACATTCTCGTCTACCCGCCCGCTGGGTACCTGTGGGACATCGACTCGCTGTGGTACATCCCGACGAACGGGCTCACGTACTGGGCGCCGCGGTACGGCAACTGGTACGGCGATCCGAAGGGCCAGTTCTCGGCGAAGCCGGAAGGCGAGATCCGCCAGCTGCAGGTGCTGTACGACCAGCTGCTGCAGGCACCGGATGACGCCACCCGGATGGACCTCGGGCGCCAGATCCTCCGCCTGCACGACAAGAACGTGTGGATCATCGGGACGGTGCAGCCGCCGTTCAGCCCGGTCGTGGTGAGCGAAGACCTGGTCAACGTGCCGGAGAAGGGCGTGGCGAGCTTCCGTACGCACTACGAAGCCGCCATGAACCTGCCTCAGGTGTTCTTCAAGAACCCCGACAAGCACGCGTGACACCCGCACCTACATAGCAAGGAGCCGCCTATGGGTGCGTACATCCTGCGTCGACTCATCGCGATGATCCCGACGATCTTCCTGATCTCGTTGGTCGCGTTCCTCATCATCCAGCTGCCGCCGGGTGACTTCCTCGACACCGTCATCGCCAACATGCAGAAGGCCGGGCAGACAGTCCAGCCGGAGGCGGTCGCGGCGCTGCGCGAACGGTACGCGCTCGACCAGCCGCTGCTCGGTCAGTATCTGCACTGGTTCACCAGCATCATCACGCGCGGCGACTTCGGCTCGTCGATGCTGTACGGCCGGCCGGTGTGGGACCTGATCGCCGAGCGGATGCCGCTGACGCTGCTGCTCGGCATCTCCACGGTGCTGTTCGGCTGGATCGTGTCGCTGCCGGCCGGCATCTACTCGGCGGTGAAGAAGTACACCGTTCCCGACTACGTGATGACCGCGCTGGCGTTCCTCGGCATCGCGATCCCGGGCTTCCTGCTGGCGCTCACGGTCGCCTTCCTGCAGTTCAAGTACGGCGGGAAGGCGGTCGGCGGGATGTTCTCGCCCGAGTACGCCGAGGCGGACTGGAACCTCGGCAAGCTGCTCGACTTCCTCGACCATCTGTGGTTACCCGTGCTGGTGCTGTCGATCGGTGGCATCGGCGGAACGATCCGCATCCTGCGGGCCAACCTGCTCGACGAGCTGCGCAAGCCGTACGTCGTCACCGCTCGGTCCCGCGGGCTGTCCGAGCGCAGGCTGATCGCGAACTATCCCGTCCGCGTGGCCCTCAACCCGTTCATCGCCACGATCGGCTGGCTGATCCCGGCCCTCTTCGACGGCGAGGTGCTGGTCGCCACCGTTCTCGGACTCGAGACGACCGGGCCGTTGTTGCTGCGCTCATTGGAGAGCCAGGACATGTACCTCGCGGGCAGCATCATCTTCATCGCCTGCGTGCTGACCGTCATAGGCACGTTGATCTCAGACATCCTGCTGGCGTTGATCGACCCGCGGGTCCGGGCGGGAGTCATATGAGCGACCCGAACATCGCGCTGCACCGGTCGGCCGAGGAGGGACCGCCGGTCACCACGGAGGAGCATCCGCCGGTCCTGCAGAGCGGCGGCGACAAGGGCGACGAGATCAACTTCGCGCCGCAGTACAAGCTCGTGTGGTGGCGGTTCCGCAAGAACAAGCTCGCGGTCATCGGCCTGGTCCTGATGGCTGTCATCTACCTGCTCGCGATCTTCTGCGAGTTCCTCGCGCCGAAGGTGCAGGACTTCAACCGCGCCACGTACTCCTTCGCGCCGCCGCAGGGGCTGCACGTGGCCTGGGACGGCGGCCCGCACGTGTACGTCAACGACTGGATAGGCACGCCGAACGCGCAGCTGCTCACCCGCGACTACGTGGTCAACGAGGACAAGCGCATCTACCTGCGCTTCTTCGCCAAGGGCGATCCGTACGAGATGTGGGGGCTGTTCCGTTCCGACATCCACTTCTTCGGTCCCGTGCACGCCAACGACGCGGTGTACCTGTTCGGCGCGGACGAACAGGGCCGCGACCTGTTCAGCCGGATCATCTACGGCACCAGAATCTCCATGTCCGTCGGCCTGATCGGCGTGTTCTTAGGCCTGATCCTCGGCGTGATGCTCGGCGGCATCTCCGGCTACTTCGGGGGAACGACCGACACCCTGATCCAGCGCGGCATCGAGTTCTTCATGTCGATCCCGACGCTCCCGCTCTGGCTCGGCCTCGCGGCGGCGATCCCACCAGGGCTCGATCCAGTGAAGGGGTACTTCCTCATCACGCTGATCCTGTCGCTGATCAGCTGGACCGGGCTCGCCCGCGTCGTCCGGAGCCGGTTCATGCAGATCCGCGGGGAGGACTACGTGCTCGCCGCCGAGCTCGACGGCGTCCCGCGGATGCGCATCATCCGCCGGCACATGGTCCCGGCGTTCACCAGCCACATCATCGCGTCGCTGACGCTGTCGATCCCGGGCATGATCCTCGGCGAGACCGCGCTGTCGTTCCTCGGCTTCGGCCTGCAGGCGCCGGTCGTCTCGTGGGGGGTTTTGCTCAACGATGCACAAAACATCCGGGTGTTGTCGTTCGCACCTTGGTTACTCTTGCCAGGATTGGTCGTCGTGATCACGGTGATGGCCTTGAACTTCGTGGGTGACGGCATGCGCGACGCCGCCGACCCGTACGAAAGCTGAGGTGTCCGATGGCTGAACGGGTGGCTGAACAGGTGGAGGAGCCACCGCTGCTGGACGTGCGCGGCCTGAAGACGCACTTCCACCTCGACGAAGGACTCGTCCGAGCCGTCGACGGCGTCGACTTGGCCGTACGGCCTGGCGAAACCGTCTGCGTCGTGGGGGAGTCCGGCTGCGGCAAGAGCATCACCGCGCGGTCCATCCTGCAACTCGTCGAGGAGCCTGGCCGGATCGTCGAGGGCGAGGTGCTGCTGCGCATCGACGAGGACCACCAGCTGTTCCGCGAGCAGCACAAGTCGCGGCGCGACCGGGACGCGATCGCGGCCTATCGGGCGGCCGGTACCGGACAACTCGATCTCGCGCGCCTGGACCCGAAGGGCTCGGCGATCCGGCAGATCCGCGGCAAGGACGTCGCGATGATCTTCCAGGAGCCGATGGTGTCGCTGTCGCCGGTGCACACGATCGGGTACCAGATCGTCGAGAATATCCGTACCCACGAGAAGGTCGACAAGAAGGACGCGCGCGACCGCGCGATCGAGGAGCTGCGTCTGGTCGGCATCCCGCGGCCGGAGCAGCGGGTGGACGCGTACACGTTCGAGCTCTCCGGCGGCATGCGGCAGCGCGCGATGATCGCGATGGCGTTGGCCTGCCGGCCGCGGCTGCTGATCGCGGACGAGCCGACGACGGCTCTGGACGTGACGACGCAGGCGCAGATTCTCGAACTGCTGCAGGGCTTGCAGGAACAGCTCGGCATGGCGGTCATGTTCATCACCCACGACCTCGGCGTGGTCGCCGAGATCGCGGACCGGGTGACGGTGATGTACCTCGGCATCGTGGCGGAGGAGTGCGACGTCGACGACCTGTTCCACGACCCGCGGCACCCGTACACACGGGCGCTGCTCCGGTCGGTCCCGACGGTCGGGCCGCGGGCGCATCGGCGGCTCGCGACGATCCGCGGCATCGTTCCGCACCCGTACAACCGGCCCGCCGGCTGCCCGTTCCACGCGCGCTGTGACTCGGTGATGCCCGGCAAGTGCGACGTGATCGTGCCGCCGGTCGTCTCGGGCGCCGAACGAGCGGTGCGGTGCTTGCTGTACGACAAGCCCGACGACCTGCTTCCCGCGCCGACGACGAGGAGCGCCTGATGACCGCGACCCAGAGCGAGACGCTGCTGTCGATCAAGGGCCTCTCGATGCAGTTCAAGGCGAGCGGCGGACTGTTCAGCCGGAACAAGGTCACCGTGAACGCGGTGCAGGACGTCGACCTCACCGTCAAGCGGGGCGAGACGCTCGGCCTGGTGGGGGAGTCCGGCTGCGGCAAGACCACGCTCGGCCGCTGCATCCTGCGCGCGTACAAGCCGACGGCGGGCTCGATCGAGTACACCCGAGCCGACGGTTCTGTGGTCGATCTGGCGTCGTTGAGCCGTGGGGCTTTGCGGCCGTTCCGGCGGGAGATCCGTACGGTCTTCCAGGACCCGAACTCCTCGCTCAACCCGCGGATGACCGTGCTCCAGATCGTGGGGGAGCCGTTGCGCGTGAACGACCTCGCGTCGGGTGCGGAGCTGCGCGAGCGGGTGGCGGAGACGTTGCGGCTGGTGGGATTGCGGCCGGAGTACATGCGGCGCTATCCGCACGCGTTCTCGGGCGGTGAGCGGCAGCGGATCGGCATCGCGCGAGCGTTGGTGACGCGGCCGCGGCTGGTGGTCGCGGACGAGGCGGTGTCGGCGCTGGACGTGTCGATCCGGTCCCAGATCCTCAACCTGCTCGAGGATTTGCAGGAGCAGCTGGACCTCACCTACGTCTTCGTCTCGCACGACCTGTCGGTCATCCAGCACCTGTGCGACCGGGTCGCGGTGATGTACGTCGGGCGGCTGGTCGAGGAGGCGACGACCTCGGATCTGTACGACCGGCCGATGCACCCGTACACCGAGACGTTGATGCGGGCGCTGCCGCGACCCGACCCGCGGCTGCGCGGGCAGCGGGCGCGGGTGGCGCTGAAGGGCGAGGTGCCGGACCCGTCGAACCCGCCGCGCGGCTGTACGTTCCATCCGCGCTGCCCATATGTGCAGGACCGCTGCTCGGCCGACGAGCCGGTGCTGCACCTGCTCGAGGCGGCGGAGGGGCGGCCGCGGGCGTCGCGGTGCCACTACGCGGAGGAGTTGGATCTGGCCGGCGTGCTTGGCGTGTGAGGTACGGCCCGGGCGGCTACTCTACGAGATATCGTAAAAGGCGCTGAGGAGGACGTGTGGCTGCCAAGCAGATGGTCGCTGACGACAAGACGCGCGCCGCGTCGCCGTCGACCGACCGCGCCCTGACGGTGCTGGAGACGTTGATCGGCTCCGAGACGCCGTTGACGTTGACGTTGCTCGCCCAGACCGCGGGGGTGCCGTTGGCGACGTGTGCGTCGATCGTGCAGACGTTCGAGCAGCGCGGGTACGCCGAGCGCCAGGTGGTGGGGCGGTCGCACTTCTGGCAGCCGACGTTGCGTTTGTACGCGTTGGCCTCGAGCCTGATCCGCAAGCTCGACCCGGCCTCGGTGGCGCAGCCGCAGCTGCGGGCCTTGTCGGACAAGGTCGAGATGCCGGCGCACCTTGGGGCGCTGAACGCCTTGTCTGTCGTCTATGTGGCGAAGGCAGCGACGCCGGGGTTCGTGCAGTTCGACACGTTCATCGGCAAGGTCGCGCCGTACAACCTGACGGCGTTGGGGAAGGCGATCGCGGCTTACCTGCCGGAGGACGAGCTGAAGCCGCTGCTCGTCCGGCTGGCTGCCGGAGCAGGGCCGAACGCGAAGAAGCCCGAGGTGAAGACGTTCCTCGCCGATTTGGAGGAGACGCGCTCCCGGGGGTACGCGGTGGAGGACGAGGAGGAGCAGGCCGACATCAGTTGCGTCGCCGCGCCGGTGTTCGACGCCTCGGAACGGGTGCGCTACGCGGTGGGTGTGACGGGCTTCTCCCAGAAGCTGATGGGCGACAACCTCCCCGGAGTGATCTCCGCCGTGCTTTCCACAGCGGCCGCCATCTCCCGCGAACTGGGGTCCACGGGCCGGTAGGTTTCTGATCAGCGAAGGTTGATCGGCACGGGGCAGGCTTGGGATCGAGGGTGAGGCATGGAGCGCGCGGCGGTGGCGGCGTTTCTGGAGGCGGCGGCGGAGGGCGAGGAGTCGGAGCCCTACTCGGCATGGCTGGACGACCTGGAGAAGGCCGGCCCACCCACGCCCGAGGTCGCTCCGCCGTCTGGCCAGGAGTTCGACGACCTCATCCCCAGGCTCGGCATCCACGAGGACGACGCGCTCGACCTGGCCGAGACGCGGCCGACCCCCACGGACGACCCCGAGCTCTGGTGGCTGCTCCAACGCGTCCATACCGCGATCACCACCAACCTCGGCGACCTCAACTTCGACTGGCGCCGCGACCCCCATCTCCCCAAGGCACTCGGCGCGAAGGGCCGCTTCTTCTACGCCCACGTCCTCCTCGCCTCCGTCCCCAAGATCCGCGCCTGGCACCAGCAGCGCGGCATCCCCGACGACATCAGCTGGGCCACGCTCAGGGACCTCGGCCGGCAGATCGCGATCTACCGCCGCATCCACGGCGTCGGCGGGATGGACGTGCAGTTCTGGTTCACGCTGCACTTCCGCGGCCTCATCTACGACTTCGGCAGGCTCCAGCTCAACCGCGGCGTGATCAGCTACACCGAGCTGCAGATCGAGCAGGCCAAAGCCCCGTTCAAGAAGGGCGACCCCGCGCTCGGCGTCCACATCCCCGAGGCCGGCGCGATGACCCCGCAGGCCTGCGACGAGTCGATCCGACTGGCCAAGGAGTTCTACGCGACGTACTTCCCGGAGGAGCAGTACAGGTACGCCGTCTGCTCGTCCTGGCTGCTCGACCCGCAGCTCGCCGACTACCTGCCCGAGGACTCCAACATCGTCCGCTTCCTGCGCCGCTTCACGCTGGTGCCGAACGGCTACAACGGCGACAAGGACGTGTTCCAGTTCGTCTTCCGGAAGGTCGACCCGGTCCTCGACGAGCTGCCCCAGCGCACCACCCTCGAGCGGGCGATCGTGCAGCACCTCAAGGCAGGCAAGCGCTGGGAGATCCGTACGGGCTGGTTCGCGTTGTAGGCCGGGGCCTCGCGATCCGTCCTCGGCGAACGACTGTGGACCAAAGAGGACCGCGCCACGTTCCCGCCGGAGTTCCGTTCCCGGGCGACGAACGTGGCACTGGGCTTCCAGCTCGTCGGCCTCGTCCCGCTGGTCTACGGCCTCGTCGTCCTCGACGCGATCGCCGTCGTCACGGGAACAGTCATCGTGCAGCTCGCCGCGTCCAGTGATGCGTCGTGGTCGCCTTACCTGGCCAGTGGCCGCTCTACCTGGCGTACACCCCACGTAAAGCGGCCAATGACCATGTAAACATGATCATTGGCCCCAGAGCTGGGGCGGACCGGTCGAACCACCGCCGGACGAAAGATCGAGGCTAGCGTTCCGGCAGCGCCTTGCAGTCGGCCTCGTCCGGCAGCAAGGGCCGGAACGCGACGCCGTACGGGATGTCCGCGTCGAGCCAGACCGCGCCCGGCTTGGCGGCGCGGGCGACCTGTTCGACCTTGCCCATCGTCGGTGCCGAGTACACCGTGCAGAACGCCGTGCCGCGCGCCTCGCCGTGCAGGGTCCCGAACGTCCAGACCCGCCCCGGCGAGGGCGCGTCGTCGGCAGCGGCGAGAACGGCGAGCTTGCTGTGCACGTACAGCTTCGCGCTCCCGCTCTTCGCGTACGCGTGCAGAGCCTCCTGCAGCTCCTTGAACTCGCGGTCGTCGTCCGGCCCGTACCGGCTCGTCCCGGTGTCCTTGCCGGTGTCCAGCGTCAGCAGGAAGATCGGCGTGTCCGGCCCGAGGTCGGTGTCCGGGTTCCGGTTGTCCATCGCGCCGGCGTCCTCGGCCTTCTTCACCAGCTGCAGCACGCGTTCCTGCGGCAGCCGGAGCTGGCGGACGTTCGGCAGCGCGCCGGAGTACGAGCCGGCATCCATCACGATCGCGCGGCCGTCGCCGTACAGCGAGAACGTCGGCACGATCGCGGCTGGCTCACCGGGCTTCGCGAGACCCTGCAGCTCCACAAGCCGGAGGATCAGCGTGTTCGGGTCGGTGGGGAGCTTCCGGGGGCCGCCAGCACCGCAACCGCTCAGCACCACCGCCAGCGCGACGGCGATCGCCACGAGGATCCTCTTCACCCGGAGCAGTCTCTCGTATCCCCGTTGAGGCCCACGGTTAGGGTTGATCACGGAAGCCAAGGCGAGGAGGAACGGTGCCGGTCCGGGCAGTACGAGGCGCGACCCAGCTGGACGTCGACGAGCGCGAGCACCTGCTGGAGCGCGTGGAGGAGCTCGTCAAGGAGGTCCTGCACAGCAACACGCTGACCAACGACGACCTGATCAGCATCGTGTTCACCGCGACGTCCGATCTGCATTCGGAGTTCCCGGCGTATGCCGCGCGGCAGATGGGCATGACCGACGTTCCGCTGTTGTGTGCGCGCGAGCTGGAGATCGAGGGCTCGATGCCGCGCGTGATCCGGCTGATGGCGCACGTGGAGACCGAACGTTCCCGCGACGACGTCGTGCACGTCTACCTGCACGGCGCCGCGGGGCTGCGCCGCGACCTCGCCCACGTGTACGCGCAGGCCGACGACGAGAACGGCAAACAGACATGAGCGAGGGCCTGTTTCGCCGCGTGCTCGTGATCGGCACGGGCTTGATGGGGACCTCGACCGCCCTTGCCCTGCACCGGTCCGGTGCCGAGGTGCTGCTCGAAGACCTCGACGCCGGCAACCTGCGCGTCGCGGTGTCGCTCGGCGCCGGCACCCCGTTCAGCGGAGCGAGCCCCGACCCGGAGCCCGACCTGGTCGTCGTCGGCGTACCCCCGGCGGTGCTCGGCAACGTCGTCGCGGACGCGCTGGAACGGTTCCCGACCAGCCCCGTCACCGACGTGGGCAGCGTGAAGGCGGCGGCGCTCGCCGACGTCGAACGCCTCGCGCCCGACGCGGTCGAGCGGTACGTCGGCAGCCACCCGATGGCCGGCAGTGAACAGTCCGGACCGCTCGCCGCGCGCGCCGACATCTTCGACGGCCGTGCCTGGGCGATCACGCCGCACCCGCGCAGCCGCGACGACGCCATCGCCGTGGTCGAGCAGCTGGCTAGGACATGCGGCGCGTTCCCCGTACGCCTCTCGCCGTCCGAGCACGACGAGGCGGTCGCGCTGGTGTCGCACGTTCCGCAGGTCGCGGCCTCGGTCGTCGCGGGGCTGCTCACGACCGCGGCGGAGGGGCACCTGATGCTCGCCGGCCAGGGCATCCGCGACGTGACGAGGATTGCCGCGGGCGACCCAAAGCTGTGGACCCAGATCCTGTCCGCGAACGCGACGCCGGTCGCACGCCTGCTGCACGAGGCCGCGTCCGATCTGCAGCGGTTCGCGCTGACGCTGGAGAAGCTCGAGCCGGAGGAGCTGCGGGACGCGCTGGAGCGGGGCGGTACGGGCGTTCGCCGGCTGCCCGGCAAGCACGGCGCGCGGCAGGAGTCGTTCACGTCGATCCCGGTGCTGCTGCAGGACCAGCCGGGAGAGCTGGCGCGGCTGTTCGCCGACGTCGGTGGCGCGGGCGTCAACATCGAGGACGTCCGCATGGACCACAGCCCCGGCACGCCTGCCGGTCTGGTCGAGCTGGCGGTCCACGACGACGCCGTTCCCGCGTTGCTCGCCGCCCTGGAGCGGCACGGATGGACCGTCCACGGGTAATCTCCCGTAGACGACTAGGGGAGGTCTGGTGGAGCAGGTACGGCGGCTTGGGATGGTCGTGGCCATCGATGGACCGGCCGGCTCCGGCAAGTCGAGCGCCTCGCGCGGCGTCGCGGAGCGGCTTCGGCTGCGCTACCTGGACACCGGCGCGATGTACCGCGCGATGACCTGGTGGATGCTGCAGCACGACGTGGACCTCGGCGACGCCGAGGAGATCGCGTCGCACGCCTGGGAGCCGAAGATCCGTGTCGGCACCGACCCGACCGGGCCGACGATCACCCTCGACGGCGAGGACGTGTCCGGCCCGATCCGTTCCCGCGAGGTGACGAACGCGGTGAGCGCGGTGAGCGCGGTGCCGCTGATCCGCCAGGTGCTCGTGGAACAGCAACAGGACGTGATCGACGACGGCGCGATCGTCGTCGAGGGGCGGGACATCGGCACGGTCGTCGCGCCGCACGCTGAGGTGAAGATCTTCCTCACCGCCGATCCGGTGGAGCGGGCACGGCGCCGTACGTCCGAGGGGCTCGCCGGCGAGGCCGTGTCGGCCGACGCGAACCAGGCGGAGATGGCCCGGCGCGACCTGTTCGACTCGACGAAGGGCGCGTTCGCGCAGGCGCTGGACGCGGTCGTCGTCGACACCACGGAGCTCTCGCTCGACGAGGTGATCGACCAGATCTGCCGGCTGACGGTCTCGCGGGCCCGGATCGAGCCGGAGGAGTACGCGTGACCGCGTTCGTCGTTCCTCCGTACTGGAGCGGCGCCGACGGGCCGCCGCGGCGGGGCGCTCGGGTGCTGCGGCCGCTCGCGACCGCGCTGGTGCGGGCGATGTGGGACGTTCGCGTGTACGACCGGCACCACGTGCCGACCGGCGGTCCGGTGATCCTGGCGGCGAACCACACGGGGTTCCTGGACGGGCCGCTGGTGTACGCGGTCGCCGCGCGGCCGGTGCACGCGCTGATCAAGCGGGAGATGTTCCGGGGCGCGGTCGGATCGGTGCTGCGGAAGGTCGGGCAGATCTCGGTCGACCGTTCCGTCGTCGACGCCGGGGCGGTCAAGTCGATGTTGGCAGTGCTCGACCGCGGCGACACGCTGGCGATCTACCCGGAGGGCACGCGCGGGGCCGGCGACTTCGCCGAGATCAAGTCCGGCGTGGCCTATCTGGGGCTGTGTACGGGGGCGCCGATCGTCCCGGTCGCGATCCTCGGCACCCGTGTGCCCGGAAGGTCGGTAGGCTCGATCCCGTCGGTGCGTTCGCGGCTCGACGTGGTGTTCGGCCCGGCGCTGTCCATCGACCCGGTGCCGTGGCCGCGGCGGCGACATGTCGTACGCGAGCATGCGATGGCCGTTCGTACCAAGCTGGTCGAACACCTCCGGCACGCGTGCGCTCTGACCGGCCGCTCGTTGCCGGGGCCGGTGGCCTCGCCCGAGCTGGAGCCGGGACCGGTAGTGACGCGTGAAGGAGAGAAGTCGTGAGCGACGAGGAGCTGTACGACGACCTCGTCGACTCCGACGACGATGTCATCGAGGACGTACCCGTGGTGGCCGTCGTCGGGCGGCCGAACGTCGGGAAGTCGACCCTGGTCAACCGCATCATCGGGCGCCGCGAGGCGGTCGTGGAGGACCGGCCAGGCGTGACGCGGGACCGGGTTGCGTACGACGCGAACTGGAACGGGCGCCGCTTCACCGTCGTCGACACCGGCGGCTGGGACCCAGACGCGCGTGGGTTTGCCGCGCGGGTGGCTGCGCAGGCGGAGCTGGCCGTGGGCGCGGCGGACGTGGTGTTGTTCGTCCTGGACGTGACGGTCGGGATGACCGACGTCGACGAGGCGGTCGTCAAGATCCTGCAGCGGTCGGGCAAGCCCGTACTCGTCGCGGCGAACAAGGTGGACGACCAGCGCGGCGAGACCGCCGCGTCGGAGCTGTGGTCGCTGGGGCTGGGGCAGCCGCACCCGGTGTCCGCCATCCACGGGCGCGGGTCGGGCGACCTGCTGGACGCTTTGTTGGCCGTGCTGCCCTCGGCGCCGCCGGACCGCGAGCCCGTGTCGGAAGGGCCCCACCGGGTGGCGCTGGTGGGCAAGCCGAACGTCGGGAAGTCGTCGCTGCTGAACAAGCTCGCGGGCTCTGAGCGAGTCGTCGTGGACTCGGTGGCGGGAACGACCGTCGACCCGGTGGACGAACTGGTCGAGCTGGGCGGCTCGACCTGGCGCTTCATCGACACGGCGGGCATTCGGCGCCGGGTCCGCGAGGCCTCGGGGCACGAGTACTACGCGTCCCTGCGTACGGCCGCCGCGATCTCCCGCGCCGAGGTGGCTGTGGTCCTGTTGGACGCCTCGGAGCCGATGTCGGAACAGGACCTGCGGATCATCTCCCAGGTCGTCGAGTCCGGCCGGGCGCTGGTGATGGCGTTCAACAAGTGGGACCTGCTCGACGAGGACCGGCGCCTGCGGCTGGAGAAGGAGCTGGACCGGCAGCTCGTCCGGGTGACGTGGGCGCCGCGGGTGAACATCTCGGCTTCCACCGGTCGCCACATGGACCGCCTGGTGCCCGCGATCGAGACCGCGCTGGAGGGCTGGACGACCCGGGTCTCGACGGCCCAGCTCAACGCCTTCCTCGGCCGTTTGGTGGCCTCGCACCCGCACCCCGTACGAGGGGGGAAGCAGCCGCGGATCCTGTTCGGGACGCAACCCCAGACCTCGCCGCCGAAGTTCCTGCTCTTCACGACCGGCTTCCTCGAAGCCGGCTACCGCCGCTACATCGAGCGCAGGTTGCGGGAAGAGTTCGGCTTCGTGGGCTCGCCCATCGAGATCTCGCTCCGGGAGAGGCAGCGCCGCAAGCGCTAATCCCGCTGGACCCCCAGGTAGGACCCTGCGGTAGCCTGTCCGAGCGACAACGGGCTGTGGCGCAGTTTGGTAGCGTACTTGACTGGGGGTCAAGGGGTCGTGGGTTCAAATCCCGCCAGCCCGACGTGCTCTGGGGGACCCTGTCCGCGGAAAGCGCGGACCGGGGTCGCCCGTTCCACACCGGGGGGCCGAGCCCCCCGGACCCCCCACGGTGCTGCATGTTTCCCGCCCCGGTGGTTGGGGCTAGTGAGCCGCTAGCGCGGCTTGGATCTCGTTCCTCTTCAACATTTCTACGCACCAGGCGAAGTGGCCGTCTTTGCCTGAGGGGCTGAAAGAGTTGGCTGTTGCCAAGGCGTACGCCGCTCGGTAGATCGCCCTGCGGTGGGGGTCGGGTACATCTAGGGCTTTGTCGAGGGTGGCTTCGGTGTTTGCTGCTTGAGGGCCGTACATGTCGAAGATGCTGGCAGTGATGGCTGCGTCGAAGGCTGGGTCTCCGACGGCTGTCAGGAAGCCGAAGTCGAGGACTGCTACCGGATTGCCTGCCGTGTCTACATGGATGTTCATGGGGATCAGGTCGCCGTGGACCAACGCTGGCTGAGGTTCGGGGAGGGCTTCCAGGTGGGCGATGCAGGACGCGGTGAGGGCGTCGAGGTCTGGCACTGCGGCGGTGAGGGGCTTATGGAAGCGAGCTACTCGGCGTTCGACCAGGCGGGCCAGCGAGTAGGCGAAGGGCTCTGTTCCGAAGGGGGTTTCGCCTTCCAGGATGGGGAGGACGCCCATCTCTGGGGTTGGCGACACTGCGGCCAGCGCGGCGAGGACGGACGTCACGGCTGAGACTGCCGCGGGGGTCGGGTCGTGGGTCAGCGGGACTCCGGGGAGGCGGGCTTCGATGGTTGCCCACTTCCCGTCCACCTCTGCGATCGAGTGGATCGATGGCGTGGCGAACGGCAGGCCGGCGGCTCCCACTGCTGTGTAGAAGCGTTGCAGGGTGGAGAGTTCGGCGGCTGAGCGGCGGTGCCACACCTTGGCTACGAGGTCGGGGCCGAGGGCTATGACCGTTCCCTCCATGCCCGACCCGATGACCTCGCCCGAGCGGAGGGCAGCGGCGAGTGTCACCGGGAACGGCCCGCGGTCGACTCGCGCACGATCAGGTCGTGCCGCACCTGGACGACCTGGGGGTCCGCCATACTGCCGGCCAGTCGCCGGACGATCAGGTCCACCGCGGCCGAGGCGATCGCGGCCTTGTCCGGCGCGATCGTGCTGATCGTCGGCACCGAGATCTGCGTCTGCGCGATGTTGTCGAACCCCACCACCGCCACGTCCTCCGGCACCCGCAGCCCCGCCTCGTAGACGGCCCGCACAGCCCCAAGAGCCAGCAGGTCCGTGAAGCAGAACACAGCATCCGGCGGCGACGACGAAGCCAACAACCCAGCCATCGCCGCGGAGCCGTCCGACGAACGCCGCGCGCCCGCTGCCACCACCAGCGAAGGGTCGTACGGCAAGCCCGCGGCCTCAAGCGCCGACCGGTAGCCCGACAGGCGGAGTGCTGCGTGCTCCTGTTCGTCGTCGTAGCCAGGAGGTAGGCCAATGGCTGCAATGCGTCGTCGGCCGAGCGAGAGCAGGCAAGCGGTCGCATCCGCCCCCGCCGCGACGTTGTCGATCAGTACGTGATCAACAGGCAGTCCCAAAATATGCTCACCCAACAACACGACCGGACCCCGCGCAGAAGACGACAACAGCGACGACAGCTGCGACCGACCGATTCCCTGCGGGGAGAAGATCACGCCGTCCGCCAGCCGCGGCGCGATCCCCGTCAGCAGGTCGACCTCCCGGTCCCGTACGCCGCTCGTCTCGTCGATCAGCACGGTGTACCCCTGCACGCGCGCCGCCGTCACGATCTGGCTGGTCAGCTCGGCGAAGAACGGCACCTCGAGGTTCGGCACCGCCACTGCCAAGATGCCCGACCGGCCGCTGCGCAGCGACCGCGCGTTCAGGTCCGGGCGATAGTCGAGCTCGTCGATCGCCCGCAGCACCCGCGCGCGCGTCGGCTCCGCGACGAAGATCTGGCCATGCAGAACGTTCGACACGGTCTTGCTCGAGACCTGCGCCAACGCGGCGACGTCCTTGATGCTCGGGCGTCGCGGCGGCCGAGCGACGCCTGACATGCCACCTCCGAAGTCGTCCCGCTCACGGTGCTGGCCCACAAGCTGCCATGCGCGGAGGTGTTGCGCCAGCGCTAGCTCAGCGGGTCGGTGAGCTGGGTGGCGCGAACGACGGACGCGAGGACATCCGCGTCGCCCGTACGTGCGTAGACGTCGAGGCAGGTGTCGGCGAGCTTGATCACGTGCTCGTCACCGTGCTCGACCGCGCGCGCGAAGATCTCGTCCGGCGTGCCGTCGGCTGCGGGGAGGTCGTCGCGGTCCGCGGGGATCGCCGGCGCGTACGCCGCGGTCACCGCCGCGCTCGCCGCCCACGCGGCATCCAGGCTGGCCGCCCACTGCTCGCGGGGGATCGCGGGCAGCGTCCGGAGCACAGCGGTGGGCGCGGTCGCGGCATGGACGAGCATGATTGGGCTGCCCTGCGCGGTGGTGAGGTACCGCTTGCTGGCGGCGTTCGCGACCTCCGCGATCCGGTCCCGCGCCTCGTCGGGCGTGAGGGCCGATCGGAGCGAGTCGAGCGAGGCCGTCCACCCGGACAGATCCCGGAGCTGGGTGAGCCGGTGGTTGATGCCCTGTTCCTGTTCTGGCACGCGCGGCACATTGGCGAGCGCCTGGGCCGGCGTGAGCCGGCCATTCGGCCGTACGGCGTTCGGCACCCGCTGCCACCTTGCCGCCCAGTAGCCGAGCGCCTGCCCGAGCTCGGCGCGGCCGGTGGGAACGTCGTGCTTCAACAGGTGGTGAACGACATGCCCGGTACGGATGACGCCGTGCGTGGCGCCGGCGGCGATCCCGGGCACGAGCCGTGGCCACCACGTGGCGAGAACCTCGCGCCAGGGATGATCCTCGACCTCGCGGCTGAAGTAGCCGAGCCAATCTCCGAGCCGCTTGGGGTCGCCGAGCGCGAGCTGCCAGTCGGTGGGGCCGATGGGGTACGTGCCTCTGGGCCGTTCTTCGAGGCGCTTGTTGTACGCGTCGAGCCAGGTGTGGACGCGCTTGGAGTGGCCGTGGCGCACCATCGCCTCGGCCGCCATGGGGCCGTGGTTGGAGAGCCAGCCCTCGAACTCCGGGCCCGTTTCGCCGAGTCGCTCGTACGCCTCTTCCAGCGTGCCTTCGTCTGCCATGCGGCGACCTCATCACAGGAAGGGAGAGGACCGCATCGGGCGGCAGGTGGGGGAGGAGTAGGCCGATCGTCCTAGTCCGGGGTGCGGCCGGATGTGGTCGGACTCACACCAGGGTGCGACGTGGCAATCGCTCTCCGCAGTACTCGGGGATTGACGCTGCCCGGAGCTTAAGGAAGGCTTACCTAAGCTAGCTGCGCGGCGGGATCTTCCGAGTGATGGGACACGAATGACAGCGACGTCTGCTCCTCATGGTCCAGACGAAACACCGGTTCATGACCTCATCGGGGTCGGCTTCGGGCCCTCCAACCTGGCCCTCGCCGTCGCACTAGCCGAAGAGCCAGCGACAACAGCGCAGCCCAGCGCCGTGTTCTTCGAACGGCAACCCCAGTTCGGCTGGCACCGCGGCATGCTCTTCGACGACGCCACCATGCAGGTCTCGTTCCTCAAGGACCTCGTCACCCTCCGGAACCCGACCAGCCGCTTCTCCTTCCTCTGCTACCTGCAGGCCAGGGACCGGCTGATCGACTTCATCAACGCCAAGAACCTCTTCCCCCTCCGCATCGAGTTCCACGACTACCTCGAATGGGCCGCCGCCCAGGTCGACCACCTTGTCCGATACCGGCACGAGGTGGTCGAGCTCCGCACGGCCGAGGTCGGCAGGTACGTCGACGTCGTCACCCGCGGCCCGAACGGCACCACCACTCATCGGGCGAGGAACGTCGTCTTCGCCACCGGCCTCGAGACCAACCTCCCCGACGGCGTCGTCCCCTCGCGCCGCGTCTGGCACAACCGCGACATCCTGCACCGCATCGACGAGCTCAGGACCACCAAGCCCAGCCGCTTCGTCGTCGTCGGCGCCGGCCAGAGCGCGGCCGAGGTCACGTCGTTCCTGCACCGCGAGTTTCCCGACGCCGAGATCTGTGCCGTGTTCTCGCGGTACGGCTACAGCCCCGCCGACGACAGCCCGTTCGCCAACCGCATCTTCGACCCGGCCGCCGTCGAGGACTTCTTCGACGCCCCGCCCGAGACCAAGAAGATGCTGCACGCCTACCACGCCAACACGAACTACTCCGTCGTCGACGCCGAGCTCATCGAGGACCTCTACGCCCGCCGCTACCGGGAGAAGATCCTCGGCAAGGAACGTCTCCGCATGCTCAACGTCTCCCGCCTCGTCGACGCCACTGAGACCCCGGACGGCGTACGGGCCACCATCGAGCTGCTCACGAACGGCGAGAAGATGTCGCTCGACGCCGACCTCCTCGTCTGCGCGACGGGCTACAAGCCGGCGGATCCCTCAGCCCTGTTGGGAAATCTCGCGCCGCACTGCCAACGCGACGGCGACGGGCGACTCGTCGTCGGCCGCGACTACCGCATCGCCACGGCAGCCACGCTGGAAGCCGGCCTCTACCTCCAGGGCGGCACCGAGCACACGCACGGCATCACCTCGTCGCTGCTCTCCAACACCGCCATCCGCGTGGACGAGATCCTGCGGTCCGTACGCGACGCTGAGCTCGCCACGCAACGATGAGCAAGGACATACCGTTGGTCCCACTCAGCCGGGGCCAGGAAGTCATCTGGCGCGCCCAGCAGTTCGACCCCGACGCGACGATCTACAACGTCGCGATGTGCGTCGAGCTGCAAGGCGCGGTTGACACCGACCGTCTCGCCGGCGCGATCGCCACGGTGGTCGAGGCGGCCGAGCCGTTGCATGCCACGTTCGTCGAACGGGACGGCGTGCCGTACCAACGCCTGGTGGCCGAACGCCCACCGGTCGAGCAGCTCGACCTGTACACCCCAGAAGCGGCGGACGCGTGGATGCGCGCTGACTGCGGCACGGTGATCGACCTCGAGAACGGTCCGATCGTTCGCCAAGCCCTGTTGCGCATCGCCGACGACCGCGTGCTCTGGTACCAGCGCTACCACCACCTGATCACAGACGGGTACGCGCTCGCCCTGCTGATGGGCAAGGTCGGCGAGCTCTACTCCGACAGCGCGACCACCGTCCCGCCTTGGCCCCTGAGAGGCCTCGTCGAAGCCGACCAGCACTACCGCCAGTCGCCGACGCATCAGGCGGATCGCGAACGCTGGTTGGAGAAGTACGCCGACAAGATTGAGCCCAGCCGCCTCGTCGAACGCGTCGAGACGCAGTCGAAGCTCGTCCACCACCGCGAAGTCGATCTCACTCTCGCCGAGGCGGATCGCCTGCGCGACCTGGCGGAGAAGGTCGACAGCAAGTGGACCCGCCTGGTCATTGCCGCCTCTGCCGCGTACACGCATCGCATGACCGGAGCGCAAGAGGTCGTCCTCGCGCTGCCGGTCACCGCACGCGTCGGACGCACCCGCGCGATCCCCGGCATGGTGTCGAACGTCCTTCCCCTGCGGGTGAAAGTACGACCCGAGCACACCCCGCGCCAGCTGATCGACGCCACCGCGGCGGAGGTGTGGTCGGTCGCCAAGCACGGACGGTTCCGCGGCGAGGACCTGGCCCGCGAGCTCGGCTTCGACGGTGGTCTCGGCGAGCTGGTCGGCCCGACCGTCAACGTGCTGACGTTCGAACGAGGCATCACGTTCGGCGGCCTCGACTTCTCCATCCGCCCGTTCGTGCCCGGCCCGGTGAACGACCTGTCGATCGCCTACTACGAACGTGCCGACGGCAGCATGCGGATCTTCCTCGACGCCGACTCCGCAGTCTGCACCCCCGAACAGCTCGCCGCCCACGAGCAGCGGCTGCTCGCCCTCCTCGACGCGTTCGTCACCACCCCCGACCAACCGATCGGCACGATCGAGCTGCTGGACAAGGCCGAACGCGAACTCGTCCTGAACGAGCTCGGCATCGACGAGCACGAGAGCCCCGAGCTCACCTGGCCGGCGGCGTTCGAACGGCAGGTCGCCCGCCGCCCGAACGAGCCCGCCGTTGTCTGCGAGGACACCAAGCTCACGTACGCGGAGCTCGACGCCGCGGCCAACCGTGTCGCTCACCTGCTCAAGGCGAAAGGCGTCCAGACCGAGGACGTCGTCGGCGTCGCTGTACCAAGAACGACCGACCTCGTCGTCGCCCTGCTCGGCGTGCTCAAGTCCGGCGCTGCCTACCTCCCGCTCGACCTCGACCACCCGCCCGAGCGCATCGACTACATGCTCGACGACGCCGGTGCCAAGCTCGTCTTGACAGCGAACGAGCTGCGCGACGCGGAAGCGTACGACGACACCAGGCTCAACCTCGAGATCGACCTGGCTCAAGCCGCGTACGTCATCTACACCTCCGGCTCGACCGGTCAGCCCAAGGGCGTCGTCGTCTCGCACGACGGCATCGGCAGCCTCATCGCCACCGCCACCGAACGCATCGGCATTGCCGAGGACAGCCGCGTCCTGCAGTTCGCCTCGATCGGATTCGACGTGACCGTGTGGGAGCTGGTCATGTCGCTCGGCGTCGGCGGTCGCGTGATCGTCGTGCCCACCGAGCGCCGCATCGCCGGACCAGAGCTGACCGACTACATCGCCAAGCACGAGGCGACGCACCTCGCGCTGCCGCCGTCGCTCGTCGCCGCGTTCCCGAAGGACCTCGCGCTGCCGGAGAACGCGTACCTCCTGGTCGGCACCGAGACCGTCCCGCCCACGCTCGTCGCACGGTGGGCACAGAAGCTGAACGTCGTCGCGGCGTACGGGCTCACCGAGGCAACGGTCAACTCCACGCTCTGGAACGCTGGCGACGTCCCCGCCGACTGGACCGGACCCGTACCGATCGGCGTCCCCGACCCGAACACCCGCACCTACGTCCTCGACTCCGCGCTGCGACCGGTCGCTGTCGGCGTCGAGGGGGAGCTGTACGTCGGCGGCCGCGGCCTCGCGCGCGGCTACCTCGGCCGGCACGCGCTCACGTCCGAACGGTTCGTCGCCGACCCGTTCGGCCCACCCGGCAGCCGCATGTACCGCACCGGCGACCGCGTCCGCTGGCAACCCGACGGCACACTAGCGTTCCTCGGCCGCGCCGACAGCCAGCTGAAGCTCCGCGGCCACCGGATCGAGCCTGGCGAGATCGAGACGGTCCTCAACACGCACCCCGAGGTGTCGCAGGCGGCGATCGTGCTGACCACCGACCACCGCGGGATGAAGCGGCTGGTCGCGTACGTCGTCGGCCCGACCCACGCCGACAGCGTCCGCGCGCACGCCCGCGAGCGGCTGCCCGAGTACATGGTCCCGTCCGCCGTCGTGCTCCTCGACGGGCTGCCGGTGACGCCGAACGGCAAGCTGGACGCCAAGGCGCTGCCCGCGCCGGATTGGGCAACGCTGGTTGGCGATACGGCCCCGCGGAACGACACCGAACGGACGCTGGCCGACCTCTTCGCTCAGGTCCTCGAGCTGCCGAACGTCGGCATCCACGACAGCTTCTTCGAGCTCGGCGGCGACAGCATCGTCGCGGTCCAGCTCGTCACCCGCGCCCGCCACGCCGGGCTCGCGCTCACGCCGCGGCAGGTGTTCCAGCGCCGCACGGTCGCCGCGCTCGCCGAGGTCGCGACCACCACCGTCGCCGCACTCGCTGACATAGTGCCGTACGCGCTGGCCCAGCCCACCGATGAAGAGCGCGCCGAGCTGCCCGGGCTGAGCGACGTCCTGCCCGCAACGCCCTTGCAGGCAGGACTGTTCTTCCACGCGCACTTCGACAGCAGCGACACGTACGCGGTCCAGGAGACGTTCGCGCTCACCGGGCCACTCGACGCCGGCCGGTTGCGGCGAGCGCTGCAGGAGACCGTGGACAGCCATCCGTCGCTGTGCGCCGGGTTCCGGCAACGTCCGGACGGGCAGGTGGTGCAGGTCGTCGTCGACGGTCTCGAGGTGCCGTGGGGCGAGATCGAGGGCTGGGACGTCGAGGAGATCGCCGCGGCCGAGCGCGAGGTCGGCTTCGACCTCGGTCGACCGCCGCTGCTGCGCGCGGTGCTCGTTCGGCTGTCCGACCACGAGCATCGGCTCGTTCTCACGCTGCATCACATCGTCGCCGACGGCTGGTCGATGGCGGTCGTGCTGCGCGAGCTGCTCGACCGGTACGAGCACGACCGGCCGGTTGTGGCCGACGGGACGCATCGACGGTACGCCGCGTGGCTCGCGCACCGCGAGGTGTCACTCGATGCGTGGAGTAGTGCGCTCGCCGGCCTCGACGAACCCACCCACCTCGCCCCCGCCCTCGTTTCGAATGAGGGACGCCCTCATTCCAGTCAGCGGCGTGCGCTCTCCGCGGCGCTGACGTCCGAGCTGACCGCGGTTGCCCGCAAGCATGGGTTGACGCTCGGCACGATCCTGCACGGGGCTTGGGGTGTGCTGGTCGGCGCGCTGACCGGACGTTCCGACGTGGTGTTTGGCAGTACGGTGTCCGGCCGCGACGCCGACGTGCCGGGCATCGAGAACGCGGTCGGCCTGTTCATCAACACCCTGCCGCTGCGCATGCGCCTCCGCCCCGACGAGTCGCTCGTGGCCACGCTCATCCGCCTGCAGGACGAGCAGTCCCACCTGCTCGACCATCAGCACGTCGGGCTGGCTGAGATCCAGCGAACGGCGGGGATCGGTGAGCTCTTCGACACGCTCGTCGTGGTCGAGAACCAGCCGGCGGCCACGGACCTCACTGCCGGGGAAGTGGCGATCTCCGGCATCGACGTACGCGACGCTGTGCACTATCCGGTCGCGCTGATCGCCCACCCTGGCGAGCGCTTGAGCCTCGAGCTGAAGTACGACGCCGCCCGCGGCATCGACGCCGAGACCCTGCTGGACCGCTTCGTGCGGGTGCTCGAGGCCGTGCTGGCGGACGAACGGCTGTCGCGGCTCGACCTCCGGACCGACCATGGCGACGACGTGGTCGATCACGAGGTCCCCGACCACACGCTGATCCAAGCGATCAAGGCGCAGGTCGCCCGCACCCCGCACGCCACCGCGGTGATCGCCGACGACGCCACGCTGACGTACACACAGCTCGACGAACGAGCGGCCAAGCTCGCCGGCCAGCTCCGCGACCTCGGCGCCCGACCAGGCCGCGTCGTCGCCGTCTCCGTGCCAAGATCCGCCGACCTCATGGTCGCGCTGATCGCCGTGCTGAAGACCGGTGCCGCGTACCTCCCGATCGACCTCGACTACCCGGCGGACCGGATCGCGTACATGCTCGCCGACTCCGGCGCGCGCATCCTCATGGACGCCGACGGACCGAGCCGCCTCGAGGGCAGCGACGGGCCGGAGGTGGCCCCCGACGCCGCATACCTGATCTACACGTCCGGCTCGACCGGCCGCCCCAAGGGCGTGGTCGTCGGCAACCGCGCGATCGTCAACCGGCTCGCGTGGATGCAGGGCAAGTACGGGCTCAGCGCCCACGACCGCGTGTTACAGAAGACGCCGTCGAGCTTCGACGTGTCCGTGTGGGAGTTCTTCTGGGCGCTCTGCGAGGGTGCGGCCGTCGTGCTGGCCAAGCCGGACGGGCATCGCGACCCCGCGTACCTCGCCCGCACCATTGCCGAGCACAGGGTCACCACGCTGCACTTCGTCCCGTCGATGCTGGCCGCGTTCCTCGGCGCGGTCGAGGGCAACGACTGGTCGGCTTCGCTGTGCCGGGTGTTCAGCAGTGGCGAGGCGTTGCCGACCGACGTCGCGGACCGCTGGCTCGCGCGCACGATGGTGCCGCTGCAGAACCTGTACGGGCCGACCGAGGCCGCGGTCGACGTGACCTGGTTCCCGTACGAGGGTGGGGGAGACACCAGCTCGGTGCCGATCGGCTGGCCGGTGTGGAACACGCGGCTGCACGTGCTCGACCCCTGGCTGCGGCCCGTCCCTTCTGGCGTGGCGGGCGAGCTGTATCTCGCTGGGGTGCAGCTGGCGCACGGCTACCACGGCCGCGCCGATCTGACGGCCGAGCGGTTCGTCGCCAGCCCGTTCGGCGCGCCGGGCGAGCGGATGTACCGCACCGGCGACCTCGTCCGCCGGCTCGCGGACGGCGCGCTGGAGTACCTCGGCCGCACCGACCGGCAGGTCAAGCTCCGCGGCAACCGCATCGAGCTCGGCGAGATCGAGGCCGCGCTAACCCGCCAACCCGGCATCGCCCAAGCCGCCGTGACCGTGCGGGACGGCGCCCTCGTCGGCTACATCGTCCGCACCCTGGGCCAGGAACTGGGTGGGGGGCACCCCAGTCCCATAGGTCCGGACGAGGGTGCCCCCGACCCAGTGCCGGGGACCGCTGCGACGGGTGGGTTGTTGGGTGGGGGGCACCCCGGTCCCATAGGTTCGGACGAGGGTGCCCCCGACCCAGTGCCGGGGACCGCTGCGACGGGTGGGTTGCTGGGTGGGGGGCACCCCGGTCCCATAGGTTCGGACGAGGGTGCCCCCGACCCAGTCACGGGCGGCGACGTGGCGGCGGTGCTGGCGGCGCTCGCGGGGGAGCTGCCCGCGAGCATGGTGCCGACGGCGATCGTCGAGCTGGACGCGCTGCCGCTCACGCCGGCGGGCAAGCTCGACGTCCGCGCGCTGCCCTCGCCGGCCGTCGAGAGCGGTGCCGGTCGTGCGCCCTCCACCGAACGCGAACGAATCCTCTGCGCGATATTCGCCGACGTCCTCGACCGCGCCGAGGTCGGCGTCGACGACGACTTCTTCATGCTAGGCGGCGACAGCCTGTCCTCGATCGGCGTCTCCACCCGTGCCCGCAAGCACGGGCTGGAGGTCAGCCCGCGCGACGTGTTCGAGCAGCGCACTCCCGCCGCGCTGGCCGCCGCGGCGACGACCGTGGAGAAGTTCGAGCAGCACGCCGGACCGCTGCTGACCCTGACCGACGCCGAACGTGCGCGTATCGACGCCGACGAGGTGTGGCCGCTGTCGCCCCTACAGGAAGGGCTCTACTTCCTCGCGACCTACGACGGCGGCGGGCTCGACGTCTACACCGGGCAGGCGACGTTCGACCTGGAGTTCCGCGTCGACGCGGACAGGCTACGCGCCAGCTTGGACAGCCTGCTCGTACGCAATCCCAGCTTGCGGGCCGGGTTCCTGAGCGACGGCTTCAGCCAACCGGTGCAGTACATCGCCAGTACCGCGACGATCCCGCTCACCGAGCTCGACCTCACCCACCTGACCGACAAGGATCAGCAGGAAGAGGTCGACAGGCTGCTCGCCGAGGACCGGCAGGAACGCTTCGATCTCACCCGGCCGCCACTGTGCCGCGCGATGCTGATCCGGCTCGGCAAGGACCGTGACCTGATCGTGCTCAGCCACCACGTCCTGCTCTGGGACGGCTGGTCGGAGTGGCTGGTGATGGAGCAGCTGTTCGACCACTACGACCGCACCGGCGAGCTGCCGACCCCCGGGACGTATCGCGACTACCTCGACTGGCTCGACAGGCAGGACCTCGACATCGCCAAGCAGGTTTGGCGAAACACGCTCAGCGGCCTGGACGAGCCGACACTCGTCGCCGGCGCCGACGCGGGTCCCGCGCCGATCCTCCCCGACACCGTCGACGTCCACCTGTCGCCCGAGGTGAGCGATGCGATCCGCAAGCAGGCACGCGGCAACGGCGTCACCTTGAACACGATGCTCAACGCCGCTTGGGCTCTCGTGCTCTCCAACACGATCGGCCGCTCCAACGTCGTCTTCGGTGCCGCGGTCGCCGGCCGGCCGATCGGCGTACCGAACGTCGAGACCACGATCGGCCTGTTCCTCAACACCGTTCCGACCCGCATCGCCCTGGACCCCAGCGAGAAGGCCCTCGACCTGCTCCACCGCATCCAGGCGGACCGGGCGGCGACGATGCCGTACGAGTATCTCGGACTCTCCACGCTGCAACAGGATTCCGGTCATCGGCAGCTGTTCGACACGCTGTTCGTGCTGCGCGCCGCCGATGGGGACGACCGGCTAGCCGAGTTCCGGCAGCGACACCGGATCGCGGACGTCGTGAACGTCGACGCGACGCACTACCCGCTCACGATGGTCATCACCCCGTCGCGACGGATGCAGGTCACGCTGTCGTACCGTCCCGACCTGTTCGACCGCGACTTCGCCCAGCACTTGACCGAACGGTTCACCGCCGCGCTCGACCAGCTCTGCGGCGACCTCGCCAAGCCCGTCGGCGCGATCGGACTCGGCGCGACCGCGTGGAACTCGAACGAGCATCCCGTGCCGAACGAGACCGTCGCCGAGCTGCTTACCGCCCAAGCCCGCAAGACGCCCGACGCGACCGCGCTGGTGTACGGCGACGAGATCGTCAGCTACGCCGAGCTCGACAGCCGCGTCAACCAGCTCGCGAGGCTGCTGCTCGACCGCGGCGCCGGCCCGGAACGCCTGGTGGCGTTGGCGATTCCGAGATCGACCGACATGGTCGTCGCGCTGTTCGCCGTCCTGCAGACCGGCGCCGCGTACCTGCCGTTCGAGCTCGACCACCCCGACGACCGGCTCGCGCTGATGCTCGACGACGCCGACCCGGAGCTGCTGCTCACGACCGCGGCCGTAGCCCCAAGGCTGCCCGAACGCGATGGCAGGCTCGTGCTCGACGAGCTCGATCTCACGACGTTCTCCGGCACGGCGCTGGCCGACGAGGAGCGGCCCGGGTTCACGCCGAGCGACCCGCTCCGGATGGAGCATCCGGCGTACGTGATCTACACGTCCGGCTCGACCGGCCGACCCAAGGGCGTCGTCACGCCGTACCGCGGCCTCACCAACATGCAGCTCAACCACCGCGAGGCGATCTTCGACCCGGCGATCGCGTCGGCCGGAGGGCGGCGGCTGCGGATCGCGCACACGGTGTCGTTCGCGTTCGACATGTCCTGGGAGGAGTTGCTCTGGCTCGTCGAGGGCCACGAGGTGCACGTCTGCGACGAGGAGCTGCGCCGCGACGCCGAGGCGCTGGTCGCGTACTGCGACGAGCACGCGATCGACGTGGTGAACGTGACGCCGACGTACGCGCAGCTCCTGATCCAGCAGGGCTTGCTCGACGGCCATCGACCTGTCCTGGTGCTGCTGGGTGGCGAGGCGGTGTCGGACGCGGTGTGGTCCGCGCTGCGCGACACCGAGGGGACGTACGGCTACAACCTCTACGGTCCGACCGAGTACACGATCAACACGCTCGGCGGCGGAACGCTCGACAGCGCGACGCCGACGGTGGGCAAGCCGATCTGGAACACGCGCGGCTACGTGCTCGACCCGTGGCTCCGGCCGGTGCCGGACGGGGCGGCGGGGGAGCTGTACATCGCCGGGCTCGGGCTCGCCCGCGGCTATCTCGACCAGCCTGGCTTGACGGCGCATCGCTTCGTCGCCGACCCGTTCGGCCCGCCGGGTGCGCGGATGTACCGGACGGGCGACCTCGTCCGGGTGCGACGGGACGGCAACCTCGACTTCCTCGGCCGGACCGACGACCAGGTCAAGGTGCGCGGGCACCGGATCGAGCTGGGCGAGATCGAGTCGGTGCTGGCGCGTCAAGCCGGGGTTGCGCAGGCCGCCGTCGTGGCGCGGGACGACCCGACGGTTCCAGGCACGCAGCGGCTCGTCGGGTACGTCGTGCCCGCGGTCGTCGCGGACGCGCGGGAGGACCTCGAAGCTGAGCAGATCGGCGAGTGGCAGCAGATCTACGACGCCGAGTACACCGAGATCGGCACCGCGCTGTTCGAGGAGGACTTCGCCGGCTGGGACTCGAGCTACGACGGTCAGCCGATCCCGTTGGAGCACATGCGGGAGTGGCGGGCCGGGACGGTCGAACGGATCCGTGAGCTCGCGCCGCGCCGGGTGCTGGAGATCGGCGTCGGCACCGGCCTGCTGCTGTCGCAGCTCGCGCCGGACGTCGAGGAGTACTGGGCGACGGACTTCGCGGCGCCGGTGATCGGGAAGCTGCGGGCGGGGATCGCTTCCGTGCCGTCACTTGCGAGCAAGGTGACGTTGCGCTGCCAGCCGGCGCACGTGGTGGACGGCCTGCCGGCGGGGACGTTCGACACGATCGTGATCAACTCGGTGGTGCAGTACTTCCCGAGCCTCGACTACCTGAACTCGGTCATCTCGCGGGTGTTGGGGCTGCTGGCGCCGGGTGGTGCCTTGTTCATCGGCGACGTACGCAACCTGCGGTTGACGCGGACGTTTCATGCCGCGATCCAGTCTGCTCGTGGGGTCGAGGACGAGCGCGCGGTCGATCGTTCGGTGGCGTTGGAGAAGGAGCTGCTGGTCGACCCGGACTTCTTCGCCGGGTTCGAGGGCGCGCGGATCCGTACGAAGGCGGGCACGCACCACAACGAGCTGACCCAGTTCCGCTACGACGTCGTCCTCCGCCGTACACCGTTCACCGCCACCGACCTCTCCACCATCCCCACCGTCCACAGCTGGCGCGACTTCACCCACCAGGATGGGGTTTTCGAGGCTCTGCAATCGGTTGCTGACCCCGCTTCGGTGGGTGAAGTGCGGGTGGTGGGGATACCGGACGCGAGGTTGGGCGAGGGGGTGGAGCAGGCCGAGGTGCGGGCGGTGGGGGAGCGGCTCGGGTATCACGTGGAGGTCACGTGGTCCGCGGCCCTCGGGTCCTTCGACGCGATCCTCACCCGTGCGCCTGGGCCGTACGTGGGTGGCTATCTGCCGACCGGCGCGGCGGTGCTGGCGAACGATCCGGGTGAGGCGCGACGGAACAACGCGCTGGTGCAGCAGGTCCGCGCCGCGCTGCGGTCCACGCTGCCCGACTACCTGGTCCCGTCGGCGCTGGTCGCGGTGCCGGCGCTGCCGCTGACGGAGAACGGCAAGCTGGACGTTCGCGCGCTGCCCGACCCCGAGCCGGTCGTGCTCACCGAGTCGTCCCGTGCTCCGGCGAACCGCGAGGAGGAGATCCTCTGCGCGCTGTTCGCCGAGGTTCTCGGGCTGCCCGAGGTTGGCGTCGAACACGACTTCTTCGACCTCGGCGGCCACTCGCTGCTCGCCACCCGACTGATCAGCCGCGCGCGAACGGAGCTGGGCGCCGAGCTCGCGATCCGCGACCTGTTCGAAGCGAAGACTCCCGCCCGATTGGCCGAACGGGCCGCGGCGGGCAAGCCGGCCCGCCCACCCGTGCGGCCTCGGCAGCGGCCGGAGCGCATCCCGCTCTCCGCCGCACAGCGACGCCTACTGCTCGTCGACCGGCTGGGCGGCGGCGTCGCGTACAACTTCCCGCTGGTGTTCCGCGTTCGCGGCGCGCTCGAGGTCGCCGCGTTGCGGCAGGCGACGCAGGACGTCGTCGCGCGGCACGAAGCCTTGCGGACTCTCGTCGACGATCTCGGCCAGCACATCCTGGACGCCGAGGTCCCGGTGCCGTTCTCCGTCGAGGATGTCGACGATCCCGGCGCACGCATCGACGAGCTGAAGCGCCGGCCGTTCGATCTCGCGCGCGAGATCCCGCTGCGCGTCGACGTTCTCCGGCTGAACGAGGACGACCATGTCGTCGCATTCGTGCTGCACCACATCACGACCGACGAGTGGTCCGACCGCCCGTTCCTCACCGACCTCACCGTCGCGTACCAGGCGCGTATGAACGGCGAGCATCCGGAGTGGAACCCGCTGCCGGTGCAGTACGCCGACTTCACCCTGTGGCAGCAGGACTTTCTCGCCTCCGGCGCCGAGGCCGAGCAGCTCGCGTACTGGACGAACGCGCTCGCTGGGCTGCCCGACGAGCTCACGCTGCCGTTCGACCGGCCGCGTCCCACGCAGCCGTCCGGACGCGGCGGCAAGGTGCACCTCGAACTGCCGCCCGCTGTCAACCGTGCCTTGCGGGAGCTGTCGGCGAAGACCGGCGCGAGCATGTTCATGGTGTTCCACGCCGCCGTCTCGGCGCTGCTGGGCAAGCTCGGTGCGGGCGAGGACATCCCGTTGGGCGCACCGATCGCGGGACGTACCGACGACGCGGTCGACGACCTCGTCGGGTTCTTCGTCAACACGCTCGTGCTCCGCGCCGATCTGTCCGGCGACCCGACGTTCGCCGAGCTGCTGGCGCGGGTCAAGGAGTCCGACCTCGCGGCGTTCGAGCACCAGGACCTGCCGTTCGAACGCGTCGTCGAGGCGCTGAACCCGACCCGCGTCGCCGGCCGCAACCCGCTGTTCCAGGTCATGCTCGGCTACCACCACCGCCCGGGCGGCGACCCGGACGTGCTGGGGCTGCCGACCGAATGGTTCGGCATGGACACCGGCGACGCGAAGTTCGACCTGCACTTCACCGTGATCGAGGAGAACGAGCGGATCGGGCTGATGCTCGAGTTCGCTGAGGACCTGCTCGACCACGAGTCCGCCCGCGCGATGCTCGCTCGCTTGGAACGGGTGCTCGCCAGCAACCCCGACGCGCGGCTCAGCGAGCTCGAGCTGCTCGATCCCGCTGAGCGCTCAGCTCTCGGCGAGTGGAACTCGACCGCGCACGACGTTCCGGCCACGACGCTGCCCGCGCTGTTCCGGGCTCAGGTCGCGCGGACTCCGGGCTCGACCGCGCTCGTGTTCGGCGACATGCGGCTCACCTACGCCGAGCTCGACGCGCATGCCGGCCGGCTCGCTCGGCGGCTCCGCGAGCGTGGGGTTGGTCCGGAGGACCTCGTCGCCGTCTCGATCCCGCGCTCGCTCGAGCTGGTCGTCGCGCTGTACGCGATCCACCGGGCCGGTGCCGCGTACCTGCCGGTCGACCCGGACTACCCGGCCGAACGGGTCGCGTTCATGCTCGACGACGCCCGACCCGCGTGTGTCCTGGCGTTGGCTGACGTGGACCTCGCCGACGACGGGGAGCCTTACTGCGTTGAGGATCTCGCTCCGTCGAGTCCCGCGTACGTGATCTACACGTCTGGCTCGACCGGCAAGCCGAAGGGCGTCGTGAACACGCACGCCGGCATCGTCAACCGGCTGCTGTGGATGCAGTCCGCGTACGGACTGGAGCCTGGCGAACGCGTGCTGCAGAAGACGCCGTCGAGCTTCGACGTGTCGGTGTGGGAGTTCTTCTGGCCGCTGCTCGTCGGCGCGACGTTGGTGATCGCCAAGCCGGATGGGCATCGGGACCCGCGGTACCTCGCCGAGCTGATCCAGCGCGAACGGGTCAGCACGGTGCACTTCGTTCCGTCGATGCTGCGGGTGTTCCTGGACGAGCCTGCCGCGGTGGACTGCGTCGGCCTGCGGAGAGTGATCTGCAGTGGCGAGGCGTTGCCTGGCGATCTGGTCTCGACGTTCCCGCTGCCGGCGGAGCTGCACAACCTGTACGGGCCCACCGAGGCGGCCGTGGACGTCACCGCGTGGCCGGTCGAGGCGGGCGGCCACGCGGTCCCGATCGGTAGGCCGGTCTGGAACACGCAGGTGTACGTCCTCGACGCCGCGCTCCGGCCGGTGCCGCCCGGGGTGGCGGGGGAGCTGTACCTCGCCGGCGACCAACTCGCCCGCGGCTACCTCGCCCGACCTGGGTTGACGGCGGAGCGCTTCGTCGCGAACCCGTTCACGCCCGGCCAGCGCATGTACCGCACCGGCGACCTCGCCCGCTGGAGTCGCGCCGGCGTGCTGGAGTACCTCGGCCGCGTCGACGACCAGGTCAAGGTGCGAGGGGTACGGATCGAGCTGGGCGAGATCGAAGCGGCGTTGACCCGCCACCCCGGCGTCGCCCAGGCCGCCGCCGCTGTTCGAGGCGATGCCCTCATCGCCTACGTCGTCCTGGGTGGGGGGCACCCTGGTCCCATAGGTTCGGACGTGGGTGCCCCCGACCCAATGCCGGGGACTGCGGCGGCGGGCGAGGTGTTGGGTGAGGGGCACCCTGGTCCCATAGGTTCGGACGTGGGTGCCCCCGACCCAATGCCGGGGAGTGCGGTGGCGGGGGTGCTGGCCGCATTGGCGCGGGAGCTGCCGGCCGGCATGGTGCCGTCGGCGGTCATCGAGCTGGAGGCGCTGCCTCTTACTCCGAGCGGGAAGCTCGATCGGAAGGCATTGCCCGACCCTGCCATCTCCACCTCCGGGCGCGCGCCGCGGACGCAGCGCGAAGAGGTGCTGTGCGGGATCGTCGCTGGGGTGCTCGGGCTGCCGAGCGTCTCCATCGACGACGACTTCTTCGCCGCGGGTGGGCACTCACTCCTCGCGATGCGGCTGGTCAGTCGGGTGCGCGGTGCGTTCGGGGTGGAGCTGTCGCTGCGCGACGTCTTCGACTCGCCCACAGTCGCGCAGCTCGTGGGTCGGTTGACCGAAGGGACGTCGCGACCGGCGCTCACCCCCCACGAACGACCCGACCCGATGCCGCTGTCCGCCGCGCAGCGACGGATGTGGGTGCTCTACCAGGTCGAGGGCCCCTCACCCACCTACAACATCCCGCTCGCCTGGCGCCTCACCGGCCGGCTCGACGTCCAAGCGCTCGAAGCAGCCGTGCACGACCTCGCGCAACGGCATGAGGCACTGCGCACGATCGTTCCCGACCACGACGGCGAGCCCTACCAGCAGCTCATCGACGACGTACAGCTCCACACCGACGTCGTCCAGGCGAACGAAGACGAACTCCCAGCCCTGCTTGCGGAAGCAGCCAGCCACGGCTTCGCGCTCGACCGGGAAGCACCGCTCCGCCTGACCGTCTTCGAGCTGGCACCGAACGACCACGTCGTCCTCCTCCTGCTCCACCACATCGCCGGCGACGAGTGGTCCGAACGTCCTCTCACCACCGACCTCGCCATCGCCTACCAAGCCCGCCTCGAAGGCACCGCGCCGGAGTGGGCACCGCTCCCGGTCCAATACGCCGACTACACGCTCTGGTCGCGCGACCTGCTCGGCGACGAGAACGACGAAGCCAGCCTCGCCGCGCGCCAACTCGCCTACTGGAAGCAGCAACTCGCCAACCTGCCCGAGGAGCTGAGCCTCCCGTACGACCGGCCCCGACCGCTCGAGGCCAGCTACCGTGGCAGCTCCGTCGATCTGTCCCTCGACGCCGACCTCGCGCAGCGCCTGCGCGAGGTCGCGAAGGCCCACGACGTCAGCATGTTCATGCTCGTCCAGGCCGCCGTCGCCGTCCTCCTCACCAGGCTCGGCGCCGGCACCGACCTCCCCCTCGGCAGCCCGATCGCCGGCCGCGGCGACGAGGCGCTGGAGGACCTGGTCGGCTTCTTTCTCAACACCCTCGTCCTCCGCACTGACACCTCCGGTGACCCCACGTTCGCCGACCTGCTCGCGAGAGTCCGCGACACCGACCTCGCCGCGTTCGACCACCAGGACGTCCCGTTCGAACGGCTCGTCGAGGTCCTCAACCCCGCCCGCTCGCTTGCGCGGCATCCGCTGTTCCAGACCATGGTCGTGTACGTCGCCGGCGCCGACGGCAGCCTCGCGTTCCCCGGCGTCGAGGCGCGGCCGGTACCGCTCGGCGCGAAGACCGCGAAGTTCGACCTGTCGTTCGACTTCGTCGAGGTCGGCGACGCCGTCCACGGCGTGCTCGAGTACGCCGCCGACCTGTTCGACGACACCACAGCGGAGGGGTTCGCCCAACGCCTGCAGCGGATTCTGCACGCCGTCGCCAAGAACCCAACGCAACAGATCGGCGCGATCGACGTTCTCGGCGACGAGGAACGCCACCGCCTGCTCGTCGAGTGGAACGCCACCGCGCTGCCGGTCGAGCCGACGACCGTGCCCGGCCTGTTCGAGGCACAGGTCGCCAAGTCCCCGGACGCACAGGCGCTGGTGTCGGACGACCTCACGCTCACGTTCGCCGAACTGAACGAGCGGGCGAACCGCCTCGCCCGCTTGCTGATCGAGCGAGGCGCCGGCCCTGAGAAGATCGTCGCCCTCGTCCTCCCGCGCGAGGGCCGCACGATGGAGGCGATCCTCGCCGTGCAGAAGGCCGGCGCCGCGTACCTCCCGATCGACCCGGCCAACCCGCCCGAGCACATCGCCCAGACGCTCGCCGACGCCGACCCCGTCCTCACACTCACGGTCGAAGAGACCGCCCACCTCGCCGACGGTCTGCGCCTCGACCAGGCCGAGCTGCCGGACGACGGAAGCAACCTTGACGCCGGCCTAAGTCCCGAGCATCCCGCCTACGTGATCTACACCTCCGGCTCGACCGGCAAGCCCAAGGGCGTGGTGGTCTCGCACGCGAACGTCGTCAACCTGTTCCACAGCCACCGCGAGAACCTCTACCAGCGGGCGCAGGAGCTCACCGGCCGCCAGCACCTCAACGTCGGGCACGCCTGGTCGTTCTCGTTCGACGCGTCCTGGCAGCCGCAGCTGTGGCTGCTCGACGGGCACGCGCTGCACGTCGTGAACGACGAGGTGCGCCGCGACCCCGACCTCCTCACCCAAGCAATCCGCAAGCAGGCTTGGGACTTCCTCGAAGTCACGCCGTCGTTCTTCCAACAGCTGGTGGAGTTCGGCCTGCTCGACGACGACACCTGCCCGCTCGCGGTCGTCGGCGTCGGCGGCGAGGCCGTCCCGCGCGCCCTCTGGGAGCGACTGCGGACGATCGAGGGCACCGAGAGTTTCAATCTGTACGGACCGACCGAGGCCACCGTCGACGCGCTCGTCGGGCGCTTCCGCGACAGCGAGGACCCGGTCGTCGGCAGGCCGGTGCACAACTCGCAGGCGTACGTCCTCGACGACCGGCTCCGGCCGCTGCCGCCGAACGTGCCGGGGGAGCTGTACCTCGCCGGCGCCGGACTCGCGCGCGGCTACCTGGGCAGGCCGGACCTCACCGCCGAACGGTTCGTCGCCAACCCGTTCACGCCCGGCGAACGGATGTACCGCACCGGCGACCTGGCCCGCTGGACGGTCGACGGGCAGCTCGACTATCTCGGCCGCGCGGACGACCAGGTGAAGATCCGCGGGTTCCGGATCGAGCTGGCCGAGATCGAGGCCGTCCTCGCTAGCCACGAGACGGTCCGGGACGCGGTCGTCGTGGCCCGCGGGCCGCGACTCGTCGGCTACGTCGTCGCCCCCGAGGGCGTAGGCCCGGCGTTGCGCCAGCACGTCGCATCACTGCTGCCCGACCACATGGTGCCGGCCGCGATCGTCGTCCTCGACCGGCTGCCGACGCTGTCGAACGGCAAGCTCGACAAGGCCGCCCTCCCAGAGCCGGACTTCGCCGCGGCCAGCACCGGGCGAGCTCCGGAAACCCCACAGCAGAAGGCGTTGTGCGACGTCCTCGCCCAAGTCCTGGGATTGCAAGAGGTCGGCATCGACGACGACTTCTTCGCGCTCGGCGGCGACAGCATCGTCGCGATGCAGCTGGTCGGACGGGCACGGGCGGCGGGCGTGCGGTTCACGCCGCGGCAGGTGTTCCGGCACCGTACGGTCGCCGCGCTCTGCGAGATTGCCTCCGACGCCACCGCGGTCGCGGCCGAGGACGGTACAGGCGAGGTGCCGCTCACGCCGGTCATGCACTGGCTGCGCGAGCTCGGCGGACCGTACGCCGGCTACCACCAGGCGAACCTCGTCCGCACGCCAGCCGCGCTCGACCAAGCCGCGTTGATCGTCGTCCTGCAAGCGATCGTCGACCGGCACGACCTGCTGCGAGCGCGGCTCGTCCGCGATGGCGACGAGTGGTCGCTGCACGTTCCGCCGGTCGGCTGCGTCGACGCCGCGACGCTGGTCGAACGTGTCGACATCGCCGGCCTGGAAGGCGAAAAGGTCACCGCGCTGATCGCCGAGACCGCGCGGGCAACCAGAGCGCGGCTGGATCCCGACCGCGGCGAGATGCTCCGAGCCGCGTGGTTCGACGCCGGCCCCGGCCGGCCTGGCAAGCTGCTGTTGACAGCGCACCACCTCGTCGTCGACGGCGTCTCGTGGCGCGTCCTGCTGCCCGATCTCGCGAACGCGTGGGAGGCGCTTGCTGGAGGGGTGCAACCGAACCTCCCGCCGGTCGAGGTCCCGTTCCGCTCCTGGGCTCGCGCGCTCGTCGAGCAGGCCCCCGATCGCGAGAACGAGCTCGCCGCCTGGGAGGACACTCTGGCGAACGGCGTCGCGCTGCCCATCGAGCGACCGCTGGACCCAGCCCGCGACGTCGTCGCGACGATGCGCGAGGTGACAGTGTCGATGCCGGTCGGCACGCTGCTGACCGACGTACCGACGGCGTTCGACGCCACTGTCAACGAGGTCCTGCTCGCCGCGTTCGCCAAGGCGTTCGGTGGCCGCGTGCTCATCGACCTGGAGGGGCACGGCCGCGACTCCGACGACCTGGATCTGTCCCGGACGGTCGGCTGGTTCACCACCGTCTACCCGGTCGCGCTCGCCGTGAGCGACGATCCCGACGAAGCGGTGGCAGACGTCAAGGCCACCTTACCCAAGAGCGGACTGGGCTACGGAATGCTGCGACATCTCAACTCAGGCACACGATCGAGGCTCGCCAAGTACGAGCCGCCGCGGGTCGAGTTCAACTACCTCGGTCGTTTCGGGCTCGCCGACGAGGTCGACTGGTCGTACGCGCCCGAGGCCGCCGTTGCGGAGGTCGGCCCTGATCCGGACATGCCGGCCGGACACGCCCTCGTCGTGAACGCGGCGACGCAGGATCGTCCGGAGGGCGCGGTGCTGTTCGCCCAATGGACGTTCGCGGAAGGCGTTCTGTCGGAGCAGAAGGTGCGCGAGCTGGCGGACGGCTGGTTCCGCGCACTGGAGGCGTTGCAGCAACGAGCTAAGGAGAAGCGATGACGAACCCGTTCGAGGACAACGACGGCTGCTACTACGTGCTGGTCAACGACGAGGGCCAGCACAGCCTGTGGCCGGCGTTCGCCGACGTGCCCGCCGGCTGGACGACCGTGCACGGACCGGAGGCCCGTCAATCCTGCCTTGACTACGTCGAGGCGAACTGGACGGACCTCCGGCCAAAGAGCCTGATCGAGCGCGCAACTAAGCCTTGACGGGCTCCACCTTCGTGGCCGGGTCGTCGTCCACCGCGGCGGCGATCCTCGGGACGACGTCGTCCAGCAGGAACGGCAGGCTCAGCACGCTGATGAACGAAGTGGCCGCGCCGACCGGGGTGTTGGTCTCGATCAGCAGGTCGCGACCCTCCTTCACCACCGACAGGTCGGCGTAGAGCGGGTTCTTGTTCAACGCCGCGCGGTCCTTCGCGTACGTGTCGATGATCATGACCAGCACGTCGGTGTCGATCAGATCCATCCGTTCCGCGGCGATGTTCGCGCCGAACTTGTCCCCGATCGCCTTGTCCAGGTCTGGCGGCAGCGTGAAGCCCAACGAGGTCAGCAGTCGCGAGCGCGGGTCGTCGCTCCCGTACACGAACATCCCCTGGTACGGCGTCGCCATCAGGCCGCTCTTGCCCGCGAACTCCGGGTGCTCCTTCTTGACCGTCTCGATCTTGGCCTTGACCTCGTCGATGAGCTTCTGCGCCTCCGGCGCCTTGCCGACCGCCTGGCCGACCTTGGTCGTGAGCTCCTCCCAGCCGATGCCGTAGCCCGGGTACTCGGCGGGGTTGGCGACGACCGGCGCGATCGCGGTCAGCGTGTCGTAGTCCTTCTTGGTCAGGTCGGAGTACAACGCGATGATCAGGTCCGGCTGGAGCGCGGCGACCTTCTCGTACTGGATGCCGTCCGCCTGCGGCAGCACGGTCGGCAGCTCGCCGCCGAGCTTGTCGTAGGCGGCCTTCGCCCAGGGGAAGATTGCGCCGGGCTGCTCGCCGAACCACTCGCTGGTCCCGACCGGGACGATGCCGAGCGCGAGCAGCGCGTCCTGTTCGACCAGCCCGACCGCGACGACCCGCTTGGGTGCCTCGGTGATCTCGGTCGCCCCGTACTTGTGCTTGATCGAGACGGGGAAGGCCGCCTGCTGCGGCTCCGCCGTGGTCCCGGCGGTTTCGCCGGAGTCGCCGGTCTCGCCAGGGTTGGCGACGTTGGCTTCGGTGCCGCCCGAGCCACACGCGGTGGCGAGGAACAGGGCGGCGGCTGCGATCGCGGCCGAGAGGACGGTCATGGGCCGGGGCATCGAGATCCTTCGGTGAGTGGGCCAGCTAGATACGGTTAGGCTTGCCTAACTGTCACCCGGTCGTCAAGTGCGAGACCTGGGCCTTCCTAGGTACCTAGGCGTAGATCTCCATCGACTAGGTAGGTCGGGGCGGCGCAAGATACGCAGATCGCTCCCGATGGCTGGCGGCCCGGACGAGCCCACCATGAAGACATGATTGGTCACAGCGACTTCCTCGCCAGCATCGCCTCCACCCGGCAGCGGGAGCTCATCGCGGACGCTGACCGGCACCGGATCCTCTCCCTCGCCCGCCGGTACCGCCGGCGCACCGCCAAGATCGCGGCCGAGGCAAGACACGCGGTGGTGAGCGTTCCGGCGGTATCTTCGCCACGTGCAAAGCACGCGTGACGACGTCACCCACATGATGATCGGACGGGAGCGCGAGCTCCGTCGCCTGAAGCGCCTCGCGACGTCCGGTCGTCCCCAGGTCGCGGTCGTCGCCGGCGAGCCCGGCATCGGCAAGACCCGCCTGATCCACGAACTGCTGGAGTCGTTGCCCCCGACGACCCTGCGGCTGGTCGGTCAGGCGGAGCCCGGCTCACTGGCCCGGCCGTACGAGGTCCTCCTCGACGCCGTCGACTCGCTCCCCGGCGCCGACGAGGACCGCCTCGCCGAGCTGGCCGACCCCAGCCGCAGCCCGGTCGAACGCCTGCACTCCGCGATCAAGCTGATCGACGACCTCGTCGGCGAACGGCACGCGGTGATCATCTTCGAGGACCTGCAGTGGGCCGACTCGGAGAGCGCGGCACTGTTCGAACGGCTCGCCGACCAGCAGCGCCCCCGCTTCCTCGTCGGTACGTACCGGCACGACGAGCTGCACACCCGCCGCCCGTTCACCGCTGTCCTCGCAAGGATGGAACGCCGGCACGCGGTCAACCGCGTCGGGCTCGAGCGGCTGACCGAGGCCGAGACCGCCGGGATGGTCGCCGCGATCGCCGGTCGGCCCGCACCGCTGCGCGTCGTCGTCGCGCTGCATCAGCGCACCGGCGGCAACCCGTTCTTCATCGAGGAGCTGATGCGCGGGCACGAGGCCGCCAACCTCGAGACGCTCGACGAACGGCCGTTGCCCTGGAGCCTGCAGGAGGTGCTGCGCCGGCAGGTCGACGACATCGACCCCACCGCGCAGCGGATCGCCGAGGCCGCAGCCGTGCTCGGACACCGCGTCCAGTTCGACCTCCTCGCCACTGTCGCCGGCGCGACCGAGGACGAGCTCATCACCGTTCTGCGGGACTTCGTGAGCCGCGGGGTGCTGGTCGAGTCGGGCGAGGACGAGTTCACGTTCCGGCACGCGCTGGTCCGAGAGACGATCACCGGGCAGCTGATCGGGCGGCAGCGGCGGCGGCTGCACGAGGCGGCGCTCGACGCGTTGCTCGCGACCGGTGGCAGCGACCCGGCCCTGGTCGCGTACCACGCCCGCGCTGCCGGGCGGTACGACGACATGGTCGCGGCGGCCCGCCGCGGCGCCGAGCTGTACCTGTCGATCGGGTCGCCCTACCAGGCGTTGCGGCTCGCCGAGATGGGGCTGGAAGAGGACGCGGACGACAAGGACCTGCTGAGCGGAGCGGCCCGCGCGGCGTGGCTCGCCGGGTTGGTGGGCGACGCGGTCGGGTACGCGCGGCGCTGGCGGGACCGTACGACGTCGCCGACCGAACGGGCCGACGCGCTGGTGCTGATGATGCGGCTCGCGCACGAGGCGGACCAGGACGAAGAGCTCGAGTCGCTGACCGACGAGATGGAGTCGATGATCGACGAGCTCCCGCCGGGACTCGAGCAGGGTCGGGCGATGACGGCGATCGCGCAGTCGGCGATGTTGCGCGAGTTCAACGCCAAGGCCGTGGAGTGGGCCGACCGGGCGCTGGCGTTGGCGAAGGAGCACGACCTGCCCGCCGTACGGCTCGCCGCGCTCGTCGAGAAGGGCTCGGCGCTGGTCAACCAGTGGTCGACGGTCGCGTCGGGGCAGGAGCTGTTGGCGAGCATCGTCGACGAGGCGGAGAAGCTCGGCGAGTGGGTGCTGGCCGCGCGCGCGTTGAACAACCTGCTCGCGACCGTTCCGCCGGAGTCGCCGAACGACCATGCCGCGTTCCTGGAACGGATGCGCGCCGACGCCGAGCGGGCCGGCTTCGAGGCGCTGGCAGTGGCGTCGTACTTCGAGGGCCGGGCACGGATGGCGATCCGCGAGGGCGACCTGTCCGCGGCGATCAACGTGCTGGAGGAGGGTCGCGAACGGGACCGCGGGTACGAGCGGCGCGGGCGTACTGGCGACTTCCACGGTGTGTTCCTCGCGGGCCTGTACCTCGAGGCGGGCGAGCTGGACTGGGTCGAGGAGACGCTCGAGGACCTGAAGACGATCCCCGGCTTGAGCGCCCTCGTGATACCTAGTTTGGCGTTCCACCTGGCCTGCCGGCGCGACGACCTCGACGGCGCGGAGCGGTGGTTGACCGAGATCTACCGGGTGCTGCCGGAGCAGCAGTGGCGGAGCGGCTCGCAGGCGCACGACCTGTTGTCGGCGGCGCTGCATCTCGGCCTGCCGTTGGACGAGCTGGACCGGTTGACCCGCGAGCTGCTCGACGGCGACGTGTGGGACGACCGGCGTTCGCTGGTCGAGGCGCAGCTGGCCGAGGCGCACGGGCGCTACACGGAGGCCGTGGAGAAGTACCAGTCGACGACCGAGTCCACGATCCTGACCCCGTACATGCGGGGGACCGCGCACGTGGGGGCGGCGCGGTGCCACCTGGCTCTGGACCAGCGGACCGAGGCGTCCGCGCACGTGCACGCCGCCGCCGCGCTGCTGGCGAAATGGGGCGGCTGGCGGGTCGTACAGCTGGACCAGGTGCGGTCGTTGCTCGGCCTGGTGCCGGAGGACGGGCAGCGTACGGTCACCGGGATCGCGGCGTTGACACGGCGCGAACGGGAGGTCGCGCTGCTCGTGGCGGAGGGGCTGACGAACGCCGAGCTGGCGCACCGGCTGTACATCTCGCCGAAGACGGCGGCAGTGCACGTGTCGAACATCCTGCACAAGCTGGGCGTTGCCTCGCGTACCGAGGTCGTGGACCTGGTCAGCCCGGACTGATCGTCCGGGCCCGAACAAACCGGGTTGAGTTCCTGGACCGCGGCCTGCGAGCCTGGCCCACGTGACGGTGACTCGGGACCAGATCGCGGCAGGCCTTCGTGGGCTCGGCCTCGACTCCTCGTCGGCGGTGATCGTGCACGCGTCGCTCCGGTCGTTCGGGACCGTCGAAGGCGGGCCGCTGGACGTCTGCGGCACGGTGCTGATGACGGCCGCCACGCCCGCGAGCTGATCGCCGCGCAGCGGCTGGATCTGCCGCTCGGACCGCTCGACGTCCTGGCCGACCTGGGCGGGCACGTGCTGTTGCTCGGCATCGGTCACACGTCGAACACCACGATCCACCTCGCCGAGCAGCGGCTCGGGCGTTCGCTCTTCTACCGCTATGCGAAGACCGCGCCCGGCGTCTGGGCCGAGTTTCCGAACGTCTCCGGTGAGAGCCACCGCTTCGACGACCTCGAGCCCGCGCTCGCCCCGAAGGCGACCGAGGTGAGGATCGGCGACTGCCGAGCCCGGCTGGTCGCCGTACGCGACGTCCTCGAGGCCACCGACCGAGCCGTCCGCGCCGACCCGCGGGCTCTGCTCTGTGCGGATCCCGCCTGCGAACGTTGCGCCGACGCCTACGGACAGCGACTCGCTTCGGCCTGACCGCCCGATACCCTCAGGGGAAGCCTGGGGAGAACAAGTGGACGAGGAGCTGCGACGGCACCTCGACGGCCTGCGGACGTTGCAACGGGTCAGTCGGGAGCTGAACGCTGCGCGGGACCTGATCGTCACGCTCCAGACCGTCGTCGACTCCGTCGTCGAGAGCCTCGGCTTCGGCGTCGCACTGATCAACCTCGTCCACGACGACGTCCTCGAGGTCGCGGCCGTCGCCGCGATCGACGAGGCGAACGACATCCGCGAGCTCAAGGGCCAGCACGCGCCACGATCGGCCTGGGACGAGATCCTCACCGCCGCCCAGCCGCTCGGCGCACTGCTCTACCTCCCGCACGGCGACGCGAAGCTGCCCGACGAGGTCCCCACCTGGATGCCCGAGGCGGCGACCTCGACCGAGGCCGACGCGTGGCACCCCGAGGACGTCCTCGTCGCCCCGTTGTACGCACCGGACGGCGAGCTCGTCGGTGTCCTCAGCGTCGACCTCCCCGCGACCGGCCGGATGCCCGACCCGATGCAGCGCGAGCTGCTCGAGATGTTCGCCGCGCAGGCCGCGATCGCCGTCGACAACGCGCGCCTGCACGGCGAGCTGCTGCGCACCATGGACAAGCTCAAGCAGGAGCAGGACGCCCTCAAGGCGAGCGAGGACAGCTTCCGCCAGGCGTTCGAGAACGCCCCCAGCGGCATGGCGATGGCCGGCCTCGGCAACCCCGGCGAGCACAGGCTGCTCAGGGTGAACGCCGCGCTCTGCGAGATGCTCGGCTATTCCGACGACGAGCTGAGAAGGATCGGCCTGTCCACGATCGTGCACCCCGACGACCAGGACCACATCCCCGTCGGGAGCCGCTACACCCAGCGGGACATGCGCCTGAAGGACAGCAAACGCAAGACGGTCTGGGTGTCGATGACGAGCTCGGTGGTGTCGAACGCCGCGGGCATCCCGGACTTCCAGCTCATCCACTTCCAGGACATCAGCGAACGCAGGCTGCGCGAGGTCGAGCTGACCCACCGCGCCACCCACGACCCGCTGACCGGCCTGCCCAACCGCGCCGAACTCCATACCCGCTTGGAAATGCTCGTTGCCGAGGGAGCGAAGGTCGCGGTGCTGTACTGCGACCTCGAGCTGTTCAAGCAGGTGAACGACCAGTACGGCCACGATGTCGGCGACTTCGTCCTCGTCGAGATCGCCCACCGGCTGCGGACCCACGTCCGCAAGCACGACACGGTCGCTCGCGTGGGCGGCGACGAGTTCGTCCTGGTGCTCCGCGACATCACGCTCGAAGAGGCCGAGACGTTGTCCTCCCGCTTGTCCGACGACGTCGCCCGCGCCGTCTCGCACGGCGACGACCGGATCTACGTCCGCGCCAGCATCGGCATCGGCGACTCGTCGAAGGCGACCACGGTCAAGGAGCTCCTGCGGGCGGCTGACCAGGCCATGTACCGGGCCAAAGCCGGGAACCGCGCGACGAGTTAGGTCGTGTTGCGGAAATAGCGCCGGTCATCGCGCGTAGCGCGATGGCGCGCGGCGCCCCGCGCCCGGCTGGGCGTGGTGCAGGAGGAATTCATATTGGTTATATGGGTGACGAGGTGCACCGCGTCCAGGCGGGATGTGGGGTGTCGCGCGCCAGGCGATCTTTCCGCAACACGGCCTAGGGCACGAGATCTCTGACCGCCAGCCCGGTGGCCAGGTCGATCGGCAGCGACACGTGCTCGTGCGTGATCAGCCAGTCCTCGCCCGAACGCTGGAAGACCGACGTCGCCCGGACGAAGTACGACAGCTCCGGCCCGTTCACCCGCTTCCCACTCGCTCGGATCAGCATCGAGTTCGACGCGACGTCCTCGCCCGCCACCACGGTCAGGTCGTGGACTTCCTGTCCGATCGGTCCCTCGAACCCCTCGAACCAGTGCGAGAACCGGCCCCGCAGTGCCTCGATCCCCACGTACTGCAACGGCGGGACGATGTCGAAATACACGACGTCGGGGACGTAGAACGACAGCAGCCGCTCGAGATCCTTGTCCCAGATCGCGGCGCACCGGCTGTCCAACATGGCCCTGAAGTCGGTCATCGGTGTGCTCCGTTCGTCAGGCGGCCCCGCGTCAACACCGTCGCGGCGGAGGCCAGCGCGTGGACGGTGCCGGTGGCGCTGTAGGAGATGATCGTCGCGTGCACGGGTTCCACAGGTTCGTCTCCATCGGATCGGCGGTTGGTCCGTCGACAGGTACGACGAGACGGTCGCCACGAACGTCAGGCCTGACATTCGGTGCGACCAGCTCGTCGAACGGTAGGAGCACCGCGAAAGGAGCCCAACGACGATGACCACGCCCGACCCGAGCCTCAGCGCGATCATGCGCGAACGTCGGCAGCTGATCAACGTCGCGTACCGGCTGCTCGGTTCGGTCGTCGACGCCGAGGACGTCGTGCAGGAGACGTACGCGCGCTGGTACGCGATGACACCGCAGGAGCAGGCGGCCATCCAGACACCGGCCGCGTGGCTGACGCGGGTCGCGAGCCGCATCTGCCTCGACCAGCTCCGTTCCGCGCGCGCCCGGCGGGAGCGGTACGTGGGGGAGTGGATCCCCGAGCCCGTGCCGGACCGTACGGAATGGATCGGCGGCCGCGCCGGCAACGACCAGGCCGACCCCGCCGACAGGATCACGCTCGACGAGTCGGTCAGCATGGCGTTCCTCGTCGTCCTGGACTCGATGACGCCGGCCGAGCGCGTGGCGTTCGTGCTGCACGACGTCTTCGGCTACCCGTTCGCCGAGGTGGCCGAGATCGTCGGCCGGACGTCGGCGGCCTGTCGCCAGCTGGCGTCGTCCGCGCGCGGCCGCGTCCGTACGTCCCAACCGACCACGGCTCCGTCGGCAGACCGGGCCGGCATCGTCCGGGAGTTCAAGCAGGCTTGGGAAGCAGGCGACATCAACGCGCTCCTCGGCCTCCTCGACCCCGACGCGGTGGCGATCGGGGATGGCGGCGGTCTCGTCACCGCCGAGCTGCTCCCGGTCGAGGGACGCGACAAGATCGCGCGCTACTTCGTCGACCTCATCGTCAAGCGCGCCGGCTACACGGTCCTGGAGCGTACGGTCAACGGTCAGCCCGGGCTCGCCGTGGTGGACAGCGAGGGCGTCGTCTCCACGGTGCTGGCGTTCGACATCGCCGACGACGACCGGATCCGGCACATCTGGGGCGTGCGCAACCCCGAGAAGCTGCGTCCCTGGGTTGACCGCCACGAGGCCTCCGACTAAATTCAATATGCGAGATTGATCTCTCAAATATCGGAGATAGTCGGTGGATGACATCCGCGTGGCCGTCGTCGGCCTCGGACCGCGGGCCCTGGGAACGTGGATCCCCTTGCTCCAAAGGATTCCTGGCTTCCGCATCACGGCCCTCTGTGACCCCATCAAAGCCCTGCACGAACGGGCCTTAGCGCAGCTGACCACCCAAGAGGACGTCACGACGTACGAACGGTACGGAGACGTGCTCGCCGCCGACGACGTCGACGCGGTCGCGCTCACCGTACGGTCGGAGCACCAAGGCGGCATGGCCGCCGACGCGCTCGAGGCCGGCAAGCACGTCCACGCCGAGGTCCCGGCGGCCCACTCGATCGAGGACTGCTGGCGCATCGTCGACGCGGTCGAGCGCACCGGCCTGACGTACCAGCTCGCCGAGCAGACCAGGTTCTGGGGCTTCGTCGACGCCTGGCGGGACCTCGTCGCGCAGGGCCGGCTCGGGCACGTCACGTACGCCGAGGGGCAGTACTTCCACTACCACCTCGGCGGCATGTTCCAGGACCCGCGCACCGGCACGCTGCTGGGACCAGACCGGCTCGGCGAGTACCCCGACGCGAAGCCCACCTGGGTGCAGCGGATGCCGCCGATCCACTACCTGCCGCACGAGCTCAGCCCGCTGCTCAAGGTGCTCGACGACCGCGTCGTCGAGGTCGTCGGCATGGGCACTGGCCAACCCAGCAAGGCGAATCCGGACGTCGCGCAGCCCGATCTGCAGGTCGCGCTGATGCGGACCGCGAAGGGTACGGTCATGCGGCTCGCCGCGAGCTTCGCCAACCCGCACCCGGACGGCAGCTGGCACTGGTACCAGGTGCTCGGCACCAACGGGCGCGTCGAGTGGAACCGCGGCCTCCGCGACAAGCCGAGGATGTGGCTGGCCGACGGCCAGATGCACGACCTCGCCGAGGTGGACTGGCGGTACGAGCGCACCGACGCACCGCGCGAGGCACGCGGCAGCGGCCACGGCGACGCCGACTTCTACACCCACGTGGCGTTCCGCGACGCCGTTCTGGACGGGCGGCAGCCCGCGTTCGACGTCTACCGGGCGATGGACACCGCCGCGCCCGCGATCTTGGCAGCCAAGTCGATCGCGCAAGGAAGCGTGCCTCTCGCCGTGCCGGACTTTCAACGTCACAAGGAGAATCCATGACCGTCGCCGTACTGGTCCGGCAGGGCCAGGAGGTCGCCGCGTTCGGCCGCTACCTCGGCGAGATCCTCCGCGCGGAAGGCCTGGTCGACCACGAGCTGGTCGAGGTGACCGCCGCCGAGCTGCCGGACCTGACGTCGTACGACCTCGTAGTCGTCACGCGGATGCGGCTCGCCAAGGCGCAGGTCGAGGCGCTCGTCGGGTATGCCGAGCAGGGCGGCCGGCTGCTGGTCGTACGACCGACCTATCTGTTCGCTGTCAAGCTGGGATTGCGCCCCACGAGCTCGATGATCTCTCCCGCCTATGTGCGGCCGCGAAGCGACGGCGTGCCGTCCGAGCCGATCGAGACCCACGTCCCGGCCGACCTCTACGACCTGCCAGACGAGGCACGGGTGGTCGCGGACCTGTGGCTCGACTCCCGGACGTCGACGTCGTTCCCCGCGATCTTCGAGCTGGGGAACGTCGTGGTGTTCGCCTACGACCTCGCCAAGGCTGTTTCGCTCATCCGGCAAGGCGATCCCGGTCGGGTCGGTGCACGTGGGCTCGGTGCCGGCGAGCCGTACCGGATGCAGGACCTGATCACCGGCTATGCCGACCCGACCTGCTGGCACCTCCCGCAGGCCGACATCCACGCGATGCTGCTGGTGAACGCGGTCAACCAGGTCTCGCGTTCGCCGCAACCGCGGTGGTGGTACTACCCAGAACCGTCGACGCGCAGCGTGCTCGTCCTCGACTCCGACGACGACTGGTCGGCGCCGGAACATTTCGACGCGTTGATCGAGTCGGTCGAGGGGCACGGCGGGCGGATCACGATCTACCTCATGATGGGCCCGACCAAGCGGACGATCGCGACGCCGGAGAAGGTCGCGGCGTGGCGCGAGCGCGGGCACTCGTTCGGCATCCACCACAACGCGTACGACCCGGCGTTCGAGGGGGAGGACCCGGAAGAGCTCATGGAGGACGTGATCCGCAAGGACATCGCGGAGTTCCAGGAGCTGTACGGCTTCGTTCCCTTGGCGAACCGCAACCACTGCCTCGGGTGGAAGGGGTACGTCGACGTGCCGAAGCTCTACGCCGAGCTCGGCACGGACCTGGACCTGAACGCCACGAACGCCGGCCCGTCGTGGCTGAAGTACCTCACCGGCTCGGCACGGCCGATGCGGTTCGTGGACAGCGACGGAACGCTGATCGACTGCTTCCAGCAGTCGACACAGGGCTATGACGACCTTGCTGTCAAGTCGCTGTTGACGGCCGATCCCGCAGGGCAGGCCGCGCTGACCGTGCGATTGATGGAGGAGAAGGTCCAGCGCTACTTCGGGCCGATGTCCATGCTGTCGCACCCGGTGTCGTTCTTCACCTACTCCAGCGCGTACATGAACGCCTGTTGGTCGGCGGCGCGGGAATTGGGGATGCCGATCTGGAGCGCCGACGACTGGGCCGCGTTCACCCGGGCGCGCGACTCCGCGCGGATCACCTCTCAGCAGTGGGAGGGAACGCGCTTCAGGTGCGAGGTGAGCGGCCGCACTCCGCTGACGTTGACCCTGCCGGTCGACGCTTCGACCGTCGCGTCCGCTGAGGTGGATGGCGTGGCCGTCGAGGTGACCGCGCTCGAGGTGTTCGGCTGGCCGAGCACGCTGCTCCCGGTCGCGCTCGACCCCGCCGACGACCGCGCCCGCTCGGTGACGGTGACCCTCCGGGATTGAATGAAGGGCACCTTCATTCCAACCTATGGAATGAAGGTGCCCTTCATGAGAAACGAGCGGTGCTACCAGCCGACGCCCGCGAAGCCCTTGCGGGCGACCGCTTCGAGCCAGGCGCGGTACGACGCCGCCGACGTGTGCGGGTCGCCCGAGATGCCGAGGCGCGACTTGGAGGTGTTGAACGCCGCCGTGGTGAGCGGACCCCAGATGTCGTCCTCGGCGAGGCCCGCGCCCTGGAACTCGTTCAGCACACGCTGGGCCGGGCCGACGTCGGACGACGAGCCCTTCTGCAGCACGGGCGGACGAGGGCCGCCGAAGTCTCCGTGGAAGTGGTCGTGGTGGGCCGTGTTGTACGTGTGGTCGAGCACCCAGTGGAAGTGGATCCGCATCGTGGCGCCGACGGCGTAGTAGCGCTTGCGCGTCGCGCTGTCGCCGCTGCGCCAGTCCTGGCCGATCATGCGCGAGATCCGGCCGTCGCTCCAGCCGATCTCGTCGATGTCGACCGCGGTCCCGGCGCCGTGCTGGCCGGCCTTGTTCACGTACGCGCCTGCCGAGGTGATGAACGACAGGCCGGAGTAGCCCTGCGACGCGCTGAGCGGACGGAGGGAGTCACGTACCCAGGTCTCGCAGGTGGCGTAGAAGCCGAACGTCGAGCGGAACGACGCCGGCTTGCGGACACCGGAGCCGTCACGGATGTACATCGTCGGTACGCCGTCGATCTCGTTCCAGAGCGCTTCCGTCGGCGACATCGGGGTGATGATGTTGGACTCGGTCGGCGGCAGCACGCCTTCCTCGAGCCCCGGCCCGATGATCAGCCGGCTGGCGTGGGCCGGACCGGCGAACAGGCCGCCGCCGACGAGGGCTGCCGCGGTGAGCGCGGTTCCCTGGAGCAGGTGCCGTCGAGTCGGGCGAGAGGGTCGGTCCGATGCGGAAGAATGAGCCATCGCGGATCTCCTGAAGGTGGGAACGCAGCGGCATGCGGACGGTCAACGGAAAATCCATCATGGCCGTCAAAAAGTTTCAACGACCTGGACGAAAGCGGCCGCCGTACGCGATGTCCCAACGCGTAGCCTGGCAGCTTCCTGCCACCGCTTCAGGCAACCTTCTCGGCGCTCGTCAGCCAGCCCGCGAGCTGCGACATCGCCTTCGCCTGGTCGACGTAGTCCATCGACGCGAACTTCCACGGCCACAGATGTCCAGCACGCACGGCCGGCAGTTCGGCGACAGCTGCGGATCGTCGCCCGGCTTCGCGAGATACACCTCGGACTCGTAAGCGCCCTCGAGGTCGACGCCGAGCGCCTTCGCCAGCCGCGCGAAGCGTCCGACCACCGCGTCGGCCTGGTCCACCATCGGGACCGCGACGGACCGGCGCGATCTTGCGCACCTGCGTGAGCTGGGCCGCGTCCTTGAAGCCGTACAGCAGCTTCTTGTTGTCCGGCGCGTACGTCGTCGTGACGATCAGGTCGGGCTTGGCGGCGGCGAGCTTCTCGATGTTGATCTCGCCGTACGTACTGCCCGCCTCGGCGACCTTGCTGGTGTCCTTGCCCTCGAACTGCACGTCCTTCGCCATCGGCAGGTACCCGAACGCGGCGCGAGCAGCAGGCCGGCGGCGGTGCCGCCGAGAAAGGGCACGGCGCGTAGTGGTCCCCGTCACGAAGGACAAGGATAGCCTTACCTAAGTTGACGCCAGTCGCGGGACCGGTGACCGGGGCGGTACGGGGACGCGAGCCGCTTGGCGACGATGCCGTCGAGGCCCTGCTCCCGGCTCGCCTCCAGCAGGGCGAGACCGTCGCGCGGGTGGTAGGCGGGCGTCTGCCAGTTCGGGCCGGACAGCCGCAGCGCGTCGAGCTCGGCGCGGCGCTCCTCGTACGGCGCGTCGACGAGGTTGCGCCGGTCCGCGTACAGCACGTCGAACAGCACGTACGTCACCGGCGCGTCGCGGCGGAGCCGGCGGACCTGCCCCTCGGTGTCCGCGGCGATCCGGCGGTCCACCGGCTCACGCGACGGCCGGCCGGAGGAGTCGAACGCGACCAGCACGCCGTCCAGCACCGCGCGGCGCGAGCCGAGGTTGCGCACCAGCGGAGCCAGCTCGCCGAACTGGCGGGTGACGTCCCGTTCGCCGTCGGCCATCAGCGTCAGCCGGCCGACCTCGCCGTACGCGAGCGTGCGCACGCCCGGCCAGGCGATCTCGAACCCCCACTCGGACTCGTTGGTGGGGAACGTCCGCGACGCGACCGCGGTCATCGGCTCGACGTCGAGCGGCATCGGGTCGCGCGAGGTCTCGTTCGGCGTCATCCGGTGGATCAGCCACTGGTCGTCGTGCGTCTGGAACAGCGCGAACTTGCCCTGCACGCGGTGGCCGGACAGCACGAACGTGACCTTCTTCGCGGTGAACTTCTCCGCCTCGTACGTGCCGGAGTCCCAGATGAACATCCCGCCACCGCCGTACTCACCGGCCGGGATGTCGCCGGAGAACGAGAGGTACTCCAGCGGATGGTCCTCGGTGTGGATCGCGAGCCGGTTCTCCGACGTGGTCTCCGGGAAGCCGCGCGGCAACGCCCACGACGCGAGCACGCCGTCGTGCTCCAACCGCAGGTCCCAGTGCAGCCGGCGCGCGTGATGCTCCTGCACGACGAACCGCTGGAGTGCCGGCTCCTTCGCCGACGGCTTGCGGCCCTTCGGCTCCGGCGTCTTGGCGAACGAACGCTTGCGGTTGTACTCGGCAAGCTCCTCGTCGCGGGCCACGTCAGCCATCGTGCGTGGAGCGGCTCCCCAGAGGCAAGTGCGAGCCCAGTAGACTCGGCCGCCGATGGCAGTCCAGATCTCGCCCAGCATCCTGTCCGCGGACTTCGCGCGGCTCGCTGAGGCCGCCGCGTCCGTCGAACGAGCCGACTGGCTGCACGTCGACGTGATGGACAACCACTTCGTCCCCAACCTCACCCTCGGGCTGCCGGTCGTCGAGTCGCTGCTGAAGGCGTCGCCGGTGCCGATCGACTGCCACCTGATGATCGAGAACCCCGACCGGTGGGCGCCGGCGTACGCCGAGGCCGGCGCGCAGAGCGTGACGTTCCACGTCGAGGCCGCGCACGCCCCCGTACGACTCGCCCGTGAGCTGCGCCACCAGGGCGCGCGGGCCGGGATGGCGCTGAAGCCGGCGACGCCGATCGACCCGTACGAGGACCTGCTCGGCGAGCTGGACATGCTGCTGGTCATGACAGTCGAGCCTGGTTTCGGGGGACAGAAGTTCCTCGACCTGTGCCTGCCGAAGATCCGCCGGACCCGCGAGCTGGTGGCCAAGCACGGACTCGAAATCTGGATTCAGGTGGACGGTGGCGTGTCTGCTTCGACTATTGAGCGGTGCGCCGAAGCGGGGGCTGACGTTTTCGTCGCCGGGTCGGCGGTCTTCGCTGCCGACGACCCCGGCGCGATGGTGGACGAGCTGCGGCGACTGGCGTCAGTCGCCTCCGAGAATCCCTCGTGGAGGAGTGAGCGCTGATGTTCTTCCGGGCCCGTCGCTACATCGTGGCCGAGGGCAAGGCGGACGCGTTCACAGCCTTCTTCCTGCAGCGGCTGCTGCCGATCGAGGAGCGGTACGGCGGCCGGCTGGTCGGGCGCTGGCAGACCGAGGACGAGTCCGAGGTGCTGGCGCTGTGGGCGTACCAGAGCCGGGAGTCCGCCGAGCAGTGCGCGAAGAACATCCGTGAGGACCCGGCGACGCGCGAGGCGACCTCGTTCCGGGAGCGCTACCTCGACCCGCTCTATCTCGAAGAGGCGGAGTCGGAGCTGTTCTCGACCGTTCCGCTGCGCGCGACTCTGCTCGCCCCGTTCGCCGGCGAGGCTCGCCCCACCGCGTCCTGAGGGCCTGGCAGAATCCGGCAAATGACATCGAATGCCGCGCCGCGGTCGGACGAGACCGTCGTTCGTGACCCAGCCTGGGCCGCGCTGCTGATGTGGGTGGGCCTCCCCGTCGCGGGAGCGCTGGTGTTCTGGTGCCTCAAGCAGATCGCGGACTGGGTGGCAGGGCTGCCGGCGGCGCCGTTCCAGGGCCTGTTCAAACTGGCCGCCTCGGCACCCGACCCGTGGGCGACTATCGGCGCCTTGGTCCTTGGGGCGATCGCCGGCATCGTGCTGGCGTTGATCGGGGCGCACGAGACGTTGCAGCTGACGGTGTCGGACGCGGACGTACGGATGCGGCGAATGGACGTTCCGTCGTCGGCTTCGCGGGACGCGGTCGGGTCGGTGTTCCTGGATGGCAAGCGCCTCGTGCTGCTCGGCCCGCGCGGTGAGGAGGTGGCGTCGGAGAAGTCCGAGCTGCCGCGCGACCTGGTCCGTTCTGCGTTCGTGTCGCACGGGTACCCGTGGGTGGACGAGGACCCGTACAAGGACCAGTACCGGCTGTGGGTCGAGGACCTGCCCGACCTCCCGCCCGGCGCCAACCCCGTGCTGAAGGCGCGTGCGAAGGCCCTGGAGAAGGACAGCGAGACCGACGCCCGCGAGCTCCGCGGCGAACTCGTCAAGCTCGGCGTCGTCGTCCGGGAGCAGAAGAAGCGCCAGTACATCCGCGTGGTCGCATAGCGGGGGACTTGCACGGCCGTGCCACACTGGCGTTGTACGAGCGAAAGCTCGCGCGTGCTCCGGGGTCGGTGAAAGTCCGAACCGGCGGTGACAGTCCGCGACCCGGTCGCGGTCCCTCGTCGAACGAGGGACGCGAACGGTTGACCAGGTGGAACTCCTGGACCGACGGTGAAAGTCCGGATGGGAGGCAGCACGCGGGACGCACACCGTCCTGCTGGTTCCGCCTGCGCCAGGCGACCAGTGGGCGCGAAAGGTGTGCGTGCCCTGCCTACCCCGGAACCGCTCGAGCGGTGACCCGGGAGGCGAGGAAGACAGTGTTCACAGGGATCGTCGAGGAGCTCGGCACGGTCGCGGGCCTGCACAGGCGTGGCGACTCGGCCCTGCTCCACATCGAAGGCGCGACCGTCAGCAGCGACGCCAAACCAGGCGACTCCATCTCTGTCAACGGCTGTTGCCTCACCGTGGTCGACGTCACGCCGGGCGCGGACTTCACCGCCGACGTGATGGCCGAGACACTCGCGCGGACGTCGATCGGCCGCCTGGCTGAGGGTGAACGGGTCAACCTCGAACGTTCCGTACGAGCCGACGCCAGGCTCGGCGGACACATCGTGCAAGGCCACATTGACGGCGAAGGCGAGCTCGCCGACCGGCAGCACAGCGACCACTGGGACCTTGTCCGCTTCAAGATCCCGGCGAGCCTGAGCAAGTACGTCGCGGAGAAGGGCTCGATCGCCGTCGACGGTGTCTCGCTCACGGTCGTCGAGGCCGGGGACGACGACTTCTCTGTCGCGCTCATCCCGACCACGCTCAAGCACACCACGTTGGGAATAAAGCAACCCGGCGCGGCGGTCAATCTCGAGGTCGACGTCATCGCCAAGTACGTCGAGCGCCTCACCGCCGTTCGCGAAGGAGCATTCGCATGAGCTGGCTCACCTGGCTGCTGAACGCCGAGCTTCACATCGGCAGCTCCGAGATTCTCTGGCGCGAGATCATCGGCAACCTGTTCGGCCTGGCCAGCGCGATCTACGGCATGCGGCGGCGCGTGCTCGCGTGGCCCGTCGGCATGGTCGGCAACGCGCTGCTGTTCACGGTCTTCCTCGGCGGCGTCTTCCACACCCCGCAGGACACCAACCTGTGGGGCCAGGCCGGGCGGCAGATCTTCTTCTTCGCGGTCAGCGCCTATGGCTGGTGGCGTTGGCGGCAGACCCGTTCCCACCACGAGGCTGCCGACGGCGGCGCCGTCGCGCCTCGATGGGCCTCGCCTCGGGAACGCCTCGTCCTGCTCGGGCTCGCGGTCGTCGGCGTGGTCGGCTTCTACTTCCTGCTGAAGTCGCTCGGCTCCTGGGGTCCGTTGCCGGACGCGTGGATCCTCACCGGCAGCATCCTGGCGACCTACGGCATGGCGCGCGGGTACGTCGAGTTCTGGCTGATCTGGATCGCGGTCGACATCGTCGGCGTTCCGTTGCTCCTGAACGTCGGCCTCTATCCGTCGGCGACGCTCTACATCATCTACGGCGTGTTCTGCGTCTTCGGGTTCCTTGCCTGGTTGAAGGTTCGGCGACAGCTTCTGGCCGCTGCCGAGCCGGAGCCGGCCACCGCTTCGACGGCGGGGGACTGACCGATGGGCATCCAGGTCGACACTGTCGAACGAGCCATCGCCGACCTCGCCGCTGGACGTGCGATCGTCGTGATGGACGACGCGGACCGGGAGAACGAGGGCGACCTGATCTTCGCCGCGGACGCCGCGACGGAGTCCCTTGTGGCCTTCATGATTCGCTACACCAGCGGCGTGATCTGCGCGCCGGCGGACGAGGCACGGCTGGAGCGGCTCGCGCTGCCGCAGATGGTGTCGGTCAACCAGGAGAGCATGCGGACCGCGTACACCGTCTCGGTCGACGCCGCGTCGGGAGTCACGACGGGCATCTCGGCCGCCGACCGTGCGCGTGCGTTGCGGCTGCTGGCCGCCGACTCGTCGACGGCCGCGGACTTCGTCAGGCCGGGGCACGTCTTCCCCTTGCGGGGCAGGCCGGGTGGCGTACTCGTCCGGCCCGGACACACCGAGGCGTCCATCGACCTGACCCGGCTCGCGGGCCGGGCGCCGGTCGGTGTGCTCGCCGAGGTCGTGAACGACGACGGCACGATGACGCGCGGCCAGCAGCTGCGCGACTTCGCCGACGCGCATGGGCTGGCGCTGATCTCGATCGCCGACCTGATCACGTACCGGCGGCGCACCGAACGCCTCGTCGAGCGGGTCGCGTCGACGCGTTTGCCAACCGGGCATGGGGATTTCACCGCTGTTGGGTATCGGTCTTCGGTGGACGGCGTCGAGCACGTGGCGCTCCTGCTGGGTACGCCGGGGCTCGAAGCGCTGGTGCGGGTGCACTCGGAGTGCCTCACCGGCGACGCGTTCGGATCGTTGCGCTGCGACTGCGGGCCACAGCTGGAGGAGTCGCTGCGGCTCATCGCTGCCGAGGGCGCTGGGGTCGTCGTCTACCTGCGCGGTCACGAGGGGCGCGGGATCGGGCTGCTGTCGAAGCTGCGGGCGTACACGTTGCAGGACGCCGGGCACGACACCGTCGACGCCAACCTGGCGCTGGGTCTGCCGGCGGACGCCCGGGACTACTGGGTGGCGGCGCAGATCCTCACCGAGCTTGGGGTGTCGTCGGTGCGGTTGCTGACCAACAACCCGGCGAAGCGTGCGGGGCTGGAGGAGAACGGCGTCTCGGTCGCCGCGAGTGTGCCGCTGGTCGTGGCGCCCAATGCGGAGAACGTTCAGTATCTGGCGACGAAGCAGGCGCGCCTCGGGCACGACCTGCCAGCCTTGGTGGGGGAGCGATGAGCGGTAAGGGTGCGCCCACGTTGGCGGGGCTCGAAGCGGCCGGGGCGAAGGTCGCGGTCGTCGCGGCGTCGTGGCACACCGAGGTGATGGACGGGTTGCTCGACGGTGCCTCGCGAGCTCTGGCCGCCGCTGGAGTCGAGGCGGACGTCGTGCGCGTGCCCGGGTCGTTCGAACTCCCGGTCGCCGCCGCGCGGCTCGCGCGGTCCGGGTACGAGGCGGTGGTGGCGCTCGGCGTCGTGATCCGCGGTGGCACGCCGCACTTCGAGTACGTCTGCCAGGCAGCGACCGTGGGGTTGACGCAAGTATCGGTTGACACCGGGGTGCCCGTCGGTTTCGGCGTGCTGACGTGCGACACCGAGGCGCAGGCGCTCGACCGGGCGGGTCTGCCGGGGTCGGCGGAGGACAAGGGGGCGGAGGCCGCGGAGGCGGCGCTGGCGACATTGCTCACGCTTCGCCGTGCATGTCCGCCGCCTCTATCGTTGGCTCCATGACCCGTCGCCTGCTGCTCCTTCGCCATGCCAAGGCCGAACACACACCCGGTGTTGCCGACCTCTCCCGCGCGCTGACTGCTCGTGGGCAGCGGCAGTCCTCGTACGTCGGCACGCACGCTCGCGCGGCCGGCTACGTGCCGGACGCGGTCGTGCTGTCGCCCTCGGTGCGTACGCGGGAGACCTGGTCCTACGCGGCTCCGGAGTGGCAGGCTTCGGTGCAGCCGGAGGAGGACGAGCGGATCTACGACAACACCGTCGACGGGCTGCTGGACGTGGTGCGCGAGACTTCCCCGGACGTGTCGACGTTGTTGCTGATCGGCCACAACCCCTCGTGCGAGCTGCTCGCGGAGTTCCTCGACCACGGCAAGCTGGCGGACGGCTTCCAGACCGGCTTCCTCGCCGCGTACGACGTCGACGCCCCCTGGACCGAGATCGACCGCCCCCGAGCCCGCCTCCTCACCACCCTCCGCGGGGAGTGATCCATGCGCATCAGGGAGGCGACCGAGCAGGACTGGCCGGCGATGTGGGCGTTCATGCGCGGCATCGTGGCCGAGGGTGAGACGTTCTCGTGGGACCGGGACGCGACCGAGGAGGACGCCCGGTCGTACTGGTTGCGGGGTGGGCCGGCGAAGGCGTTCGTCGCGGTCGACGACGACGGCACCGTGCTCGGGACCGTCGAGACCGGGCCCAACAAGGGCGGTGGCGCGGCACACGTCGCGAGCGGCGGGTTCATGGTCGACCCGGCGCACGGCGGCAAGGGCGTCGGCCGTGCGCTCGGCGAGCACCTGATCGCGTGGAACCGAGCCCAGGGCTACGAAGGCATCCAGTTCAACGCCGTCGTCGAGTCCAACACCCGCGCTGTCCACCTCTGGAAGTCGCTCGGCTTCGCGATCATCGGCACCGTTCCGCGCGGCTACCGACGCCCCAGCGGCGAGTACGTCGGCCTGCACATCATGTACTTCCCCCTGAACGGGCAGCCCCGCCCGTTGCTCAACGCCGCGAAGGTCGCGACGAGGCTGCCTGCCCAGGACCTCGAACGTGCCCGCGCGTTCTACGCCGACAATCTCGGCCTCGAACCCGTCGAGGAGCGCCCCGGCGGACTGCTCTACCAGCCCGCCGGCGGCGAGTTCGCGCTCTTCGCCACGAGCGGCGCACCGTCCGGCACCCACACCCAGGTGGCGTTCTACGTCGACGACATCGAGGCGGTCGTCGCCGAGCTGAAGCAACGCGGCCTGGAGCTCGCGCACTTCGAGGGGTTCGGCGAGGGCATCGTCGAGATCGAGGGCAACTACCCGAGCAAGGGCACCGGCGAACGCGCGGTCTGGTTCTACGACAGCGAAGGCAACCTGGTCGGCATCGGCCAGCCCGTCAGGCGCTGACCGCGCCGCGGAACCAGGCCGGCTCCTGCCGGACGTCGGTCCCGCCGTTCATCACCTGGCGGGCCAGCTCGCTGTCCGCGAGGTCGCGCGACTTCCAGGCGCTGACCTCGTCGAGCAATCCACGCTGCTCGGCCGACAACGCGAAGTCGAGCGCGGCGAGGTTGTCGTCGAGCTGCTCGACCGTACGCGCTCCGATCAACGTCGACACGACGCCGGGGCGTTGCGCCACCCAGTTGAGCGCGACCTGCGCCGGCGTCCGACCGACCTCGGACGCGACCTTCTTCAGCACATCGAGCGTGTTCCAGTGCTGCTCGGGACGGTCCTGCGCGAACGAGAACGCCTTCAACGCCTCGAGCCGACCCTCGCCGGTCGCGCCCTCGGCGGTCCGCTCGTACTTCCCCGCCAGGAACCCGCTCGCCAGAGGCGACCACGGAACGACCGCCGCGCCGAGGTCGAGCGCGGCGGGAACGAGCTCGCGCTCGATGTCGCGCGCGACCAGCGAGTACTCCAGCTGTAGCGCGGCGACCGGCTCCCATCCGTTCGCGCGAGCTGTCAACTGCGCCTTGGCGACATACCACGCCGGCACGTTGCTCAGCCCGATCGCACGCACCTTGCCGGAGCGGACAAGCGCGTCGAACGTCGACATCACTTCCTCGACTGGCGTCATCGTGTCCCAGCTGTGCATCCAGTACAGGTCGACGTAGTCCGTGCGGAGCCGGCGCAGGGAGGCGTCGAGCGAGGCGATGAGGTTCTTGCGTCCGTTGCCCGAGGCGTTCGGGTTGCCCTGTTCGGTCGACATCGTGAACTTGGTCGCGAGCACCAGCCGGTCGCGCGTACCGGACTCCTCGACGAACTTGCCGAGCAGCTCCTCGCTCCGGCCCTGTGCGTAGTTGACCGCGGTGTCGACGAAGTTCCCGCCGGCCTCGACGTACCGCTGGAACACCGCGCGGGAGGTCTCCTCGTTCGAACCCCAGCCGCCCCAGATCCCGGCGCCCTCGGAACCGTCGACGCCGAACGTCATCGCGCCGAGCGCGAGCGGGGAGACGCGGAGCCCGGTGCGGCCGAGCAGGTGGTAGGTGGTCAACGGTGTGGTGGTGGCCATGAGGGCCTCTCCTCCGAAGTAGAATCGAGTCGAATTCGGAATGGCCATTCCGGTTTGGACGATACGGAATTACCATTCCGGTTGTCAACTACCACGGTGCTCGAGGTGAGGTGGAGCGATGGACCGGCCGCTGCGTGCCGACGCACGGCGCAACCGCGAGCGCGTGCTGGCCGTCGCCCAGGAGGCGTTCGCGACGGAGGGGTTGGCGGTGTCGATCCCGGAGATCGCGCGCCGGGCGGGGGTCGGGGTGGGAACGATCTACCGGCAGTTCCCCACCAAAGAGGCGCTGTTCGAGGCGATCGTCGTCGAGGGCATGACGGCGATCCTGGAGAGCGCGCGGTCGCTCAGTACGGCGGAGGACGCGGGCGCGGCGTTCTTCCAGTTCGTCGAGGAGGCGACCGAGGAGGGTGCCGTGAACGGTGCGCTCAAGGACGCGCTCGCGGGGACGGGCTACGACCTCAAGGCCGCGACGTCGGGGACCGCCGAGGAGTTGGTGCAGATCATCGGCACCCTGCTCCGGCGCGGCCAGGAGGCCGGGGCCGTACGTACGGACGTCACCGTGCCCGAGCTCTTCGCCCTGATCAGTGGCGTGCTGGCCGCCACCGCCACCGACCGGAACCGCGACCGCCCGGCGATGCGCCACCTGCTGTCCATCGTGTGCGACGGCCTCCGCGCCCGGCTGGCTGAGCGCTAGCGTCGATCTTTCATCTGGCGGTGGGTTCGCCCGGTCCGCGCTGGGCCCAAGGATCATGTTTACATGATCATTGGCCGCTTTACGTGGGGTGGACGCCAGGTAAGGGGGCAGCTGGCCGGGTAAGGCGACCACGACGCTTCACCTACGGAGTGCGTCGCGCGCCAGGCGATAGGTAAGAGACACGGCCTCGGGGAGGGCGGGATCAGGACTCGAGGATGTCGGCGGCTTCGACCTCTTCGCGGGTGATGCCGAGCAGGTAGAGGATGGCGTCGAGGTACGGGACGTTCACCGCGGTGTCGGCGGCTTTGCGGACGACCGGCTTGGCGTTGAACGCGACCCCCAGACCCGCCACGGCCAGCATGTCGAGGTCGTTCGCGCCGTCGCCGATCGCGATGGTCTGCGACAGCGGCACGCCGGCGGACTGGGCGAAGCGGCGCAGGGCTTCGGCCTTGTACGCACGGTCGACGATCGGGCCCACCACGGTCCCGGTGAGCTTGCCGGAAGCGATGGCCAGCTCGTTCGCCGCGAAGTAGTCGATGCCCAGCTCCTCGGCGATCGGCGCCACCACCTGGGTGAAGCCGCCCGACACCAAGCCCACCTGGTAACCGAGCCGCTTCAACGTCCGCACCAGAGTCCGCGCCCCCGGCGTCAGCACGACCTGCTTGCGCACCACGTCCAGCACCGAGGCGTCGACTCCGGCCAGCAACGCCACCCGCGAGCGCAACGACGCGGCGAAGTCCAGCTCTCCGCGCATCGCCGCATCGGTCACCGACGCGACCTCGGCCAAGCACCCGGCATGCGCGGCGATCATCTCGATCACCTCGCCCTGGATCAGCGTCGAGTCCACGTCCAGCACGACCAGCCGCTTCGCCCGCCGGTGCAGACCGGCCCGCTGTACGGCGATGTCCACCTGCTGCGCCGCGGCCTCGGTCGCCAGCAAGGCCCCGAGAACGTCGGGATCCGCACCCGAGATGTCCAGCTCGATCGCCGTCACCGGGTAGCGCGCGATCCGTACGATCCGGTCGATGTTCGCGCCCGAGTCGGCGATCCGTCCCGCGATCGCCGACATCGCCGCCGGCCGCAGCGGATGTCCGAGTACGGTCACGTGCGAACGACCCAAGCGCCGCGGCGAGTTGTCACCGGTACCGCTGGAGATCTCCACGTCCATGCCCAGCGCGGAAGCGACCTCCGAGACCACGCGCCGTACTCGCGACTCGTCGCGTGGCGCCGTGATCAGCACGCCGAGCACCAGCCGGCCACGCAGCACGACCTGCTCGACGTCGAGCACCTCGACCTGGAACGGCGCCAGCGCGTCGAAGATGCCCCACGTCACGCCCGGCCGGTCCATCCCGGTGAGCGTGACGAGCAGAGTACGACCCACGACTCAACCCCTGCCCACGAACGGCATCTTCGTCGCCATCACGGTCATGAACTGCACGTTCGCGTCCAGCGGCAGCGAAGCCATGTAGACGATCGCCCGCGCCACCGCGTCCACGTCCATCGTCGGCTCCGGTCGCGTCGCCCCATCGGCCTGCGTCACGCCGTCCGCCATCCGCGCGGTCATCGGCGTTCCCGCGTTGCCGATGTCGATCTGGCCGCAGGCGATGTCGTACGCGCGGCCGTCCAGCGACGTCGACTTGGTCAGCCCGGTGACCGCGTGCTTGGTCGAGGTGTACGGCGACGACCACGGCCGCGGCGCGTGCGCGGAAATCGAACCGTTGTTGATGATTCGCCCCCCGCGAGGCGACTGCGCCTTCATGATCCGGAACGCGTGCTGCGTACACAGGAAGGTACCCGTCAAGTTCAGGTTGACGACGGCCTGCCAGTCCGGCAGCGACACGTCCTCCAACGGTGTGGCGGGCGCCGCGCGGCCGGCGTTGTTGAACAGCAGGTCGAGCCGTCCGTACCGCTCCCGCACAGCAGCGAAGAGCGCGTCGATCGAGGCGGGATCACCCACGTCCGTGGGAACGACGAGCGCGTCGGACAGTTCCGCCGCGACCTCGTCGAGCGGCTCGCGCCGCCGGCCGGCGAGCACGACCGCGTACCCCTCCCGGCCGAGAGCCAGCGACGAGGCGCGGCCGATCCCGCTCCCCGCACCGGTGACGACGGCGACCTTCATCGAACCTCCAACACGGCAGCGACCTCGGGGATCGCGCGGATGTAGCCGTCGACCAGGTCGCGCGCCAAGGAGACCGAGTCGACCAACGGGTGCAGGGCGAACGCCTTCACCGCCAACGAACGCGAGCCGGTCGACGCGGCCTCGATCACCAGCCGTTCGACCGCCTTGACCTGCTGCATCAGCCCGAGCTGGTGCAGGTCCGGCGGTGCCGTCGCGATCGGCGAAGCGCCGTTGGCGGAGACGACCGACGGCACCTCGATCACGGCCGCAGGATCGAACGCCGGCAGCGTCGATCCGTTGCGTACGTTGAGGATCATCGTCGACTGTTCGCCGCGCGCGATCGCCGCCATCACCGCGAGCGCCACCCCCTCGTACCCGCCCGGCTCACCCGAGCCCGAGCGGTCCGGCACCTCGCGCTCGGACTCGCGCGCCTCCGCGAGGTACGTCGCCTCGCGTTCATCCAACGTGCGTCGCCAAAGCGTCGATGCCCGGGACAGATCCTTGCCGGCTTCGGCATAGAACGTGGACTGCTGCGCCAGCAGATACTCACCGCGCGTCTGCGAGCCGGCGAGGATCTTCCGGACCGCGTCGCGGTGGAAGTAGTAGTAATAGAGGTACTCGTTCGGGATCGAGCCGAGCGAACGCAGCCAGTCCGCGCCGAAGACGTCCGCTTCCTCCAGCGCGCCCGGGGAGTCGAGCACGGAGGGCAGCAGGTCGACACCGTCGTGGACGATCCGGCGCAGCCAGCCGAGATGGTTGAGCCCGACGTAGTCGAGCCGCACCCGCGAGGCCGGCACACCGAGCTGACCAGCGATGCGCCGGCCGAGCTCGCCCGGGGTGTCGCAGATGCCGACGACCCGAGTGTCAAGGACGCCTTGCATCGCCTCGGTGATCATGCCGGCGGGGTTGGTGAAGTTCATGACGTACGCGGTCGGCGCCACCGCACGGATCCGTTCGGCGATCCGGACCGCGACGGGGATGGTGCGGAGCGCGTACGCCAGGCCGCCAGGCCCGGTCGTCTCCTGGCCGAGCACGCCGAGCTTCAGCGCGACGCGTTCGTCCTGGGTACGGCCGGCGAGGCCGCCGACGCGGATGGCGGAGAACACGAAGTCGGCGCCCTGCAAGGCCTCGTCGAGCGATGTTGTCGACTCGACGCGAGGTGCGTCGGCATGCCCGGCGCCCAGCTGAGCCAGCAACGCAGTGACGACGCGCAGCCGTTCGGCGTCGGTGTCGTACAGCGCGACAGCGGAGATCCGCTGGGCGTGCGTGTCGTGCAGGAGCGCGCGGTAGACGAGCGGAACGCGGAACCCGCCACCGCCGAGGATCGCGAGCTTCACCGGGCCACCTGCGAGGGGGTACAGGCCGCGACGAGCGCCCGGCGCGCGGCGTACTCCAGGTGCCGCAGCGAGCGGCGCCGGGTGTCGGCCTCGTACGCGGTCGTCGAGCCGCCGTCGTTGGCGAGCGCCAGCTCGCACACCAGCAGGCACTTGCGGGCGCGGGCCGCGAGCTCGTCGGCGCGCGAGGGGTAGCCGGGCGCGAGGCCGTCGTCGGAACGTCGGCCGACGTTCCGCAGGCTGGCGAGGGCCTCGGCGACCTCGGGCCGCCACTGCGCCACGTCGAGCCCGGCGAGCGAGTGGGTCACCTCGAGCAGCGTCTGGGAGAGCTCTGTGGTCGCGTCGGAGAACTGCAGCGGCGGCGGAACGTTCGCCGCGTACACCCGCCACTGCACGCCTGCGCCGACCACGTCGGGGACGAGACCGATGCCCGCCCCAGCGCAGAGGACCGCCTCGCCGACGTCGAGCGCGGCCTCGTTGAGCTCGCGCGGTCCCGCCAGCCCCAGCGGGTCGCCCGGCGCGGGGAGCGCGACCAGGCAGGCCTGGGTGCCGAGCCTGCGCAGCCGGCCGAGCGCGAACAGCATGGTCATCGGCTCGTCCTCGCCCTCGAAGCCGAGCACGTGATGCGCCGCGTCGTCGCCACGGATGTGCTCGTCGGCCTCGTCCAGGCTGGTATGGCCGGACAGCCAGGCGTTCGCCCAGCACGCCAGGCGAACGGAGCGCGGCAGTGTCAGCACCCCACCAGCCTATGGTGGGTTGCCGACACCGCTGCCGTAGGTTTGGGATCTATGAACGCCCAGGCCGTTCTCGAGCTCAGCGACGTGACGATCACGCGCGGTCAGTCCGTGCTGCTCGACCGGGTGAGCTGGGCGGTGCATGAGGACGATCGGTGGGTGATCCTCGGGCCGAACGGCGCGGGCAAGACCACCTTGCTGCAGGTCGCGTCGGCGCGGATGCACCCGACGTCGGGGACCGCGACGATCCTGGGGCAGACGCTCGGCGCGGTGGACGTGTTCGAGCTGCGGCCGCGGATCGGGCTGACGTCCGCGGCGCTGGCCGAGCGGATTCCGAAGCAGGAGCTGGTCCGCGACGTGGTCGTGTCGGCTTCGTACGCGGTGATCGGCCGGTGGCGCGAGGAGTACGAGGCCCTCGACCACGACCGCGCGATGATGCTGCTGACCTGGCTGGGCGTGGGCGGGCTGGTGGACCGTACGTTCGGGACGCTGTCCGAGGGCGAGCGCAAGCGGGTCCAGATCGCGCGGGCTCTGATGACGGACCCCGAGCTGCTGCTGCTGGACGAGCCCGCGGCAGGGCTGGACCTGGCCGGCCGCGAAGGGCTCCTGCGGACGCTGACCCTCGTGGCCGCCGACTCGACCGCCCCGGCGAGCGTGCTGGTGACCCACCACGTCGAGGAGATCCCGCCGGGCTTCACCCACGTCCTTCTGCTGCGTGCCGGAGAGGTCGTAGCGGCGGGGCCGCTGGACCAGACGTTGACCGACGACGCCCTGTCGGAGGCGTTCGGACTGAAGCTCGAGCTGACCCGTTCCGAAGATCGCTGGACCGCCAGGGCGAGGTAGCGCGTCCGGCTCGACCTTGATCGCGTAGGTTTCTCACATGGGCGAATGGCTCCGCTGGCTGGGCGAACACCTCTGGGTCGTCTTCGGCGTGATCGCGGTCGCCCTCGCCGCCATCGAGGTGCTCACCCTCGACCTGGTTTTCATCATGCTCGCCGCCGGAGCGCTCGCCGGTGCGCTCGCCGCGGGCATCACCGGGAACGCCGTGATCGCGATCGCCGCGTCGGTCGTCGTCGCGCTCGGCATGCTCGCCGCCGTACGGCCGATCGCGCTGCGCCACCTCAAGCAGGTGCCGAACACGAAGATCGGCGTGCAGGCGCTCGTCGGCCGCAAGGGCGTCGTGCTCGAACGGGTCGACGCGCACGGCGGCCGCGTGAAGATCGGCGGCGAGACCTGGTCGGCCCGCGCGTACGACGACACGTCGGTGATCGAGCCCGGCCAGACCGTCGACGTCGCCTCGATCGACGGCGCCACCGCGTACGTGTACGAGTCGGAGGGGCCGTGGCCGATCGGCTCCTAGCTCTGGGGGAGCGCGGACGGCCCGGCCGCCGTCCAACAAGTTCAGCGGG